>CAZMSD010000062.1:0-4751 GCA_964568855.1 uncultured Bacteroidaceae bacterium | reverse complement strand
GGACTCAATCTCATAAATCGACGGCTCTTGGCCTAAGTCCGACAGACTCCTAGGAGATCTCAATGCACCGTTTAGTCGAAATCATACTCAGGCATCGCGGAACCGTGCTCGTGGGAACGGCCCTGGGCCTGATCCTGGGAGTGTTCGCCTGGAACCGCCTGCCGATCGACGCCTTCCCGGACGTCTCCAACCAGCAGGTGATGATCCTGACCGAGGCCGAGGGCCTGGGACCGCTGGACGTCGAGCAGCAGGTCAGTTTCCCGATCGAGTCCGTGATGGGCGGGTTGCCCCACGTGCGCCACGTGCGCTCGCTGTCGAAAACCGCGCTCTCGCAGGTGGTGATCGTCTTCGAGGATCACGTGGACACTTATTTCGCGCGACAGCTCGTTTTCGAGCGGCTGCAGCTGGCCCGCGAGCAGCTTCCCCCGGGGGTCGAACCGGAGATGGGACCGATCAGCACCGGTCTGGGCGAGATCTACCAGTACACGCTCGAGAGCGACCGGCACGATCTCACCGAGCTGCGGACCATCCAGGACTGGATGGTGGCCCCGCGCCTGAGGGCGGTTCCCGGCGTGAACGAGATCAACAGCTTCGGCGGCCTGGTCAGGCAGGTCCAGGTGCTCATCGATCCGGACAAGCTGCTCGCCTACGACCTGACCCTCCGGGAAGTGGTCGAGGCGGTGGCCGCCAACAACGCCAACACCGGCGGCGGCTTCATCGTCAAGGAATGGGAGCAGGAGAACATCCGCAGCGTGGGACTCTTCGGCGACAAGCAGGATGTGCGCGACATCGTTCTGCACTCCCAGGACGGCACTCCCGTCTTCGTCTCCGACGTGGCCGATGTGGTCGAGGGTCACATGACGCGCCGGGGAGCCGTATCACGCGACGGCAAGGGGGAAGCGGCGGCGGGAACGGTGATCATGCTCAAGGACGAGAATTCTAAGGAAGTCGCCCAAGGCGTCAAGGAAGCGCTGCCGGGGATCGTGGCATCGCTGCCGGAGGGCGTCGGCATCGACGTCTTCTACGACCGCACCGACCTGGTGGACGACGTGATACGCACGGTCTCGGGAGCTTTGATGCAGGGCGGAGTCTTCGTGATCCTGGTCCTCTTCCTGGTCCTGGGCACGATGCGGGCGGCCCTGGTTTCGGCCCTCAGCCTGCCCTTGACCGCGCTGATCGTCTTCCTGTTCATGGACGCCGCCTCGGTGACCGCCAACCTGATGAGTCTAGGGGGGCTGGCCATCGCCATCGGCATGGTGGTGGACGGTTCGATCGTGGTCACGGAAAACATCATCAGGCGCCTGCAGGACAGCGAAGGAAAGCCCGGAATCGGCGTCTACATCGAGGCCGTCCAGGAAGTGACCCGGCCGGTGGTCTTCTCGATCCTGATCATCGTGCTCGTCTTCATCCCGCTGTTCACCCTGGAGGGGATGGAGGGAAAGCTGTTCAAGCCGCTGACCCTGACGATGGTCTTCGCCATGCTGGGGGCCCTGACGGTCGCGCTGACCGCTGTCCCGGTGGCCCTGAGCTATGTGCTGCGCGGCGGCAAGGGACTGGGGGAGCCGCGGATCCTGGGCTGGATTCGACGGAAGTACCTGGTCCTGCTCGAGCGGGCGCTGGACCGCCGCTGGCTGACCGTCGGCATTTCGGGCTGCGTCTTGGTGATCACGCTGATCATGGCCACCACCCTGGGCTCGGAATTCCTGCCCCAGCTCGACGAGGGGGCGATCGCGATCAACGTCGTGCGGCTGCCCAACGCGGGACTCGACGGCTCGGTGGCGGGCACAACGTACATGGAACAGGAGATCCTGAGCTTTCCCGAAGTCGCCACGGTCGTCTCCAAGACCGGCCGGGCCGAGGTCTCCGAGGACCCGATGGGTCCCGAGCAATCGGACCTGCTGATCATGCTCAAACCGAAATCGGAGTGGCGCACGGGACGCAACAAGGCCGAACTGGTTGCCGCGATCCAGGAGTGCCTGGATGAGATTCCGGGAATCCGCATGGCCTTCAGCCAGCCGATTGCGCTGCGGGTCAACGAACTCATCTCGGGAATCAAGAGCGATGTGGCGGTCAAGATCTTCGGCTACGACATCGACCTGCTGAAGCAGTACGCCGATCGCGCGGGCGGGATCGTGCGCGGAATCGAGGGGGCCGAGGACGTGAGCATCGAGCAGGTCGCCGGCTTCAGCACGCTGGAAATCGTTCCCGACCGGCGCGCGATGGCTCGCTACCAGCTCAATCTTGCGGATTTAAACGAGGTCGTCGAAACGGCCGTCGGCGGTACGGTAGCGACCGAGATGATCGAGGGACAGATGAAGTTCGGGGTACTGGTGCGCTTCGTGGAGAGTGCGCGGAACAGCGAGGCAGCGATCGAGAAGATCCTCATCGCCACGCCGGCCGGTCCCAAGGTGCCTCTGGGGCAGGTGGCTTCGATACGGCGCCTCGAGGGACCGGCGCAGATCAGCCGGGAGAACAACATGCGACGGGTCGTGGTCGAGGCTAACGTCCGCAGTCGCGACCTGGGCGGCTTCGTGGCCGAGGCCAGGGATCGAATGGCCGGACTCGCGGCGGAGCTTCCCCCCGGCTACTGGATCGAATACGGCGGAACTTTCGAAAACCAGCAGCGGGCGATGCGCCGCCTGTCGGTGGTCGTTCCGTTGTCGATCCTGCTGATTTTCCTGATGCTGGTCTCGGCCCTGGGTTCGCTGAAGTCGGCCGGGCTGATCCTGGTCAATCTTCCCTTCGCCCTGGTGGGCGGACTGGCGGCGATGCTGGTCTTCGGCATCAACTTCAACGTGCCCTCAACCGTGGGCTTCATCGCCCTCTTCGGCACGGCCGTGCAGAACGGCACGGTGCTGGTGACCTTCATCAACCAGCTCAGGCGTAGCGGCGTATCCTTGCGCGAGGCGGTGCTGAAGGGCTGCTCCCTGCGTTTCAGGGCGCTGTTGATGACGGCTGCGACCACCGTGCTGGGCCTGTTGCCCATGCTTTACGCCACGGGCAGCGGCGCCGAGATCCAGCGCCCGCTGGCCGTCGTGGTGGTGGGGGGGCTGCTGACGGCGACCGCGCTGACGCTGCTGGTCTTGCCCACGATCTATTTCTGGGCCAGCCCGGACATAGGCGGGGATGAAAGAGAATCAAACCCGGCGGTCCACTAGAAGCGAACCGCCGGGCGATGTGTGTCACAGAAGCTGAGGCGCACAATCAAGAACGTGTGTTGAAACCGCTGAGCAGGCTTAAGCGCAGCCCGCGATCCGCGAGAGTGACCGCGAAATCCAGCGGTATCTTCAATTCGCCGAAGGCTCTTGTTTTGCCGTAGGCCAGCACGAGTCCCAGTCCGGCGAGGGAGGCGTTGGGTCCGATGCCGAACTCCCATCCGTTCGCCCGGCGCAGCCCCACCAGCCAGCTTGCACTGGGAATAGCCACGCCCTGATCCAGTCCGGCCACCAGCAGAATCAGCGAACTGTTTCCTCGCAGGCCTGATGCGGTATGGAATTCCGTTTCGCTCTGCCAGCCGAACAGGCTGATCACCGGCGCGATGCCGCGCTCCCGCAGGGTGCCGGCGGAGGGGCCGGTGATACTCATTACTCCCACGCGCGGACCGTCATTGTTGACCTTGGGCGCCTTGCCGGCTTTCGTGTCCGCGCCCAGCGCCGCAGTGCCGATGAGCAGAAACGCCACGATCACCGCGACGCAGTCACTACGGATACCATTCATAGTTCTCGTCCTCGCTTTTTTGTGTTACACGCTTCATGCGGATCCGGCTTCTGTCGATTCCCTCCGGCAGCCCCAGCGGATAGCGGGCGTAGGGTCTCAACTTGTCTCGATACGGATTCATCCATAATCCAAAACCTTCGAGTCTTGATTCAAGGCTGTCAACGGTCCACTCATTGAATGCGTAGATGTTGCCGCTTTGCATATGCACCATGAGAAAGGGGAAATCGGTCTTGCCGGCTTCCAGGCTGTCCGAAACAAGCTGTTCCAGGTGCTTCAGGCTGTGCAGTTCTTTCTGAAAGCTGAATGTGTTGGTGCAGCTGAACAGGAGGATGGATCCAAGCAGTACGAAAAGTGTGCATGCGGCCCGGGGAAAAGATCGGTGAAGTTCCATAACAGCTCTCCCGCGTTTGCCGGTAAATGATCGGACGATGCATCGGATCCGAGGTGAGTGAATACAAGACCGAACGGTCGTACAATTAGTCAAGTCTGAAGAGAACTTCTTACACTCAGTTCATGAAAGGACTGCGTACCCGCGAGCAGATTCTGGACCAGGCCATCCGGATGGCCAGTATTCTGGGCCTGGAGGGTCTGACCATCGGCAACCTCGCCCGCAGCCTTGGATTATCGAAGAGCGGTTTGTTCGCGCACTTCCAGTCCAAGGAAAACCTCCAGAAGATGGTAGTGGACAAGACGGCGGAACGCTGGGTCGAGCTTGTCTTCGAACCCGCGCTGAAGAAGCCACGGGGAATCCGGCGCATCGAAGCCCTGTTCGAAGGCTGGCTGGCCTGGGAGAGCGCCGAGTTTCTGCCCGGCGGCTGCCTGATCATGTCCAGCGCCTTCGAGTACGACGACCGCCCGGGTGAGATCCACGACTCCCTGGTCCGTCTGCAGCGGCTGCTCTACGAGACATTCGAACGGGCGGTGCGGATATGCGTGGAGGAGGGGCAGTTCCGCCCCGAAGTGGATGAGCAGAGCTTCGTATTTAGTCGACCCTGAAAAAAGCGCTCATGCCGCGTCGAGCGCCTGAGTCCGTG
>CAZMSD010000061.1:0-5914 GCA_964568855.1 uncultured Bacteroidaceae bacterium | reverse complement strand
GTCAGCTTGAAGGCGATCAGCTGGGCGGTGATGGTGGTGCCGATGTCCGCCCCCAGGACCACGCCCAGGGACTGGACGAAGGTCATCAGCTGGGCCTGGACGAAGCTGACCAGCATCACGGTGGTGGCGCTGGAACTCTGGATCACCATGGTGACGAAGGCGCCCACCATGAGACCCACGATGCGGTGGCCCGTAAGCTTGCCCAGGATGCTGCGCATGCGGTTGCCGGCCGCCTTCTTCATGCCCTCGCTCATCATCTCCATGCCGAAGAGGAACAGCGCCAGGCCGCCCACCAGGCCCATCGCCAGCAGGAAGACCCAGTCTGCGTGGCGGGCGGTGGCCTTGAAGAAGAGCTGGCCCTGATCGATCTCGCTCCCCGGAACGCGCGCCGAGAAGACGTACTCGCCCGCCCGGTCGCCCAGCCGGACCCGCGTGCGGGCGATGCCCCGCTCGTCGCTGAGCACCCGTTCCCGCTCCAGCTCGGCGCCCTGGGCCTTCGAGGGCGTGGAGGCGACGCGGAAGTGGACGGCGCGTCCGGGCAGGGGTTCGCCCCGGGCATCCAGGATCCTGGCCTGCAGCGGCGATTCGAGCCAGCTCTCCGCCACCTGGACCTGCTTGTCCCCCGAGGCGATGCCCTCGGTGTAGAGCTCGGGTTTCACCAGGCGCGCTGCGGGATCCTCGAGCGACCCGGCCGCCAGCGCCTTTTGCAGCAGGCAGAGCAGCAGCAGGACCGCCGGAAGGAGGATGATCGAGTGCCGTCTGCCGGCCGGCGTATCCGGATCGAATGTGGATGGAAGCTCGGAGCTCTGCATCGCTTTCCAGGATCTAGCACGAATGGCGGCCCGCTTCAGCGGCGCTGCAACGGACGGTTGCTGAATTCTCAGAAGCGCTCCCGTTGACGCCTGAGGCCGGCGGAAACCACGGATCCGTCGCTCGGCGTTTCCTCAAGAATACTGAAGATGGGGTACAATTTCCCGCCTCCTTGATCGGCTGCGGCTCACCAGGATTTGAACGGATGGGCGACGAGGTTGGCGTTTTGGTACTTCGGATCGCCGGAGACCTCTTCGCCGATCCAGGAAGGGGCGTCGAAGGGCTGGTCCTCCGCTTCCAGTTCCACCTCGGCCAGCACCAGTCCTTGGTTGGCGCCGTGGAACTCGTCCACTTCCCAGACCAGGCCGGCCCGGGGAATGCGGTAGCGGGTCTTCTCGATCAGCGGCGTCAGGCACAGGCGGTCCAGCATTTCCTGCGCCTCTGCGTAGGGAATCTCGTACTCGTACTCCGGGCGCGACACACCCGCGGTCGGACCCTTTACCGCGAGACAGCCCCGCTGGCCCACGGTGCGGACCCTGACGGTCCGCTCCCTGTCCGTGGACAGGTAGCCCTGGCGGAAAACGCGCCCCTCGGCCGCACTTCGCCATTCGTCGCCGCGGACAAGAAACTTACGCTCGATCTCCACGGACATGCTCGACCTCCTCGCCGGGCCTGCAGTTTGTCTGCGGTCAAAATCGTATCACGGAGAGGCGATCGACGCCCCGGCCTCCGGCATTCCTCAGAGCATGCCCTGCAGGCGGCGGAGCAGCCATTCGGCGCTGAACAGGAGAATCAGCGCCGTCAGCAGGATCCCGCTGCCCCAGAGTTCCAGCTCGCGCCGCGCCTCGCGTATCAGCGGACGCGCGTCCAGCGCGGCGAAGGCGCGACCTCCGGCGATTGCGGCGCGATCCTCGTGGTCGTCCAGGTCGAGGGCGGAGCCGCCGCCCGCCTGCGCCAGCTGTTCCAGCAGGTCGCCGTTGCGGCGAAGGTCCAGGAACTCGGGGTTGTAGCTCTCCACCGTCACCAGCCCGCTGTCGGCCAGGATCTCGCGCTCCCCGCTGGCGGCTGAGGCGCTCCAGCGCAGGGTGCCGGTTTCCGTCGCCGCGCCCCTGCCGCGGTAGCGTCCCGCTCCGCGGCCCGAGAGCAGGATCGTCCTCCCCGTGCCGTTCTCCGCCAGCAACTCCACTTCCACCAGCGCGCCGTCCCGCGGACTGCCGTCCTCGTCGAGCAGCTCCGCGTGAAACACCAGCGGCGCTCCACGGGGCAGCACTTCTTCCTCGGGACGCACCTGGAAGAGTTTCCTTTCCCGGCCGCCAGCCAGCCAGCGCAGCAGGGTGCCCAGGCATTCCGTCGCCCGCCGGTTCTCGCCCAGGCTGAGCTGGCTGCCCAGTTCCCAGCGCCAGATGCCCTCCGCTCCCAGGTAGGCCGCCCGCAGGCCGCCGCGCTCCTCGATGCACAGGGCTGGCGGACTCTGGGGCCGGGCGTCGGCGGCCAGCAGCACCCGGCAAACCGGCGGGACGGTCAATCCAGGACGCAGAAAGCGCAGGGGCGGCATCTCGGACCAGACCGCCTGGAGCAGGGCCAGGCGGTCCTCCTGACCCAGCACCGGGTGCAGGGCCCGCGCCCGCACGCCTGCTTCGATCCCGGGCGGCAGCTGGGCCGCGGCCCCGCCGGCCAGGGAGAGCCGCCCGCCGAGTGGCGCAAGATCCAGTCCGGGCAGGTCCAGAACGAGCAGGGAGACCCGGCGCAGACAGCTCCTGAGTTCGTCTTTCGCTGATCGGGCGCTGCGGGAGGTGGGCCAGCCGCAGAGCACCAGCAGTTCGGCCTCGGCGAAGGCGCTCGACACCGGAATGCCGCTGTCCTGATCCGGAAAGGAGCGGATCAGCTCGAAGCCCTCCTCCGCCTCGAGAATCCTCAGCAGGAAGGCCAGGTCGGGCGACGGCGACCCGGCGAGCACGGCCACCTTGCGATCGCGCTCGAGCACCTCCACGTGCAGGCTGCGGCGGTTGTTCTCCAGGCTGGTTTCCACGGACTCGCCCGGCTCGCCCCGCCCGGGAATCAGCCGCGCCTCCAGCTCCACCACCCGGGTGCCCGGAAGCTCCGGCGTCCAGTGCAAGGTCGCCGGAACCCGCAGGCCCTCGGCTCCCAGGAGTATTTCCCGGCGATCCCGTTCGCGTCCGTCCGCCCGCAGGATCAACTCGGCCCGCCGGCCGGTGAGTCCCGTGGAGCTGATTTCCACGTAGACCGGCTGCTCCACAGCGCTGCGGACTTCGCGGTTGCACTCCGCGAGCTGCAGCACGAGGTCGCGCGGCGCTTCGCGGCGTCCCGTGCCGGCGGTCCACAGCCTGGCCCGTCCCCGACGCGCCCGCTCCACCGGCCAGGCCCCCCGGGTCAGGTTGCCGTCGGAGACCAGCAGGACGCCCGCCAGGTTTTCGGCGGCCGTGCGCCGCTCGAGCTCCGCCAGGGCGGCCTCCGGATCGCTGGCCCGGCCCCCGCAGTCCAGCGAATCCAGTTCGTCCCGGCGTAACTCCTCGAGCGAATCCGCGAAACTGAAGACGCGCAGCGTGACGCCGGGCAGATTCCGGCCCAGTTCCTCGAGCCAGTCCCCGTGCCGTGTCCGGCCTTCCAGGAAGGGAATGCTGGCGCTGCGGTCCAGCAACACGGCCAGCTGGGCCGCCTGTTCCTCGCGTTCGATCCAGCGCAGCACCGGTCTGGCCAGCAGCAGCAGGAGGATCACCCAGGACAGGCAGCGCAGGCCCAGCAGCAGGCGCAGGATGCCGGGGCGGGGAGCGGGCCGGCTCGCGCGGTAGCTTCGATAGGCGAACCAGCAGGCGAAGGGAACCAGGACCAGGGGCCACCAGAAGCCGAAGTCCAGCTGCGGATCGGTGATGGGGTCAAGGAAGTTCATGCCGTGTCGCCGTTGTCCTATCCATCGTGATCGGGTCAGCCTTCATCGAGCCGCAGGCGCGGAGTGGCGTCCAGCATCAGCTCGCTGCGCTCGCCCCGCAGCAGCCTCCCGTGGGCCGCCCGGGCGATCATCACCGCGTTGTCGGTGCAGAGTTCCAGTTCGGGAAGCCTCAGGGGCAGCTCCCGCCCGGCGCAGTCCGCCGCGAGTTTTTCCCTGAGTCGCCCGTTGGCCGCTACTCCCCCGGCCAGCACCAGGCAGCGCGCGCCGAAGCGTTCCGCCGCCCGCAGGGCCTGCTCCGCCAGGACCTCCACCACCGCTTCCTGGAAGCTGGCGCAGAGCGAAGCCAGGTTATGCCGGCGGTATTCCTCGTCCTGCGCCCGCAGGTGATGCAGAACGGCGGTCTTGAGCCCGCTGAAGCTGAAATCGAAGCCCTCCCGGCCCTTCAGGGCGCGTGGAAAGCGCACGAAGCCGGGATCGCCGCCGGCCGCCTCCCTGCTGATCGCCGGTCCTCCGGGATATCCCAGTCCAAGGAGCTGGGCCACCTTGTCGAAGGCTTCGCCCGCGGCGTCGTCGAGGGTTTCGCCCACGATGCGGTAGCGGCGCGGCTCTTCCATCAGGACCAGCTGGCTGTGCCCCCCGGAAACCACCAGCACCAGGGTGGGCAGCGGCGGGGCTTCGTCGTCGCTGAAGTTGGCGAAGATGTGTCCTTCCATGTGATTCACGCCGAGGAAGGGCAGGCCGCGGGCAAGCGCCAGGCCCTTGGCGAAGTGGAAGCCCACCAGCAGGCTGCCCAGCAGGCCCGGTCCCCGGGTGGCGGCGATGCCGTCGAGTTCCCCGATTCGTGCTCCGCCGCGCCGCAGGGCTTCCTGCACCACCGGATGGAGGACGCGGAGGTGCTCGCGCGAGGCCAGCTCGGGCACCACGCCGCCCCAGGTTCCATGCACTTCCTGGGAAGAGACCACGTTGGAGAGGACGCGCGGGCCGTCGATCAGCGCGGCGGCGGTTTCATCGCAGGAACTCTCGATGCCCAGGATCTTCACGGAAACCTCAGCCAGGGCCGGTCGCCGCGGAGATCCTCGAAGCGCAGGCTGTCCACGCTCAGCGAGTCCACCAGCAGGCTGTCGGCCACCAGGCTGTCGAGCAGCAACCGGGCGGGTCGGATGTCGAAGAGGGCCGGTTCAGGGTCGCGCCAGTCGAAGCCCGGCGGGATCATCACTTGGCAGGGCAGCTTCGGCACCCCCGGCGGAAAGCGGGTCAGGTCCAGCCGGGCGCGGATATCTCCCGGGCGCAGGGCCTCCAGCTGGCGTTCGCCGCCCAGCACGGTGAGCCCGAAACTGTCGGGCGTCACCAGCAGGGTGTCGGACAGGTTGTGGACTTCCAGGGGAATGCCCGTGAACCGGCGCTCGCCGATTCTCTCGAGCTGGGCGCTGAGTCTCACGGTGGAGCGGGCCAGCAGCAGGGTGGGCCAGGGCAGGACCAGCTCCACCTCCTCGTCCAGGTCGCGCTTGCTTTCCCTGAGATCGAGCGGCTCCGTGGGCACACTCTCCAGGGTGTCCAGCACGCTCTGCGCTCCCGAGACGACCACTTCCGCCGGCAGCAGTTCCGGGCCACCCGTGAGCAGGTAGCCCTCAGCCGGCTCGAGGACGCCCGTGAAGTCGACGGGCAGTTGCCGCGTTCCCAGGAAATCCAGGCGAAAATGTATCACGGCGGGAAAGATCGACTGCACGGAGAGTTCCTTGCTGCGCGTGAGCCGCAGGTTTTTCGTGCTGACGCCGTGGGTTTCGCTGCCCTCCGCTTCGGGACGCAGCACGTAGTCCCCCTCGCCGAAGAGCGCGAAGGCCAGCAGGGAACGCCCGCGGCCGCGCAGGCGCACGTGCACCTCGACGGGGGGCTTCTCGAGCAGGACCAGGCCGGGAAGCGCGTCCAGGTCCACCCTCAGCGGAAAGACGAAATCCACCTCCATCTGCCGGTCGGTGCGCACGAAGAACCAGCAGAGCCCCGCCAGCAGCAGCATCACCAGCTTGCTCCGCAAGTGGCCGGTGAGGTGCTCCAGCAGACCGACGGGCTTCGAGGATTGAATCACGCGCCTCGCGTCCTTCGTGTTACTTCTTCCAGAAATGGCGGCTGAAGACCACCAGGACCGTGTAGATCTCGAGCCGGCCCAGCAGCATCAGTCCCGCCAGCAGCAGCTTGCTG
>CAZMSD010000060.1:0-7265 GCA_964568855.1 uncultured Bacteroidaceae bacterium | reverse complement strand
CTGATAGCACGCGAGTTTACGGACTGGAGGCCGGTCACTCCATAAGGTCTAGCGGCCGGAGCTGCGCCGGATTCCGTCCCACCCCCCGCTTATCTTGATTCAGCTAGAGGCGACCACAATGAACAATAGAGCAGGAGGATTCGATGGCTGAGAAACGATTCATCCCCGGCAGTTTCTGCTGGTACGAGCTGCACAGCAAGGATACCGCCGCCTGCGAAGCGTTCTACACCAGGCTGCTCGGGTGGACGACCAACAAAATGGACATGGGGCCGGAGGGCAGTTACACCGTCTGGATGCAGGGAGAAGCCGGAATCGGCGGAATGGAGGCACTCAAGCCCGGGCGCGGGGATCACAGCTTCTGGCTGCCCTATATCACCGTGGAGGACGTCGACGCCCACGCCGCGCGAGTGAAGGACCTGGGCGGCGAGCTGCTGGTGCCGCCGACGGATTTTCCCGACGTGGGGCGCTTCGCGGTCTTCAGTGATTCCCAGGGCGCGTACCTGGCCATGATCAGCCTCAAGGACGACAGCAAGCCGGACACGGCGCTGGCCGGTTCCTTCTGCTGGTGCGAGGCCATGGTCAAGGACCTCGACGCTGCCCAGGGATTCTATACCAAGCTCTTCGGTTGGCAGACCAAGTCCATGGACATGGGCGAGCACGGAACCTACACCATGTGGGCCGTGGGCGACGCCGAGCAGGGCGGCATGATGAAGATCGAGGCCGAGTGGGGCGACGTTCCTCCCCACTGGATGGCCTACATCGCCGTGGAAGACGTGGACCGGGACCTGGAGCGCGTGAAAGAGCTGGGCGGGTCGATCTGCGTGCCGCCCACGGATGTGCCGGGCGTGGGCCGATTCATCGTGATCAACGATCCGGCGGGGGCCATGATCTCGCTGATCACCCTGACCGAAGGTGAGGGAAAATAGCCGACCCGGGTTGTCGATCCACCCATACTCGATTGACGAGCCGCGAGAGCGCCGTCCGTTGCGCGAGCGCATCGGCGACTCGAGTCCGTCGAAGCAACAACCGCCGGTTTTTCCGGCGGTTTTTCGATCAGCTGAAACTTATTCAGGGCGCTCGTGTTCAAACCTGTGAATCGATCCGCCTGTGGAGCGGTCCGCTGCTCCCGGCTCATCCGAATATCCTAATCGCCAATCGGAGGAATCATCATGACATACGGAAGTGCTTTGCGCGTCAGAACGACCTGGCTGGCGGCGGTCTTGTGCCTGGCACTCGTTCTGCCGCTTTCGCTTTCGGCAGGGGAATGCCCGAGTAAGGAGAAACGCGCCTTCCTCGGCGTCTACCTGGAGGAATTGAACGACGCCATGCGGGAAGCACTGGACTTCGAGGAAGCCGGCGTGCTGATCGAGGACCTGGTGGAAGGCGGCGCGGCCGAACAGGCCGGTCTGCTGTCGGGCGACATCCTGATGGTGGTGGACGGCAAGAAGATCTTCAGCGTCGATCGGCTGCAGAGAGTGCTGAAACGGCACAAGCCCGAGGACAAGGTTCCCATCGTTTACATGCGCGACAGGAAAGAGCGCAGCATGGACGTGGTCCTGGGCGAGCGGGTGGAAGAATCCGAGCATCACGTGATGAACTGGATGCCAGGCCTTGAGGGACTCGAGGGTCTCAAGGGCCTGGAAGGACTGAAGGGACTTGAAGCGCTGAAGCACTTGAAGATCGAAGCTCCACCCGTCTATCTCGGAATCTACATCGATGACGTGGGCGAGCAGCTCGGCGACTACTTCGGCGTCAAGGACGGCAAGGGCAGCCTGATCACGGGCATCGCCGAGGATTCCCCCGCGGAAGCGGCCGATCTCAAAGCGGGCGACGTGATCGTCAAGATCGCCGGTGGAAAAGTGGAATGCACGGGCGATATCCGTCCGATTCTCAAGGACAAGCAGGACGGCGATGAAGTGGAAGTGGTCATCATGCGCGATCGCTCGAAGAAGACCATCAAGGTGCTGCTGAAGGAGCCGCCCGAGGACTGGGGAATGGGGCTGGAACTCGACGAGGACGTGGATTTCTATTTCCAGGAACTGGAAGGCGGCGAGGGCGCTCAGATCATGGTCAGCGAAGTGGATGAAGACGGCTGCAAGAAACGGGTGAAAGTGATCGTCACCGAGGACGAGTAGTCAAGTCATAGCTGTAATAGTTGGAGGTCCCCGCCGGAATTACGCTCGGATGGACCCATGTGGCTGGTGCGATTCGCCGGTGTGATTCCAGTCGACCTCCAACATTCAACGCGCCCCGGGTAATTCCGGGGCGCGGCACTCATGCCCATGGGCCTGTCATCAGGCCCGCGACTTACCGAAATTACCCACCTGCAGGAACAGTTCCCCTGATATCGGGGAACGCCGGCGGTGCCGTGAACGAGGTGCATACATGAAGAACCGGATCAACCGCAACCTGCGAGAGATCGTGATCGTTTCTGCCGCCTTCGGGCTGGTGGGCCTGGTCCTGGAGCTCGCTCTGACCGACCTCTACCAGGGACCGCACATCTTCGCCATGGCGCTCTGCCTCGCGGGTGCTGCGGCCATGCTGGGCGGCCTGTGGGCCGGCCGGCGCTACTGCCGGTTCTTCGCCGTGCTGCTGTTCTTCTGCGCCCCCTACGGACTGTCCGGATTCGTGGCGCACCTGTCGACGCCGGAGATCGGACGCTCCTGGATCCCCGGTCAGACCGTGGATCCCGAGCTGATCATCCGCGACCGGGCCCGCCCGGCGCCCCTGGTGCCGCTTGCCCAGACGGGAGCCTTCGTGCTGGGTGGACTGGCCCTGCTGGCCGGGCGTCCACGGGAGGAGTCCGCAGGAAAGCCGGAGTGAAATCGTGAATTCAAGCGCGGTAAAATCCTCCAAACCTACGCCCTGGGGCCGGATCAGCATTGCCTTGACCACCGGGCTGATTATTCTGCTGCAGGGGGTGTAAAGCGGCGGGTACCCGGCGGAAGCATAAGACGGTTTCTCGTGATACAGATGGCGAATATGTAATACACAAACCGTGTATTACGCCTCAATCCAGCGACTCGCGAATTCTACCCGCCAGTTCCTGCAGCGTATAGGGCTTCTGGATGTAATCCACGCCCTCCTGCATCAGGCAGTTCCGGACGATCTGGTTGTCCGTGTGCCCGGTGGCGTAGAGGATCCGGCAGTCGGGCTTCATCTGCGCCAGCCGGTCCACCAGTTCCTTGCCGTTCATCACCGGCATGACGATATCGGTGAGCACGAGGTCGGGCCTCAGCGTTCCCTCTTCCAGCAACTGCACCGCCTCGAGGCCGTTGGCCGCCTCGTGAACCGCGTAACCCAGGCTGCGCAAGGCCTCGACCGTGAAGCCCCGCACCCCGTCGTCGTCCTCCACCACCAGCAGCGTGTCGCTGCCTCCCTCGGGTATCTCGCCGCCGGATTCGTGCTGCAGGGCGGGCAAGTCCTCCTCGGCGACCGGCCAGAGGACGGTGAAAGTGCTGCCGCGACCGGGATCGCTCTGCACGGTGATACATCCATCGTTCTGCCGGACGATGCCGTACACGGTGGCCAGTCCCAGCCCCGTGCCCTTGCCCAGTTCCTTCGTGGTGAAGAAAGGCTCGAAGATCTTGTCCAGCAGGCCGGATTCCATGCCCAGGCCGCTGTCGCTGACGCGGATCATGGCGTGGAGGCCCTGGCGGCTGTCCGGGTGCCGCCTGGCGAATTCGGCGTCGATGTAGGTGCTGCCGGTCTGGATCCTGATGAAGCGCTCGCCGTACGGCTGGGCGTTGATGGCGTCGCGCCCGTTCACCACCAGGTTGATCAGGATCTGCTCGAACTGTCCCTGGTCGGCCTTGATGAGGGGCATGTTCTCGGCCGGCTCGGTCAGGATGCTGATATCCTCACCGATCAGCCGGTGCAGTATCTTGCGCAGGTCGGCGATCAACTGGTTGGGGTTGAGCAGCCGGGGCTTGATCAGTTGTCGCCGGCTGAATGCCAGGAGCTGACGCGTGAGGTCCGCCGCCCGCTGTCCGCTGCCGGCGATCATGGTCAGCGGCGCGCGCAGGGGGTGCTCCGGGTCCGTCTCGTGCAGAGCGATTTCCGCGTAGCCGTTGATCACGGTCAAGAGGTTGTTGAAGTCGTGGGCGATACCGCCGGCCAGGGTTCCCACCGCTTCCATCTTCTGCGACTGGACCAGCTGCGCCTGCAGGTTGCGGCGGTCCTCTTCAACGCGCTTGCGCTCGGAGATGTCTTCACAGGCCAGCAGGATCACCGGCACGTCGTAGAGGTCTGGAATCCCGCGCGCCGACTTGCTGACCCAGATGGATTCGCCGTCCTTGCGCAGCAGGCGGATTTCGCAGCTCAGGACGGTTCCGGGGTGCAGGTGGCACTGTCTGATCAGGTCCTCCGCCCGTCGCCGGTCGTTGGGGTGACAGAGATCCAGCAGGGACAGGCCTTCCAGTTCTTCGGACCGGTAGCCCAGCAGACCGGAACCGAAGGAATTGACCGAGTGGATGGTCGATTCGACTTCCACGGTGAAGTACATGGTGGGATTGTGGTCGTAGAGCGCCCGGTACTTCTCCTCGCTGGACTGCAGGGCCACCTGGGTCTTCCGACGCTCTTCCAGCATGCGGATTTTCATCAGCGCGAGATTGACCTGGTGCGAAACCTCGTTCACCAGCAGGAGATCGCGTTCGGACCAGGTGCGGCGGCTCAGTACCTGGTTGAAAACCAGCATGTAGAGGTCCTTGCCGCGGCGCGAGAAGGGGATCCAGAGCAGGCTGTGGATTCCCATCAGCTTGTGAAACACCTGGTCGGCGCCATCGGCGGTGAGCACCTCGTGCACTTCGTCCGCGTGACTCTCCAGCCGTTCCCAGCCGCTGGACAGGAATTCGGTTCCCTTGGGAAACATCTTCAGATCGAAATCGCGCATGGGCGGGAACTCCGCGGGCAGGCGCTCGTGGCGCCATTCGCAAAGACCTTTTGCGCTGAGCCGGTCGAAGTCCAACTTGTAGATCAGGCAGCGATCGGCGTCAACGGCCTGGCCCACAGTTTCCGCCATCCGGTCCAGGATGGTTTGCACATCTTCCTCGACGATGATCGTCTCGGAAATCCTGTTCACGGCGCCTGAATAGGCCAGTCGCTGACGCAGCTCGTCTTCGACCATCTTCCGCGCCGTGATGTCCCGGATGCTGGCCCGGCGTCCCATGAAGCTCCCGTCATCACCGTGGACAGGACGGCAGCGGTGGTTGAGCCAGCGCTCTTCACCATCGCGGGTGACTATGCGCAGGTCCAGCGATAAGGGACGGTCGCAGTCGCGCTCCTCGGCCAGGTGACGCTGCAACCGCTCCCGGTCCCTGGGCAGCGTGATCCGGCTGAGCAGGCCGGGGGTAGCGCGGAATTCCTCCGGCGAGTATCCCGTGATCCGCTCGCAGGACGGCGAGATGTAGTTCCATTCGCCTTCCGGCCCCACCCAGTATTCCCAGTCGTGGGCGTAGTTCGCTACGGTGCGGAAGCGCTCTTCGCTCTCGCGCAGGATCTCTGCCGTGCGCCACTGAAGGAGGACCTGCCGGCGGGCGCGCCGGTAGATGTAGACGATGGCGGCCAGACCAAGCATGAAAAATAGGGCGTGGCTGAAGGTCAGGCGCAGAACCTGAGCCTGCCGAAGCTCCCGGTATTCGCCGAGCGCTACGCTTGTACTGAGTCCGCCGCGGACATCCCCCGCCTGCATGCCCTCGCGATCGTGGCAGCTCATGCATTCCGCGTCGAGTGCCAGGGGCTTCATGCAGCGCAGATGAGCCGCGCCGTCGATTTCGGCGACTTCGTGGACCTCCCCGGCCCCGTTCACGATGGTCTGCAATGCGGAGCGTTCCCAATCGTCCGGGGTGTTTTCCGGCAGTAGAGGTTGCAGGCTGGTGATGCGGCTCCAGTTCGCATCCCGCGTGTCGGATCCGGCAGATGCCCTGGATTCAGTAGCATGATCGCCACCGGCCTTGAGGAGACTGGAAGAAAGAATGTGGACCCGCCGGGCTGGATCGAGGGTTCTTATCGATTCGGATGGAATCAGGCTGCTGTGCAGCAGGTGATCGCAACTGCACTGAGCGCCCCAGTGCATGAAGACCATGTCCTTTTCAAGGTGCGTCCGGGCCTTGTCCAGGGCCAGTTGATGGAAATGGCGGTGAACCGTGTGGATGTTCCAGAGCAGCGAGCCGCCCGCCACCATGATCCAGAGGACGATGGCCACGACCAGGGACCTGGGGAGAGAGCTGATTCTATTTGCTGCGGCCTTGCTCACAGGGATCAGGGTTCCAAGCTGTTGAGGAAGTGGCCGGTCTGGGCCGGTTCCGTATCGTGAAGTTTCCGAATTCCACGAGCTCCGGCGATCAATGGGAGCTCTTCGCTTTTTCCGCCTGAGCCTTTTTCGCCTCGTCGCGGCCCTCGAGCTGTTCAAGCTCCGAGTAGTAGGCCCGAGCGCATTCGGGACACAAACCGTGGCTCAGGCGGATATCCGTGTATTCGGAAATGTAGTCCTCGAGCCGCTGCCAGATCTCATCCTCGTCGCGGATCTTCTTGCACTGCATACAGATCGGCAGGAGGCCCTGCAGCCGCTCCACGTGGTCGAGAGCCGCGCGCAGCTCCCTGATCTGGTCAACGAGATCGCCCTGAAGCTGTACGATCCGCCGTCCGGCCTCCAGCCTCACGCGCAGCTCATCCTGGTTGAAGGGCTTGGTCACGTAATCATCCGCGCCCGCCTGGAGGCCCTCCACGATGTTCTCGCTGCTGGTCAGGGCGGTGAGCAGGATGATGTACTTGCGCTGCTGCCGGTCCATTTTCCGGACCAGCTCGCAAAGCTCCACCCCCGATTTCCCCGGCATCATCCAGTCCAGGACCAGCAGATCCGGGGAATCAGCTTCCTGGATGAGCTGCCAGGCTTCGTCGCCGTCCGTTGCGCTGGTGACCCCATAGCCCCACTTGTCGAGGACCACTTCGAGGATCCGGCGGGAGGTGACGTCGTCTTCGGCGATCAGGATTCTCATGATGAGTCGGCTCCGATACAAGTCCCACAGATTCCTGTGCATATCATCGGCAAATGGAAGGGGCGGCTGTAGCTGCAGGGGGAGGGAATGAACGTATCCTGTCAGCAGCAATTTGCCACCTTATAAATCGCAGAAGAACGTACTAGAAAAACACCCTATATCTTCTAACAACGAAGTAGGACGATTCGCGATGAAATCTATTGAAAAACAAATAATTAGTCGACCATGAACAACTCTCTAGAGCACTGGTTTCATAGGCTTTACGGAGAG
>CAZMSD010000059.1:0-10597 GCA_964568855.1 uncultured Bacteroidaceae bacterium | reverse complement strand
CTAGACAGCTGGCACCATGTTGTCCTGATCTGGTGCCAGGAAGGGCTGGACATCCTCTGGGAAGACGTGGAAGATAATACGCTTGCGGTCTTCCTGGACGGCGAGCTGAACTCCGCCCATTGGAATTACCCGGTGGGCCTGTTCATGCCCACGGAATCTGCAATTCTGAAGCTTACGGCCAACGAGGCCGAAATGGGGATCACTGCCGTCGATAACCTGCGTGTCTGGGATAATGGTGACCACGGATATGGGCCGCAGCTTTCTTCGCATTTAGAAGGAATCGAGTATCGGCAATGGTGGTTCAATCGTATGATGATCCATCCCGGGGAGTGGATATATGCGGAAGCAGAGTCAGCACAACCCGCTACCTTCCGACTACCCCAGAACTACCCCAATCCCTTCAACCCGGCCACGATCATTCCCTTCACGCTACCCGAGACGGGCTACGTGACCTTGACCGTGTACGACATCCAGGGAAGGCGCGTGACCACCCTGCAGGAAGGCCTGATGGATCGGGGCGAGCACCGGGTGACCTTCGATGCGGAGGGGCTTTCCTCCGGCATCTACTACTACGAGCTGGACATCGACGGAAAGAGTCACACGCGGCCCATGCTGCTGCAGAAGTAGCAGTTCCACCGGTGCTGCACAACAAGAGAGTGGAATGATCGTCAAGAGACTACGAGCTGCGCGGGTGCGGCTTTCACCCGTCGTAACGGCTCTGGCACTGGTTCTCCTGGTCGCCCTGACCGTGGAGAGCCAGAGCCCGCGCCGTTTCAGTTTCTATCGCGAGGACCTGGAGTTCCGCATCGTGGACGTGGAAACGGATTCCCTGGGCGGGCTGAGCGCGGCCCTGGAACTGGAGGGAATCTACAGTTTCCGTCACGGCTCGGAGGAAACCAAGACGCGGGCGATCATGTATCCCTTCCCGCGGGACAGCCTCAACGGAAGCGTCGAGTGGATCGAGGCGGCGACCCTGCCCGGACCGGTGCCTGCGCCGGCTGCCATGCTGGATTCCTCGTGTGCACGGATCTCCTGCACGATTCAGCCGGAACAGGACCTGCTGCTGCGGATCGCCTACCGGCAGCGGATGCAAGGCGGGCAGATCACCTACATCCTGACCACCACCCAGGGCTGGGGCGTGCCCCTGGAAGAGGCCAACTTCATCCTGCATGTTCCACCCGGTGTTTGCGTCGATTCCACGAGTTACGTCCCCGACTACTGCGAAACGAACGACCTGGGCCTGCACTGCTTCTGGAGGAACAAATCCTTCTGGCCGGAATGGGATTTCGTGGTGTGGTACAGCCTGGAAGGCGCCGATTGAGAATCGTGTCTACCGATTCCGCCCGGCCGCCCCGGCGGCCGCCTTGCGGATGAAGGCGTACTGCAGGCTGTTGAGGGCGTTGAAGCCCGCGGCCGTCTCGTAGTGTGTCCGGGCCTCCGCCGTGTTCCCCTTGCCTTCCTGCGCCAGGCCCAGGCGATAGTGGTTGTAGGGATTCTGCCGGTTGGCCAGTTTCAGCTCCTCCAGGGCGCTGTCGTGGGTCTTCCTGGCCAGGGCGTACTGCTTCAACTGCTCTTCGAGCGCCGTGTCGTGAGCGCCTTCGTCCACGTATGTCACGGTGCGGGCGAAATGCGCGGCCCTGCGTTCACCGTCGTTGCGCGCCAGTTCGAGTAACACGTCCAGGTGCTCGCGCGCCGCCTGGTGTTCGTCCTTCAGCGTGAGACACGTGGCGATCCCCACGTGGGAAGCCACGAAATGGGCGTCGTGGGTCAGCGCCATGCGGTACTGGGCGATCGACTCGTCGAAGCGCCCCATCTTGAGCAGCAGTTCCGCGTAGGAATCATAAGGATTGGGGTCGTCGGGGATCAGCTCTATGTAACGCGTAAAGGCCGCCTCGGCCGCAGGATAGTCGTCCAGGTAGCGGTAGGCGTAGCCCAGCTGATTGTATGGCTGCGAGAAGTCCGGGGCCAGTTCGGCGGCCCTGCGGAAGGCGGCGATGGCCTGCTGGTAATCCTGCTGGCCGAAATAGCTGTTGCCCAGCAGGTTGAAAGCGCGCTCGTCGCGCGGGTAGAGCTCGGTCAGCTTCCTGAAATACTCCTGCTGCTTCGTCGGGTAGCCGTTGACAATGGCCTCCACACCCTTGATCCACAGACGCTCACCCTCGGAGACCCCGTCCGCCAGCCCCAGCGCCTTGTCGAAGGTCTTGAAGAACTCCCCGGCGGTGGGCAGCGCGAAGGCCAGGCCGAGATAGGCCAGGGCGAAGTCCCGGTCTTGTGCCACGGCCGCCTGGAAATGCCTGATGGCCTCCTGCCCGCGCAACCGGTCGGCCAGCGCCAGCCCCGCCCTGTAGCTCTCGAGCGCTTCCTTCGAATCGGTGGTGACGGGAATCTTGCCGTCGTCGACCGGCCCGCAGCCGCCCAGCGCGCAGCAGAGCAGTAAGCAGAATGAAAGGAAGGTCGCGTGGAAGGTCCTGGTTGAGCTCATGTCGTTCCCCTGATCGATGGCTGTGACGCAAAAACCGCGCATGATTCCGACGCCGGAGAGGCTGGTGTGTGTTCAAGGATCATGGTAAGGATTCGCGAATCAGGCAGGCAATCTTTTTCCCGCGGGAGGGAATTTTCAGGGACGGCGGAAGTTCTCGGACTCCACGTCCACCAGGTGCATGTCGTCCATGAAGTCCGGGATGATCCGCCTGGCCAGCCGCTGGAAGGCCTCCGTCCGGTCGCTGAAATAGAAACGCCTGCGGCCCTGGCCGAGGTTCGGGTTGAGCAGGTTCCGTTCCTCGAGCAGTCCCCGCAGCTCCACGGCGGTGCCCTCGGCGGCGTCAACGATCGTGACGCCGGATCCCAGCACTTTTCCGATGACCGGAGCCAGGAAGGGGTAGTGGGTGCAGCCCAGGAGCAGCGTGTCCACGCCGGCCTCCACGATGTCGCCCAGGTAGTGGCGGACGGCCTCCTCGGCCACGGGGCCCTCGAAGATCGAGTCCTCCACCAGCGGCACGAACAGCGGGCAGGCGCGGGAGAGGGTCCGGGCCCGGGGATCGAGCCGTTCCACCGCCCGGGGATAGGCCCGGCTGGCGACGGTGGAGGACGTTCCGATCACGGCGATGCGCCGGGTCCGTGTCACGGACAGGGCCTGCCGGGCCCCGGCCTCCACCACCCCGATCAGGGGCAGCTCGTAGCGCCGGCGCAGGTCCTCCAGCGCGACCGAGCTGGCCGTGTTGCAGGCCACCACCACGGCCTTGACCTTATGGGCCTCGAGAAAGGACGTGATCTCGGCGCTGAACTCGCGGATCACCTTGGGCGACTTGATGCCGTAGGGCACGCGGGCCGTGTCCCCGAAGTAGACCACGTCCTCGGCGGGCAGTTCCTCCAGAATCCTGGCCACCACGGTCAGTCCGCCGACGCCGGAGTCGAAGATCCCCAGCGGATCCGTCGGAGAAGCCATCACTTCAGCTCCCGCACCAGGCGCTTGAATTCCGCGCCCCGGTGCTCGTAGTCGCGGAACTGGTCGAAGCTGGCGCACAGGGGACTGAACAGCGCCGTGTCCCCGGGCCGGGCCAGGCTCCGCGCTCGTATCACGGCCTGTTCCAGCGTCTCCGTTTCGTGCACCGGCAGGCGCCCGCGGAAGAAGTCGGCGATTCTCCCGCCGTCCCTGCCGAAGACCACCAGCTCGCGCACGCGGTTCACCAGCGTCTCCTCCACCGCGGTAAATTCCTTCGACTTCGCGATCCCGCCGGCCAGCAGGATCACGGAGCCGGGTTCGTAACACAGCAGGGCGGCGCGGGTGGAGTCCTCGTTGGTGGCCTTCGAGTCGTTGACCCATTCCACTTCGTCCAGCCGGCGCACGGTTTCGATGCGGTGCTCCACCGGCTCGAACTCCAGGCAGGCCCCGCGGACGGTCTCGGCGTCCACGCCCGCGCAATGCGCCGCAAGGGCCGCGGCCATGATGTTCTGCAGGTTGTGATCGCCGCGCAGGCGGGGTTCCCCGCGTCTCAGGAATTCGCTCGTTTCCGCGGCCGGAAAACGCAGCGTCTCCCCGTCGAGGTGAATCTCCGCCTCGCGGGCAAGGGAGAAGGCCGCGCTGGGACGGCCGCTGCCCTGCACGGCGGCGGCCACGGCGGGATCGTCCAGGTTGTAGACCAGGCGGCCCCCGGACGCGAGCTGCCCGGCCATGCGCATCTTGGCGCCCAGGTAGTTCTCCATGCTGCCGTGCCGCTCGAGATGGTCGACGCTCAGATTCAGCAGGATCCCCGCCTCGAGGGCCAGCGCCGAGCTGAATTCGAGCTGGTAACTGGACAGTTCGAGGGCCACCCAGTCGGTCTCCGGGTGTTCCAGCACGCAGCGCGAGAAAGGGTAGCCCACGTTCCCGCAGGCCCGCGCATCGCGGCCCGCCGCGCGGAGGATCTGAGCCGTCAGCATGGTGGTGGTGGTCTTCCCGTTGCTGCCCGTGATACCGATTACGCGGCCTTGAAAATAGCGCCTGGCGAAGTCCACTTCGCTGCAGACGGGCACCCCGCGTCCGGCGGCCTGTAGCAGCAGCGGATGCTCGGGGGGCACCGCCGGGGAGGGGATCACCAGCCGGGCGTCCCGGGTCAACTCGCCGGGTTTCGCGAAGCGGACGCCGCGATCTTCCAGGCTTCGGAGCAGCTCCCCGTCCGGCGGGCGATCGTCGGTGATCCGCACGGTGTGCCCGTGATGCAGCGCCAGGTCGGCGGCGGCCAGGCCGCTGCGCGCGGCGCCGATCACCAGGATGCTCTCTTTCATGTTGGGTCCCCGCCGCCGATGGAAGCCAGCACCTCCCGTTCGTCGAAGGGAATCCGCCGCCCGCCCACGTACTGCCAGCGTTCGTGCCCCTTGCCCAGCAGCAGCAGCAGGTCCCGCGGCCCGCAGACTTCCACGGCGTCCCGGATGGCCGCGGCGCGGTCGTCGATCCGTGTCACGCGATCAAGGTCGGCCCTTTCCGCGCGACCGCGCATGTCGGCGAAGATCCGTTCCGGGTCCTCCCCGCGCGGATTGTCCGTCGTAATCCAGACGCGCTCGCACTCCTTAAGGGCGATGCCCAGCATCTCGGGACGCTTGGCGCGGTCACGCTCGCCGCCGCAGCCGAAGACCGCGTGGATCCCCCCCGCCGCCAGGCCGCGCGAAGCGGCGAAGACCTTGCGGAAGCCGTCCGGCGAATGGGCGTAGTCGATCAGCACCAGGGGATGCCCGGCGCTCACTCGGGCCGCTTCTTTCCCGGCTGTGCCCACCCGGGCGCGCTCCAGCCGCCCGGGAATGGGATCCAGGCGCGAGAGGCCTTCCGCCGCGCTCCCGGCGTCCAGGCCAAGCTCCCGCGCGGCGATGATCGCCGCCGCCGCGTTGACGGCGTTGTGCGCCCCGAAGAGGGGCAACCTGTATTCCCGCTCGCCGGCCGGACCTGCAAGCCGCAGGCGCATTCCCTCCGCCGCCGGTTCTTCGCCCGTGATGCGCCAGTCGACGGAACCGCTCCTTCCGAAGGTGATACAGGGCAGAGGATCCAGCTCTTCCGCCAGTCTGGCACCCCAGGGGTCATCCGTGAAAACCAGGCGGAAGGCCATCTCCGGGCGGCGCATGAAGGAGGCCTTCACGCGAAAGTAGCTTTCCATGTCCCCGTGGTAATCCAGGTGCTCGGGACTCAGGTTGAGAAACACGCCGCCGCGGAATCCGAAAAGCGCCTCCCGCCGCTGGTCCACCGCGTGGCTGGAGACTTCCATCACCAGGTGAATACCGCCCTTGTCCAGCACTTCGCGGGCGAAAGCGGCCAGCCAAAGCGGATCGGGCGTGGTGAGCCGAGCGGGCCGCCCCCCGGTGTCGCCGACCCGGCTGCAGATGGTTCCGCAAAGGCCCGTGGAAGCATCAAGCGCCAGCAGCAGCCGCTGGAGGATCCAGGTGCAGCTGGTCTTGCCGTTGGTCCCCGTGACGCCCGTCACCTTCAGCCCGCTGCCGGGCAGTCCCGCGGCCAGGGCGGCGATCCGGGCGAGGAACTCCCGCGTGTCACGCACGCGGATCAGACCTCCCGCGGCCTGGGATGGCGCTCCCGGCCCTTCCACCGCGCAGTGGACTCCGCGCTCGAGCAGCTGCTCCACGAATTCGTGCCCGTCCCGGAGCGTTCCCCGCAGCGCGATGAACAGGTCCCCGGGCGCGCAGAGGCGCGAATCGATTCTCAGCAGCCCCTGGCTGCGATCCTGATCCCCGGCGACTTCCTCCCGCGGCAGCCCGAAGGACGGCTCCCCCGGGACTTCGCAATCCTGCACGCCGGGAAGGCCGGCCAGGGCGGCAAGTTCGACTCCCCGACGAGCGCCTGTCAACTCCGCGCTCATGCCCGCATCCCCCCGCTCCTGGGCTTCCAGAGGCTGTAGAAGCCCTTGAGAGTCGATTCGAAGATGATCTTCAGGTCCAGGCCCAGGCTCCAGTTCATCGCGTAATACATGTCCAGTGACAAGCGCTGCTCCTCGTGGAAATAGCCGTAGTCCGAGATCTGCCAGAGTCCGGTGATACCCGGCCGGATGCTGGAAAAGGCTTCCCGCGTGTCCGCGTAGACCGGGAACTCGCGCTCGATCAGCGGCGCCGGTCCCACCAGGCTCTGGCGGCCGGTGAGCACGCCCAGCAGCTCGGGCAGCTTGTACAGGCCGGACTGGAAGAGGATGCTGCGGCCCTCGACGTCGGCGTCGAGCTGCAGCAGGTGAAAGGGTCGGCGGCTGAAGTCGAAGCGCTCGATCTTCCGCAGGGGCTTCCAGCGCAGCAGCGGCGCTGCGTAACAGATGGAAACCAGAACGAGGGGCAGCAGCGGCACCGTGATCAGCAGGTCGAAGGCCCGTTTCAGCAAACGGTTCCAGGGCCGCCAGAGACTTTGCTCGAGATCGAGCAGCAGCGAGGATTCCAGCCGGTGGATCTTGGACCCGGCCAGCGCCAGCGAGGAGGCGTCGGGAATCAGCTTGATGACGCGCAGGCGGATCTCGAACTTGCGCAGGATCGTGGCCAGCTGTCTGCGCGGAATTCCCTCCATGAAGACCACCGCCTTGCTCAATCCTTCCTCCCGGATCAAGCGGTCGATCTCCCCGTCCACGGAGAGCCGGAAATCGCCGCCGGATTCGTCCAGCAGCTCCCCGGCCGTGATTCGCATCAGGATCCTGTTGCGCCTGGCGTAGCGCTCTTCGCCCACGGAACCGAGGAAGGCCCGCACGGCCTCGGGCGGACCGATGATCAGGGAGCGCTCCGCCAGCAGCTTCCAGCGATGGACCAGCGCCAGGCAACACAGGCGCAGCAAGGGCATGATCTGCGCCAGGTAGAACATGGCGATCAGGGTGCCCAGGCGGCTGAATTCGAAATTCAGTCGGAAGGCCGCCATGTAGGCTACGATCACCAGGAAGAGCCAGCCCACGACCTTGAAGCTGCCGAAGACCTGGCGGCGCATGTCGTGGATGTCGAAGCGGAACAGGCGCTCGCGGGCGGCGAAGAAGATCACCAGCACCGCGCAGAGCGCGATGATCTGCAGGTACAGGGACCAGGGCTGCTCCACGTGCTTGAGGCCGGGCAGGTAGGGCGGAAGCAGGCGGAAGCGCGTGAGCCAGGCCAGCCAGAAGGCAAGAAAAATGCCCGCGATGTCCAGGAGGGACAGCACTGCCCGCACCACGTAGCGCGGCGTCATTCGGGGGCGCCTCGCTTGAACACGTTGAGCACCTGCATCACGACCATCCGCAGGTAGATCCCGGCATAGACCAGGACGGTCACGGGCAGCGGGTAGCGTGAACGATAGTGCTTGTCGTAGAAAATGCGCATCGAGCGGTGGAAGTGGAAAATCACCCAGGGGGCGCGCTTGTTGGTCGTCCCCCCCTTGCGGTGCAGGCTAGTGATGTCGCCGAGATACCAGACTTCGCCGCCCGCCTGCTTGGCGCGATAACAAAGATCGATGTCTTCACCGTAGAAGAAATAGTCCTCGTCGAAACCCCCGGGATTCCGCTCCTGGTGGCGGCGGAACAGCAGGAAGGCGCCTACCAGGCTGTCCACCTGGTAGCGGCCGTCTACCGGCATGAAACGCAGGTCGTAGCGCGCGAAACGCCGGCTGCCGGGGAAGATCCGGTTCAGGCCCAGCAGCTTG
This sequence comes from uncultured Bacteroidaceae bacterium, assembly GCA_964568855.1. GTDB lineage: Bacteria > CAIWAD01 > CAIWAD01 > CAIWAD01 > CAIWAD01 > CAZMSD01. Next base: position 2,481 of record CAZMSD010000059.1, on the reverse strand, counting down.
TAGAAGGAGACGCTGGGCGTTGGAAAGCTGCGCCGGCAGGCCCGATCCAGGCTCCCGTCGGCCTTGAGCAGGCGACAGCCCGCCAGCGTGCAGCCCGGTCGCTGTTCCATGAAATCGAGCATGCGTAGCAGGGCGCCCTCGTGGATCTCGGTGTCCGAGTTCAGGAAGAGCAGGAAGCGGCCGCGCGCCCGGCGGGCGGCCAGGTTGTTGGCGGCGCCGTAGCCGATGCCCTCTTCGCAGCGAATCAGCTCGAGCCCGGGGAACTCGGCGGCCAGCCGCTCTCCCGAGCCGTCGGTGGATCCATTGTCCACGAGAAAGAGCTCCAGCGGAATGCCGTTGCACTCGTGCAACACCGAACGAATGCAGGCGCGGGTGAGGTCCTCCGTGTTGAAATGCACGATGACGACGGAGAGCGTGGCAGTCTCCGTGGCCTTCACCGGCTCAGGAGCCGCTGCGGCGCAGTCCGGCGCCGGCCGGGTGCTCTCCGCCCCGCTCAAATCCCCTCGCCCTTTCCTGATGCGAGCAACTGCCCGCAGGCCGCGTCGATGTCGGTCCCCATGCTTCTACGCAGCATCACGGGGAAAGGCGCCGTCTTCAATTCAGCCGCGAACCGTTGAACCACTTCATCTCCGCTGGACTTGAACCCGCGGTCCGTCGAGTTGTAGCTGATCAGATTCAGCTTGCAGGGAAGACGCGACAGACGACTGCGCAGCGCCCGGATGTCTCCCGGAGAATCGTTCACGCCTTCCAGCAGCACATATTCAAAGGTAACACGAAGTCCCGTGATCTCCGTGTACTGTTTGCAGGCGGCCAGGAGAGGATCCAGACCGAACTTGCGATTGATGGGCATCAGGCGGCTGCGCGTTTCGTCGTCGACGGCGTTGAGGGATACGGCCAGCTTGCAGGGTGCCTGCTCATCCGCCAGGCGCAGGATCCCGGGCACCAGCCCGGCGGTGGAAACCGTCATCCTGCGGCGGCTCAATCCCAGGCCGCGGTCGTCGTTCAGGATGCGCAGCGCCTGGACCACGTTTTCATAGTTCTGCAGAGGTTCGCCCATGCCCATCAGGACCACGTTGCTCAGCGACCTGTCCGGCAAGGACTGGACGTAGAGCACCTGTTGCACGATCTCGCCCGCGTCCAGGTTCCGGCGCAAGCCCAGTGTGGCGGTGGCGCAGAACGAGCAACCCAGGGCGCAACCCACCTGGGTGGAAATGCAAAGCGTCCGGCGCCGTTCGAAATCCATCCAGACCGCTTCCACCCGTTCGCCGTCACGCAGCCTGAGCAGATATTTTTCGCAGGCGTCGCGGCCGCTTGAGACCCGTCTTTCAAGCTCCAGGTCCAGCACGGTGAACTCGTGGGAGAGCCGTTCGCGGAATTCCCTGGACAGGTCGGTCATGCTGTCGAAATCGAATACCCGGCGGGCGTGGATCCACTTGAAAAGCTGGCTGCCGCGGAAAGCTGCCTCGCCACGGTCCTGCAGCAGGCTGCTGAGCTGCTGGTGGCTCAAGCCGGCCAGATTCAGTGATTGTTCCCGCTGTGGATTGGGCACGGTCGGACTCAGAGGGGCCGTTCCAGTACTTCGGCAATCATGGATTTCAGATCCGCCAGGCGGAAGGGCTTGGACAGTCTGGGCACGGCTCCCTGGTGCTCGGATTCCAGGTCGCCGCTGCAGAGAATCGCCTTCTGCTCCGGCTTCAGCTTGATCGCCTCTTCCAGGACCTGGAGTCCCGTCATTCCCGGGAGGTTCTGGTCGATCAACAGGAGGTCGAAGGCCTGCGGATCTTCGGTATAGATGCGCAAGCCCTCCGTACCGTCGGCCGCGGAACGGACGCTGCAACCCAGGAGCTCGAGCATCTGCACGCTGATTTCCCGCACCGCCTCTTCATCTTCGATCAGGAGCACGCGAATGGCTTGCACGGAATGCACCTCAGGAAGCTAGTGGCGGATAGTCCGCCGGATGAGATCGAGCCGGGTTCCACCGAAGTATTTCTGATCCGCCTGGTGCGATCTTCGGCATCAAGGCGTCTCGATTACAGAATAGCAAAAATGCAGCGCCGTGCAAGCTGAGTGAGGGCAGAAAACGGTGAGTGCGACGCTTGCCCTTGCTGGTTGTCAGTTCCCGGCCGTCACGCGGTAATACTTCTTCTGCAGAGGAAGAACGCCGAGTTCGTAACCAGGTTCTTCGGTGCTTGCGACAGGTGGGCCTGAGAAGCCATACGGTTTGTCGCTTTCATAGATGTAATAGACTTCAGCACCTTCGACCGGACTCCAGCTCAAACAACCCCGACCCTGAGCGCTGGTGATTACGAGATCGGTAACAGGCTCGGGCGGAGTGTTCTGCACGTGGAAGTCGAAGGCCAGAGCCAGGAACTGATGGAGCTGGATCGACTCCGGGTGGCCGTGGAGCCGGATCGCTTCGATCGGGAAGCCGCAGAAGACCGCGTTATATGAACCGCCGGCCGTGTATGCTGCCCCCGGATC
>CAZMSD010000058.1:0-14178 GCA_964568855.1 uncultured Bacteroidaceae bacterium | reverse complement strand
ACAAGCTTCGAAGCACTTCCCTGATGAAGAAGGGATTGAGACCCTTCTGCATCACGTCCTCTGCGGCGCCAGGATCGCTTCGAAGCACTTCCCTGATGAAGAAGGGATTGACGTCAAAAACAGCAGATCATGTTCACCTTCGCGAAATTGAATGATCAAGCTATATCTGGGGGACAATCGAGGGAGGTTCGAAGCAAATGAGCACATTTATTCTGAACACCGTCGGAATCTCGCTGTTGACGCGGATTCGCAGGGAAAGGAACCTTGGACCCGTTCAAAGACCGGACCACCGCGATGTACTGGATGAATTGAACAGACTCGCCCCGGACCACGAGAACTGCGGCGCGGAGATCAACAGCCTGCACAGCCTGATCAAGCGAGCAAAAGTGGCGGGCCGGCTGCTCGAACCACCATATGAGCTACTCTTTCTTGTCTCACAGACACCGGATGGCGAATGGACGGGCAGGTTGCTCAAGGCATACTGGGAATCAGGAAAACGGGATCTGAACATCGACTCGGTCGAGATCGAAGTAGTTGAAGGGTTGCAGCCGAATGATCCCCAGCTCTTCGCAAGGGAGGGCCTGTGTAACCTGGTCAAGCTGTCCTGCAGGTTTCTTGATCGGAACTCCGACCGGAACAGGGTAATCAATGCCACGGGCGGTTACAAGGCCCAGATCTCCTTCGCCGGTCTGATCGGACAGACCATTTCCGTGCCGGTGATCTACCTATTCGAAGGCTTCCCGTTTTACATCGAAATGCCGCCAATGCCGGTTGATTTCAGCCGGGACCTGTGGCTGGAACACTACGACCTCTTCAAGCAGATGGATGAGTCCGGCAGCATCGAGACCGACGATCCCGGGTTGGATGGCGCAGATCCGGTCTTTATCAACCTGCTTGATCGCGTTGAAGATGATGGAAACTACCTCTACGCCCTCTCGCCGGTTCTATTGCTGATGCACCACGGTTTCCTGATGCGTCCATGGCCGAGGGAGGTGCGCCAACCCCATGCATCTGCAATCACACCCAAGGACAAATTGGCCGTCAATGAAAGCGAGATGCCCCATGCTCCAAGAGGGAGTCTGGTATTCATGAAACAAATGGCTGAGCTGGATTGGGTGGAGCGAGTCAGCAATATCAAGTTTGCGAATACGGGACGCAGCCGCATCATTTCACGGAAAGATCCCGATCAACCGAATGAGATCCAGTTATATTTCTCCGATGGTCGAATGGCATTGGTGATTGCTGTGCGAACCACATCCACTGATGATGGTGAACGAACGTGGTGCATACATCAGTTGGCCGAAATTCTCAATTCTTAACTGAACCGTTTTCAAATCCGCGGCTGACTCTGCATGCTTGCCGTTTTACGGCTACTGCCGAACACACCGTACGATGGAACTCGTTTCCCGGATCCGTGTTGCATGGCGCGCTCGGATACACACTGAAACGGCTGTACTGCGTCCGAGATACTGAGAACTGCGATGACTGCTCGCTGGCACCCAGTTGCCCATACTGCGTCTTCCTTGAGACACGCAGGCCGGCTGACGCGGAGCGAATGAGAAAGTACTCGCGAATCCCGACACCGCTCAGGATGACTATTGAACCGTGGAAAGACGAACTTCTCGAGAAAGGCGAGGAAACATGCATCCAGTTCTCGCTGGTTGGTGATGCCGGCCGGCATGCCGTGCCTGTTCTGCTCGCTTTGGATGAGGCGTTAGGTACAGGAATCGGCCGTAAGGACAGGAATGGAAAACGTGGCGTCATCAAGCTGAATTCCATCAGTGGGCCGGAAAGTGACGAGCACCTATCCTGGGAGCGGCTACGCTATGACCGGGGTTTGCCTTTTACACCGGTTAGCTGGAAATCGCTTGTTGAATCTATGAACGAGTTCAGCCGGCTGTCTTTCATTTCCCCTGCACGGATCATGTCCGGTGGTCGTATCAGCGGCCAGCCCACCCTGAGAGACCTGATGGCGAGTCTTCTTCGCAGGATCAGCAACCTTGCCTACTTCCACTGCGGCGTGGAGCTGCAGGCCGATTACAGGGGTCTTCTGACTCGGGCGGAAGAGCATCATCCAGAATCCAGCTTCCAGCGGATCCGTGCGAACCGTTATTCCGGCAGGCAGCGAGCGCGATTCCGAGTCGACGGTGTTACAGGCACGATGGATGTCGACAAGGTACCGGGCGAATTCATGCCCTGGTTGATCCTGGGCCAGTACCTGGGAGTTGGGAAGAGTACATCCATGGGGATGGGGCAGTACTGGTTGAGTTGAAGTAATCTTCGTCTCCGACGCGATTGACACTGTAATACAGAACGGAAAACGAATCCCGACTCGACCGCGAATACCCTGAGACTGCCCTGAAGATCTGGCCGGGATTCTCGGAGGCCGGGCAGCGCCTGCACGAACTCGATCAACTCGGCGCGGAGCCTCCTCCTCCCAGCCAGCGATAGCCCCCCGCCAGGGACCAGCAGTCCTCGTGGCCCAGCGCGCGAAGCCGGCGGGCGGCCGCCAGGCTGCGGACGCCCACCTCGCAGATCAGCAGCACCCGGGCACTTTTCTGAAATGGGGGATCCTTCACGTCGAAGTGGCGGAAGCGGCGGGAGATCAGAGGCTGGCTCTCCGGCAGGCGGAGTTCGGGCTCGGGTGGATCGCGCAGGTCGACGATCGTGAATCCGGCGAGCGGCACGCTGTCGAGTTGAGCGGGATCCAGCTCGCAGGCGTCCAGCCAGTCCTTGAGCGGGCTGGAGGGATCGGGGAGGACCGATGCTGCGCCGGCTTCGGTGGACGGCCATGAATGGTCACCCTCGGGATCGGCCGCGGGATCGCGTCCCTCCGGGTCGGTCTTGAGGGTCGAATCGATGGCGTTTTTATCGGCTGTATCACCCGGCCCGGAGAGCCCGGCTGAGTGAACGCGCGACGTCGGCGAGGTGATCTCATCGCCCTCTCCGCACAGGAGACAATCCGGACGCCGCGACCGTCTGAGGTTCCGCGTGCGGTAGCTGCGCAGGTCCAGCAGCAGCATCCGCTCGGCCAGCGTGTCCGGCAATCCCAGCAGCAGCTTCAACGCTTCCATGGCCTGCAGGCAACCGAAGACGCCGGGCACGGGTCCCAGCACGCCCACCTCCGCGCAACTGCCCACGCATTCCGCGGGAGGCTCCTCGGGCCACAGGCAGCGCAGGCAGCCGGCCTCCCGCCCGGGCACGAAACTCATCAGCTGGCCGTCGAACTGGTAGATGCTGGCCAGCACCAGGGGAATCCCCCAGGCGCGGGCCTGGTCGTGCAGCATGAATTTGGTGGAGAAGTTATCGCTGCAGTCCAGGACCATGTCCCAGCCCGACAGAAGCTCCCCGGCGTTGCCGGCCGTCAGCCGCCTGGGGATCACGCAGACCTCGACGAATGGATTGAGTTCCCCCAGCCGACGGGCGGCCAACTCCGCTTTGGGCCTCCCGGCGTCCCGCAGCGAGTAGATCGGCTGGCGGTGCAGGTTGCTGGCCTCGAGACGGTCGAAGTCGCAAATGCCCAGGCGTCCAACTCCCGCGGAGGCCAGGTAGCTCAGGGCGGGAGCGCCCAGCCCTCCCGCGCCCACCACCAGCACCGCGGAGCGCCGCAGCCGCTCCTGGCCCTCGTCGCCCACTTCCCGGAGCCGGCGCTGGCGGTCGTAGTATTCGCGTTCGAGTTCGGGAGGGAAGGGTTCGCCCTTTCGCGGAGGCGGTTCGTTGACGGGCGGGGATGAATCGCCCGCGCCCGGGTTCGGGTGTCCGGAGGGCGGCGGCTGAGTCATGGACCGGCGTGTCCGGCTTCCACGCAGCGCTCGCAGCGGATCCAGCCCGAGTCGCCGTCGCGGTAGATCTCCTTCTTCCAGATCGGCAGGCGGACCTTGATCTCGTCGATCACGTAGCGGCAGGCGGCGAAGGCCTCGCCGCGGTGTCCGGCGAGCACGCCGATCCAGACCGCGCAATCCCCCAGATCCAGGCGCCCCACCCGGTGGTGGCAGACGGCGTCGAGCACGCCGAAGCGCTCCCGCGCCTCGGCCAGGATGCGCTCGCCCTCTTTGTGACACAAGGGCGCGTAGGCCTGGTACTCCAGCGCGCTCACCGCGCGCCCCTCATTCTCGTTGCGCACGCGTCCTTCGAAGATCACCGCGCCGCCGGCGCCGTGGTCGTCGAGCGCCGCGGCCAGGCCTGCCGTGTCGATTGGTTTCTCGCAGATCCTGAACACCATCAGCCTCCGGCCACCGGCGGGATGAAAACCACGACGTCCCCGTCTTCGAGCGACGTTCTCCAGTCGGCGAATTCCTCGTTGCGCGCCACCTGCAGACGCTCCCTGTCGAGGCTGAAGCCGTGGTCCGCGCGCAGCTCGGCGTACAGCTCGCCCAGCGTAGTGGCGGAGGTTTCGTGATCCTCCGCGGCCCGCCCGCGCTCCTCCCTGAGCAGTGCGTAATACTCGATCTTCACGTGTTTCTTCATGTATCGATCCCCAGCCGGGCCCGCGCGGCCTCATACTCCTCGGGACGGTTGACGTTGGCCAGGGCGTTCTCGTCCAGGGGCTCCAGCAGCTGGATCGGCGAGTTGAACAGGGTCTTGCGCGGGCAGTAGTTGCCCAGCGCCAGGTATTGCAGCATGCGCAGCCTGGACTTGGGCTCGTAGATCGTGCACAGCGGCTCGGGAAACCCGTCGAAGGTGCTGCGGAAGGCGGTGGCGTAGCGCGCGGGCCTGCGCCGCTCCACCAGCGCCCTCAGCGAGCGGTCGTCCACGAAGGGCAGGTCGCAGCCCAGCACCAGCCATGCGGCCTCCGGCTCGTGCAGCATGGCGCTGAGGATCCCGCCCACCGGGCCGAAGCCCAGGAAGACGTCGTGGATCTGGCGGCGGCCCCGGCGCGAGTCCGTTTCGGCCTGCTCGCTCCTGCTGGAAATGTAGACTTCGCGACAGAAGTCGCCCAGCAGCAGGCAGGCGAACTCGGCCTGGGGCATTCCGTGATACATCAGCCGCGCCTTGTCGCTGCCCATCCGCGTGCTGCCGCCGCCGGTAAGCACCAGGCCGTGCAGGGGGCGCTCCGCGATTCTCAAGGCCAGCGTCCCGCGCAGCCGGCCCAGGATCCCTTCCATGTCGTCCACGTGGAAGCAGGGAACCGGATCCCCGCCCTCGGCTCCGTTGCCCGACGGCGCGGGCTTCCCGGCGAGTCCCGGATCGGTCGTGATACAGGCCTGGATCCTGCCGGACGGCGGATCGTCCTCCCCGGTGCCTGACGACTTCCCCGCGGTGGAATCGCCGCTTTCGATGAAGGGGAAGGACGGGGTTTCCGGGCCTCCCGGCCCGTCGATCAGCACCAGGTCGTGATCCAGCAGCAGGGCCGAACGATGTCCCGGATCGAGTTCGCCGCGCCGAACGTGCACCTGCAGCGCGCCGGCTTCGAGGATCCAGCCCCCGTCGATTCCCGGGTAATCTCCGAACCCCGCCTGCGCGATCCCGCTCAGCGGGCGATCCGAGGCCTCGGCCACGGCGATCCCCACATCGAACTCCCCGGCCAGCCGGGACGCCAGATTCGCGACCAGCGCGCTCCGGCCCGCACCCGGGACGCCAGGGAAGGCGATCTCCAGCGGGTTGTAGAGGAAGGGGCGCGGCTTGCGGCCGGGCGCGTCGCCGTGGTGCTCATGGGGTCGCTTCATGGTCCTCCCCGCGCAGGTCGCTCTTGCCGCCGGTCTTCTCGACCAGGCGCGTCTCGACGATGCGGATATCGTGCGAGAGGGCCTTGCACATGTCGTAGACCGTCAGCGCGGCGACGCAGACTCCCGTCAGCGCCTCCATCTCGACGCCGGTCTTGTGATGCACGCTCACTTCGCATTCGATCCGCACCGACCCGCCGCCGTCCTCGTGCTCTTCCCCGGGTCGAATGCTGATCCGGCAGCTCTCGATCGCCATCGGGTGACACAAGGGGATCAGGTCGGGCGTGCGCTTGACGGCCATGGTGCCGGCGACGATCGCCGTCTGGAACACCGGCCCCTTGACGCCCGCGATCTCGCCGTCGCGCAGCAGGGAGAAAATCTCCGGTGGCAGCAGGACGCTGCTGCGGGCCACGGCCCGGCGCAGGGTCACGTTCTTGGCGGAGACGTCCACCATCCCCGGGCGCTTGTCCCGTGTTACATGAGAAAGCATCTGCTCAGCCCCCGATCTGGACCATCGGTTCGTCGACGTGGTGCGGCCGCTGGAGGGGTTTGCAGCGCAGGATCTGTTCGACGAGCGCGGGAAATTCGGCGATGTCCTTTCCTCGCAGGTCGACGCTCTGCTCGCTCATCAGGCAGGGGCGCAGCCGTCCCGTTGCGGACAGCCTGAGCCGCGAGCAGTTCTCGCAGAAGGGCTGGGTCTCGCTGGCGATGAAGCCCAGCCGGGCGCCGTCGCGCGTGATGTAGCGCGTGGAGGTCGAGTCCGCCGGACTGCTCAAGGGTTCCAGCTCTACTTCGGCGCGCAGCCGCTCGAGGATCTCTTCGGCCGCGATGAACAGCTGACGGTTCCGCTCGTGGGCCGGGCCGATGCGCATCAGCTCCAGGAAGCGGACCTCCACGCCGTGTTTCGCCGAGAACCGGAGGAAGTCCTTCACCTCGCGGTCGTTGACGCCGCGGAAAACCACTGTGTTGACCTTCACCTGGAAGCCCAGCTCGATGCTGCGGAGGATCGTGGCGTAAACGTCCGCGAAGGAATCCGAGCCCGTGAGACGGCGGAAGTTGTCGGCGTCCAGGCTGTCCAGGCTGTAGTTGAGATGCCTCAGGCTGGTGCCGCGCAGGAATTCGAGGTGCTGGTTGAGCATCCGGCCGTTGGTGGTCAGGGCGATCTTCTCCGCCGGCAGGCCTGCCAGGCCGGAAATGATGCTGCGGAAGTCGGAGCGCAGCGTCGGCTCGCCCCCCGTGATGCGCAGCTGGCGGATCCCGCAGTCCACCAGGCCCCCGCAGATGCGAACGATCTCTCCGGGGCTGAGCAGCTCGTGCTCGGGCAGGAAGCGCATTTCGTTCGGCATGCAGTAGAAGCAGCGGAAGTTGCAGGCGTCCGTGATCGAGATCCGCAGCTTGTGAATGCGCCTGCCGGCCGGGTCCGCGAGTTCCTTCATGGTCAACTCCAAAGGTAAAGAGGGACGACGCTGCCCCGGGGAAAGTCCTCCGGTTCAGGCTGCAGCTCGACGAAACCGTCGCTGCGCACCAAGGCGCCGAAGTCTCCAGATCCCGCCGTGGGCACCGGGCGGGCCCGGATCTCTCCCTCCTCGCCCGGCGCGAGCGCCACGGGCAGGAAGTAGGTCAGCGGCTTGGGGAAACGGAAAGGCTCGTCCAGCACGGCGAAGGACTCCCGGCTCACCCCGCCCTGCATGGCTTCCAGGGCCGGCAGAACGTACCGGTGGCAGCAGACAAGCGAGGATACTGGGTTGCCGGGCAGGGCGAAAACCCGGCGCTCTCCGCGATCGCCCTCGGCGGGACGGACTCCGTAGCAGAAGGGCTTGCCCGGCCGCTGGGCGACCCTGCGAAAAAGCAGGCGGAAGCCCAGCTCTTCCAGGATCTCCGGCACATGATCGAAGCGCCCCATGGAGATCCCGCCCGAGAGCACCAGCACTTCGGCCTCGTCCAGGACGCGGTCGAGTACTGAACGGATCTCTTCCGGATCGTCCGCCAGGTGGTGGCAGCGCACGGTCTCAATCCCCGCGCGGCGCAAGGCCGCGGCGACGGCGTGCACGTTGGAGCGGCGGATCTGGTGCGGCAGGGGTCGGGCTTCCACCTCCACCAGCTCGTCGCCCGTGCTGAAGACGGCCGCCCGTGGAATTCGCGACACGAGAAGCTCCGAGGCGCCCAGCGACGCGGCCAGGGAGATCTGCGGCGAGTCCAGCCGGCGGCCCGGTGACAGCAGCAGGTCGCCGCGCCTGTTGTCGCTGGCCTCGCGGTGCACGTTCCACCAGGACTGCACGGCCAGGCCTTCGCGAACCCTCGCGTGGCTCTCGGCGATTTCCAGCTCTTCGAAGGGAATCACGCAGTCGCAGCCTTCGGGCAGCACGGCGCCGGTCATCACCTCGAAGCAGCCCTCGCGATGCTCGAGGCGGCGCATCGGTCGGCCGGCGGCCTGCGTGCCCAGGATCCTGAACTCCCGCCTGCCCGAGGCGAAAGCCTCGCCGGAGATCCCGATTCCGTCCATCGCTACGCGGTTGAAGGGCGGCTGGTCCCGGTCGGCGCGCAGTTCCTCGCGCAGCACCCTGCCCGGGGCCCGCTCCAGCGGAACGGTCTGTGTATCACAGCCGGGCAGGCTTTCCATGATGATCCGCTGCGCCTCATCCACGGAGAGCGGATCGGACTGCGGGCGGCCGGGGATCGGGCGATCGGGCGCGGGGGTCGCTCCTTTGGGCGTGGTCCTTGTCATCAGCGGTTCGGAATCCCAGTAGTAGAAGCCCTGCCCGGCGGCGGACAGGGCGCGAAGCACCGGGATTCCGTCCAGGGGACGAGGGTGACCGGCGGGCTTCACGCTCTCCTTTCCAAAGCCGGGCGGCGGCACCGTTTCCCGCGCCACCGTAGATCCCGGGAGCCAGTCGGACGACCTCCCGCGGACCAGGTCCTCAGACCTATCGGTCAGGGCGCCATTTCCATCCGTAAGCGGGCTCGCGAAGGGAGGCAGGCGCCAAGACTCGGAGAACTATTTTCGGAACGGGAGAATCGAAACTCAGGGGCCCGCTCCGGCGCTCAGAATATAGTACTGGAGTTCGTTTCCCCGTGAGTTTCGCAACCCTGATAATCGAGATGGAGAGGCGGTGAAAAGTACGGCGGGCGCTACATTGCATGCCTGAGATCGTTGTACGGCCGGCCCAGTGAATTGCGCGACGCGCGGGGGCTCAAAGGGAACAGAGCGAGGGACCATATGCTGGAGATGAGAATCACCTTTCCGGGTGGAACGAAGGTGGACGCCGAGTACGACGAATTCAGCGTGCGTACCGATCAGTCGGTCGCTTCGGGCGGCGATGGAAGCGCGCCGCAGCCCTTCGACCTGTTTCTGGCCTCGATCGGCACCTGCGCCGGCTATTACGTGAAAGCTTTCTGCGAGACGCGCGGCATCGAGGCGCAAGGTCTGGATATGCGTCTGAAGGTCGTGCCCGACCAGGCCGCCGGCCGCCTGGCGTGCATCGAGATCGAGATCGGATTGCCCGCCGGGTTTCCCGAGAAATACCGCCGGGCCGTGGCGAGGGCCGCCGACCTTTGCGCGGTGAAACGGCACATCGTCGATCCGCCGGAGTTCAAAACGACGACCCGTCCGGGGGCGGAGAAATCGGAAGACTGATATCGCTGGGGTGCAGGCGCGGACCTATTCCTTAAGCCGCCGGTCGAGGAAGTTCTGGAAGCTGTTGATCAAGGCCTGCGCTTCATTGCTGTTCTCGTCTACGTATTCGATGAACATGGCGAAGCGGTCCAGCGTCTGCGGTGATACAATGTGCTCCATCTCGCAGGCGTCTCCGTCCGCGGTGGACTGGTCCACCCCTAGAATCTGGTGCAGGAAGCGTGTCATCACGTTGTAGCGGTCGATAATGTGCTGTGCGGCCTCGCGGCCGTCCTCGGTCAGGTCCACGTAACCATAGCGGTTGTGCGTGCACAGGTTCCTGGAGGTCAGCGTCTTGATGGCCCCGTTGACGGAAGACATGGTGACCGTGAGTTGAGCGGCGATATCCTTTACCCGGGCCACTTTGTGCTCTTCGCAGAGCAGGTAGATCGTCTTCAGGTACATTTCCTGGCTGGCGCTCAGGTCCACCAGACCTCTACTGGCAAGCGTGCCACCCATGGGAATACCTCCTGCGCTGGCGTCCATTCCGCGTTCGACGGTGCGGCCGTGGAAGGGGCGTATTACGAAATGAACTTAGTAAATGGTCGGCTGGCGCTGCGGGAGCAGGCGGGTCCGTCGCGCCGGCCGCCCCGAGTTACCAGGCTGGACGGGTTGCGAGCGATACGAAATTCTCCGACGGAACTTGTTTTGCATCCTCGCCGATCAAGCTCTAAGTTTGACGGTTAAGCATTCACGCCTTGGCGCGGTTCCAGCCGCGGGGCGGTAGGACGAAATACACTGCGAAACCTGAACGAAACGATAATCCATCACCAAAGGAGAAGTAAATGAAGCCTGATTTCAAGCGCCTTCTTGCGGGCGGTCTTGCACTCAGCGTTCTCTGCGTGGCGGGGAGCGCATTCGCCGCTCACAAGGATCACCCGCTGGGCTGGCAGCGGCCGGACATGAACCTGCGCGTCCAGAAGGACCTTGGTCAGCAGACGGACGAGGATCTTCTGACGGAGGACTTCGAGAGCGGCATGCCCGTCGAATGGAGCACCGAAACCGCACCGGATTCGCCCGGCTGGGACGTGGGCGACGCCACCGACGCCAGCAGCCAGTACATGCCCTTTCCCGAGCACACCGATTTCGCCTGGATCAACAGCGACATGGCCGGCGAAGGCGTCACCATGGACGACTGGCTGATCACGCCCTACCTGGATTTCACGGACGCCATGTTCGTCTTCCTCGATTACGAGAGTTTCTTCGTGCCCGGCAGCGGTTCCTACGAGGGCTGGGGCGAAGTGGCCATCCGCCAGGGCGGCGGCGACTGGGTGACCGTCTTCAGCGCCGAGCAGAACGACGACTGGGAGCTGGTGACGGTGGACCTCTCCGACTATGCGGGGCAGGATTACCTCGAGCTGGGCTTCCACTACTGGGACGAGGGCAACTGGGCCTACGGCTGGGGAGTCGACGACGTGCTCGTCTACACCGCCGACTCGGATATCCACGGCCCGGAGATCACCCTGGTGCCGCATTATTATCACCTGGAGATCGGCGAGCAGCTCGTGATCGAAGCTGAGATCGTGGATCCCTCGACGGTGCAGACGGCGACCATGCATTACCGCGTGAACGCCGAGGACTGGGCTGAAGTGGAAATGGTCAACTCCGAAGGCGACACGTGGACCGGGACTATGCCCTACTTCGAGAACGGCGACATCATCACGTATTACGTCACCGCCGTCGACTTCTCGGAGAACCAGAACGAGTCCGAAACGCAGGAGTTCGAGCTGGAGGCCGGTGCCCCGGTCTGGATGCGCGTGGACGACCACTCCGTGGAGAATTCGGTGGGTGTGGCGGCGGCCGAGTGGGCCGGCGGCGTGCTCTATGATCCGGGCTACTACCCCGTGACGCTCTACAGCCTCGAGATTTTCATGGCCAACGCCGAGAACGGCGTCGAAATCCACGTCTGGAGCGTGGGCGACGACGGCATGCCGGACGCGGACCTGATCACGCCCATCACCTTCGACTTCGCCGGCGGCGATTTCGAGGAAGTGACCCTGGACGAGTGGCCGGAGCTCGACGAGCCTTTCATCGCCGGACTGGTTTCCCAGGGCAACTTCTGCGGGCTCGACGAGGACGGTTACTTCTTCGAGGGTCGCACCCTGGTGGGCACGGGCGATCCGCTGGACTGGTTCCCGCTGTCCGACGCCGGCTTCCCGGGCAACTACTATATCCGCGCCTTCGTCGATTATGCCTACACCGGCGTGGAAGGAACTCAGCTGCTGCCCGCCGGGCTGGATCTGAGCGCCCGTCCCAATCCCTTCAACCCCAGCACGACCCTCGAGTTCACGCTGCCCGATGCCGGTCAGGCGCACCTGGCCGTCTACAATATCCAGGGACAGCTCGTGGATACGATCCACGACGGTTTCCTGCCCCCGGGCCGCCACAGCATGAGCTGGAACGCCGGGACGGCCTCCACGGGCGTCTACGTCGCGGTGCTCGAGACGCGGGCGGGGAATGCCAGCAGCAAGCTGCTGCTGGTACGCTGAACCACGTGAGACAAATCGGCGACCTTCCGCCCGCGGGCGAGGGTTGCCGGGTGGAGAAAAAGGGCCCCGCCGGAAGGCGGGGCCCTTGCATTGAGTGATACCCTCGGATTCCCGGTCTTTGCCGGGATCCTACTTCAGGAACAGCATCTTGCGGCTCCGGCTGCGTCCTTCCACCTGCAGCGTGTAGAAGTAGACACCGGAGGACAGTCCCCGGGCGTCGAAAACAACCTCGTGCTTTCCGGCCAGGGCGAGACCCTCCGCCAGGACGGCCACCTCGCGGCCGCCCAGGTCGCGGACCTCGAGTCGCACGCGGCCGGAGCGTTCCAGCTCGTAGCGGATGACCGTCAGAGGATTGAAGGGATTGGGGGCGTTGGGCCCGAGCACGAAGCCCGCCGGCCCGGCAGGATGCCGGTCCACGCTCACCTGCGGGGCGCGGTAGTAGATCATCTGTCCCTGTGTCACGTAGCCCGGCTGCGTGTGGCCTTCGTAGTTGTAGTCGCAGTCGGGGCAGGTGGCGCCGTCCACGCAGTCCGGGTTGTTGGGACGGCACTCGTTGGTGTAACCCTCCGCCCAGTAATCCACGAAGAGCTCCTCGCCGGGCGTGAAGTCCACCTGCAGGTCCCAGGGATAGGCTCCCGCCCCGGGACACCAGCCGGCCCGGTCGTACCACCAGGTGCCTCCCTGCCCGCTGCAGGGGTTGGTATTGCAGTCGTCGCGCCAGAGGAAGTGCGAGAACATCTCGACGCCCACCAGCACGTTGTGCTGCTTGTACGAGAATTCCGCCGCGTTGTCCGTGTTGCCCTGGCCGTGCCCGGTGGTGAAGATGCGCAGCACGGCCGCCTCGGCCTCGTCGTCCATGGAGACCCAGGCCGGCGGGAGCTGTTCGCTCCAGGGATTTTCCGGGTTGCCGTACTCCACCCAGCCCGCGTTCCAGATCCGCTCCACCCTGTAGGGCTCGGGATCTGCAAGGCCCTCGATGAACTCGAAGGTCACGGTGATCAGCCAGCCCTCGTCGCCCCAGATCCAGGTGTCGATATAGCTGCGGAAGGTCACGCTGTCGCGCAGCACGGACTGGTAATCGGTCACGTCGAATTCGAAGGTGCAGGAATCGGGGCCCGTGCCGTAGGGGCCGCCCCAGCTTCCCGTGATGTCGTAGGGCGTGACCACCCGGGCGATCTCCAGGGCTTCGGTCTCGCCGTCGACGTCGCGCAGGGCCGAGATGTGGCCCAGCCGGTCCCAGGGGTCGCAGTCGCCCGGCGCCGTGGGGCAGGAGATCCTGTAGTACATGTAGATCCGCTCGAAGCTCTGCGTGGTGTCGGGGAACAGGAAGCTGCGGTCAACGTTGCGGTGGTCCGCGTTCTGGAACTCGTGGTCGAAGGTGAGGATCTCGAAGTCGGCTGAACAGACGGCGCTCAGGGCCAGCAGCGCCGCGATGGTGAAGAGAGACTTGTGATACATCTTATGCTCCCTCTCTGCAGGTGATGCTCGCCGGTGTCCGCTTAACGAAATTAATTAGCGACTTGGGAATCGCGGATCCAAGGGGAAGAGATAACCCACCACATAAAGGATCGGGGTCCCGCGGCATGGCCATGGAACCCTTCCTTCATCTCCGGCATCGAACAACACCAATTCCACTGTATCACACTAGGGCGTTGCTGTTCTGCAAACTCGGAAAGTCTTACCGTGGTCAGGCATTGTCGGGAGTTGATCTTGTCGGTAGCAGGACCGCGCATAATCACCCACACTCCCAAAGGCACCTCCCCTATTCACACGTTCATCACCGGCGGCTGGACCATGAGGATCTACCTGAGGTTCGCTGTCATATGCTCCACCCCAATCACCAACCCATTCCCAGAGATTGCCAGCAATATCCATTATGCCCAATGCGCTGGCGCCCAATGGATATGATCCGACAGGGCTTGACCATCCAACACAACCCAAAATGTTGGCATAATTGCAGTCCGGTGGGGTATCACCCCAGGGCCATATTCGACCGTCATCAAAGCGTGCCGCATATTCCCACTCCGCCTCAGTAGGCAAGCGGTACCCTTCTGCCGAATATGGATCATGCCCGGGATACTGGTCCCAATCGCCTTCGTAGAATGGTTGCAGGCCTTCGACCATGCTGATCCAGTCGCAATAGCAGGCTGCGCCATACCATGTGACCAGACTCACGGGATGGTTTGCGCTGGATTGACCGGCGTAGGTGCCACCGAGAACAGGCACAAGTGCAAATGTGCCGTCAGTGAAGGTGATTTGACTGTAACTATGATCCAGGTCCAGTAGTTCATATCCATAGGCTGAACCGCCCCGGATTCTCCGGAGACTTGGTTATGTGACTCCGGCCACCCTGACC
>CAZMSD010000057.1:0-15120 GCA_964568855.1 uncultured Bacteroidaceae bacterium | reverse complement strand
TCCCGGTCCACGTGGGTGTAGATCCGGGTGGTGGTGATGTCGGAGTGGCCCAGCATCTCCTGCACCGCGCGCAGCGAGGCGCCGCCCTCCAGTAAATGGGTGGCGAAGGAATGTCGCAGGCTGTGCGGGTGATACTCGGTTGAGAGTCCGGCGGCCTCGAGGTTGCGCCGCAGGATCCTCCAGAAGCCCATCCGGTTGAGCCCGCCGCCCAGGTGGTTGAGCAGCACGCGGCCCGCCGCCTCCCGCCTCCGCCTGGGATCCCGGGCCCGACCGAGCAGCGCGGGCCTCGCCTCCGCGATGTATTCTTCGAGAGCTTTCCAGCCTGGCGCGCCCAGGGGCACGATCCGCTCGCGGGCGCCCTTGCCGAACACGCGGATCAGCCCTTCATCGGGCTTGAGGTTCTGGAACTCGAGTCCCACCAGCTCCGATACGCGCAGGCCAGCCCCGTAGGCGCATTCCAGGGCGGCCCGGTCCCGCAGGGCCAGCCAGCGCCTCAGGGGCCGCCGATCCGTTTCCGGCAGGGGCGGGTCCAGGAGTCGTTCCAGCTCAGCCACGCTCAGCGTCCTCGGCAGGCTCCGGTCCAGGCGGGGCGCTTCCAGCAGCCGCGTGGGATCGTCCTCGCGGATTCCCTCCGCCGCCAGCCAGGCGTGGAATCCTCGGATCACGCTCACGGCCCGCGCCAGGCTGCGGGCGGCGAGTCCCTGTTCCGCGGCCAGCGTGATACACTCGCCGATCCCCGCCAGGTCCACTGTCCGGGGATTGTGACCGAGCTGCTGCAGGATTTCGTTGTAACGCCGGAGATCCCGGGCGTAGGCCTCGAGCGTGTTGGCGGCCAGGCCGCGGTCGAAACGGCAGGCTTCGATAAAACGCTGCTGAAGACTTGGGGATTGGTCCATCTCGGCACCGCGGCGCTAAGAGGCGGGTTCCGAGCCGGGAGTTCCGGTGGGGCGCAGATCCTGGAGCACGAGCTGGATCATGTCCTTGCCGTTCCAGTGATTCAGCTGCAGCTCGAAGGCCAGGTCCAGGCGGTCGCCGTACTGCAGTCCGCGGCCCTCGCCGCCGCCATCCCACCAGACGGCTTCCAGCGGCACGTTGCCGTTCTCGATCCAGAGCTTCAGGTGCCGGCCCTGGCTCATGCTGAACTTCCGCACCAGGCGGCAATCGCGGAGGATAAAGACCGGACGCGGGTTGCCCGAGCCGAAGGGGGCGAGTTCCTCGAGCCCGTGCAAGAGCTCGAAATCGATCTCGCCGGCATCGACTTCGGTGTCGATCCGCA
The DNA here is from genome assembly GCA_964568855.1 of uncultured Bacteroidaceae bacterium. Taxonomy (GTDB): domain Bacteria; phylum CAIWAD01; class CAIWAD01; order CAIWAD01; family CAIWAD01; genus CAZMSD01. The sequence continues at coordinate 13,844 of CAZMSD010000057.1, read as the reverse complement.
GTTCCACCACGGGATCTTCCTCGATCCGGCGATTGGCCAGGGCCGTAATCCCGTTCACGAAATCCTGCAGGTGTTCCTCGCGGATGGACAGGCCGGCGGCCTCGCTGTGCCCGCCGAATTCCACCAGCAGGTGCTGGAACTCGGCGATGGCGGAGGTGATATTGAAACCGGGCACGCTCCGCGCGCTGCCCTTGAGCAGGCCGTCCCCCAGCACCCGCGTGAGGGCCATGGCCGGGCGGTTGTAGTCGCCGGCGATCTTGCCCGCGATCAGTCCCACCACTCCCAGGTGCCAGTCCTCGCCGATGACGATGATGATGCGGTGCAGCTCGGCGGCTTCCTTCAGCGCGTGTTCCGTCTGTCGGATGGCGTTGCGCTGGATCTCCTGGCGCATGCTGTTGAGCTGGTCCAGGCGTCCGGCGATCTCGCGCGCCCGCCCCAGCTCGCTGGCCAATAGCAGTTCGAGCGCCAGGTCGGCCTCCGCCAGGCGCCCCGCGCAGTTGATCCGCGGACCGAACTGCCAGCCGATGGTCCGGCTGCTCACCGGACCGCGCTGGCCGCGGCAGACTTCCTTGAGCGCCATAATCCCGGGACGCGCTCCGTTGTTCAGGCGAACCAGCCCGCCCCGGACCAGGACCCGGTTCTCGCCCCGCAGGGGCACCAGGTCCGCCACCGTTCCCAGCGCCACCAGGTCCAGCGCGTCCTCGCCGGGCTTGCCGTCCAGGGCCTGGAGCAGCTTGTAGGCCACGCCCACCGCCGCCAGCTCCTTGAAGGGGTATTCGCAGTCATGACGCTTGGGATTAAGGACCGCCACGGCGGGAGGCAACTCGCCGGTCTGGTGGTGGTGATCCACCACGATCACGTCCAGCCCCGCCCGCGCGGCTGCTCCCAGCGCTTCCTGCGCCGAGATTCCGTTGTCCACGGTGACCAGGAGGTCGGTTCCCTTCTGAATCACGCGCTCGACGTGGGCCGCCTGCAGGCCGTAGCCGTCGCGGATGCGGTGCGGCAGCAGGTAGCTGGCCCTGGCCCGGCGGCTTCTCAGCCAGTCGATCATCAGGGCCGTGCCGGTGACGCCGTCGGCGTCGTAGTCGCCGAAGACCGTGATCCGCTCCCTGCATTCCAGGGCCGAGCGCAGGCGCTGAACCGCGCGATCCATGCCGCGCATCAGGAAGGGGTCGTGCAGCGTTTCCGGAGCGCCGTCGTCCAGCCCCCGCAGTCGCCTCAGCCGGGCCACCACCGGCTCCGAACGGTCGGTTTCCGCTATCAGCCAGCGTTTCTTCACGCAACTCATCCTGTATCACGAGATGCCCGGCGGGCCAGGAACCAGGCCACGCCGAAAGCCGTCTTCGCGTCCCACAGACTGCCCTCCGAAAGCAGGCGCCGCACTTCGGGCATGTCGAGTGTCACGCGTTCGAGGAATTCGCCCCGGTCGGGCCGGAACTCGCCCCGCCTGAGATCGTCGGTGAAGTAGAAATGCAGGCGCTCGTCCGAGTAGCCCACGCAGGGATGGAGGGTCTGGATCCACTCAAGGGCTCCGGCCCTGAAGCCGGTCTCCTCCTCGAGTTCGCGCCGGGCACAGTCTTCCGGATCTTCGCCGGAATCGAGCTTGCCCGCCGGAAGCTCCAGCAGCACCCGGCCGACCGGGTAGCGGTACTGTCTCACGAAGAGCAGCTCGTCGCTGTTTTTCAGGTGGGCCAGGATGAAGACCGCGCCGCGATGGCGGATCCACTCGCGGCCGGCCCGGCTGCCGTCGGGCAGACCCACTTCGTCCTGAAAAACCTGGAACAGGCGGCCGTCAAAGACCAGCCGTGACTCGAGACGGCGCTCCTCAAGGCGGGCATCCCGGGACTCGGGATCCGCTTTCCCGTCCCTGCTCACAAGGTCGCTCTTCGCTGCTGCAAGGTTGAAACGGCTACTTCACTTATCAACAGATAATAGCAGTCTTGTCGGGCCGCTTCAACGAATAACAGGCCCGCAGAGGGATATCGGCCGCGAATCGCCTGATTTGCGGGACGTTTCGGGCCTGTTCCCAGGCTGTTCAGAACTCTTCGGATTCCGGCCGGGGAACGGGCGATTCCGTTTCTCCGCCATTCTCGGCCGCCGGCCCCGCCACGCGCTGGATCGTCTCGGCGTACAAGCGGTTTTCCTCTTGCGCCTGCTCTTCCGCCCGTCGCCGGTTGTCCCGGTTGAGACGCAGGGCCAGCAGCCAGCCCAGGCCGACGAAGAGGAACAGCAGACCGAAACCCAGGGGCTCCTCCTCCACCATGCCGAAGGCGAGGAACATGACCGTGAACGCCACCCCCGCGCCCAGCAGCACCAGCGGCATGACGAAAGGATTGCCCGTACGCCGCAAGGTGACCGTCGGGGGCAGCGGAAGACCGAGATCCAGCGCTCTGATTCTTTCCCGGTGCGCCAGGTCGCGAACGCGGAACGCGTAATACATCGCGGCCAGGCCCAGGCCGAGAACCATCATGGTTACCGTGATGACCGGGACCATCTCAGTTACCGACATCGATCTCTCCCAGTTTGAGAACCTCTGCTGTCTGCTCACTTATGGATTGGAGTTCCACAGGACCGGAATTGTTACATCTTCAGCGGAGCGCATCTCACCGAGGGTTTAGGCCGAGTGTTTCTCACTTCCACGAGACGGATGCACCGGAGCCTGTAACATTCTCCTTATAGAAGACTCCAATCAACAAGGATGAAAGCAGGCCGCAACAGCGATTCAGGAAACCGGCCGTCGTCGTCGAAAGCGCAGCAGGCCTCGCAGGATGAGCGCTTCCGGGAGCTGCTCGAGGGGCACGAGGACATTGTCTACACGCTCTGCACGCGCATCACGGGCGACGCCGAACTGGGCCGGGACGCGGCCCAGGAAACCTTCATCCGCGTCTGGCGCGCTCTGCCGGACTTTCGCGGCGATTCCAGCCCGCGGACCTGGATCTGGCGCATCGCCATCCGCTGCTGCACGGAACTGCTGCGCAGGGAACGGCGCGGCGGGTTCCATCTAAGGGTTGAGGAATTCGAGGACCGGCTCGCCGCGACTGAGGAAGCGCGCGGCGAGGAACTCGAGCGCGAGGACCTGATCCGCCGCCTGCTGGACGGCCTGACGCCCGCGCAGCGCAGCCTGGTGCTGTTGAGATTCATGCAGGGCCTGAGCTACCGCGAGCTGGTGGAAGTCACGGGCCGCAGCATGAGTTCGGTGAAAGTCGGCCTGCACCGGGCCGTGGCGGACATGAGAAAGCGGGCGGAACAGCTGAAGCCAGCCGTGGGAACCAGCGGGGAACTGCGATGAGTTGGAAGGAAGCTGCCGGAGAGTCAGGCCGGGGCAAAGGAAGGCTCGAATTCGAGGAAGAGTTCCGCGAGCTCCTCGGACCACAGTCGCTGCTGCGGGCGCCGGATGGCTTTCGGGAGGCGGTGCTGCTCGCCCTAAGAACCGAGCGCACTCGGAACCGCGGGTTCGCCCCTTTCCTGAGTAAACATATCCCGCAGCTCCTGGTTCTTCTGGCCGCGGGCGCCGGCCTGGGCTGGCTGCTGAACCGTTTCGCACCCGCGGGATGGAACCTGCCCGGTCTGGTCGAGGTCTTCGAGGATCCCGTCGCCCAGCTGCAGACCCGGGTCGCGGATCTCCTCGCCGGCAGCCTGCTGCCCGGAAACGCCCACGCCGCCCAGGCGGCCGAGATTCTGGTCTCCTTCCTGCCGCTGCTGCTCGTCCTGCCAGCCCTGGTTCATTTCTGCATCTCGACCGCCCGCGAGAGCTGAAGCGCCTGCTTTTCTCTGGCCGCTCTGGATTCCAACTGGTACCATTTAAAAATACGGTTCGCCCGCCTCGCCGCGAAAGCACTCATGAACACAGTGGAGTCGATCATGTTCAGGAAGCTGCTGCCCGTCATCCTGCTCTTAGGACTGGCCCGGCCCTGTTTCGCCAGCCTGCCTCAGGGTGCGCTCAGGACAAGTGACACCCAGAATTCCATTCCCCGGCCCACCGTGTTGAACACCGATCCCGCGGCCGGGAAAGCCCTGCCGGAAGCAACTCCGCCGATGGATCCCGGCGCCTTCCGTGCTGACCCCGGACTCGCTTCGAAAACCGTCGAACCCTCTCGCCGCGCAGGAGTGTCCCGCACAGACGGAAGGGAATCGGATCGTCTTCGCAAGAGGGAGCCGGCGGCACCGAGAAGCGCTCCGCACTCGCAGAAAGCGGCGCCTAAGATAGACGACCTTCCGCTTGAGGAGCAGATCCTGCTGCTCAAGAAACGCGGCGAAGAAGTGCCACGGGAGCTGCGGGAAGCCTGGCGGGCCTCGCCCGATCCGCCGGGACCGGGACGCAATCGTCAGGGGGGCGAGACCTTCGAGGAAGCCACGGTGATCGACGCGCTGCCCTACAACGATTCGGGCACCACCGTCGGCTACGCGGACGACTACCAGTGCGATTTCGACACCTCTCCGGACGTGGTCTACAGCTACGTCGCACCCATGGACACCATGATCCGGGCCGACCTCTGCGGCTCCTTCTACGACACGCGGCTGCACATCTGGGAACTCAACGACGCGGACCCGCCCTGGCTGATGGACTGCAACGACGACTATTGCGGACTGCAGAGCGGGCTGGATTACATTCCGATCGTCGAGGGCAACACGTATTACATCGTGGTGGACGGATTCTCGACCAACGAGGGCGACTACGTGATCACGGTCGAATTCCAGGAACCGCCCGCCGGCAACAACGACTGGCAGACCGCCATCGAAATCGAGGAACTTCCCTATTCGCACTCGGGCACCACCAACGGCCTCAGCAACGCCCTGGGCCCCTACCAGGAACCCGCCGAGTGGATCTGCCCCTGGCAGGGCTGGATGTTCAGCGTCTCCGGGCAGGCCGCGGACGCCTGGTATCACCTGGAACTCGCGGAGGAAACCGTGATCCAGGTCGACCTCTGCGAAAGTTCTTACGACACGGCGACCGGCATTTTTGTCGACACGGGCGAACAACCCCAGTTGACCGACCTGGCCACCGGCAACGACGACGAGTGCGGCCTGCAGTCCATGGTCTACTGCAGCCTGCCGGCGGGCTCCTACTGGATCGTGGTGGACGGTTACGGTTCATCGACAGGCGAGTACACGCTCGAAGTCGACGAATTCGTCTGCGATCCGCTTGATTGCAGCGGCACGCCTGAAGAGGAGCCCAACAACGGGCCGGAGGAATTCGGAGGCGATGGAACGCTGGGATCCATGGAGTGCGGCGAGACCGTCTGCGGCACTGTCTGGGCCGACGGCGGACTGCGCGACATGGACTGGTTCGAGTTCAGCACCGACACCACGGCGGTAATCACAGCTTACGTCGAGGTGGAGCTCTTCGATCCGATCCTCTGGCTCTACGACGCCGCCTACAACTGGGTGGGCTTGGCGGACAACAACGCCGTCTGCGAAGGCGAGGAACTGCTCACAGAGTGCCTGCTGCCCGGTACGTACTACGTGTACGTGTCGCACAGCGATTTCGAGGGCGTGCCCGACGAGCAGGCCTACGCCCTGACGATCGAGTGCTCGCCCTGCGAGCACGCCTGCGTGGAGTACGGCGCCGCGATCACCGAGATCGTGCTGCCCCACGACGGCACGGGATCCACCCTGGGAGCCCCCGACATCCTGGGCAGCACGGCCGGCGAGGTGGGCTTCGATTTCCACGTGGACACCGACGGCGAGTATTACTTCAGCGCCTGCCAGGAGGGCACCGACTACGACGTGGACATGTACATCTTCGACGGGAATCCCTGCGAAGGCGCGCTGCAGATCGCCTACAACGACGGGCCCTTCGACTGCCCCGTGGTCTCCTGGGCCTCGGACTTCAGCCATGTGCTGGGAGCGGGCGACTACCACCTGGTGGTATCCGGCTGGAGCGCCAACGAGGGCACCTTCCGGCTGATCGCCGAGCTGCAGTCCGCCTGCGAGCCGATCGAGTGCGACGGGATCCCCGAGGAGGAACCCAACAACGGTCCGCCCGAGTTCGGCGGCGACGGCACGTTCGACGACATCGACTGCGAGGACACCATCTGCGGCGGCCTGCTCGCCGACGGCGTAACCTGGGACATGGACTGGTTCGAAATCGTGCTGCTCGAGGACGGCGTGCTGACGGCCAGCTGCGAGCCGGAGCTGCTGAACCCGCAACTGTCGCTGTTCTCCGGCAACTTCAATCAGCTCGAATCCGTGGACCAGGCAGGCTGGTGCAGCGAAGAGGTGCTGGTCTCCGACTGCGTCCCCGCGGGAACGTATTACCTGCGCGTGAACCACTTCTCCAGCACCGGAGTCCCCGACGAACAGGGATACGCGCTCAGCCTGAGCTGCGAGGTCGCCGAGTGCCCCGATCCCTGCGAGGAGGCCATCGAAGTGAGCTGCTGGGAGAACGACCTCTTCGGCAGCAACGTGGGCGCGCCGAACATCGTGGGCAATCCTGCGGGCGACGTGATCTACAACTTCGAGGTTCCCGAGTCGAGCACGGTCAATGTCCACCTCTGTTCCTCCAGCACCAACTACGACACCTATCTCCGGCTCTTCGACACCTGCCCGGCGGACCCCGAGGCGGTTCAGTTGTATTACGACGACGACGGGCCCTGGGACTACTGCGACCTGGACAGCGCACCCTACGAGCCCTCCTGGCTCGAGGACCTGGACCTGGCGGCGGGCCTGTACTGGCTGGTGGTGGAGGGATACTCCAGTTCGGAGGGCGATTACGGGCTGACTATCAGCTGTGGCGACGATCCCTGCGTCGGCCTGGAACCGGTGGAGTGCGACGGCACTCCGGAAAGCGAACCCAACGAGGGCTGGAACGCCGATCCGCCCAACGACAACTACGGCTACATCGGCTGCGGAGACACGATCTGCGGCAGCGTCTGGGCGGAGGGCGGCGAACGCGACATGGACTGGTTCCGCCTGGATCACTGGGGCGGGGAGATCGAGATCGACACCGAGATCGAGGAATTCAACTGCGTGCTGATGGTGACCGAGTACGATCCCGAGGGATCGGTGATCGGCAGTTCGGACTCGGCGCCCACCTGCGTGCCCGAGAACCTTTCGCTGGACCTGGATCCGGGAACCTACTTCGTGGTGATCGCGCACAACGACTTCGAGGGCGTGCCCGAGGAGCAGGACTACGCCCTGATCCTGACCTGCCTGGGAGATCCCTGCGAGGGACACGAGCCGGTCCAGTGCGAGGGAACGCCCGAAGAGGAGCCCAACGAGGGCTGGAACGCCGACCCGCCCAACGCCAGTTACGGCGAGATCGCCTCCGGCGAGACGGTCTGCGGCACGGCCTGGGCCGATGACGGCCAGCGCGACATGGACTGGTTCCGTTTCACGACCCAGGGCATCCTGGACGTGGAGGTCCAGGCCGAAGTGGACGAGTTCGACGCGATCCTGTTCATCACCGATTTCGACCCGGAGGGCGAAGTCCTGGGAGCCGTGGACAGCTGGCCCACGTGTCACGCGGAGAGCATGACGCTGGAATGCCTGGAGCCCGGGGAGTACTTCCTGGTGATCGGGCACAACGACTTCAACGGCGTGCCCCTGGAGCAGAACTACAGCCTGACCATGAACCTCGCCGCCTGCGGGGAAGCCGGCCCCTGCGACGACCTGGTGGAGGCGGGAGAGCTCGTGGACGTCTACTACGCGGAGCGCCCCGCGCCCTCGGCGAGTCACCACGACGGCGCCGGCTGCCCGGGTGAGATCAGCTCGCTGGGCCTGGACGAGGTCTTCCTGCTGGTGCTGGTTCAGGAGACGGACATCCGGATCACGCACCAGGGTGAGGCCAACGCCGACGAGGTGATCCTGCTGATGGGCGACTGCGCGCATCCGGAGACCACCTGCGGGGCGGCCGCCGACGAGCACGGGCCGGGCGAGGAGCTGCCGGCCGGCGACTACTACATCGTGGCCGACTACTGGGCGCCCGGCGAGACGGCCGCCTACGAATTGACCGTGGAGGACCTCAACTCGGGCGTGGCCGAGAATCGTCCGCTGCAGTTCGAATTGTCCCATAACCACCCCAATCCCTTCAACCCGGTGACCACCATCCGCTGGGCGCAGCCGGCGCTGTCCAGGGCGGAACTCGTGATACACAACGTTTTAGGTGAGCAGGTGGAGCGGATCGATCTGGGGATCCGCGGAGCCGGCCGGCACAGCGTCAGCTGGGACGCGTCGCGACACGCGAGCGGGGTCTACCTCTACACGCTGCGCACGGACCAGTCGGCCGCGACCCGCAAGGCCCTGTTGATCAAGTAGCAGCGAGGAACCCATGGAGTATCGCCATCTCGGGAGTTCAGGCCTCAGGTTGTCGGCGCTCTCGTTCGGAGCCTGGGTGACCTTCGGCGAGCAGTACGGCGTCGAGGGGGCCCTGGAGTGCATGCGGATCGCCGTCGAAGCGGGCGTCAACTTCTTCGACAACGCCGAAGCATACGCCGACGGCCGGGCGGAAGAGATCATGGGCGAGGCGATCCGCCGGGGCGGCTGGAAGCGCTCGGACCTGGTGATCTCCACCAAGATCTTCTGGGGCGGCCGGGGCCCCAACCAGTGCGGCCTGTCCCGCAAGCACGTCGTGGAGGGGCTGCGGGACTCGCTCGACCGGCTGCAGATGGAATACGTGGACCTGGTCTTCTGCCACCGGCCGGACTTGCGCACGCCCGTCGAGGAGACCGTCCGGGCCATGCATCACGTGGTGGACCGCGGCCTGGCCTTCTACTGGGGCACCAGCGAGTGGAGCGCCGAGGAGATCCGCCGAGCCTGGGAATTCGCCCGGCGCGAGCACCTGACGCCGCCGACGATGGAGCAGCCCGAGTATCACATGTTCCAGCGCGACCGTGTTGAGCGCGAGTACCTGCCGCTGTACGGCGAGATCGGCCTGGGAACCACGATCTGGAGTCCCCTGGCCAGCGGACTGCTGACGGGCAAGTACAACCAGGGCCTGCCCGGCGGGACGCGGATGGAACTGGAATCCCTGACCTGGCTGCGTGAACGGCTGGAAAGCGATGAGGGCCGGCGGCGGCTGGAAGTGGTGCGCCATCTTGAACCATTGGCGCGGCGACTGGACTGCAGCCTGGCGCAGCTGGCCATCGCCTGGTGCCTGAAGAATCCGCTGGTCAGCACCGTGATCACCGGCGCCTCGAAGCCCGAGCAGTTGCGCGAGAACCTGGGGGCGCTCGAGGTCGTGGACAGGCTCGGGCCCGGCATAATCGAGGAGATCGAGCAGCTCCTGCAGAACCGGCCCGCCGCTGCTCAGGATTGGCGGCCGCCTGTGGAATTCCCCTGAGCCGCCATCGCGCCGCCTCCACGTTCCTCAAAGCATCGGTCAGACCTGAGTCGAAGCACCGGGCGAGCCCGGATTCCAGACCGCTCCTTTTTAAGGCCGCCGGCCTACCAGGACCATTGCAGCCTCAGCAGGTGCAGGCCCCCCGCGTCGCCGAATTCGCTGCCCGCCCTTCCCCCGAAGAGCATGGAATAGAGCGTGATGTCCAGATTTTCCAGCGCGGACCAGGCCAGGCTGGGACCCAGATGCCAGGAGCGGTCGCCGGGATTGAAGATTCCTCCCAGGCTGCCGTTCAGCAACGGGTTGAGGCGCTGAACGGCCTCGGCGAAGAGATTCCAGCGGGCCGCCGAAAGCAGCTTGCGCTCCAGCGCGTTCTCCAGCCAGGCGCCGCCGGCCTTCCCCGGCGCGCCGCTCTGGTTGTAGAGGGCCTCGGCATGGAGATACAGGCCGCCTGCGAAGGTGTAGTCCGCCGACAGGGCGCCGTTCAGGCAGGCGGCGTCGTCACCGTCGAAGGACCCCCGGCGCGGGATCGACAGCAGCAGCTCGCCGCGCAGGCCGCCCTCGAGCAGCTGGCCGGCCCAGGAAAAACCCGCCAGCGCCCCGTTCGCACGGCGTCCAGCGATGAGCCGCCAATCCGTGTTCCAGCGATGCAGGCCCAGCTTGAGCGCGGCGACGGTCTCCCCTGCCCGGCGCCCCGGGGCCACCGTTCCCTCGAAGGTGCTGACCGGTCCCGTGTAGAGCTGGAGGCGCAGCGCGTCCGTCCCCGGACGCTCCAGGTCGTCGAAGTCCAGCGGACTGCCGGGATTGAAAATGTCCGAGGGATTCCAGACCAGGCATGTGCCCCAGGCGATCCGCTGGCGGCCCGCCGTGAGCTGCATGTTCTCCGTGCAGAAGTCGACCCAGGCGCGGTCCAGTAGGCTTTGTAACACGAAGTTGTCCCGCTCGACGAGCGTGAGGTCCAGGTCGAGCAGTCGCTCTCCGACTGAACCGCCTCCCGCGTTCTGCAGGAGCTGCGGGGCGGACTCTCCCGCAGCCGCCAGGATCTCTAGGTCCAGCCCGAGACTCAGCAACCCGGTGGAATAGAGCCGCAGCTGCTGCCTGAGATTCAACAGGTCGTCGGTGCTGGCCTTCCCCGCATTCCCGCCTTCAGGCAGGGCCGGATGCCAGGACAGCAGCGAGTTCCGCAGGGATCCCCGCAGGTCGAGATCCGCGCCCGGCGCCGCCCGTGGAACGCTTGTGCAAAGCAGGGCGATCGCCGCCGCCGCCGGGAAAACGTGCATCACCCGGCTGTCCGCTCGTCGCCGGTCACGCGTCCGTCCTGCAGCGTGATCACGCGGCGCGCCCGACGCACCACCCGCGGGTCGTGGGTCGAGAAGAGGAATGTCACACGGTGCTCGCCGTTGAGGCGCTCCATGATGTCCAGGAGGTCCGCGGCGGCGGCCGAGTCCAGGCTGGCGGTGGGTTCGTCGGCCAGCACGAAGCGGGGCCGCGAGGCCAGCGAACGCGCCACGGCCACCCTCTGCTGCTGGCCCCCCGAAAGCTCCCGGGGCCGGCGGTCCATCATCCCGGCCAGCCCCACCTGCTCCAGCAGCTCCTCGGCCCTGCGGCCGCGCTCCGTCCGATCGCGCCCCTGCAGCAGCATGATGAACTCCACGTTCTCGCGGGCGGTGAGCACCGGGATCAGGTTGAAGGCCTGGAACACGAAGCCGATGTTGTGCAGCCTGAATTCGATCAGCTTCCCGGACTTCATGGAGCCCAGGTCCACGCCGTCCACCAATACTTTTCCCGCCGTGGGGCCGTCAAGACCGCCGAGCTGGTTGAGCAGCGTGGTCTTCCCCGAACCGGAAGGGCCCACCAGCACGGTGAATTCGCCCTGCTCAACGTCCAGATCGACCTCGTTCAGGGCGTGGACGGGCACGCCGTGGTCGGAATAGGTCCTGGTGAGTCCCCTGGTTTGTATCACGACTGGCATGCTCGGTTCCATTTCCTTTCCTGCGGGTGCTTCAATAGGTCCTGATCGCCTCCACGGGATTCAGGCGCGCGGCCTTGAGGCCGGGATAGCAGGCGGCGATGAAGGCCGTGAGTCCGGTCAGAAGGACGAGTTGGACGTAGGTTTCCAGGGGCAGCGCCGGATAGAGCATCGTCTCCATGCCGTAGGCCTCGAGTCCTTCCGAGACGATAGACAGGTCCAGCCCGCTGCGCCCCAGTCCGGCGATGGTCAGCCATCCGGCTGCGATCCCCGCGGCACAGCCGCTGAAGGTAAGCAGCAGGGTCTCCAGCAGGATCATCAGGAAGATCCGCGCGTGATTCATGCCCAGGGCGATGATCACGCCGAACTCCCTGACCCTCTCGATCACGCCCATCAGCATGGTGTTCGTGATCCCGAAGGCCAGCGCCACCAGGATGATCACCAGGAAGACGAGCAGGTACTGGGTGTAGGCGTCGTTCATCAGCGACAGCTCCGGCTCGAGCCGGCGCCAGTCGGCCACGTCCAGCCCGGGAAAGAGATCGGCCAGTTCCGCGGCGCGCTCGGAAAGTTCATCCGGTCGCTCCAGGGTGAGCACGATCTGGTGCAGGCCTTCTCCCAGGCCGAAGATGCGCGCCAGGTCGGCCCGGCGCACGAAGACCGTGCGCTTGTCGAACTCCGAGTTCACGGTGCGGAAGAGGCCGGCCACGCGGAATGCGCCACCGTCGATGTCGCCGCCCGCGCCCTGGCCCTGTAACACGATCTTGCTTCCCAGTTCAACGTCCAGCTTACGCGCCAGGCGCTCGCCGATCACAACCGGGTTGCGCCGGGAAGCGCTCAGGAACCCTCCCTCGGTGATGTGCCGGGCCACGTTGAGCACGGCGCTCTCTGCGGCGGGATCCACGCCCAGCACCCGCACCCCGCGCGCACCGGCGGGCGAGCTGGCGGCGCCGTCGATCCTCAGCCGTCCCGAGGCCGCCCGGACGTGCGGCGAGCGCTCCAGGGAAGCGAGCACTTCGCCGCCCGCGGGAATCAGGTTCGTGGCTTCGGGGCTGTCGCGATAGCCCGGGGCGTGGACCTGGACGTGTCCCACGCGGTCTTCGATCGCCCGTTCGAGCACCTGCATGGACATGCCGTACATCAGGGCGCAGGTGACCAGTCCGGCCCAGAGCCCCAGGGCGATGGCCAGCAGGATCACCGCGCTGCGGCGGCGATTGCGCCAGACGTTCCTCCAGGCCATGGACAGCAGCATCGTTCAGCCGTTGCAGCTTGTTCGGCGGCGCAGCCGCCATGTATTACAATCGCTACGATTCACACCTCGCCTCTCATCGCGGAAACGGGGACCAAGCGGGCCAGGCGGATCAAAGGGTAGGCCGAAACGCAGAGCGCGATCGCCAGCACCGCCAGGGTCTGGTTGAGAAACAGGCCCGCCCCGATGGACATGGGAAACACGGGCTCGAAGCCGTAGTTGAGCATGATCTCGGCCAGCTCGCCGGTCATCGGTATCGGGTGCGCGTGAACGTAGAGGATCACGGGCAGGCCCAACAGCAGGCCCGTCGCCGCCCCCAGCAGGGAGAGCAGCACGCCCTCGATCAGCGAGACGAAGTAGAGGCTGCGGCGCTTCATGCCCACGGCCATCAGCATGCCGAACTCGCGGGTGCGCTCCAGCGTCATCATCAGGATCGTGCCCAGCATGCCGAAGGCGATCACCATGTAGATCACGAAGAGCATGATCAGCCCGCCCGCGTTGTCCGCCTCGATGCTCTGCACCAGCTCGGGCAGCATCTGGCGCCAGGTCAGCACCTCGCGGCCCTTCCCCAGCAGGCCGGCCAGCTCGCGGCGCAGACCCGTCAACCGGTCCTCGTCCGAGATCATCAGCGCCAGCGATGTGACACGCCCGGGCGCCAGGCACAGCTCCCGGGCGGCGGCGAGCGGCAGGAAGCAGGCGGAGCGATCCAGGTCGGGCGTAGGAAACTTGACCAGGCCGGCCACGGGGTACTTCGCCGCGGCCGTCACGCCGTGATAGCCCTGTCCCAGGATCACCAGCGTATCACCGGCGGTCATATCGAGATTCCGGGCCAGCCCGGAAGCAAGCAGCGCCGCCCGGTCGCCGGCCTCGAGATAGCGGCCCTCGATCAGCCGGCCGGCCAGGCCAGTCATGTCGTCCTCCGCCGCGGGATCGATTCCCGTGACCAGGGCTCCCTCGGTCCGTTCGCCCGAGGAGACCAGGGCGAAGAGCTCCAGGCGCGGTACCACGCTGGCAACCCCGGGAACCTCCCGCAGAAGCCGGGACAGGGTGTCGGCGCCGGCGAAACTCCTCTCGATGCCCGGTTGCTCCTGGTACCCGGGAGCCTGGACCTGCAGGTAACCGGTGTAGAACGAGACCACGTTGTGAATGGCGCGTTCGTAGAAACCGAGCTGCATGGAGCGCGTGAACAACGCCACGACCACGGCCAGCACGATCGAGGAGATGGTGATCAGGCTGCGCTTGCGGCTGCGCCAGATGTTGCGCCAGGCGAGACTGATGAAGACGCCCATGTGCAGTACCGCTAGACCTTATGGAGTGACCGGCCTCCAGTCCGTAAACTCGCGTGCTATCAG
>CAZMSD010000056.1:0-15537 GCA_964568855.1 uncultured Bacteroidaceae bacterium | reverse complement strand
AGCGCCGCTTGCCGAGCTCGAGGGCGTGGTCGAGCGCACGCATCGCCTCGGCCTGGTAGGGGCGCACGGTCCGCGTCTCGCCCTGACGGATGTAGTACTCCGGAATCTCAATCGTCGCAAGCGGTTTGCAAGTGGCCCGCATTTCCACCAGTCGCTCGAGGTCGCGGCGCGAGAAGAAACCGGTGATCGGCCGCGCGTCATCATTCTTATAGTCCCAGAAATAAGTGAGTTCTCCATTGGTGAGGAAGATAAACGGGGCATCGAGAGACTTCGCATAGGGCAGCGCCTGCTGCTTCGCAACGTAAGGATTGATAGCGTTCTTCTTCGCTTCGATTACAGCCAGCGGACGACCCCGCTGGTCGTACAGAATGTAATCGGCGCGGCCTCGAGTGAACTCACTCTCCCCGACGGCTTCCAGAGCGCAGACGAACTCGCCAATCACGCGGATGTCGCCCTCTGCAGTTGGATAGAAGATGAGTGGGCTGTAGGAGGGATCGGGATTCAGTGGTTCAAGCCGGATCTCCCGGTGATTCCAGGTGCCGTCGGGATTCTGAGTCTTAGCGCTCGTGTACCTCTTGACCGAGAATTCGCCGCCAAGTATTGGATCGGTGCACCCACGGTGCCACACGAGGACGAACTTCCCCTGGCGACTGCCCCCACGATCGAAGCGGAAGAGGCAGCAGGAGCCATCGGGGATCGTCGGCTCCATGGAGCGGCCCTCAACGCGCACGACGAAGTGATCGCGCGTAAGGCGCACGCGGCCGGGCACTACGATCCAGCCCAGTTCATCGGGGAGCTGTCTAATCGCTGCATCCGCGCCGAATGCGCCGGCCGCGGCGACGAGGTCGTAGACCGGCGCATGGGTGTCGAAGGGTCGAGCCTCTGATCGGTCGACAATGCCGGGATCCGGGCGTGACCCCGCCGCCAGGACCTCTGTTCGGACCATCGACTTGTCGGCTGGATCCCAGCCGGCCTGTCGCAGCAGCTCGTCGATCACAATGCGAGCATCCGCTTCGCTTTCGTGCCGGGTCATGGTATGTGCCTCGTCCATTGCATGATCGACATTTGCAACCCACATGCCATTGTCATGCCTTCACTCCGTAACGCTTCATCCAGTTGGTCAGGGTCTGGTAGCTGGGAAGACCAACAAGCTTTGCCGCACGGGTCTTGTTGCCCAAGGCGTCGTCAAGCGCCCGCTCGAGATAGTGGCGGGCCACCGTGGCGAGAAGCCCTGGTAGATCAAGCCCTTCGCCGAGCGGGCGCCCGAGGATTCGGTCTTCCCCTGCAGCCTCTAGCGGGAGGAGGGCTTCACGGATCTCTTCCACTCTGAGCGTGGCCTCGGGTGTCCATATCGCCGCACGCCGGAGAGTGTTCTGAAGCTCGCGCACATTGCCTGGCCAAGGATGGTGAAGCAGAAGGTTTCTTGCACCAATAGACAGCTTCTTATCAATAAAACCCGGCTGCTCCCGCCCCTCGCAATTCACCTTGGCGAGGAGGTGATCGATCAGGCGGGACAGATCCTCGCGGCGTTCTCGCAGCGGTGGCAGCAGGAGGACAGCTACCGCCAGTCGATGGAAGAGATCCTCCCGGAATCCGCCGCCGGTGACCTCGGAAAGTAATGATCGATTCGTTGCCGCGATCACCCGAACGTCGACCGTGCGGCTGCGCGAACTTCCGACCGCCAGTATCTCCCCTTCCTGGAGCGCTCGCAGAAGCTTGACCTGGGCGGGCTTCGGGAGTTCTCCAACCTCGTCAAGAAACAGTGTCCCACTGTCTGCCTCGGCGAAGTGACCTTTCCGACTTACCGTCGCCCCCGTAAACGCTCCCTTCTCGTGACCGAACAGCTCAGACTCAACAAGCTCTGGAGAGATGGCGCCACAGTTAACAGCAACGAAGGGTTTCTCACGCCTCGGGCTGGCACGGTGAATCGCGCGGGCGAGCAGTTCTTTGCCGGTTCCTGTCTCGCCCTCTATCAGCACAGGGACCGAGCGAAGAGCGACTCGGCGAGCCAGCAGTATAACGCGCTTCATCACTCGGCCGCGGTGGATGATCTCGTCGAACTCGGGCGCTTCTGGAGGAAGGCCGGTGCTCAGCCGCGCCAGCTCCTCGTCTGGACGTCTAAGCAGATCTGGGAGGAAATCAGCCGAAATGTCGAACGGGACCGACGCTGTGCGAATCCCGTGGTCCCGTGAAGACTCGATAAGTTCCGCAGGAAATCGCGTCTTGGCGAGGATGATCCACACAGCCGCCATGGCGGGTGTGCCGGGACTGAGGTGGAATGACAGATCCACCGATCCTCGATTATCCTGCAGCACTTTTTCCAGAACCTCGACCGCCGAGGTGTAGATTTCTCCGAACTCAGTTGGCCCTGATAGATCACGGCCTTCAACTCGAATGCGAATGGGCACGCGATCGGCGAGCCACTGGACGTACATCTCCACTGACTCTTTAGGGAAGTTCGAGAGGAGGACCACCTCATCGGGATTCCGTGCAATCACAGCCTGAGCAACCGGACCTAGACCTACAGTCCCTTCCTCTGTGGGCGCACGAAGGTCGGTAGATCCCACCCACGCTATTAATACCTTTGAGCGATCCATGCTACAGCATAGTATAAGAATCCTTGTGTAAGCACAAGGTATTCATTGATGTCTGGTGGCCGTCTCCATGCGGAGTACGCAGACTATCGAGGATGTATGATGTTATACTCGGTGGATTCGCAGGACCACTCAACGCTTAGCACCATCAGCGCCCCCTCACAGCACCTCCACCACATACGCGAATTCACCAGCTCATCGCGCATCAGCGGTCCGACGTGGCGGATCCGCTGCATGCTCGCATTTTCCGAGCTACTCTATTCCTTAACCGCCCCGAGCGTCAGCCCCGACACCAGGTAGCGGCTGAGCGAGATGAAGACGATCACCACCGGCACGCTGACCAGGATCGAAGCCGCCGCGTAGAGCCCCCACTGCGTGGACATGCTGGCCTGGAAGCTCTTCAGGCCCAGCGGCAACGTGAACATTTCCGTTTCCTGCAGCACCTGCGCGGCCACGATGTACTCCGACCAGGAGGACATGAAGCTGAACAGGGCCGTGATCACAAGCGCCGGGCTGGCCAGCGGCAGCACCACCCTGTAGAAGGCCTGGAAGCGGTTGCAGCCGTCGATGCGCGCCGCCTCCTCCAGCGAGCCGGGTATGGTGTCGTAGAAGCCTTTCATCTGCCACAGACAGAAGGGCAGCGCGGTGGCCGTGTAGAGGATCATCAGCCCGAAGAATGTATTCACCAGGTGCAGCTTGGCGATCAGGATGTACAGGGGCAGCAATAGCATGGTGGCCGGAAACATCTGGGTGGTCATGATGGCCAGCATGCCCGAATTGCGGCCCACGAAGTTGAAGCGGCTGAAGGCGTAGCCGCCGATGGCCGCCAGCACCACCCCGGTGAGAGTCACGGCCAGGGAGACCAGCAGGGAATTCCCCAGCCAAGTGAGAAAGGGCTGGGTAGTGAAGAGTTCCATGTACGAGTGGAATCCGGCGCCGTCGGGAATCAGCGACAGGTCCGTGGTGCGCAGCTTGTCGCCCGGCCGCATCGAGATCGAGAAGACGTTCAGCGCCGGGTAGATGGCGATCAGGGAGAAGAAGATCAGCACCAGGTGGCGCATTGCGGTCAAGGCGCGGGATTCCTTCATTCGGTCACTCCCTTTATCATGCGGTTCAGTTCCCGTCTCCCTTGCGTTTCAGCCGCGTTCCGCGTGATACTTGACGCGATCTCGCCTGCCGCTGATCGCGGTGCGACGGCTGCAAACGCAAGTCGCTGAGGCGGTGCAACGCATCCGCGTCAGCGACTAGTATATCGCGCTGGTGGCCCTGGTCTTCCGCAGAAACAGCACCGAGAAGGCCAGCAGAATGCCGAAGATCACCATGGACAGCGCCGCCCCGTAGCCGTACTGGTACAGGTTGAAGACCGCCCGGTAGACGTAGGAGACCAGGATGTGCGTCTTGTCCGAGGGCTCCCCGCCGTTGGAAACCAGCCAGATCACGTTCAGGTTGTTGAAGGTCCAGACCGTGCCCAGCGTGGCCGCGGGCAGCATCACCGGCTTCAGCAGCGGCATCGTGATCCTGCGGAACTGCACCCAGCGCGATGCGCCGTCCACGCGGGCCGCCTCGTAGAGCTCCTGCGGAATGGCCTGCAGCCCGCCCAGCGCCACGATCATCATGAAGGGGAAGCCGAGCCAGATGTTGGTCAGGATGCAGGCCGTGAAGGCCTCCAGGGGCGAGCCCAGCCAGTTGACCAGCGGCATGGCCAGGTACTTGCTGATGATCAGGTTGACCGCCCCGTATTCGAAATCGAACATGCCCCGCCAGGTCAGCGCCGTGATGTAGGAGGGCACCGCCCAGGGAATGATCAGCAGCACCCGGTAGATGCTCTTCCCGCGCACGGGACCGTTGATCACCAGGGCCAGGAATACGCCGATGCTCACGTGGAAGACCACGTTGACCACCGTCCAGATCACGGTCTTGACGAAAACAGAGTAGAAGATCGCCTGCCTGAAGACGTCCACATAGTGCTGCAGGCCCACCACCTGCCACTCTCTGAACTGGTTGAGCGACATGTTGGAGAGCGAGAGCACAACGTTGTAGAAGAAGGGAAAGGCGATGGTCAGCAGGATCACCAGGAAGGCCGGCAGGATGAACAAGTAGGCCAGGCGGTTGCGGCTGAAGTCGTGGAAGAACTCCGCCAGCCTTTTCCTTTGCCAGAACAGGGCGCCCGCCATCAGCAGCAGGCAGAGCGCCTTGAAGGCGTGGGCGAAGACCGTGGGCTTGAGCACCTCGTTCATCCGTTCGATCTTGTACAGGGCGTCGCGCTGCATGCCGGCGGCCGCCTCCTCGGGGCTCTCGCTGCCCC
Source organism: uncultured Bacteroidaceae bacterium (assembly GCA_964568855.1). GTDB lineage: Bacteria > CAIWAD01 > CAIWAD01 > CAIWAD01 > CAIWAD01 > CAZMSD01. The sequence continues at coordinate 10,638 of CAZMSD010000056.1, read as the reverse complement.
CCAGCAGGGCCTGGTAGTGGGGCCGCATGGAATCCCAGACGGCGCGCAACTCGGCGAAGACCGGCATGGGCCGGCCGTTGCGCATCTGCTGCGCGGAATTGCGCAACGTGGTGTCCTCGGTCAGCAGGGGATCGTCCAGCAGCTCCACCCGCGAGGGCAAGGTCTTCAGTTCGCTCATGAAGCGCCGCTCTGACTCGACCGACGTGAGGAAGCGCACCAGCTCCATGGCCGCACGGGTCTGCTCCGGGCCGGCGTTGGCGTTGAGCGAATAGCCCTTGGTGGCCACCATGGGCCCCATGGGCAGGCCGGTGGACTCCACCACGGGCAGCGGCGCGATGGCGGCGTTCAGCTCCGGCCGGGCCAGGTAGCCCTCGCCGCCGCCCCAGCTCCAGTCGCCGTTGATGATCATCGCCGCCTTGCCTTCCTTGAACATGGCGTCGGCCATCTCGTAGTCGCAGTTGCGCGGTATCACGTGGTGTGTATCACGCAGTTCGAGCACGAAGCGGTAGGCGGCCACGGCTTCCGGCGTGTCCAGTTCGGGGCGCCGGGGATCCTCCTCGCTGAAGATCCAGGAACCGTACCCCGTGAGGAAGGGGATCACGAAGAAGGGCTCGGTGTAGTTCCAGGCGATGCCGTAGCGGTCGATACGCCCGTCGCCGTCCTCGTCCAGGGTGTTGGCCTTCGCCAGCTCCACCAGTTCCGCGGTCGTGCGCGGCGCTTTCTCGATGTAGTTGCGATTGTAGACCAGGGCCAGGTGGTTGCCGATCCGATCGCCCACTTGCAGCAGTTCCATGCGAACATCTTCAGTGCGATCGGCCCGATCGCCCACCTGCAGCAGTTCCAGGTGATCGTCATCCGCACCACCAGCCGCAGCCTCGGCGGAAACTTCCGCAGCGTCCTCCGCTCGATTTCGGGACTTCAGGGCGGGCAACAGGGTCAGGGTGCCTTCCACGAAGCGGTCGCGCGCCGCCTCGTCGAACCAGGGTCCCATGTCCCGGATGATGCCCATGGTCTGGAAGGGGCCGATCACGTCGGAGGGCCCGTAGACCAGCTCGGGCCCGGCGCCGGCCAGCGCGGCTGCCTGGAAACCGCTGCGCAGCTCCTCCGTTTCCTTGTAGAGGGCGCGCACCTCGATCCGCGGATGATCGCGCTCGAAGTCCTCGATCAACCCGCCCAGGATCTCGCGCTCGGCGGGGACCATCTGGTGCCAGAGGGTCACGCGGAGGCGGTCCGTGTCACGCTTGCAGGCGCTGAATACAAGCAGCAGCAGGAGGGGCAGAAGACGGAGCATGGGCGGATTCCACCGATAGAAACGAATTCCCGACTCAAATGTAGTGATTGAGCGTATCGAGGAGAGGGGAAGCTTGCGACCTGGCATTATTCGTTGCCTGTAAAGAGAAACGCCGCCCCGCTTCCGCGGGGCGGCGCTGATAATAGCCACCGCTGTCATACCGATTCAGAATGCCCGTCCGGCATTCCGATCCGAAGTTCCGCTAGGGAAGCGTGTGATACTTCACCTGGAAGAACCGGTTGTCCGGAGGCAGGGGATAGGTTACTTCCGTCTCCGTCCCTACAACCGTATCCACCGGTTCGTCTTCTTCAGCGGGATAAGGCTCGTCGTAGACCTCCAGCGTGTAGGAAGTCGCACTGGGTACGGCTTCCCAACTCAAGATCAGGCTGCCTCCGTCGAAGGCGATGTCCAGGTGCACAGGGCAGTACCAGTCGTCCCAGTTGACCGGATCCAGCACCACCACCGGGGTGGCGTCGTCCAGGGTGAGCTGCCGGTTGGAGATGCCGTCCTCCCAGTTCCAGTCGGTCCCGTTGGCGCTGTGGGTGAACTTGTACTCAACGTCCAGCAGCGTGCCGGCCGGGAAGGTCACGATGACATCGTAGACGCCGTCCACGTCGAGGTCGCTCATCAGGGTGCTGCCCGGCGTCCAGTCGATGGGAACCGCACTGCCCTGCACTGAAACGCCTCCGGCGTAGGCACCGGGATCCAGGCAGTTCATGTCCACCTGGAAGGTCACGTCGATGGGCACCGTGGTGTAGGTGGGCGGCTCATAGTCGTCGAAGAAGACCACGTCGGCCACCATGAAGCCGTTGTCCGGCAGGCAGAGGAAACGGTTGCCGGGGAGGGCATTCTCCCACTCCCAGTCCGTGCCGTTGGCGCTCTTGACGAACTTGTAGTCCACCGTGTTCAGCTCTCCGGCGGGGAAAGTGATCAGGCCGGTGTAAACACTGTCGCTGTCCACGTCGGTCAGCAGGTTGTCGCCCGCGTTCCAGGTCAGGGGAGTGCGGCTGCCCTGAATGGAGACGCCGCCGGCCCAGCTCGCGGGATCCTGGTGGCGCATGTCCACGCCGAAGATCACCTGCTGGTTGGCGGTCAGGGGCTGCTCGTCGCAGGGGCACTCTTCCTCGTCGCTCCAGTAGGCGAAGTAGTCGTCCTCGGTGGCGCCGGGCGCGACTTCGTACTCACGGTTGTCGTAGGGGCCGCCGAGGTTTTCCCAGTCGGGGCCGTTGCGGAACTTGAACTCCATGATCGGGGGCGAACCCATAGGCCAGAAGATGTCGTAGCCGTAGAGGTCGTCGCCGAGGTCGGTCATCTGCTGGTAGGTCCAGCCGTTGAAGGTGCCAGAGATGCCGGGGCCCTGGCCATTGGGCGTGACACAGTGGAAGTCGCCGGTGACGTGCAGGGTGAAGTCATCCGTGGTGGCCGAGCTCAGCGGGTAGTTGGCCGGCTCTTCGGCGGTGAAAGTGAACTGCTCGGAACCTGGGGCGCTGGTGTACTCCACGACGCCGTCCAGGTCGCCGAACTCGGCGTAAAAGAAGACGCTGTCCCCGCTCAGGTGGCTGACGGGGAGGTCCACCTGGTACTCGTCGTAGGGCGTATAGCAGTCACCGTGGTTCAGATCCATCTCAAGGCTGTCGTACTCGGTCTGACCCTGGGCGCGGAAGAACATCCACTTGGTAAGATCGGGGCACTCGGTGCTGTCGCACTGCCCGGTGCAATCGGTCTTTAGCACTCGCGAATAGACGGTGATCGGGTTGGCGTTGGACTGCTCGTCCCCGCTCTCCGGCCATTGCAGGTAACTGTCGTCAACCACCGCAAAGGCCTGGCCGATCATCAACAGGAGGGCGACTCCCGCCAGAATGCTGAAAGTTCGCTTCATGTGATTCCTCATAAGTTGGGAGATGAGTTGTCGGTTTCTTCGGCCGCGGTCCAGCACGCGGCCGTTCTCGGTCTATTTGCATTCGTTCGTGTCACGCGACACGGTTCATTCGTCCGCGGCCACCACCACGTAGAAGCGGCGCGGGCCATCGATGGGCAGGTAGAGCTCCTGCTCGGCCTGCTCCGCTTCCAGGACGCCCCCTCCCGGCAGGACGTAGGGATCCTCCGCGGAATAGACCCGGTAGAGGGTCGCGCCGGCCACGGGACTCCAGGTCAGCAGCACGTGATCCTCGCCCGAGCGCTCGATGGACAGGTCGTCCACGGGGTTCAGGCCGGGCTGCGGGTTGTTGGGCGCCACGCCCATGGCGGGCATGGGGCCCGGCAGGTCGGGCTCGGCGAAGACCCACCAGTCGCTGATGGTGATGTTGTAGCCCGTGGGATTCGTACCGGGCCAGCTCAGGTCCGTCATCCAGTTGTCTTCCTGGCTGAGCGAGGCGCTGACGGCCAGTCCCGCGGGATCGCCGATCTCGTCCCAGGGGATCTTCAGCTCGGTCATCAGGTTCCCGCTCCAGCCCTCGTAGCTCTCGCCGTCGTGCTCGCTGTACTGCCGGTAGCTCCAGGACCCGCTCCAGCTGTTGATCTGCATGCTGTTTCCGCCGCCCTCGACGGCGATCTCGTGTTCGGGACGGTTGCTGCTGCTGAAGCTGACCCGGTCCCAGCTCGAGCGTGAGGCTCCCGAGGAAGGCGCCAGGTCGGTGTCCAGGTAGACGAAGAAGTCGCCGCCGCCGCCCAGGTTCGTGCCGTAGTGCCCGATATAGAGGTTCTCGCTGTCCCAGGTGAGCCACAGGCTGTCCGGCTCGCCCATCCACTCGGTCCCGGTGATGAAATCGCTGGTGCCGTCGATCAGGATCGTGTGCGGCGTGAGCCCGTTGGGCACCGTCAGTACGGCCGTGTCGTAGCCCGGCTCCACCGGGTTCCCGTTGAGGTCGGTCACGCCCGGAGCGCTGATATTGCCCGTGTCACCGCTGCTGAGTCCCGACAGGTGCAACCAGACCAGGCTCAGGTCGGGCTGGCGCTCGGCGCTGACCATGGCCACCCCGCCGGGAAAGCCGCTCAACTGGTAGTTGCCCAGGTCCTCCGCGCTGCTCTCGTCGACGGCTTCGCTGAAGTCGAGCACCGCGATGTCGGGCGCCACGAAGGCGGCCACCGCGGCCAGCCGCGGCGCGGCCACGTCCATGTTCGTCTGCGCCAGGGCTTCGAGTTCGGCCACCACGCCTTGCGGATCGGGCTCGGATGTCTCACCGGCGTAGAACAGGTAGCGGAAGCGGTTGCCGCCCCGCAGCTCGTCCCCGCGGACGATGGTGCCCTGGAAATCCATCGAGTGCAGGCAGCCGCCGTTGCCCAGCACCAGCGCGGCGGTCAGGCCGGTGTTGGGGTTGCGCTGTCCGCACCAGTCGGTCTGCGGCCAGCTGGCGTAGGGATCCCAGAGACGGTCGCTCTCGGCGTTCCAGAGCAGGTCGATGTAGTCCGGGGTGAAGCCGTGCTTGACGTAGACGTCGCCGGTGCTCTCGTAATCCACCGTAATCCAGGTGTCGCCTTCCAGCAGGGAGAAGGTCTTCGTGACGCCGCCGTAACTCATTGTGACACGCGCGAAGTCCGCGGCCACCGAATCGACGCCCATGGCGTAGAGGACGTGTTCCTGGCTGGGTGATACGTCGGAGAAGGCGGCAACGTGGTTGTTGCTGGAGCCGTCGTTGTAGTCGCCCTCGGTCTCCACCCAGTAGGCGTTGCAGGAGCCCACCACCGATCCGTCGTAGCCCGGCCCCTTGCAGAAGATCCAGGGCGCCCGCCCCCCGATGCTCTCGAAGACGGCGAAGACGCGGTCGTTGTGCAGCACCAGCTCGTCCACGCCGTCCTGGTCGATATCGCTGGCGTAGGCGTTGGTGACGATCGCGTACTCGCCCGCGACCCAGTGCGAGGCCTCGGCGTACACGTTGGCGTTCTTGACGTGAGACGCGTAGCGGTGGATCCAGCCCGAGACCTCCTCGCCGTCGTGCCAGCCGGTCTCGTAGAGGTTGGTCATCATCACGTACCAGCCCGTCTCGGAGAGGTCGTTGGAGGGACAGGCCATCAGCGTGTTCCAGGTGGCGTCCCAGACCGTGCCGTAGTCCCACTGGGGATCGTGCTGGTCGCTGTGACACGGCGTGACTGCCCAGTCGCCGTACCAGGAGTTGTGGGTGCCCGGCGTCAGCCAGTCGCTGCCGTAGCCGCCGCGGCCGCCCAGCATGCCGTAGGTGGCGTTGTGCAGGTTGATGGCGCCGCCGCTGAAGTCGCCGAGCGCCGCGTCCAGGTTCATCGACTCTACGGTGCCGCCGCTGCCCGCGATCTGCTGGATGATCCAGATCATGTTGTTCAGCGCGTCGGGGAACTGCTCGCCGTAGCCCGCCACCTCTGAGACCACTTCCCAGTCGGTGCCGTAGACCAGCAGCTCGTCGGCCGAGGTGCCGATGATGTCGTTCCAGGCCGCGCCGGCGTCCCAGTGGCAGTTGCCGGTGAAGGGGCCGTTGATGGGGATGATGTTCAGGTCGCCCTGACCGGGAACGCTGATGGTGTAGATGTGGCGGTCGTTCCACCAGGTGTTTTCTTCGACGCAGTGCTCGTCCTGGTCCAGCACCACCGCCCAGATGTCGTGGGGCAGCCAGTTGTCGCCGATCCAGTCGTTGACGTGGGGCGAGGTGTCCCAGGGATTGCCGTCCAGGTCCTCGGGGCTGACCCAGACCCGCTCGGGCACCCAGGCGGTGTGGGGCGTGTAGCCGTAGCGCCACTCGCTCATGTCGGTGTGCACGTGCACGGACCAGTTGTTCATCGAGTCCGTGAGAAAGGGCATGATCTGCTGGGCGTAGGCCGTGCCGACGATGGCCGCCCAGCCCTCGGTCACGCCCCGGGCCAGCCAGTCGTTCCAGCCTTCCACCGCGCCGTCCGGGTAATACCACTCGGCCGCCGTCTGCAGGGGACCGGCGACCTGGAAATTGGCCGGGACGTCCAGCACGTCGTGCAAGCCCAGGATCTCGTCGAAGCCGTTGTGCTCGCTGTCCGTGTCCAGGTAGTCGTCGAAGTGCTGCTCGTGAGCATAGTCCTCGTCGCCCCAGAGCACGTCCGTCCAGGTGAGGCCCTGGTTGCCGTGATGCAGGAAGGCCACGTGATGGTCGGCGCGTGATCCATCCCGGGAGGCTACCGCCGGCCTGACTTCCAGCTGGTCGCAGGCTTCCCGCGCGTCGTCGCCGGTCATGCTGTACACGGAGCGCGCCTGGCCGGCCCACTCCCGGCGATCACGGTCGGCGGACCATGTTGAGGGCATCCAGAGTTCGAAGACCACGGCGCCGGGCATGCGGCGGATTTCCGCCGAGAGAGTTCCGGCCGCCAGAGTCCTGCCCGCCTCGAATACCTCCCATTCGCAGCTCCCGTCCGAGGTGAACGAAACGCGCTCGACGCTCTCGCCGGCGCCCGCCGGCAGGTCCCGCTCGAGGACGATCGAACCCTCGCCCGAGCCGGGGAATACTTCCCTGGTTCCCAGGCGGAACACCACCCGGCCGTCCACCCATCCCGCGCAGAACAGCGTCAGGTCCAGTCGCGGATGATCCGGATCGTCCACGGGATCCAGGCCGCAGGCCTCGAGATCCGGATGGAATCCCGGCAGGACTTTCGCGGGCGCGTTCAGCGTGTCCGCCCGTCCGTCCGGCGCGGGCGCAAGACCTGCCGCGGCCAGCGAGGTCGCGACCAGCAGGCCGGCGATCAAGGATCGACGATCTCGATTCATCATGCTCCCCGTTTATTCTCAGTGACCGGCAGGTTTCCGGATCTGAACGATAATCCTGTTACTTTCCGCTGTGACACAGCAACGCGAGCGCGTGCAGTTCCGCCCAAACATTGAAACACGAGCAAAAATAAAGCCAGACTCGCAAAGCGGTCCGGCTCATGTTTCTTATGTAGTTAGTGCATTACAGGGCTTCGCCCCGGCCAGGGCGGCGCCCGATCTTGAACAAGAGGATCACGTGTCCGCCGACTCACAACCAGGTTAGGACTCTTCCCTCCAGCGGCGGATCCAGATCGACCAGGCGATCAGCACAGCCCCGATGAAGATCCCCGTCCAGAAATCCAGGTTGGCCAGGTCCTCGGCAAAGTGGTCGAAACTGGGAAAACTCTCCGCCGCGGCCAGGCTTTCCACCTCGCCGAGCACGATTCCCGGCGGCAGGAGGTGCCGCACCATCCAGAGCCAGACCGTCTTGGTGCCGAAGAAGATCTTGTCGATGAACAGCGCGCCCAGGGGCAGCAGGCCGAAGACCCAGCGGTTGCGCGGCGCCCAGGAATTCAGGACCAGGATCAGGCCCACTCCGGGCAGGAACCAGAAACTGTCCACTACAAACTGCACCACGAAGTGGCTCCAGAGATGGAGGAAGTACGGCGGCCCCCAGAGCAGCTTCCAGGCGGAAAGCCCCGCCAGCCACGCGGGAATGGTGAAAACGCCCAGCACGATGAACTGAGCCAGGATCACCGTGGCCAGCAGGATCGCCAGGATGATGGGGAAGGCCACCACCAGCCGCGAGAAGATCGCCGCCGAATCGCTGACCGGCATGGATTTCCAGAACATCACGCTGCGGTCACGGTTCTCGCGGTAGAGGCCGGTCCCAAGGTAGAAGACGAGCACGAAGCCCATGATGAAGCCGAAGGTCTTGGACAGGCCGTAAAGCGCTAGGTTCAGCAGCTGGCCACGGACGAATTCCGGGGCCTGGTCGAAGACCAGCATCAGGTTCTCGAGCGTGACGTCGCCGAGTCTCAGATCCAGGCCCAGTTTCGGCATGAGATGCGTGTGGACTTTCACGCTGTGGGGACCGCCATCCTCGAGCATCAGGGAGTTGATCATGTGCGGCGTCCTGAGGGAGAAGAGGGTCGACACTAGCAGGACCCCGAGGCCGACCAGGGGAATGATCCAGAGGGAGCGATTCTCCCAGAATTCGCGCTTGATCAGCGCCAGGAAAGCATAGGCGCGCCCCTTGTACTCCGGATTAACGCTCGTGCCGCTGGTGACCGCGTTCATGATGCCGTCCCTCCCATCTTGGCCACGAAGAGGTCCGCCACCCCGGGCGTGCGCAGTTCGCCCAGCTCGCGCAGACGCTCCTGATCCGCTCCCTCGAACAGGAAATGATGCTGACCGAAGAGTTCCTGCTCGCTCAAGGGGCCCATCGCGCGCGCCTGCTCGGCCCGCCCGGCGTCGGTACGGACTTCGCAGAAGCGCCGCCCCAGCTCTTCCATGGGCATGTCCAGCACGATGCGCCCGCCGCGGATGAAGAGCAGGTCGCTGAGAATGTGTTCGATCTCCTCCACCTGGTGCGTGCTCACCAGGATGGCGCGCTCTTCGTCGAAATACTCGTTGAGCAGGCTGGTGTAGAACTGCTTGCGGTAGAGGATGTCCAGGCCCAGGGTGGGTTCGTCGAGCACCAGCAGCGAGGCGTCGATGGCCATCACCAGGGCCAGGTGCAGCTGCGTCTTCATGCCCTTGGAGAGTTTCGAGACTCTCGACTTCATGCGGATCTCCGTGCGGGAAAGGAATTCCTGCGCCTTCTCGCGACGGAAGCGCGGGTGTACGCTTTCCACGTATTCGAGGAGCTGTGATACTTTTATCCATCCGGGAATCACCGCCACGTCGGCGATGTAACTGATCGTTTCCATCAGCCGTGTCCTGTGCCGGTGGGGATCGAGTCCCAGCACGCTGAGCTCTCCGCTGAATCGCACCAGGCCGAGGATGCACTTGAGCAGCGTGGTCTTGCCCGCGCCGTTGGGGCCCACCAGCCCGATGATCTTTCCCTTGGGCACCGTGACGCGCACGTCCTCCAGGGCCCGCAGCCTGCCGTAGTCCTTGGTGATTCCCCGGGCGACGATCAGCTCATTCATTCGCTTCCTCCTTTCCGCCCGCAGGCTCCTCCGCGGGATGATCCGCTTCCGCCGACTCGTCTCCTTCCCCCCCGCCGGGAAGCGGGGACGTCGTGCCGGCCCGCTCTTCCATCGCCGATTCAATCGTTGATTCCGCCGCAGCGTCCGCCGGCCGCGGGAGCTCTTCGGGATCCAGGCCCAGGCGGCGGATCCGCTGCAGAACGCGCGGCCACTCATCTTCCAGGAAACGCCGGCGCTCGCCCTCAAGCAGGTGCTGCCAGGCCCCGATCCGCACGAACATGCCTCTTCCTCGCCGCTTCTCCACCACTTCTTCGTCCACCAGCATCTGGTAGGCCTTCATGACCGTCAGGGGATTGACCTGGTACTCGGTGGCCACGCGGCGGACCGAGGGCAGCTGCTGCTCCTCCACCAGTCCGCCGGAGAGGATCAGTCTGACGATGCGTTCGCGGATCTGCAGGTAGATGGGCTCCCTGTCGTTCCAGTTGGTGTCCATTACTCATCCGGTGTTGTAGTTCAGTACATCAGCAATTCACAAAATTAGAACCGGAATGTCAAGAAGTTTACGTGACGCGTGGAATCGACTCTCCCGGAGCGATTCCCATTGGAGGAGGTTCCCCGTTCCCGGAACAGCCTTGAAGGATCGCAGCAGACTGTTCACACTGCACAATTCCTGAACACTCCGCCTCGCGAAATCGGTGGAATTCCGCCGGCCGGTCACGAGCAATGTTCTTCCGTAGATTGTTCAACAGCTGAAAAACGGTTCGACAAATGGCCTATACGAAGCTGGAGATGATTACCCTCGCTGCATATTTGCCGACTCGATGAATCAGTACTCATTTGCACTGAATGCTTGACGTTCTGGTACGAATTTTGCGGTATAAATAAAACTAAACTGCTGCGTCCCTGTAGCTGAACCAATGCACACAAATTCAATGCAAGCTGAATGACAGACCGACTGCCGGAGTGAGGTTGCTCTGGTTCGCATCCGGTCTGCCTGTTAACTGTAGGAGGTGCGCTATGAGAAAGCTGTTCTTCTGTGCTGCCGCCCTGCTGATCGGGGCAGGTGCTTCGCTGGGAAATCCCCCGGATATCATGTTTTCATGCTTCCATAATGGCTTGGATTCGCAGACAGGCGTGGAAGAGGACGGCGGTACATACTTGATGGGTACATTTGATGTTGGATTCTATAATCAGGCATATCATGCATGGTTCTATGAGGATGAAGGAGTGTATTTTCCTGCTGATTCGTTCTATGTGGGAGAACTTTTTTACTGGGTTCCGTTTCCTTGGGAATTCGGTATGATGGACTTCTGGGTGAAGCTAACTGACTTCAGCGGTAATGTGGATCCAGGCGATAATCCGTCCATCGTGATGCTGGATGATGGCCAAAGCGAGTACGGTGTCTTCCTGACCGGCGATCAGTCTATCGGCTACGGACTGGTAGGCACCGCGGGACTGGGTGCCTACGCGTCGAGTCACGACAGCGCTGTCGACTATGGTTCGGTCATGACTCTAGACAG
>CAZMSD010000055.1:0-15668 GCA_964568855.1 uncultured Bacteroidaceae bacterium | reverse complement strand
CAATCTGAGATGCGAGATTGATGGATTCATGATCCTGAGTCCGACAGACTCCTAGTGGGCGCAGCCTTCGCCCATCTTCGAGCGCAGGACATCCGATTTGAGCAGGAAGGCGCCGGCTCCGGCGATCGCCTGGCCGGAATCAAGACCGTGGACGATCTCGACGAAATCGCCGTTTCGCCGTCCCTGTATCACCGGTCGCCTGATGAAGTAGTCGTCATCGTGCCGCAGGAAAACGAAATCGCGTCCCTCGTCGGAGAGGACGGCGGCCGCCGGCACCGCAGTCCTTGTTCCTCCGGCGACCGCATCCAGGGCGACCACGGCGAACATGCCGGGCTTGAGTTTTCCTTCCGGGTTGTCAAGCGTGATCCGCGCCTCGACGGTGCGGGTGTCCTCATTCATCGTGCGGCCGATCAGGTCGACCCGCCCCTGGAAGATCTCGTCGGGATAAGCCCGGACCGTGACTCTCGCCGAGAGGCCGGCCTCGCTCAAGCCGCGCTCGAATAGAGCCAGGTGGAACTCGTAGAGGTCTGCCCAGACCCAGAGCTTGATTGTATCACCGAAGAGCAGCAGCTCGCTTTCCGGTTCGACCTGCTCCCCGCGCACAGCGTGCAGGTCGAGAACCTCCCCGTCGAAGGGCGCCCTGAGGACGTATCGGCCCATCGCCCCGCCGATCCCGGCCTCCTCCAGGGTTGCGATTTCATCCTCCGTGATACCAAGCTGCAGTAGTTTCTGGCGCCCTGAGTTGACCCGGATCGCGGTGCTCTCGAACTCCTGTTCCGCCTCGAGAAATTCCCGCTCGCTGCTGATTTCCGCCTCACGCAGCTCGCGCTGCCGCGAGTAGTTGCGCCTGGCCAGCCGGTGTTCCGCCAGCGCGGTCAGGTAGGCCGCTTCCGTTTCAGCCAGCTGGGGACTGTCGATCTCGACCAGCGGCGCTCCGGCCCGGACAGGCTGTCCCAGGTCCACATGCACCCGCTGGATGATCCCGGGCAGGCGGGGTCCGAGGTGGGCGATCCTGCGCTCGTCGAAGCGGATCTCGCCGGTCAGCTCCACTTCCTCGACGAAACTCCGTTCCGCCACCCGGGCTACTTGTAATACACCCTGCTCGATCAAGCTTCGCGGCACTTTCACCACGCCCACTTCGTAGCGGCACTCCTCGCAGCGATGCGCCGGGACGCCGTGCTCGCAGGCCGCCGCGAAGAGTTCTTCGACGCTCCGATCCAGGTCGGAGCCTTCCGCGTGGCCGTGGTCATCGTGGGTTCCGGCGGGGTGGTCTCCGTCGTTGTCGACGGTATGATCGGCATGAGTCCCGGCGGGGTGGTCATCGTGCCCGGAACCGGCGCGGGACTCCGGGTCCGCAGCTCGCTCTGCATCCGCACCGCAACCCAGCCCGGCAACCAGTACGGCCGTCAGGCTCGACAGGAGCAGGATCATCCAGCGCTTCGATTGATTACTCATTACTGCACTCTCCCATCAGTGTGGCCAATTCCAGGTAGGCCAGCTGGGAATCCAGGTAGGCCTCCAGCACTTCGAACTCGACCTCGATCTGGCCGCGGCGCGCGTCAAGCACGTCGATCAGATCCGCTTCGCCGATCCGGTACATCCTCTCCAGGGCTTCGGTCACTTCCAGCGACCCGGGCAGAATCCGATCGCGCAGGCTGCGCGCCCTTTCGAAGGCCACGGTAGCCGAGGCATGGCTCTCCTGCAGGGCGGCCTCCAGCTCGAGGCCGCGCAGGTCATGCAGGTGTCGCGCCGTCGATTCAGCCGCGCGCGCCCGAGCGATCCCGGCGGAGTTCCAGTTCCACAGCGGGACCGAAAACTCCAGCGCGGCGCCGTAGTTGCGCGAGTCGAGTTCCCTCCCGAAGAATCCCCCGATCCGGACTTCCGGAACGCGGGCGTTGCGCTCGACGCGAAGGTGCGAAGCGGCCGCCCGGATCCGCTGAAGCGAGGCCTGCAGATCCGGATGCTGCCGGTAGGCTTGTGTCACGGCTTGTTCAAGCGGAGGAAGTTCGGGCAGGCGGGCAAGATCCGCGGCCACGCTGAAATCCGCGGGGAGAGTGGACCCCAGCCAAAGGTCGAGCAGACGCCTGCGCATGCGCGTCATCTCGGCGGCCTCCCGCCGGTCCACATCCAGCCTGGCCAGTTCGATCTCCAGGCGCCTGAGTTCCATCGTGCGCGCCTCCCCCATCTCGACGCGGATGCCGGCGATCTCGACGAGTCTGTTCACCTGGTCCCTGGTTCGCTCGTATGCCTCGAAGCGCTGCTGGTCGCAGACAAGTCTCCAGAACAGGGATTTCAGCCGGCGCAGCACTTCCAGGCGCAGGGCCGCCGCCTCGAGGGCAACCGCCTCCCGCTCTGCTTCCGCCGCCGCCACCGTGCCGCGATAGGCTCCAGGCAGAATGAGCGGAAGGTTGAGTTCCAATTCCCAGATGCGCCCTTCCTCGAGACCCTCGAGCGCTTCGGCCCGTCCGGTATTCGCCCCGAGCGCAGGGTTCGGATACTTCCTGCTCGCCGCTTCCTCGGCGCTCGCCTGATCCAGTCTTCCGGCCGCCGCCAGCAGCGCCGGATGGTCGTCGACGACCCGCTCGACGTCCTCCCACCGAAGGAGGACGGTCTCTGCGCCGGCGGCGCTCGCTTCGCCGCCGGTCAGCCGGTGGGCGAGGCAGATCCACAGGATCGACGCGCGCAGCCACGACCCGACTCGCCGCGGGCGGGGCTCCCCGCGTTCCGCTGGTCCGCTCATGCTCATCTCCGTGGTGATTCGTGTTCCTTGCGCTTGTCTTCGGCGAGATCCCGCGCGGGAGTCCGCCATGACCGTGATCGACCCTGGAGAACCTTCCGGCATGGAATGCCGCCGGAGGGGATCCGCACGGGGCTAATGGTCTTGGATGGTTCGAGGGTGAGTGATCAGATCAGCAGTGGAAGATCACTGGCGGGACAGGGCAGGTTTTTTCGATTGAAGGGTCTTGGTGCGACGCTGCGATCCGCGGCCGGGGGACTTCCGGGCGGCAGCAGGCGATGCAGGACGGGCGGCTGGACCACCAGGGGCGCCACCAGGTCCCGGCTGCCGGAACCGGCGCCGGGAGGAGCGGGATCGTCCGTGCAGGTGTCGGTTTGACAGCTTTCTTCCTGCGAGCAGCCTGAATCTTCGGGATGCTCGGCGCAGTGATGCGAATGCAGGCCGCCCTCGCACAACGCAGGTGCCAGGACAAGCGCCAGGAGAAAGACAAAAATGGGAAACTTGCTCGTCACTGGGTGTCCATGATAGCAAATCCGGTTATAGTATCGACTCGGGCATTCAAACGCAGGGAAGGAAATTTGGTTCCCGGTTCGGTTCCGGCGGAACGACTCACTGGATCGGACGCCGGGTTGCATCTCCCTGCGAAGCTCCGCGGCGCCTCGTCCAGGTCGGGGCCGGGCTGCACTTCTCCCTGCATATGTCCCTGCTTATCAGCCCTGAGCGGCGCGCAACGCGCAGACCCGGCGGAAGTGGTGGCCGTAGATCGCCAGCGTCACCGCGAGTGAAAAGAGTCTCGGCCTGTGGCACAGCGTCCAGCGCAGCAGGCGCCAGTACTGGAATCGCTCGCGGCCGAACAGGCCAAGGCGATAGATGGAACGCAGGAAGGCGAGCAGGTTGTCGCGGTTCAGGGGAACGGAGATAGTGGTGGGTTGATATTCCTTCAGGAAGGTTCTGACTCGCTTGTAATACACCGACGGACGGTAGATGTGCTGCAGGAGTTTCCGGTAGCCCTCGCGCAGGTCCTCCAGGTTCATCCTGGGGATGATGTTGGTCAGCCCGTCCACGTTGTTGCCCCAGTCCAGTTCGAGCAGGCGCCCGGCTTTCTTCATCCGCTGGTAGAGCCGCGTTCCGGGGGGCGCCTGCAGAAGACCGACCATCGCGGTCACGATGCCGCTGTTCTGGATCAGGTCGATCTGGCGCTGGAACACGGAGGGCGTATCACTGTCGAAGCCGATGATGAAGCCGCCCTGAACCTGCATGCCGGCCCGCTGGATGCGCCGCGTGTCCTCCACCAGGTCCCGGCCGACGTTCTGCCGCTTGCTGCATTCCGCCAGGCCCTCGTCCTCCGGGGTCTCGATGCCGATGAAGACCGAGTTGAAACCGGCCTCGGTCATCAAGCGCATCAGCGTTTCGTCGTCCGCCAGGTTTATCGAAACCTGCGTATTGAAGGCGAAACCCCGCCTGTCGCGCCGCCAGCGCACCAGCGCCGGCAGCAGCTCCTGCTTGAGGCGCCGGCGGTCGCCGATCAGGTTGTCGTCCACGAAGAAGACGTTCCCCCGCCAGCCCAGGCCGGAGAGCAGGTCCAGTTCCTCCAGGACCTGGTCGGCGGACTTGACCCGCGGTCGTCGTCCGAAGAGTTGGGTCACATTGCAGAAATCGCAATCGAAGGGACAGCCGCGGGAGAACTGCAGGCACATCATGTGATACTTGGAGAAGTCCGCCAGCTCCCACAGTGGAATGGGAGAGCGGCTGAGGTCGGCCGTCTCGGTCGTGGTGTAGGAGCGCCGGGCCTTCCCGCTCGCGAGATCCTCCAGCAGCGGCGGCAGGGTCAGCTCAGCCTCGCCCAGCACCAAGTGATCCACCTCGGGAAAGAGCTCGGGCTCCATGGTGAAGAGCGGGCCTCCGGCGATGATCCTCAGCCCCGCCTCCCGGCAGCGCCGGATCGCGGAAGCCGCCGAGTTGCGCTGGATCGTCATGCCGCTGATGAAGGCGCAGTCCGCCCAGGCCAGATCCCGGTCGCTCAGCCGCGCGACGTTCAGATCCGCCAGGCGTTTCGTCCAGTCACCGGGGAGCAGCGCACCGGCGGTGAGCAGACCCAGTGGCGGCATCAGGGCGCGCTGGCGGGTGAATTTCAAGGCATGCCGGAAACTCCAGAAAGTGTCCGGGAACTCGGGATTCAGCAGGAGGGTGTTCATCAGGGGCGATCAATTCAGCTTAGGCCGGGGACATCAAGCGAGACGGTACCGGCGGTGTGAGCTTGTGAGAATATAATGTAATGAACGAGTCCCTACTGCATTTTCGGGAAATGTCATTCTAACCTAGGACGCATTCATTTTATTACGAGGCTTTTTCTCTTGACCGGATGATCCGCGCTGACCATATTGCTAATACAAATCGTTTGCAACAAGGTCCATTTGCCAGTCATCCGGAATACACTCCAGCGCAAGCTGATCCTGGCCGAGATTCGTAAGCTGAAGACCCACCCCACAGCTGCGGATCTGTTCATGATCGTTCGACAGCAGCTTCCGAGAATCAGTCTCTCGACGGTCTACAGGACGCTGCTGCTGCTTTCGGAGCAGGGCACGATCCGCAGACTGACCGCGGGCGACGGCGAAACCCGTTTCGACGGAGACATTTCGCCCCACCACCACGTGCGATGCCTGAGATGCGGCCGTTGCGAGGACGCTCACGAACTGCCCGAACGATTGCTTCGCCGGAACTACGAGTGGATCAACGGATTCCGGATCACGCAGCAGCAGGTCGATTTCGCGGGAATTTGTCCCGACTGTCAAGGGGTAGAAAACCAGGGAGGAGTGTGAGATGAGAATCCTGATCGCCGGCCTGGCGATGTTCATTTTGGCGGGAGCAACGCAGGGAATGATCCACGTTCCCGGCGACCAGCCCACGATTCAAGCCGGGATCGATGTCGCGGCGGACGGCGACACGGTCCTGGTGCAGCCCGGCGCCTACGTGGAGACGATCGACTACGGGGGTCGCAACGTCCTGGTGGCTTCCACGTATCTGACGACCGGTGATACATCCCTGGTGGCCGCCACCGTGATCGACGCCGACAGCCTGGGAAGCTGCGTGGAACTGACGGCAGGCGAAAGCGACGCGGCGCTGGCGGGTTTCACGCTGATCAACGGCTTCGCCGATTTCGGCGGCGGATTCAACTGCCTCAACGCCGTGCTGGAGCTGGATCGCGTGGTGGTCTCGAACTGCGCGGGCCAGTTCGGGGGCGGGATGTTCTTCGAGGGCGGGCAGTTGACGGCCGATCAGGTGGTCTTCGAAGGGAATCAGGCCTTCTACGGCTCCGGCGGCGGCATCTACTTCTCCGATGCGATGGCCACCGTCGAGAACGCCGTCTTCCGCAACAACAGCGGCGGGCACGGCGGCGGGATTCAGTGCTCGCAGACCGGTCTCACGCTGGAGAACGTCGAGTTCACCGACAATGAGGCCGGCTTCGGCGGCGGCCTTTCCTGCTGGTATTCCTCCGAAGTCTCCGTCAACAACGCGGTCATCTGCGGCAACTCGGTTCAGATCAGCGGCGGCGGAGTGAATGTTCGCACGGGCGCCACACTGATTCTGGAAAACGCAGTGGTGATGCACAACGAGGCGTCCTACGGCGGGGGAGTCAACGTGGTGGGCAACACCTGCGAAGGCATTCTGGAATACGTGACCGTCGCCTCGAACACCGCCTGGACCTCGGGCGGCGGGCTGCAATGCGGCGACCAGGCAGTGATGCAGCTGACCAATTCCACCGTTCAGGGCAACAGCGCCGGGCACTGGGGCGACGGACTCTACGCCTACCACGCGCACGCGGTATCACACAACTCGATCATCTGGGACAACGTGCCCGAGGAAGTCTATTTCCAGGATTCGGGAGATCCGAGCTCCATCACGGTGGCCTGCTCGGACATCCGGGGCGCCGAGGACGGGATCGTCACCAACGGCAACGGGACGGTCTTCTGGCAGCTGGGCAACTTCGACCAGGATCCGCTCTTCTGCGCCCCGGGCGCCGGCGACTTCAGTCTGGCGGCCGCTTCCCCCTGCCTGCCGGGGAACCATCCCGAGGGCTTCGACTGCGACCTCATCGGCGCCCACGGCCTGGGTTGCGAAACCCCCGCCGCGCCGGTGACGGACCTGAGTATCACGGTCAGCGACGGGGTCACGATCGAGCTGAGCTGGAGCGTCGTTGCGGGAGCAGCCGGTTACAGGGTCTATCGTTTTGGGGAGGCCTTCGCCCCGCGGGAGTCCTGGGAACTGGTATCCGAGCAGTCGGAAACCGGCTACAGCGAGATTCTGCTGCCGGACATCGCGTGGGGATTCTACAGCGTGACGGCGCTGAGCGAGTGACACGGATCCGGACTTGAGATTCTGCGGCCTGCCCGCGAACAGCGACCGCGGAGAGTTCAGCGCAGCAGCAGGAGCTTGATCGCCGCCGCCGTCGATGAAGGTGTCGTTGCTGTCGCCCGCGGCCAGCAGCCGGATGGAAGGCGTGTCGGGCCAGATCAGCAGTTCATTGTAGGTTCCGGGCTGTACCAGGACGGTGTCGAAGGCGGCTGCCGGGATCAGGGTATCGAGAATGGTCTCCGCGTCCCCGGAACGTCGATGGTCTCCGCCTGTGATACGTATGAAATCGGCGGGCCCAAGGCGGCGAGAACGAGGATCAAGACCGTTGACTTATGCAGCCTGGTCTTCCGGGGGAGCAGGATCTTCATCGGTGTACCTTGAGTAATGCCTGATTCGCCCGGCGGTGCCGACACGACGGCTCAGGGCCAAAGGACTGCCTTGTCCGACCGCGGTCTGCGCGTTGTGACACGGACCAGGTGGCGCCGCGCGACTCTTCCCGACCGTTCTCAGCACAGCAATCGGCCGGCCTGCTCGCCACGCCGCCCTTCCTTCAGTTGAATATGCTTCATTGTCGAGCGTAGTTTTCGCACACGTCGCCCAATGTACCCGGACCCTTCTATCGCCCGATCCCGGCGGACCGGAACGGATACCGGGTCCCGATCGGTTAGAAACCAGCGTTCCGCAAGTGTAGGGTGAGCGCCGTCAATCGATTCCTGAAGAGCCTGGAGCGCCTGGGTCTGCGCCTGCTGAACGCCGTCTTCCTGGGACTGGCTTCCCGCCGGCGATCGGATCTGCCACCCATCGATCGTATCACGCGGATCCTGGTGCTGCGGCTGGACGAGCGCATCGGCAACGGGCTGATGCTGCTGCCCCTCCTGCGGGCGATCCGGCGTCGATCGCCCGGGGTGGAACTGCACCTGCTGCTGCACCGGCCCGTGGCGGAGCTGCTGCGCAGCTGCACGAAGGACCTGGTGGACGTCTTCTGGGACTACGACCAGCGGGCCCTGCTGCGCAATCCCCTGCGGGCCCTGGGCATCCTGCGGAGACTGCGCCGGCGTCGTTTCGACCTGGCGCTCTCCAGCTCCAATCCCGACGGCTTCTCGGTGTCGCAGGCCCTGCTCTGCCGCTGGTGTCGGCCCGGCGCTTCCCTGGGCTTCGACTGGGGATCCGCCTCCGCCTACTTCGACCGCGTGGTCCAGGGCTCCTGCGAGAAGTATTACGCCGACGCCCAGCTGGACCTCTGGCGCGCGCTGGATCCGCGGGCCCTGCTGGAACGGGGGGGGCTGAACATAGAACCGGAGCGGACGGACGAGGCCCTGCATCGCTGGAGCCTGGAAGTCCACAAGCCGACGGCCCTGTTGTGGATGGGCGCCACGGGAAGCAAATACCTGGATCCCGGCCTGATCGAGTTCCTCAGCGATCGGATTCCGGAGCTCAGCGGACTGGCCGTGCAGCCCGCCCTGGCCTGCGGCGACCTGCAACTGTTGGCAGGCCTGCCGGTGAGCATCCGCGAGCGCACCCTGGTCTGGGAGCGCCCGCTGAAGGAGACGGCGCTGTACTTCTCCGCCTTCCATCTCTTCGTCTCAGGCGACACCGGCCCCCTGCATCTGGCCGTGGCACTGGGCCTGCCGACCCTGGCACTCTTCCGGGCAAGCAACGTGACACAATACGGATACCAGGAAAAGCAACACAACATCGCGCTGCGGTTGGGCGAGCCGGCAAGCGACAGGAAAGCGATTTCGGAGGCACTGCTGAACCTGGCCGAAAACCTGTGAATGCGATCGAATCCGACCAGGACTTCGACGATTCGGGACGCCGCCCGCGGAGCATCGAACTGAGAGCGCGGTGATCACACGCGTTCCGAATTCCCCACAGGCGCATGTTCCAGCTGTTCAAAGCCTTCCACACAACCCTAGCGCGTTTCCAATCTCGGTGATATCAATTGTATGAACCCGCGCAGGTTCGACAAGAACTATCGGCGAATTATGACTAACTATTGATAAACTGACCGTCGGTCATTTAATTAATGCCGGTCATGACGAATTCGATCCTCGAGCGGACTGAACCGAATCGGATCAGGCATGGGCACCAAGGAACGCAGGGAGCGGGAACGACGGCGGCGCGCGGACAGGATCCTGGCCGTCACGCGCCGTTTGTTCATCATGCACGGGCTGAAGGAAGTCACCATGGACCAGATCGCGGAGGCCTGCGAGCTGGCCAAGGGAACCCTGTACCTCTACTTCTCCAACAAGTCCGAGCTCTTCGCCGAACTGGTGATCCGTTTTCACGCCGGCCTGTTCGCGCGTTTCGACGAAGTTGCAGGACAGAAGGTGCAGGGATTGGAGAAACTCCGCCTCTTCGGCATGGCCTGGCGCGACTACTACGCCGAGCAGGAAGGCTTCCTGCCTTTGCTGCAGGCGGCCTCCTCCCGCGAGTTCCTGGCGGATCTCGGAGAGGACCGCAGCGCCCGGATCAGGGAGATCGAGCGGAATGCATTCATCCGGCTGTCGGCGGCCATCGAGGATTGTGTGGCGGGAGGCAGCCTCAAGCCGGAGGTCAACCCATTCGAACTGGCGCTGATCCTGGCGGGATCCTCCACCGGCATTCTTCAATTGATCGGCTGCATGGTGGAAGCGCCTCCCGGGGTGAATCCGGACCTGCTGCTGCACCGCACCTGGGAGCTGCTGCTGGATTCTCTGGCCACGGGGCCGCTGCCCGAGCCGCCGGATGGACACTGGGTGGACAAGCATGTGTGACACTACGAAACGGAGACCGTTCATGATACCGCAACTCTTTCGGATCGTCAAGCGCGCTCCTGTTCCCGGTTCGATGGCCCTGAGCCTGGCGCTGGCACTCTTTGCCGCCGGCCAATGCCTGGCCGCAAAGGTTGACGATCCCCTTGGGCAGGTGAAGGGCGTGGTGCTGGATGCTCTTACGGAGCAGCCCCTGGCGGGAGCCAACGTGGTGGTCGTCGCCTCGACCCAGGGCGCCAGTACCGACATCGAGGGACGGTTCCTGATCCAGGGCGTGCCCGCGGCGGTTCACAATCTGAAGGTCAGCATGCTGGGCTACGAGACGCGTATGATCACCGACGTGGTAGTGCGCGAGCACCGCAGTGATCCCCTGCGGGTGAAGTTGACGCCCGGTCGCGTGACACTCGAGGAGGTGGTGGTGCGGCCGGAATACTTCTCCGAGCGCGGAGCCAGCGGCGCCCCCACCGCGCAGTTCAACCGGGAGGAGATTCGCCGAGCCGCGGGCAGCGCCGAGGACGTGAACCGCATCGTGCAGGCCCTGCCCTCCGTGGGCATGGGCGGCGCCGACGAGCGCAACGACCTGATCGTCCGCGGCGGGAACCCGATGGAGAATCTCTTCCTGGTGGACGGTCATCCGGTGCAGAACATCAACCACTTCGGCAGTCAGGGCGGTACGGGCGGTCCCATCGGCATGATCCACGTGGACTTCGTGGACGACGTGCGCTTCTCGCCCGGCGGTTTCGACGCGCGCTACGGCGACCGGCTCAGCTCGGTGATGGACATCCGCTTCCGTGACGGCAGCCGTGAGCGCCTCCAGGGCGAGGCCTTCATGAGCATGGCGGGCGTGGGAGTGGAGGTGGAGGGACCGCTCGGTGAGCGGGGTTCCTGGCTGGCCGCCGGACGCCGCAGCTACCTGGAGCTGCTCAAGGAGCAGATCGGCTACGCCTCGGCGCCCGTTTTCGGCGACCTCTCCGGCAAGTTCGTCTACGACCTGGGACCGCGTCTCAGGCTCAGCGGCTTGTTCATCAGCGGTCTGAACGGCGCTCGCTGGAGCGTTGAAGAGGATCCCGACCAGAACTTCAACGTGGACCAGATCCAGTGGACTGTCGCAGCTGGACTGGCGTTGCGACGGCTCGTATCACCCCGTGTAGTCGACCACTATCGCGCGACACTCGGCTGGCAGGACTTCGACCAGCAGTTCTCGCTTTGGACCGGGGACAACGAGATGTCCAACGTGGCCGTGGAGCGCACTCTTACGCTGGAGGCGCAGCGCTACATACGCAGCCCGCTGGCCGAGCTGCGCTTCGGCCTGGGTACCGAGCGGGCGCTGACGGATCACGACGTGCGGGTCACGGACATGAGCAACACCTGGGGCGTTCCGCTGTCGGACCTGGTCTTCGAGCGGGAGCTGGACAAGGATCGGGCCTGGGCCTACGGAAACGCCGAGAAGTCGCTCTGGCAGGGAGCGGAGCTGCGCCTCGGCCTGCGTCTGGATCACGACGCCTACCTGGAGACCTGGTCCCTGCAGCCCCGCCTGGGCCTGCACCAGCGGCTCGCTCCCGACTTGGCCCTGGACCTGGGCGCGGGTCTCTATACCCAGTCGGTGCCCGTGGTCTGGCTGGTGCAGAGCGACGATAACCGGGAGTTCAAGCCCATGCGCTGCCGGCAGCTGCAGGCCGGCCTGGAGTGGAAGCCGCGCCCCGAGTGGCTGCTCACGCTGGATACGTACTACAAGTATTACGACCGGCTGCCCGTCAGCGAGTACACGCTCGAGATTCCCCTGGCCGACGTCGGCTCGTATTACGGCTACAGCAACCTGGGAGAACTGCGCAGCGCCGGCGAGGGCCGCAGCTACGGCTGCGAGTTTTTCGCCCAGAAGAAGCTCAGCGAAAATGTCTACGGTTCGGCGAGCTATTCCTGGTCGCTTTCCAGGTACCGCACCGACGTGGGCCAATGGGAGACCGGACCCTTCGACCGGCGCCACATGTTTACGCTGATCGCCGGTGTGATACCCAGCAACCGCTGGGAGATCAGCCTGAAATGGCGGATGATGGGCGGCGTGCCCGTCACGCCCATCGACGAGACGCTAAGCGAGCAGCAGGGTGACACGCGCTATCGCATGGATGAATACAACGGCAAGCGCTTGAACCTGTATCACCGGCTGGACCTGCGCCTCGACCACCGGATCCACGGCCGGAAGATGGACATCGTGATGTTCTGGGACATCGAAAACGCCTACGACCGCAAAAACGAGGCCTTCAAGTACTGGCACCGCACGGACGGGATCAAGACCTGGTACGGCTGGAGGATCATGCCGGTCTTCGGAATCACGCTGGAGTTCTAAGAGTCCGGGCCGACTGCCACCACGCGGTAGAATCCCGTTGTTCCCCCGGAACCGGTCCAATCCAGATACTCGGTTGCGGTCACGACGTCCAGCAGCGAGAACGGGGCCAGGTAATCGCTGCTCTTCCAGACCTCGTAATACTCGACGACGATCGGACAGCCCTCGACGGTCTCGGTCACCGGCGGCCAACTGAGTTCAACGCTCACCATAGTGTAGACGATAGCCACCTCAGGGGCGACGGGCTTGGGATCGAGGCACTCGGTCAATGTGGCGCCGCTGATGAACAGGGAATAGCTCTGCGGATCTATCACGCCTTTGTGTATCACGCTTAGTCCATAGAGACCCGTCTCGGTGGCGCTGAGCCGGATCTGCTCCAC
This sequence comes from uncultured Bacteroidaceae bacterium, assembly GCA_964568855.1. Lineage (GTDB taxonomy): Bacteria > CAIWAD01 > CAIWAD01 > CAIWAD01 > CAIWAD01 > CAZMSD01. Next base: position 3,104 of record CAZMSD010000055.1, on the reverse strand, counting down.
GTTATCCCGCGTATTGTCGCCTCGCGTCGCCGTAAAAGAGGGAAAAGCGGGATCCAGGATCCAGGGCAGGTGCGCCACTTCCGTGGGTGACATCAGGACCAGGTCCAGGTCGTGCACCAGGATGGGATCCGGAGGATCGACGGTTTCGACCGGCGGCGTTCCGGCTACGTCCGTCCAGCACATCGTGATACACACCTCGTCGCCCGCGTCGATCACCAGCGCATACTCGTCCCGCCCCTGGTCCGGCAATTCCCCCTCGATGATATGCCAGTCCTCGTAGACCTGCAGGCTGATCAGCTCCGCAGCCGCCCGCGTGTTCATCAGGCCCCAGCCGAACATGTAATCTGGTCCTTCGTGGGGACCGGCTTCATCCGCGGTGTGAATCACCAGGCCCTTCATGGTCGCCGCCAGTGGAACCTCCCCCAGCAGGTTCTGATAATGCTGACCCAACATGGCGATGGATCCTGCTGCGTTCGGGCAGGCCATCGAGGTGCCCGACTTGCTGGAGTAGTCGGCCGCATGATCGATGTCGGTAGTGTACAGCGATGTCCCGTTGGCGACGATATCCGGCTTGATGCGCCCGTCATCGGTAGGTCCCCAGTTGCTGAAATCGGTCATCACCACGCTCTGGGGACCGGCGTATCCATCGGGCAGGTCCACCACCGCGCCGACGGTCAGGATGTTCTTCGCGGTCTTCTTGCTGCCCAGGCAGTCATAACCCGAGGTCCCGCCGTCGGATTGGCGCACTGTCGTACTCAATATCCAGTCGCCGTCCTGCTGGACGAAATGCTCGATGCCCTCCTCCGGTCCGGTGTCGATCCGGTCGTTGCCCGCGCTCCTGACCATCAGGTACTGCGGATAGTACTGCGTGATCAGATCCAGGTCCATTGCCGCGCTGCTGTAGAAGCCGAAGCGGTAGTCCTCGGTTTCACTGACTTCCGGCTCGCCGAACCAGTACCACGGTTCTTCCCCGCCGCTGTAGCGCCAGCCCGTGGTCCACCCGTAGGAATGATTCGACACGCGCATGCCTTCGCTCGCCGCATCCAGCATCTCCAGGAAGTCATCCTGCCAGTCCCAGGCCTGGAGGTCCGCTTCGAAGGCCATTCCCCGGGCATCTTCGTCCACTCCCGCAGAGACCAGGACCCCGGCGACATTGGTCGCGTGGGAGGACACCATGCCGCCATCGATTACCGTGATACGTCCTCCGAATTCCTGGTGCCCGGTGAGCACGGCACCGCTGTCCCACATTCCCAGGAATCCGATACCCGCGCCGCTCAGGTTCAGTTCGGCGACGCCTTCCGGCCAGACATCATCCGTGCTGATGCTGCGCGCCGCATCCAGGTTGTCCACGCAATAGTAAACGGGAAATCCGGATGGTTCCACGTACATCAACTCGATGTCCTGGTCCTCCTGGAGCAACCGATGCGGCCCATCATCCAGCTGCTGCATGCGCTGAAACTCAATGCCGCGCTTCGCTCGCCACTCCGATGCAATGCGCTCTCTCAGACGATCCGGTCGATCCAAGTCAACCGTCTGCGCACTGAGAGAACCAACCGGCAAGAGTATGGCGATTGTAATACATGTCATTCGACCATGCATGCTTGCGTGTTCCTTGAGATTGTTCGTTCAATCAGATGACAATTGGTCGGGCGAGAAGTCTGCTTCTTTAACTTAGAAAGTTAGTTATAGTTTTACTAATCAGTATCAAGCTGTTCTAATCTAATCACCCATCTTCGTTGTCTGGCTGCGTCAGTGGATCGCGGGTGCCTGTTGCGCATTGTCGGTTAGTTTTAAGGAATCTCTGATTTACTCCTGAGTTTACGAAGTTTGAGTATCACATTCATCAGGAGTTCCTATGCCCTCGCGCCAACTTACTTTCGCACAGAATGACTTCGAGTTCCACAGAAAGCCTACGCGCCGAGAGAAAACCCTCCAGCAGTTGAATGATCTGGTGCCATGGAACAAACTCTGCAAGTTGATTGCCCCCTACTACCCCAAAGAAGGCAAGCCCGGGCGTCCGCCCATCGGACTGGAGAGAATGCTGCGGATTCACTGCCTGCAACACGTGTTCAATCTTTCGGATCCGGCTGCGGAAGAAGCGATCTACGATTCCAACGCCATGCGTGCCTTTGTTGGGATCAACCTGGGCCGGGAAGCAGCGCCCGATGAAACCACGATCTTGAAGTTTCGCCACCTCTTGGAACGCCATGATCTAGGGGCAAGAATCTTCCAGGAGATCCAGGCCCACCTGGAGGACATGGGTCTATTCCTTCGCAAGGGAACCATTGTCGATGCGACGATCATCGAGGCCCCCAGTTCCACCAAGAACAAAGCCAAGGCCCGTGATCCCGAGATGAAACAGACGAAGAAGGGCAACGAGTGGCACTTCGGCATGAAGGCACACATCGGGGTCGATCACCAATCGAAGCTGGTGCATTCAATTGTGGCGACAGCGGCCAATGTGCATGACTCCCAGGTTCTTGGGGACTTGCTGCATGGGGATGAACAGGTGGTTTGGGGTGATTCGGCCTACGTGGGTCAGACAGATGTGATTCAGGCTTGTGCGCCGAGTGCGGTCGATCGAACCCAGCTGCGTGCCGGCCGAAACAAGCCATTGACCGCTCGGGATCGGCAGTGGAATCGATCCCGCTCTCGTATACGTGCCCGTGTTGAGCATCCCTTTCGCATCATGAAATGCCAGTTTGGTTTTGTGAAAGTCCGGTACCGCGGGATTGCCAAGAACGCGAATCGGATCTTTGTGGCACTTGGACTTGCCAACCTGTTCATGGTAAGGAAGAAACTACTGCAGATGGCATAGACGGCGGACAACTCCGCCCGGTTCAAGAAAATGCGCTATTTCAAGCGCTGACGACTAGCAATCGTGACACACATTACGCAGTGAAAACAGGCCAAAGACGATCAGATCGAACATTGCTGTCGATGCGCGAGTTGATCAGACCTTCCTTAAGTGTTTTGCAGCACGCAGCGTACCGGGTATCGATCCTGAAGACTTCGTGATCCGTTCTTCGGTTCATCCGGGTGAGTCACATATTTAGTCGACCATGAACAACTCTCTAGAGCACTGGTTTCATAGGCTTTACGGA
>CAZMSD010000054.1:0-16473 GCA_964568855.1 uncultured Bacteroidaceae bacterium | reverse complement strand
CGATCCGCGAGGGCGGCCGGACCATCGGCGCCGGCGTGGTGACTAAGATCCACGAATAAAGTTGGAGTCGCAGACCACGCCGCGGCGTGGCGAGCCGAGTCCACGATAAGAGCTAAGAGCAGGAGAGCCCGAAGGTGGCGAACCCGAACATCCGCATACGGCTCAAGGCCTACGATCACAACCTGATCGACATGTCCTCGGAGAAGATCATCAAGACCGCCCGGGATTCCGGGGCCATCGTGGCCGGTCCGATTCCGCTGCCCACCAAGCGTTCGGTGGTCACCGTGAATCGCTCTCCCCACGTGGACAAGAAATCCCGCGAGCAGTTCGAGACCCGAGTGCACAAGCGGCTGATCGACATCCTCAACGCGACGAACAAGACCATCGACGCGCTGATGAAACTCGAACTGCCCGCCGGCGTGGACATCGAGATCAAGTCCTAAGGCGATAGGAGCCTGCAATGAGCGCCATTCTGGGACGCAAACTGGGAATGACCTCGGTTTTCGACGAGCAGGGAAACAACATCCCCGTCACCGTGATCGAGGCCGGTCCCTGCTACATCACCCAGATCAAGACCCCTGAGAAGGACGGTTACGCGGCCGTCCAGCTGGGCTTCCAGGAGATCAAGCCGGGACGCATCAACCGGCCCCGGATGGGACACCTGAACAAGTCCGGGACCAAGCCGCTGCGCTACCTGCGAGAATTCCGGGGCACCGATCTGGATCAGCACGGTCTGGGAGCCGAGGTGACCTGCGGAGTCTTCGCCAACGGGGACCGGGTGGACATATCCGGCAAGTCGAAGGGGCGCGGATTCACCGGCGTGATGAAGCGTCACGGCTACCATGGTTTCAAGGCCAGCCACGGCGTGCACGAATCTTTCCGCGGAGGCGGCTCGGTGGGAGCCGCATCGGATCCCTCGCGCACCTTCAAGAACTGGAAAATGGCGGGACATCACGGCGACGCGCGCGTCACGGTGGTGAACCTGCGCGTGATACAAGTGGACCCTGAACGCAACCTGTTGCTGGTCAAGGGCGCGGTTCCGGGTGCCCGCAACGGTCTTCTGGAAATCCGGAAGTAGAGGTCGTCATGGAACTGAAAGTCCACAAGATCGACGGCAGCGAGAGCGCGGAATCCGTGCAGCTTCCCGATGCCTTGTTCAATCTCGAGCAACCCAGCGAGCACGCCATCTACCTGGCCGTGGTGGCCGAGGAAGCCGCCCGGAGACAGGGAACCCACGATTCGCTGACCCGCGCCATGGTGCGGGGCGGCGGCCGCAAGCCTTTTCGTCAGAAGGGTCTGGGAGCGGCACGCCGGGGCACCATCCGCGCGCCGCAGTACAAGGGCGGAGGAAAGGTCTTCGGCCCCGAGCCTCGCGACTACTACAAGAAGGTCAATCGCAAGCTCAAGCTGCTGGCCCGCAAGAGCGCGCTGACACTGCGCGCCCGCGAGCAGCGCGTGCTGGTGGTGGAGGATTTCACCTGGAAGGCGCCCCGGACGCGCAGCATGGTGGACCTGCTCAAGGCCCTCGACCTTGCGGATGCGCAGGTACTGCTGCTGACCGGCGGACCGGACCGCAACCTGCGCCTGTCCGCGCGCAACATTCACAAGCTCGATCTCAAACCCGCCGACCAGCCCAGCGTGCGGGACATCGTACGCAGCGAGGTGCTGGTTCTGCAGAAAGCCGCGGTTCAGAAGCTCGTGGAGGCCTACGGTGAAGGCTGAGACCCAGGTGCTGATCCACCCGATCCTCACGGAAAAGATGGTCATCCTCAAGGATGAACGGAACCAGTACGGCTTCGTTGTGGCCGGCTGGGCCAACAAGATCCAGATCAAGGACGCCGTGGAGAAACGCTACAAGGTCAGCGTGCAATCCGTGCGGACGGTCAACATGCGGGGCAAGCTGAAGAGACAGGGCCGCTTCGCCGGGCGCAGGTCTTCCTGGAAGAAGGCCATCGTGACCCTGGGCAAGGGCGACAAGATCGAAGTGGTCGAAGGACTCTAGAGCCCCTGGAGAGAAGGCATGGCACTGAAGCAGTACAAGCCCAACACGCCGGCCCAGCGCTTTCGCAGCGGCTTCCTCTTCGACGAGGTGACGAAGGAGAAGCCGGAGAAGGCCCTGACGAGGCCCAAGAAGCGCAAGGGCGGCCGCAACAGCACAGGCCGGATCACCTCCCGTCACCGCGGCGGCGGCCACAAGCGCAAGTACCGTTTGATCGACTTCAAGCGTACCAAGGACGGCATTCCAGCCCGGGTGGCCGGCATCGAGTACGATCCGAACCGCAACGCCCGCATAGCCCTGCTTTTCTACAAGGATGGCGAGAAGCGCTATATCATCGCTCCCGAGGGCCTGGGCGTGGACCAGTGGGTGGAAAGCGGCCCCAGGGCCGAAATCAAGGTGGGCAACTGCCTTCCGCTGAAGGAGATCCCCACCGGTGAGACCGTCCACTGCGTGGAATTGAAGATCGGCAAGGGGGCCCAGATGTGTCGCGGGGCCGGGACGGGCGCCAGCGTAATGGCCAAGGACGGCGACTACGTGCTGCTCAGGCTGCCTTCAGGCGAGCTGCGCAAGGTGCACGAGCGCTGCCGCGCCACAATCGGGCGCACCGGCAACGCCGACTATATGAACATCAACTCCGGCAAGGCCGGCCGCAGCCGCTGGCTGGGAATCCGCCCCCGCGTACGTGGCGTGGCCATGAACCCGGTGGACCATCCCATGGGCGGCGGCGAGGGCCGCAGCAGCGGCGGCCGTCACCCCTGTTCGCCCTGGGGCCAGCAGGCCAAGGGTCTCAAGACGCGCCGGAAAAACAAGGCCTCGGACGAGTACATCGTCCGCCGCCGGACCAGGAAATAGCGGAGCCCAAGCATGCCGAGATCCATCAAGAAGGGTCCCTTCGTGGACGAGCACCTGCTGAAGAAGGTCAACAGCCTCAAGGGCGCCCAGGACAAACGGGTCATCCAGACCTGGAGCCGTCGATCCATGATCACGCCCGATTTCATCGGCCTGACTTTCGCCGTGCACAACGGCCGGAGGTTCATCCCGGTCTACGTAACGGACAACATGGTGGGTCACAAGCTGGGTGAGTTCGCCCCCACCCGCACCTACCACGGGCACAAGGACAGGAAGGGCGACAAAAGGGTCAGGCACTAGGGATGAACATGGAATCGAGGGCAATCAGCCGTAACGTGCGGATCTCAGCGCGGAAGATGCGCCTGGTGGCGGACCTCGTGCGCGGCATGAGGGTGAACGATGCACTGGTCCAGTTGCAGTTCAACCCCAAGCGCGCCGCGAGCCCGGTGTCCAAGGCGGTCCGGTCCGCGGTGGCCAATTTCAGGAACATGGAAGGCTCGGGCGAGGTGGACATCGATGCCCTGGTGATCACTTCCATCAACGTGGACGAAGGCGCCACCGCCCGCCGATATCTCCCGCGGGCCATGGGCCGCGCCACGCGGATCCGCAAGCGTTCGAGCCACCTGACCGTAGTGGTGGGCCTGCCGTCCACCGCCGGCGACAGCGAGTCGGAGGTGTAGTTTGGGACAGAAGACCAATCCGATCGGATTCCGTCTAGGAATCAACCAGACCTGGAGCTCCAACTGGTTCGACGAACATAACTTCGCCGACAAGCTGCAGGAGGATTTGGCGATCAGGATGTACATCCAGAGCCGCAAGGCCTACCAGAATGCCGGCATCGCCAAGATCGAGATCGAGCGCCACTCGAAGGCGGTGGTGCTGACCATCCACACCGCCCGTCCCGGTCTGGTGATCGGACGCAAGGGGCAGGACGTGGAGCGGTTGCGCCAGGAGCTGAACCACAAGTTCGAGACGCAGGTCCAGGTGAACATCATCGAGATCAAGAAGCCGGAAATGGTGGCCCAGCTCGTGGCCGACAACGTGGCCCGGCAGCTCGAGGGCCGCGTCTCCTTCCGCCGCGCCATGAAGAAGACGCTGCAGGCCACCATGCGCAACGGCGCAGAAGGCATCAAGATCACCTGCGCGGGACGCCTGGGGGGCGCCGAGATGTCCCGCCGCGAGACCTACAAGGACGGACGGATTCCGCTGCACACCCTGCGCGCCGACATCGACTACGCGCTGGCCGAGGCCAGGACCACCTACGGCGTGATCGGGGTCAAGGTCTGGATCTGTCGAGGCGAGAAATTCGGCGTGGACTACGGGCCGAAGAAACCCCAGCGACCCGCCCACGGCGGCCGCCGCAGGTAGGAAAGGGATTCGATCATGTTGATGCCCAAGCGCGTCAAGCGACGGAAGCAGCACCGCGGGCGCATGCGGGGATTGGCCAGCCGCGGCTGCAACGTGGATTTCGGCGATTACGGACTGAAGGCTCTCGAGCCGGGCTGGATCACGGCCCGTCAGATCGAGGCGGCCCGCGTGGCCATGACTCGTCACATCAAGCGCGGCGGCAAGGTCTGGATCCGGGTCTTCCCCGATAAGCCGGTCTCCAAGAAACCGGCCGAGACCCGCATGGGCAAGGGCAAGGGCGCACCCGAGTTCTGGGTGTCGGTTGTCAAACCCGGTCGCGTGATGTTCGAGATCGAAGGGGTTTCCCGCAACCTGGCCCTGGAGGCCCTGCGCCTGGCGGGACACAAGTTGCCCATAGCCACTCGGTTCGTGGAGCGCAGGGATTGAGCGCCGGCGATTCGCAGGCATGGGAGTTGGGGGAGCCGGGAACATGAGAATGAGCGACATCAGGCAGTTGAACCGCGAGGACATCATCGCCCGCCTGAGCGAGGCGGAGCAGTCGATGACCGAGCTGCGCTTCCAACTGGGGATGCAGCAGCTCGACAACCCGCTGCGGGTCGGCAGGTTGAGGAAGGATATCGCCAGGCTGCGCACCGTGCTGCGCGAGATGGACCTGGGGATCCAGAAGGAAAAGTAGGAGCGATCCATGTCCGGACGAGGTATCCGCAAGGTTCGTGTGGGACGGGTCGTCTCCGACCGCATGGACAAGAGCATCACGGTGGCGGTGATGCGCAGGATGAAGCACCCGATCTACAAGAAGTATTACCAGAGCACCAGGAAATACATGGCCCACGACGAGGGCAACCAGGCCAACGTGGGCGATCTGGTGAGTATCACGGAATGTCGGCCGCTCAGCCGCCGCAAGCGCTGGCGCCTGACCGAGGTCATCGAGCGCAGGAAGTAAGCGGGAGATAGGGACATGATCCAGGAAGAAACCCTGCTGAACGTCGCCGACAACACCGGCGCCAAGGTGCTCAAGTGCTTCCGCGTGCTGGGCGGTTCCCGCCGGCGCTACGCCCGAGTGGGCGACGTGGTGGTCTGCTCGGTGAAGAAGGCGCTGCCCGCCAGCGCCATCAAGAAGGGCACGGTGGTCCGGGCGGTGATCGTGCGGACGCGCAAGGAATACCGGCGCAACGACGGTTCCTACATCCGCTTCGACGACAACGCGGCGGTGATCATCGACGAGAGGAAAGAACCCAAGGGAACGCGCATCTTCGGACCCGTGGCCCGCGAACTGCGGGACCAGCGCTATATGAAAATCGTGTCCCTGGCGCCGGAGGTGCTCTGAGCATGAGACTGAAAAAAGGCGACAAGGTGGAAGTCCTCGCCGGCGAGGACAAGGGCAGGCAGGGACGCATCCTGCTGGTGCTGCCTTCGGCGGGCAAGGTGATCGTCGAGGGCGTGAACGTGGTCAAGCGTCACACAAAGCCCAGCCAGCAGAACCAGGCGGGCGGCATCATCGAGAAGGAAGCCCCGATCCCGGTCTCGAAGCTGGCCTTCGTGGACCCGACTACCGGCAAGAGGTCCCGCCTGGGCGTGCGGGTGCTGGAGGACGGGCGGCGCGTCAGGTACTCAAAGGACAGCAACGAACAGGTGTAGGTGAGCCATGAGCTACACTCCTCGACTCAAGCAGCAATACCTGGAATCGATCCGCAGCCGGCTGATGGAGCGCTTCGGCTACAGTAACATCATGCAGGTTCCGCGGCTGAGCAAGATCGTGGTCAACGTGGGGATCGGCGACGCCAAGGACAATCCACGCGCGCTGGAAGCGGCCATGGAAGAACTGACCATGATCACCGGCCGCAAGCCCGTGGTCAACAAGGCCCGCAAGTCCATCTCCAATTTCAAGCTCCGCGAGGGTATGGACGTGGGGAGTTCGGTGACCCTGCGCCGCGACGCCATGTGGGATTTCCTGGACCATTACATCTCGATGGCCACGCCGCGCATCCGCGATTTCCGCGGGATCAGCGACAAGTCCTTCGACGGCAGGGGAAACTACAACGCCGGCATTCGGGAACAGATCGTCTTTCCCGAGATCGACTACGACAAGGTGGAGCGCGTCCACGGCCTGGACATCGCCATCGTCACCACCGCAAATACGGATGAAGAGTGCCATGCCCTGCTGAGCGAGCTGGGAATGCCATTCGTCAAGAGGAACCAGTGAGGGAACCATGGCCCGTAAAGCGCTGATCATCAAGGCCCAGGCCGTCCCGAAATTCAAGGTGCGCGCCTACAACCGCTGCCGCCGCTGCGGCCGGCCGCGCGCCTACCTGCGGAAATTCGGGCTCTGCCGGATCTGCTTCCGGCAGATGGCTCTCGCCGGCGAGATCCCCGGCGTCGTCAAGGCAAGCTGGTAAGAGGAGTTCGCAATGCCTGTCACCGATCCGATCGCCGATCTGCTGACGCGGATCCGGAACGCGATCGCCGCACAGAAGAAGATCGTGGATTGCCCGCGTTCCAACATCAAGGAACAGATGGCGGACCTGCTGGCCCGCGAGAAGTTCATCCGGGGCTACAAGACGCTCGACGAGACGCCGCAGGGGACGATCCGCATCGCGCTGGCCTACGACAACTCGGGCCGCTCGGTGATCACCGGGCTGAAGCGTGTGTCACGCCCGGGACTGCGCCAGTACCGCGGTGTGCACAACCTGCCCCGGGTCCGCAACAACCTGGGCATCGCGGTGATGAGCACACCGGTGGGCGTGATCACCAACCGCGAGGCCCGCAGAAAGAACGTCGGGGGCGAGGTTCTCTGCTACATCTGGTAAGGCACTTCAGGAGGCGAAGGTGTCACGAATCGGAAGTCTGCCCGTTCCCATTCCCGCGGGAGTCGAGGTGACCATCAAGGGACAGCACGTGGCCGTCAAGGGCCCCAAGGGCGAACTCGGAGTGGAGCTTCACCCGGAGATCCGCGTGCGCCGGGAAGAGGAACTCGGGCTGGTCTTCGAGCGCCCCTCCGACAAGCGCCATCACCGGGCCCTGCACGGCATGAGCCGCGCCCTGGTGAACAACCTGGTGGTGGGCGTCACACAGGGCTTCGAGAAACGCCTGGTGATCCAGGGAGTGGGCTACTCGGCCGAGATGCGCGGCAAGGTGCTCAACATGAAGCTGGGCTTCACACACGCCGTGGCGTATCACATTCCCGAGGAGATCTCGGTTCAGTGCCCCAAACCCACGGAGATCGTGATCAGCGGCATCGACAAGCAACTGGTGGGCGAGGTGGCCGCCGTGATCCGCGGCATCAAGCCTCCCGAACCCTACAAGGGCAAAGGCATCCGCTACTTCGGGGAGTATGTGGAGCGCAAGGCCGGCAAGGCCGGAAAGACCGCCTAAGGAACCGCGTCATGAAGAACAGGAACCTGAGACAACTGGGGCGGAAGCGCCGCCACAAGCACACCCGGAAAAAGATCAGCGGCACCGCCGAGCGCCCGCGCCTGAGCGTCTTCCGCAGCAGCCGGCACATCTACGCCCAGCTGATCGACGACGATTACGGGCGCACGCTGACCGCCGCTTCGACCCTGGCTCCGGTGCTGGGCGAGGAACTCGGCGGGGCCGAGAATCCAATCCGGCGGGGCTTCATTGTGGGCAAGGAGCTGGCGAAGCGGGCTCTCGAACTGAAGATCTCGGACTGCATCTTCGACCGCTCCGGCTACGCCTACAGGGGCCGGGTGAAGGCGGTGGCGGAAGGCGCCCGCGAGGGCGGCCTCAAGTTTTAGTTCTGGAGAGACTTTTGGAAAACGTGAACGTCCAGGAACTGAACCTGATCGACAAGGTGGTGCGCATCAACCGCACGGCCAAGGTGGTCAAGGGCGGCCGCAACTTCGGCTTCAATGCGATCGTGGTGGTGGGCGACGGCAACGGGCGCGTGGGCTGGGGCCTGGGAAAGGCCAACGAGGTGGTCAACGCCATCCAGAAGGGAACGGAGATCGCCAAGCGATCGATGATCCGCATCGAACTCGCCGGCACCACCATTCCGCACGAAATCATCGGCAAGTATGGTGCGGGCAGGATCCTCCTGCGCCCCGCCTCCCCGGGGACGGGCATCATCGCCGGCGGCAATGTCCGGGCCGTGATGGAGTGCCTCGGGGTGCACGACATCCTGGCCAAGAGTCTGGGATCCAACAATCCGCACAACGAGGTCAAGGCCACCTTCGAGGCCTTGAAGAACCTGGTCAGCCCGAACATGATGAGCCGGCGGCTCAATCGTAGCCTGCACGACCTGTACGGGATGGAGGAACAGCGGGATGAAGCTTAAGATCACCTATGTTCGCAGCGCCATCAAGCGCCCCGCCAGGCAGAAGGCCACCATCGCGGCCCTGGGACTCAGGCGCCTGAATCACACGGTGATCCACGAGGCCACTCCCCAGATCCGGGGCATGGTGGCCAAGGTGCCGCACCTGTTGCGGGTCGAGGAAATCGAGAGCTAGGGAGCCAGCGATGAATCTGGGAAGCCTGAAATATGCCGACGGCTCTCGCAGCCGCAGGAAGCGCCTCGGGCGGGGAGAGGCCTCGGGCAAGGGAGGCACCAGCGGCCGCGGCCACAAGGGGCAGAAATCACGCGCCGGCGCCAAGCGGCGGGCCTGGTTCGAAGGCGGCCAGATGCCCCTGCAGCGCCGGGTCCCCAAGCGGGGCTTCACCAACCTGAACCGCGAAGTGAACCAGGTGGTCCACCTTAGGCAGGTGGAAGGCCTGGCGGGAAGGGAAGAGGCCATCACTCCCGAAGTGCTTAAGCGCCACGGCCTGATTCGCCACCTGGGCGCCCCGGTGAAGATCCTGGCGGACGGCGAGCTGAAGTCCGCCTTCGAGTTCAGCGGGGTGAAGGTCTCGGGCGCCGCCCGGGCCAAGATCGAGGCCGCCGGCGGCATCGTGATACCGGTCGAATAACGCTGAGGGCCGGGGTGGACCGGCTCCAGGAACAGCCCCGCGAGGGAGTTCATGCTCGAGAAATTTGCCAACATCTTCCGCATTCCGGAGCTCAGGGACAGGGTGCTCTTCACCCTCTTCATCTTCCTGATCTGCAGGGTGGGCGCGCATATCCCCACTCCCGGGATCAACGCGGAAGCTCTGGGCGAGTTCTTCCGCCAAAGCCAGAACACGCTTTTCGGGCTCTACGACATGTTCACCGGGGGCGCCTTCCAGAAAGTGGCCGTCTTCGGACTGGGCATCATGCCCTACATCAGCGCTTCGATCATCATTCAGCTTCTTTCGACCACCATGCCCTTCTTCCAGCGCCTGAGCAAGGAAGGCGAACAGGGTCGCAAGAAGATCACCCAGTACACGCGCTACGGCACGGTCTTCCTGTCGGCCATGCAGGCCGGTGGCGTGGCTATCTTTCTCGAAAGCATCACGGCGCCCGGCAGCGGCATGCCCATCGTGCTGCATCCCGGCATCGCCTTCAAGCTGACCACCATGCTGATGCTGACCACCGGTACAATGATCCTGATGTGGCTGGGCGAGCAGATTTCGGACCGCGGCATCGGCAACGGCATCAGCCTGATCATCTTCCTGGGGGTGGTGGATCGCATGCCCGCGGCGCTCTTCGACGAGTTCCAGCAGGTGGCGGCCCAGACCCGGCCGCTGCTGGCCGAGATCTTCCTGCTGGCGCTGATGTACCTGACCATCATGGCGGCCATCATCCTCACCCAGGGCGTGCGCAAGATTCCCGTGCAGTACGCCAAGCGCGTTGTGGGACGCCGCGTGATGGGCGGTCAGAGCACCAATATCCCGCTGCGCATCAACATGGCCGGCGTAATGCCGATCATCTTCGCGCAGTCGCTGATGTTCTTTCCGCAGACCCTGGCCACCCTGATGCCCGACGGGGTGATGAAGGACTGGCTGAATTCGGCCTTCGGCTGGACCGCCTGGCCATACCTGATCCTCTATTGGATCCTGATCATCTTCTTCGCCTACTTCTACACGGCCATGACCTTCAATCCCGTGGAAGTGGCGGAGAACCTCAAGCGCTACGGCGGCTTCATCCCGGGCGTGCGACCGGGCAAGAAAACCAGCGAGTACATCGACAACGTGCTGACCCGGATCACCCTGCCGGGCGCTGTTTTTCTCGGCTTCCTGGCGGTCTTCCCGCAGATCATCTTCCGCTACGCGGGAGACCTGCTGGGATCGAACATCTCCTTCAACTTCGCCTCCTTCTTCGGCGGCACGGGCCTGCTGATCATGGTGGGCGTGGCTCTGGACACCCTGCAGCAGATCGAGTCCCATCTCACCATGCGGCACTACGACGGTCTGATGAAGACGGGGCGCATCCGGGGCAGGTCGCGGATGTCCGGACCCTGATGGTTCAAGGAGTACGATGAATCACGGAGCGCTGCGATGAGGATGATCCTGCTGGGAGCGCCTGGCACCGGCAAGGGCACGCAGGCCAGGTGCCTGGTGGAGGAGTACGGTATTCCCCAGGTGTCCACGGGCGACATCCTGCGCGAGAACATCCGCGGGGGCACGGAGCTCGGAGGGCGCGTCAAGCGCTACACGGACAGCGGCGAGCTGGTGCCCGACGAAGTGATGCTCGAGGTCATCGAGCAACGCCTGGGACGCGAGGACTGCCGGGCCGGCTTCATTCTCGACGGCTTTCCGCGTACCGTGGCTCAGGCGCGGGGCCTGGAGGAGCTGCTGCTGCGCATGCAGCTCGAACTGGATGCCGTGGCGGCCATCGAGGTGCCCGAGGAGCGCATCGTGAACAGGCTCTCGGCGCGCTACACCTGCACCGGCTGCGGCGCGGACTACAATCGCCTGCGGGGCGAGGTGCCCGAGCGCTGCACGACCTGTGGCGGCGAGGTGGGCCAGCGGGACGACGACCGCGAACAAACAGTTCGCCACCGCCTTAAGGTGTACGCGGAGCAGACCAGCCCCTTGATCGAGTTCTACGAGGGCCGGGACCTGCTCAGGCGAGTGGACGGGGACGGCGAAGCGGAACAGGTCTTCCGGGCCCTGCGCAGCGCGCTGTCCTGAACCGCGGATGAGCTGCGGATGATTCGCATCTACAGCGATCGTGAATTCGCGCAGATCCGCAAGGCCTGCCGGATCATTCCCCGGGCCTTCGCCGAAGTGGAACCGGCCATCGTGCCGGGCGTGAGCACCGAAGAACTCAATCGGATCGTTGACAGCTACGTGCGTTCCCAGGGGGCCGTGCCCTCCTTCATCGGGGTGCCCGGCTCGCAGGGCGTGCCGCCCTTTCCCGCCTGCTGCTGTATTTCGGTCAACGAGCAGGTGGTGCACGGGATCCCCGGCGAAAGAGTGCTGGTGGAAGGCGACATCGTCAAGATCGACGTGGGAACGAAGCTCGATGGCTATTTCGGCGACGCCGCGTGCAGCTTTCCCGTGGGCGCGGTGAGCCGGTCGCGGCGCCTCCTGATGGACGTGACACGCGAAGCGCTCCACGCGGGAATCGCTGCCGCCCGCGCGGGGAACCGGATCGGCGACATCGGGCAGGCCGTCGAGGAGCGTGTGAGACCCCACGGTTTCGGGATTGTCCGCGACATGGTGGGTCACGGGGTCGGAGCCTCCGTGCACGAGCCCCCGGAAGTCCCCAACTACGGAAAGGCGGGACACGGAATGCGGCTGAAGTCCGGCATGTGCCTGGCCCTGGAGCCGATGATCAACGCCGGCGACTGGCGGATTCGCGTACTCGACGACGGCTGGACCGTCTGTTCCCTGGACGGGAGCGACAGCGCGCATTTCGAACACCAGATCAGGATCATGGAGGGCGAGACCGAGATCCTGACCCAGATGCATGGGTAAGCCGCATGGCAAAGCAGGACATCATCAAGCTGGACGGTACCGTGCTGGAGACCTTGCCTAACGCCTCCTTCCGGGTGGAGTTGGACAACGGGCACGTGGTGCTGGCCCACATTTCCGGCAAGATGCGCATGCACTACATCCGCATCCTGCCCGGGGACAAGGTCACGGTGGAGCTGTCGCCCTACGATCTCACGCGTGGACGGATCACGTTCAGGCATAAATAGACGGAGCGTGCTGCGATGAAAGTCAAGGCATCGGTCAAGAAAATCTGCGAGCACTGCAAGATCGTCCGCCGCCAGGGCGTGGTGCGCGTGATCTGCAGCAAGACCCGCAAGCATAAGCAGCGTCAGGGATAGGCCTGAAGCCAGGAGGCAACATTGGCACGTATCGCCGGAGTCGATCTGCCCAAGTCCAAACGAATCGAGACTGGGCTGACCTACATCTTCGGAATCGGCGTCAGTACTTCGCGCGAGATTCTCGCTAAGGCGAACGTGGACCCGAACACCCGGGTCATGAACCTCGCCGAGGAAGAGCTGAGGCGCATCCGCAGCATCATCCAGAACGACTACAAGGTGGAAGGCGCGCTGCGGACCGAAGTGACCATGAACGTCAAGCGGCTGATGGACATCGGCTGCTACCGCGGGCTCCGCCATCGCCGGGGCCTGCCGGTGCGCGGGCAGAACACCAAGAACAACGCCCGCACCCGCAAGGGTCGCAAGAAGACCAGCGGCGTGGTGAAGAAGAAGGGCTAGCAGCTTAGCTAACCATTCCCTCAGCCGGTCGCATCAGGGAGGAACACTTGGCCAAGACCGCGAAGAAAAAAGGTAAGAAGAAAGAGAAGGTGGATGCTCTGGGGCGGGCCTACGTCAAGGCCAGTTTCAACAACACCCTGATCTCTTTGACCGACAACTACGGAAACGTGATCGCCTGGTCATCCGGCGGGACCCGGGGCCGCTTCAAGGGTTCCCGCAAGAGCACCGCGTTCGCCGCCCAGCTGGCCGCTCAGGAATGCGCCAAGTCAGCCATGGACCTCGGCCTGCGCAAGATCGCCGTCTTCGTCAAGGGTCCCGGCGCGGGACGCGAGTCGTCGATCCGTGCGCTGCAGGCCTCGGGCCTGCAGGTGATCTCGATCAAGGACACCACCCCGCTTCCGCACAACGGCTGTCGCGCACGTAAGAAACGCCGCATCTGAGAGCCGCCGAGTGCGGCAGGCGCGGGCGCAATATGCGCAAGGCGTAGCAGCAGGTACATCTCGAAGGAGAGATCCCGGAATGAACGGACTCAATCCACAGATGCCCGAAGCCATCGAACTGGATGAACAGAGTTACAGCTCCACCTTCGGTCGCTTTATCGTACAGCCGCTCGAACGCGGCTACGGCATGACCCTCGGCAATGCCTTCCGGCGCGTGCTGCTGTCCTCGATCCCGGGGGCGGCCATCACGCACATCAAGATCGACGGCGTGCTGCAGGAGTTTTCAACCATCCCCGGCGTCACGGAAGATGTGACCGACATCATTCTCAACATCAAGCAGGTGCAGATCAAGCTGCTGTCCAAGCGGCCCGAACGGCTGACGCTCCAGATGAAGGGTCCGGGAACGGTCACGGGCGCGGAAATCCAGGCGGCCAGCCAGGAAATCGAGGTGATGAACCCCGAGCAGCACGTCGCCACTCTTAACGAGAAGGCCGACCTGCACGTGGAGTTCGAGGTGCGCAAGGGCTATGGTTACGTACCGGCCGAGGAGAACGAGACCGGCGACCAGCCCATCGGCACCATTCCCATCGACGCCCTCTTCTCCCCGGTGACCAACGTGACCTTCCACGTCGAGAACACGCGCGTGGGACACAAGACGGATTTCGAGCGCCTGGTGCTCGAGATCACCACCAACGGCTCCGTCACGCCGGACGACGCGCTGACCTTCGCCGGACGCACCCTGATGGAGCACATCTCGCTGTTCATCAGCTTCGACATGCAGCAGGAAGAGGAGCCCGAGGAAGAGATCGACGAGGAGATCCTCAACATCCGCAAGCTGCTGCTGAAGCCGGTGGAAGAGTTGGAGCTGACGGTCCGGGCTTCCAACTGCATCAAGGAAGCCAAGATCCGTACCATCGGGGAACTCGTCTCGCGCAGCGATTCGGAAATGCTGAAGTTCAAGAACTTCGGCAAGAAATCCCTGAACGAGCTGGCCGCCGTGTTGAAGAACCGCGGCCTGGAATTCGGCATGGATGTGTCACGCTATCTGGGTGACGTGAAGGAAGAAGCCTAGGAGCACGGGGAGCATGAGGCACAGGAAATCGCAGGTCAAGCTGAATCGCAGCGCCGCCCACCGCAGGGCCATGCTGGCCGGCATGGCCAGCAGCCTGATCGAACATAAGCGGATCGTGACCACTATCGGCAAGGCCCGGGCTGCGCGAAGCTACACGGAACGCCTGGTCACCTTCGCCAAGAAGGGTAACCTGGCCGCGCGGCGTCACGTGCTGAGCAAGCTGCATCACAAGGACGTGGTCAAGCACCTCTTCGAGGAACTCGGCCCGCGTTACGCGGACCGGGCCGGCGGCTACACGCGGATCGTCAAGCTGGGCTCCCGGCCGGGAGACCAGGCCGAGATGGTGATCCTCGAGTTCGTGGGTTACGAGGACCAGTTGGATCAATCCTGAGCTCGGTGTTTCGGGAGCACCGCGCCGGGCTATCCGCCCGGACCCGGAGGGCATGAGCGCTGGCAGGACATTCCACAACCCATCTCGACGCCGCTCGGGATGGGTTTCGCATTTCAGCGGCGGGAGCTGGAGGATCCGCGGGGAACGACTTCTGTTATATTCCCTGAAGCCACTGATTTCTTCTACCATTAAACAGTATTTATTGTTTGAAAACGATTACCCCTGTTTTTATAATATTCCATCAACGATGATATCTATTGACAAATTACTGAATATTTCTTAAGCGTCGTAATATCGTACAACGAAATTTTGTGCCTTTTTAGACAGTGTATTCGGTTTAGCTCAACAGCAGGTCTTCCCAATTCTGTGCTGATTCGGCTACGAAACTTTCCCTGTTACCGGTCCTGGTTTTCTGCACGCAAATATCAGCCGGAGTTTCCGTACCGGCTGATGTGGCCAAGCAGCTTCCGGCTACTCAGGGCGAAATCGTTCCCCTGTCGGTGATCCAACCGATCGCCGACCGTAACGCCGCGGAAGTCTGGGGCGAAGTGCAGGGGACCGAACCGATTCCCTACTTCTGGATCGACGGCGAAGTGATCGCCTGGCGGTTCAACTATGCCCGGGGGATGACTTTCCCGGCTGCCGCCGAGCTTAAGGCGCAAAGCGCGGACCGAGGCGCGAAAGGAGATTTTCAAGGCCAATGGGGTGACGGCGAATACGCCAGCCTCCTGATGTCGGCCCGCAGCGACATGCCTCCCTTCCTGGAACGGAGGGAGGGACTATCACCCGAATATACGCTGGGAGCGAAGATTGACCGGCAGGCGACCACGGCCCTTGCCACGAACGGCAATCCAGGTCGAACCTACCTGCTTGGTCTCAACGATATCTGGTACGAGTTCACCGCCCCAGGCAAGACGGTGGCGGTTAATCCCACCCCTCCCGCACTGACGATGACGGGACCTGAATTCCAGGAGCATCTCCAGGCGCAGAGCAGCTTCTTCGTCGCGACCGAGGATTTCCAGGCGGAATGGGATGACTTCGCCAACGGTACCAGGACGCTGTCCAGGGACAACGTGTTGATCGCCTGGCATGAGCATATGCCCTATGTCAGATGGAACTACGGCTGTTCTCCAACCTCCGGCGCCATGCTGCTCTCCTGGTGGGACAACATCAGCCTGGAAAGGGAGTACAAGTACGCCAACCTGGTTCGGCACCACTTCCAAAGATGGGAAAGCATCCTGGAGGAGGAGACCTACCACGTGCCGAATTCGACCTATGACCTCAAAGTGGCCATGGACACCAACGATGAGGGCAGCACCTGGATACAGGATATTGCCGATGGAATCATCGAGGTTGCGGAGGACTGTGGCTACGGAGCTTCAGGCGACTGGTACTACTTCCATGACTACGACTGGCTCTATGATTACCTGCGCGACTGGATCGACGGCGGAGCTCCGCTGCTCTCAGGCATCATCGGTCACACCATGACCTGTGTCGGTTACAACAGCGCCAACAGCGAGTATATCAACCACGATCCCAATTCAGGCACGCTCGACTACCGGCACAAAAACACCCTCGACCACGTGGTCGTGGCGAGTATGAACAGTTCCTGGGACCGGGATGCGGTCAAAGTCACCTCCCCCGTAGGCGACACCGGCTGGAACGGGATTGCCGGGGATGGTGAAACGTATTCCGACGGCGACTTCTGTTCCATTACCTGGGACGGCGATTACAGCCCCGACACTTTCGCCAGTATCTAGTCGACCATGAACAACTCTCTAGAGCACTGGTTTCATAGGCTTTACGGA
>CAZMSD010000053.1:0-17477 GCA_964568855.1 uncultured Bacteroidaceae bacterium | reverse complement strand
TCCATGACTCCAGTTTCTCACAATTTGGAGTCTCCGGCAAACCCGGGGCGGTTCAGGCCTCCTTTCTTGTTGATATTCACCCCAAATGTATGTGTTTCATGCATTTGGGAATGAATGTGAGGCCACTCGATTTCAACTAAATATGTGACTCACCCCATGTCTGCGACAAGAAAACTGTTTGACCGGTGCGTGCAGAAATCTCACGCTTTTCTAAGAGCCTGCGAAAACACGTCATAACGAGGTCACAGTACCGACGCCCCTATATCGTGCCGAGAGGCCTTATAATGAACATTCCGCCCCATAGGATGGTGCGTGCATAAGGCGACGTATTTCGTTACTTTACGCAATGGGGAGCTAATCATGTCTTCTGCAGCCAGCTACCTCGAGAATCTTCAAAGTAATGGCCGCTACCATTTTACCACCAGCGATGCAGTCGATGCCTTGGGGACCAGCCCCACCGCGACTCGGGCCGCCCTTCGTCGATTGAAGAAGAAGGGGTGGATCGCCGATCCATACCGCGGCTTCCACGTGATTGTGCCGCCGGAGTACCGCAGTAGCGGATGCCTGCCCGCTGATCAGTTCATTCCATTTCTGATGCAGTATCTCAGCGAGCCATATTACGTCGGACTTCTGAGCGCGGCTCGATATCACGGTGCCGCCCATCAGAGCCCTATGATCTTCCAGGTCGTCGTGCAAAAACCTCGGCGCGGTCTGCGCTGCGACGGCGTGCGCGTAGAGTTCATCGGACGGAATAACATGGAGACGACCCCTGTCGTCGAGAGAAATACCCACACTGGAGTTCTCCGCATAGCCTCTGCAGAAGCGACCGCACTTGAACTTGTGGGTTACGTCAAACGCAGCGGGTACCTCGACAACGTGGCGACGGTCTTGATGGAGCTCGCCGAGTCGGTGAGCGGCGAACGCTTGGCGCAGGAAGCTCGCCGCGCACCAACGGCGTGGGTGCAACGGCTCGGATATCTCTTGTGTTTCGTCGAAGCGGAAGATCTCGCAGCCCATCTCGAACCTGTTCTGTCTGAACGACATGTCTTCACCATCGCTCTTACCCCCTGGGTGAGAGCTGGGGGCGCACCACGCGATGTAAGGTGGAACGTTGCCATCAATGAGAAAGTGGAGCCCGACCTATGATCCCAGTCGCATTCATCACGGAATGGCGAAAGCACGCCCCCTGGAGCCAGGATTCTTGGATTGAACAAGATTTGGTGATCAGCCGAGCCCTTGTCGAGATGTTCCGGGTTTCCGCAATCGCCGAACGACTGGCATTCCGTGGTGGGACTGCCCTGCACAAGCTCTATCTGAACCCGGCGGCACGCTACTCGGAGGGCATTGACCTCGCGCAGGTGCCTCAGGAGCCCATCGGGGAGACTCTGGACTTGGTGCGTAAGGTTGTTGATCCCTGGTTGGGTGAGCCACGGCACGTTCGCAAGGAGGGGCGCGTCAATCTCCACTACCGATTCAAATCGGAGGGCTCGCCGCCGATTCCAATGCGGCTCAAGATCGAGATCGACTCCCGCGAGCATTTCGCCGAGCTGGGCTACACGAAGGCACCCTTGAGGCTCGACAACCGTTGGTTCACCGGCGAGGCTGAGCTGACGACGTTTGATGTCAACGAGCTGCTCGCTACCAAGCTCCGGGCTATCTACCAGCGCAAGAAGGGGCGAGACCTCTTCGATCTCTGGTGCGTTCTGGACAGAGACCTCGTCGATCCGGGCACATTGCTTAGCTGCTTCCAGCGCTGCATGTCCGAAGGCGGACATGCCGCATCGCGGGCCCAGTTCGAGGCCAACCTCGATAAAAAGGCCAACGACCTTGGTTTCCGCAGTGATATCGAGCCTCTACTCAGACCCGGCGTGGCCTTCGATTTTGATACTGCCTTGGCAATGGTTCTTGAGCGTCTTGTTCGGCTGCTGCCAGGCGACGCATGGAAAGGGAGCCCCACGCACTCGAGGGTGAACAGCCGATGAGCCGGCTCTCTCTCGATAGCGGTTCCAAGACCTGTAAAACCCTCGTCTGTCGGTTGACACCGAGCGGTCGCATCGATGTCCAAGCGGGTTCCCCCGAGGATGGCCCGCTGCTCAGGTCCAACGTCGCACAGCGTATCATCGAGGCTTTCAACCTTGGTCACGGCCACGGGGTGCTGCGACTCGGCGTGGCGGAGCTTATGACGGATCTCCCTTCGTCGCTTTCGTACTGGCGCGACGTCGGGCGGGCATTCATGGCTCGGGTATGCGGTGCGCTGGATCCGACCGAGCCGCAGTCCTTCGTCGTACCTGAACCGGATCCGGATGAACTCGCGGCTCTGGTCCAGGCCGTGCCCCCCATGCGCGGCGCAGAACTTCTGTCGGCTGCTTTCCTGGATGAACTGTGGTGCGGCCTGGGAACGGCCCTGGCCGCGGAGGCGAAGCCATACAAGGATGGCGTTCAAGGTTATTTGAAGAAGCACAGTTCGGTCTGGAACGTAGTCGGCCGCCTCTGCTTCCACCTGGCCGAGAACAGGCGAGATCCCGAGTTTCCCTTTGCTTTCATCGCCACTTACGTCCACAAGGTCTCCAGGCTGGCCAGGCCGCAACACCTGCCGCTGGGACGAGCGCTCAAGCACTACGCCGGTACCAGGAATCGCCGGAAGCTGCTTGCATTGCTGGCTCCCCTGTCCCGGGCCGCCGAACAGAGCGCGCTTATCCGCGAGCTGGTCGATTCCGGCGATATCTACCATCCGCTGTCCTGGACTCCCAAAGACGCGCACCACTTTCTGTGCGAGATCGCCTTGTACGAGCAGGCCGGCCTGGTCGTACGCATGCCCGACTGGTTGAACGCGAAGAACCGGCCCCGCCCCAGGGTTTCTGTCTCGATCGGCGGCAAGGCGCCCTCAGCTCTGGGGATGGACGCGTTGCTGGATTTCGAGGTGAGTCTGACCCTGAACGGCAAGAAACTCTCTAAACGCCAGATCGAGGACCTTCTGGCTGCCAGCGATGGCCTCGTGCTGATCAAAGGTAAGTGGGTTGAAGTCGATCACGACAAGCTCTCTACGGTGCTCGACCATTGGCGCAGCGTTCAGAAGCAAGCCCAGGCCGGCGGCGTCAGCTTTGGTGAAGCCATGCGCATGCTCTCCGGCGCTCAGCTGGGTAATGGCGAGAACGGCATCGAAGAAGCACGGCCCGAATGGTCCAAGGTCATTGCCGGCAAGTGGCTCTCGTCCCGGCTCGATGCGCTCCGTTCGCCCAAGCTGCGAGCTGCAATTGAAGCCAACGCAGGTCTTAGCGCCGAGCTGCGTCCCTATCAGAAACTCGGTGTGCAATGGCTTTCGACCTTGCGTGGTCTGGAGCTCGGCGCCTGCCTGGCGGACGACATGGGCCTGGGCAAGACGATCCAGGTACTAGGAGTGTTGTCCATGAGCAGGCGCAATAAGGACAAGAGAACCGACCTTTTGGTTGTGCCCGCTTCGCTTGTGGACAACTGGCGGCTGGAGATCGAGCGTTTCGCTCCCGGACTGAAGGTGCTCATCGCTCATCCATCGAACATTCCTTCCCCTGAACTGAGGAAGCTTCCAAAGAGACGGGTGGAGGCCCATGACGCGGTGATCACCACTTATGGAACCGCCGTGCGCACCGAGTGGATGAGAGAGTACTCGTGGCGTCACGTGATCCTCGACGAGGCCCAGGCGATCAAGAATCCCGGCGCCAAGCAGACCAGAACGGTCAAGGCGCTGAAAGCGAGCTGGCGGGTGGCTCTAACGGGCACGCCGGTGGAGAATCGCCTGGGTGATCTGTGGTCGATCTTCGACTTCTTGAACCCCGGCCTCCTGGGATCGGCCAAGGCCTTCAACGACCTGTGCAGATCCATGGCTTCAAGCAAGCATGGTTATACGCCGCTGCGCAGGCTGCTGCAGCCCTACATTCTCCGACGGCTGAAGACCGACAAGAGCGTCATCGCCGATCTGCCCGACAAGAGCGAGGTCAACGCCTACTGCCTCCTGAGCAAGCGGCAGGCCGCGCTGTACCAACAGTCGGTCGACGAGATGAGAAGAATCATCGAAGAGCTGGACGGCATCGAGCGGCGCGGCATGGTCCTGGCCTTCTTGATGCGCTTCAAGCAGATCTGCAACCACCCGTCCCAATGGCTGGGTGATGGCGATTACGAACCGGCGGACAGCGGCAAACTCGCGCGGCTGCGTGAATTGTGCGACTCCATCGCCGCCCGTCAGGACAAGGTGCTGGTGTTCACGCAGTTCCGAGAGATGACCCAGCCGCTGGCTGGATTTTTAGCCGAGGTCTTCGGTCAAAGCGGCCTCGTCCTGCACGGCGGCACGCCGGTCAAGAGACGACAGGGACTGGTCGAGAGCTTCCAGGAAGAAGATCGCGTGCCCTTCATGGTGCTCTCGCTCAAAGCAGGGGGCACCGGGCTCAATCTGACCGCCGCCTCGCACGTGATCCACTTCGACAGGTGGTGGAACCCGGCGGTGGAAAACCAGGCCACGGACCGAGCCTTCCGCATCGGCCAGAAGAAGAACGTGCTCGTCCACAAGTTCGTCTGCCGGGGAACGATAGAGGAACGAATCGACGAGCTGATCGCCGGCAAGCAGAAGCTCTCCGATGAGATCCTGTCCTGCGGTGCGGAATCGAACTTGACCGAGATGAGCAACGAGGAGCTGCTATCGATGGTGTCGCTCGATTTGAGCTGCGCCCTGGATGGATAGACCGGTCAACATGCCGGCAAATGTACCCGGCGTGCTCAATACAATAGAGGTGGGCCCATGCGCAGGCGCTCCCGCAGCAACTGGCGACCATACATTCCAGCATCCGAGCGCCGCCGAAAGTCAGCGAGAAAGATCGCCAAGATGAAAAAGTCCGGGCGCGACATTAGGCCGGTAGCAATCACGGGTCGCAAGATCGCCAGGACTTTCTGGGGCGAGGCCTGGTGCAAAAACCTCGAAGCTTACAGTGACTATGCCAATCGCCTGCCCCGCGGTCGGACCTACTTGCGCAACGGCTCGGTAATCGACTTGCAGATCGAGGCCGGACGCGTCCGGGCACTCGTCAGCGGCTCGGACCTCTATGACGTGGAGATAATGATCAAACCACTGGCCAGGAAGCGGTGGACCGGCATCAAGGATCAGTGCGCAGGCCAGATCGACTCGCTGGTGGAGTTGCTTCGAGGATCCATCTCCAAGGGAGTGATGGAGATAGTCGCCCGCAAGGGTGAGGGCCTTTTTCCATCACCTCGCGAGATCACGCTCAACTGCTCTTGCCCTGATTGGGCCACCATGTGCAAACATGTTGCAGCAACTCTTTATGGGGTTGGAGCCCGCTTGGATCACGAGCCGGAACTGCTGTTTGCCCTGCGGGGCCTTGACCCGGCCGAGATGGTTGAAGCCGCTGTAGATCAGCCGCCGACCGATGGCAGAACAAGCAAAGGACGGGTGCTTGACTCCGACGAGCTGTCGTCTGTCTTCGGTGTAGACATCGAAGTGGGTGAGATGGAACCGGCGGACAAGAAGACCGCCTCTAAGAAGAAGGCGTCACAGAAGCTCCCCACCAGGCAGTCAAGTTCGAAAAAAACCGCTTCCAAGCGGACGCCGGAGAAGAAACGGGCGCGAAACGAGTAACCCGGAAAGCCATGAAGGTAACTCCTATGAGATGGCGCAACCGGAGTTGACCCGAGAACCTTTGGGACTGCCGATTAGCCTCCTCCGACACTGGGTCAGTCTCATCGGGCAGGCTGCACCTGTGCATCAATCCGTTCAGCGGCGCTTCGTCGAGCTGCGCCGGTAGACAAACCTCTCCGGCAAACCGCTGATCCGGCTTGCCACACTGATCTTTGTCCATCGATCAATGCTGCTTGCTACTCAGGACGGAAAATCGTAGCAAATAGTCTACGCCCAATTCCGATACGATCAACCTGAAGGGAGAGCGATATGAGAACCATGGTCTCAATGGTCCTGACCTGCATCTTTTTTGCTTCCGCCGGCGCCTGGACGCCCGGTTCCACGCCCTACATCAAGGGCCAGGTGCTGGTGCGTTTCGACCACCCCACCGCCGGAATCGAGGAAGCCAACCAGGTGCTGGACGGCGCCAGGTACGAAGCCCTGCGGCCGCTGGTCCGCGCACTGGACATCTACCTGGTGAAGCTGAAGGGCGGCCTGGATGTTGAATACGCGCTGGCGGACCTGGAAGCGGTGCCTGAACTGCGCTGGGCCCAGGCCGATCACGTGCTGGATCTGCGACAGACCTTCCCTGACGATCCCCAGTTCTCCAGCCAGTGGGACATGCACAATACCGGCCAGTCGGGCGGAATCCCCGACGCCGACATCGACGCGCCGGAAGCCTGGGACCTGGGCACCGGCGGCAGCGATCCCGGCGGCGACGACATCGTGGTGGCCATCGTGGACGGGGGGATGGAGCTTACGCACGGTAATCTCTCTCCCAACCTGTGGGTCAACGCCGTGGAAGAAGGCGGCAGCCCGGGCGTGGACGACGACGCCAACGGCTACGTGGACGACGTCAACGGCTGGGACGCCTACTCCGACGACGGCAGCATTCCAAGCAACGGCCACGGCACGCACGTGGGCGGCACGGTGGGCGCCCGGGGCAACGACAACAGCCAGGTCTGCGGCGTCAACTGGGACGTCAAGCTGATGGCGGTGGCCGCCAGCAGCGGGACGACCTCGATCATCTCCATCGGCTACGGCTACGTCCTGGACCAGAAGACGCTGTGGATCAGCTCGGGCGGTGCCTCGGGCGCCAACGTGGTGGCCACCAACTCGAGCTTCGGAGTGGACTACGCCGACTGCACCAGCGGCAGCTACCCCGTCTGGAACGACCTCTACAACGCCATGGGCGCGGTGGGCATCCTCTCCGCGGCGGCCACGGCCAATATCAACATCGACATCGACGTGCAGGGCGACGTGCCCACCGGCTGCTCCAGCGACTGGATCCTCGCCGTGACCAACACCACCCGCTACGACGTGAAGAACAGCGGAGCGGCCTACGGCGCCACCACCATCGACCTTGGCGCGCCCGGAACCGACGTCCTCTCCACCTACACCGGCAACGGCACCAGCACTCTCACGGGCACCTCGATGGCCACGCCCCACGTGGCCGGCGCGGTGGGTTTCCTGCACAGCGTGGCCAGCCCGGGATACTACGCCGAGTACCTCGCCGACCCCGGGCAGGCGGCCCTGACCATGAAGCAGTTCATCCTCGACACTGTGGATTCCCTGCCCTCCCTGGAGGGAGTCACGGTCTCCGGCGGCCGACTCAACCTTAACGCCGCCGCGCTGGAGCTGTCGGCCTACGGCGGCAACCTGCTCAGCGGCACGGTGACCGCCGAGGGCAGCGGCGACCCGATCGAGGACGCCCAGATTCTGGCCCAGCCCGGCGGTCGCCAAACTTCCACGGACGATACCGGCTACTACGCCCTGGCCCTGCAGCCCGGCGAGTACGTCGTGGAGTACAGCGCCTTCGGTTACCAGTCACAGAGCCTTCCCGTGACCATTCCCGAGGAGGGCGACGTGGTCCGGGACGTGGTGCTCGGCCAGGTGGAATCGGCCGCACTGAGCGGCACGCTGCTCGACTACGGCGACCAGCCGGTTGAGGGCGGCGAGGTGGAGGTACTGGACACGCCCCTCGACCCGCAGGTGACCGGCCCCGACGGCACTTTCAGTTTCCTGCTGCCGGTGGGTGAGACCTTCAGCGTCCGCTCGCGCAGCGCGCCCGGCGTGATCCACGATCCGCAGGATGCCGACGCCCACGGCTACCGGGCCTACGATCCGGGTGACGCCGACTGGAGCCTGGTGCAGATCGCCATGGTTCCCGGCGGTGTGACACAGAACCTCCAGGGCGCCAACCGCGTGGTCTACGACTGGAGCACCATCGATCCCGACCAGGGCGGACCGGGCACGGCGATGAACTTCACCGCCGACGACCAGACCCTGCAGACGAGTCTGCCCTTCGACTTCACGTATTACGGACAGAGTTTCACCACGCTTTCCGTCTGCGGCAACGGCTGGCTGGCCTTCGGAACCACCTCCAGCACGGAGTACCGCGGGCAGCCGATTCCCGACGCCGGGGATCCCAACGCGGTCCTGGCGCCCTTCTGGGAGGACTTGTCTCCCCAGCAGACGGGCAGCGGCAACATCAGCACGTATTACGACGCGGCCGGCGGGCGTTTCATCGTCGAGTATTACGACATCCGCCAGTACTCGCCCAGCACGGATTTCGAGCGCTTCCAGGCGATCCTGCTGGATCCCGCTGAGCACGAGACCGTCACAGGCGACGGGGTGATCATCTTCCAGTACGCCGTCACGGGGCAGACCGACAACGCCACCGTGGGCATCGAGAACCCTGCGGGCGACGACGGCCTGCAGTACTTCTACGGTCGCTCGGACGGCCTGGATGTTCCGGGCGGAACTCTGCCCGACACCAACCCGGATGTGGACGACGGCCTGGCGCTGCTCTTCACCACGGGCCTGCTTCCGGACACGCCGGAGCTGGAACCCGTGACCGACCTGAGTATCGCTTACAACGGCGTGGACGTGTTCCTGGACTGGTCGGCCAGCCAGGGCGCCGTCAGCTACCGCGTGGAGGTTGCCGATGCCCTGGGAGGAGGCTGGTCCACCGCGGGAACCACCACGGAGACCAGCTTCACCTACCCGGTGTCGGTCGGTTCGAAGATCTTCCGGGTCATCGCCATGAACTAGCGCGAATCCTGCGGGACACTGCGCCGATAAACGCGCTGACACCGAGATTCAAGAGCGCCCGTCGATTTCGCGTTCTATTGCGAAGCCGGCGGGCACTCTGCCTAGACAGCTGACCGCGAACGGAGACCGTCATGCATCGATTCTACCAGCCGCTCCTGTCTGCTGCATGCCTGCTGATGTTCGTGTCACACGCCGGCCAAGTTCCGGCGCAAACCACGATCATGCTGGACTTCGACGCGGAGATCGGCACGCTGCACCCGGAACTCATCGGCGTCAACCATCCGATGACGGAACTCTGCTTCCAGGCCGGCTTCAACACCGAAACGGGTGAGTTCAATACCGTGTTCTACGAGGCCATCGCGCCTCTGGGCCTCAAGCACTGGCGCTACCCCGGCGGCACCGGCTCGGGCAGCTACTTCTGGCAGCGCGCCCTGGGCGATTATCCCCGCGAGGCCGGCTTCTACAAGCCTCACACCTTCTGCCAGGGTGGAGGCACGGCTGAGCATTACCACAACTTCGGAACCATGGAGCTGATGGATTTCCTGGATCGCATCGGCGCCCACAGCGTCACCGTCAACCTCAACTTCGGCTCCGAACGGGAGGCGGCGCAGGCGGCGGCCGACTGGGTCGAGTTCGCCAACGCCCTCCCGGGAGACAATCCCAACGGCGGCGAGGACTGGGCCGCGCTGCGGGAATCGCTGGGCCATCCCGCGCCCTACGGCATCCGCTACTGGGAGGTGGGCAACGAGCTGGGCGGCATCTACGACAGCAACGGCCACTACCGCAACGCCTGGTCCTGGTTCTACGGCCTGCTGCCCGGCCAGCCCGGCTCTGAGGACTTCGTCCAGCGGATGGACAACTTCCTCTTCGGCGGCAGTCAGGCGCAGTACAACGACATCTGCGCCCAGGGCCAGCATCCCCACCAGTTCGTCACACGGCCCAACGACTGGTGCATCGAGGCATCGCTGAGCGACGGCCAGCCCAGCCAGGTCTTCTACGTGCGCTATCCGCCAGCCCACGACGACTGGGGGCTGGTGGCCGTCTACCTGAGCGAGGAGATCGGTTCCGCGGGCCAGGAATGGACCCGCGTGGAGGACCTGGCAAGCTGGGGACCCGCCGACCAGGTCTACCTGTTCGAATCCGCCGGCGGCCGCGTCGAGTTCGGCAACGGCGTAAGCGGCGCCATCCCCGACCTGGACCACTACGTGGGCGTCCAGTACCTGTCCATCGACAAGGACGGGATGGATTCGATCTACTGCAAGATCAAGCTTGTAGACCCGGACGCCCAGGTCAGTTCATCCTTTTTCACCGACGAGTTCCTGGATCACGTGGACGCGGTCTACCCCGGCCCCCCGCCCTTCGACTGCGTCTCGATCCATCCCTACCTGGACGTGGACACGCACCGCGTGGAAGCCGAGCACTGGCGCCTGCAGCAGGTCACCAGCGAGCTGGCCCCGGACCTGGTGGCGCGCAGGGAGCGGCTGGACGAGCTGTTCGCGCCGGACAGGTACGTGGACCTGCTGATCAGCGAGTTCAACGTGATCGCCATGCCCAGCTACGCCGGTTACGGCTGCAGGAATCCGAGCTACGAGGGGCGCAAGCTGGATTACTTCGGCAAATCCCTGAGCCAGTGCCTGGCCCTGGCCAACGGGGTGCTGGAGATGCTGCGCCGCAGCCAGGAAGCGCGGATCCGTACCCTGAACATCCACTCCCTGCTGCCCTTCGACGTCGATCCCGCGGGCACCCGTGACACGCTGGATCCCTGCGGCTGGGACCTGACGGCCATGGTGGGACGCGAGGGCCTGACCACCTACCTCAACGCCGGCGGCCTGTTCTACACCCTGCTCAACCCGCGCAGCGGCGACCGGCTGCTGGAGCCCCTGCTGGCGGACTGCCCCATCATGAATCACGTCTACCAGCCCGGCGGCATCGAGATCGATCTGCCCTACCTGAGCGCGCTGGCCATGGCGGCGCAGAACGGGAGTTCGGCCGCCCTCTTCGTGCTCAACCGCGCCACGGGCCTGCCCGACTCGGAGGAGGAATTCGCCCAGATCACGGCCACGGTGGGTTTCCAGGACCACCCGGACTTCAGCTACATCCGCGTCAGCGAGCTGGGCGCCGATTCCCTGTGGTCCTACAACACGGCCGCCGCGCCGGAGGAAGTGTGTATCACGCACTATCCGGACCTGCTGTTCACGCCCAGCCTGGAGCACACCTTTCCGCCCCGCACGCTCACGGTCTTCCTGCTGCACAACCAGCCCGCGCAGCCCTTGAATCTGAGTATCACGGTGACGGCCGACCTGCTCCGGCTGACCTGGAATCCCGTGCCCGGCGCGCTGTCCTACACAGTGTATTCCTCCGCCGAGCCCTGGTCGGGATTCACGGAGGACCTCACGGGCGGCTACGGGGTGAATACCTGGTCCGCGCCGGTACCGGCGGTGAACCGCTTCTATCACGTGACTGCACATAGTGCTGTCACGCCGTGACGGCGGAAAGCGGCGGCACGCCGTGACGGCTGAGAGTACCGGCCGCCGTGACAGCGAAGGACGATAGCATACTGTCGGAGGCGGGCCGTCACGATTCCGGGAATCTGACCCTGCCCGGTAAGTGATCGGAGAGGGTGCTTCTCGAACATGATTCGGGCGGTGTGATCGGGAAGTCCTCAAGGGGGATGAATTTCTCCCCGTGAGAAAAGCGAAGGGGACGATCCGTGAATTCACTAATACGGACAATAAAGCGTTGGAGATGATTATTTCCTTGTTATCATCAACATGCTACTGTTAGAAATCATTATTGCAGAATTCTTAGGCTAATAGACTCGCAGATTTGCAATTGAAATGCAAATTTGCGACCTGATATTACGCCATGACTCACCAATACTTCGAACGCTCGCTGGAACCGGTTCTGCTGAAGGCCGCTGCACGGTTTCCCGCGGTGGTGCTCACCGGACCGCGCCAGTCGGGCAAAACCACGCTGCTCAAACACATGTTCGCCAAGCGTTGCGGATATGTGTCGCTGGAGCCGCCGGATATCCGTTCGGCCGCCATCGAGGATCCACGCGCATTCCTCGAGTTGCATCCGCCTCCGGTGATCTTCGACGAAGTGCAGTACGCTCCCGGTCTTCTTCCTTACGTGAAGGAGAGGATCGACGCCCGCCGGCATATCAGCGGGCAATACCTGCTGGCCGGTTCCCAGGATCTCCTGTTGATGCAGCAGGTCAGCGAATCGCTGGCCGGACGCGCCGGGATGTTCCGCTTGTTGCCGCTCAGCCGCAGGGAGGCACGTAAACGGTCGCTGTCGGACCTGCCCTGGAAATCGGATGTCAATGCCGCCGGTTCCGTGACACCGGAATCCGACGGGTGCTGGGAGAGAATCCTTAGAGGAGGTTACCCTGAACTCGAGCAGGACCCCGGGCGTGACACCTGGTCCTGGCACGCCAGCTACGTGCAGACCTACCTGGAAAGAGATCTGAGAACTCTTATGCAGGTGGGGGACCTGAGCCAGTTTCATAGCTTTCTCAGGGCGCTGGCGGCCCGCAGCGCGCAGTTGCTGAACCTTTCCGACCTGGCCAGGGACCTGGGAATCGCTGTCAACACGGCCAAGAACTGGTTGTCGATTCTCGAGGCCGGTTTCCAGGTAATCGTGTTACGTCCGTATTACGGGAATCTGGGCAAGCGTCTAGTCAAATCCCCGAAAGTCTACTTCACGGATACGGGGACCCTGTGTTACCTGACCGGATTGAAGGATGTGGAGCACGCATCCCGGGGTCCCATGGGCGGTGCGATCATGGAAACCGCCGTACTCTCGGAAATCTACAAGTCTATCTTGCATCAGGGACTTGAGCCAGGAATTCACTTCTGGCGAACCCGTGCGGGAGCGGAAGTGGATTTCCTGGTGGAATGGGAAGGAAAACTCGTCCCCGTGGAAGCGAAGCTGAACTCGACTCCGAGACCGGGCATGGCCTCGGCGATCAAGCGTCTGCGGTCGGATCTTGGCACACGGGCGGGCCCGGGCTACGTGATACACCCGGGAGACGCGAGACTTCCCATGGGCGAGGGAGTGACCGCGCTGCCGTTCAGCATGTTGTAATACCGCTGCGCCAGCATGGGTTCCGCCGGATCGCCAGTCAGGTCGGCGCGTGGCTGCCGTAACAAAAACATTCCGTACGAGGTCTCGCATGGCACGTATCAAATCGACCAAGAGTCGCACATCCAAGAATCTGAGATCCCTGGATCTGGCGGAGAGAGCCGCCAGTGTCACACCTGCAGCAAGCCGGGTTCCGTTGAGACGCGACTTTGAGACCCTGCTGGACTACGTCAAGCGGAACAAAGTCGTCGGGACTTCAACCACGGGAAACATGCCTCGCAAGGCCGTGCGGGAGTTGGCGGCGCAATTCGTGCGCCCGCCCAAGCTGGATTCACAAATCGGCGACAAGGTGTACCGGCTGCAAACGGAGTACCACGTCTGGCCGTTGTATTTCCTGCACGTTCTGGCGGACCTGGGCGGCGTGATCAAGATCCGCCCGGGCCGCCGTTGGACACTGACTCCCTTCGGCGAGGATTTCCCATGCAATCCCCCTTTTAACCAGCTCGTTTTCCTGCTGTCCGTCTGGTGGCATGAAACGAACTGGGCGATCGCATATCCCAGATCCGGCTTGGGCGAGCGACTGCCATTCGGCTTCAGCAAGATGACACACTCGCTCCTGCGAAAGCTTCCCTTGGATGAAGACCTCGATTACGCTGAATTCGCGGACAAATTGATCTCCGCCACGGGATTGAAATGGAAATCCGAATCTCAGACCCATGAGCGGGATTTCCTGCACTCCGCGATCCGCAAGATGGTCATCGATGTCCTGGCGGATTTCGATGCCGTGGAAAGGAGATTCGAGAGACGTACCATCGGCGAGGACACGCCTTATCCCCACACGCATAATCAACTCGTGAAGTTCAGTATTACGGCACTTGGCGATGCCCTCCTCGACGGAGTCGGTGTGACGATGGTGATGGCGGAGAAAATGAATCTATTGAGCGACAGCGCGCGAGGAAGGACAATGGCAAGGCAACCGCTCAAGCTGGAATTGAACCGCCCCGGGTTTACCGAAGACTCTAAATTGTGAGCGACTTGAGTCATGGACGAGTGAAACAGATTCTCCCCCGATTTCGTGAGCGGGCGGTTCGAATGGTCTTAAAGACACCGGTGAGGACGGTTCGCATTGAGCGGTGATGCAGTCGATAGCCGGGAAACCGGGCTGTTCACCGGAATCGTTTCGCTGCTGCGTCTGCTAGGCCGAGCGTGACGGCGATCCGCGCCCGTGGCTGACCAGCGAAGAGAAGGACCGCATGAAGCAGCACGGGTGTGAAAAACGGGAACTACGACGGGCCAATGAGATCCGGCGGAAAGCGTCGACTTTCTTCGCACAGGCTGAATTAGACCGTCGACGCAAGTTATTGTGTCGTTCGTCGACGAACATCATGCCGTGTAAGGGGTCAAGCCGATCGGTTGCATCACGGCGCGGAATGCACAGAAACGCTCTAGAGCGATCAGGAACGCGCTGAATGATAGGACTCCAGACGAAATCTGGGCGATGCGCACGTCCTTGGCCGGGGAGGCGGCATCGTGATTCTGACCGACCAGATCACCGCCTGGGCCGCCGCCGGCGAGTCCGAAACGCTGGAGTTCAAGAAGTCCACCGCCGAGAGGGAGCGTGGCTGCCGAACCCTTAGTGCATTCGCCAACGGTAGCGGCGGCCGTCTTCTCCTTGGTGTGACGCCGGAAGGGAAGGTGGTCGGTCAGTCGGTTTCGGACAGGACCCTGGAGTATCTGGCGCAGGAATTCAAGCACTTCGAGCCGCCGATCTTCCCGTCCGTGGAGAGGGTGGCTCTTGGAAATGGGCTCGATGTGCTCGTGGTTACCATGACGCGCCGCGCGGGTGCCGGTAGCTTTCCGGGGCATTGCCTATGAGCGCGCACTGAACACGACCCGGATCATGCCACGTGAAACATATCAGCGGCTGCTGCTGGAGGAAATGCACGCCACGCAGCGCTGGGAAAACCAGCCTGCCCGGGGCTGGGACGTCTCGCGCCTGGATCAGCGCGAGATGGTCCTGATCCTGGAGGAAGCCATCCGTCGGGGTCGGATCGACGAGCCCGGTACCCGCGATCCGCTGGAGATCCTGCACGGCCTGGGGCTCTTGGTGGACGGTGAACATTTGTCGCGTGCCGCAGTGGCGCTGTTTTGTGGGGACGAAGGACCGCAACCGGACTTCCCGCAGCTCCTGCTCAAGGTTGCCCGGTTCAAGGGCGTTGACCGTGACGAGTTCCTGGACAACCGGCAGTTCTACGGCAACGCCTTTGCCCTGATGCGGCGGGCGGAGCGGTTCCTGATCGAATCCCTGCCAGTGGCCGGTCGCATCGCGCCCGACACGCCCGGCGCCGAGCGCGCCGACTACGGGGAGGTCGTCCTGGCGCAGCGGCTACGCGACGTGCTCCTCCCCAGGCTCATCTCCGGCGAGCTGCGCGTGAAGAATGTGGAACGAATTGGGGCGGGAGTGATCTAGCGATGCCGACAAGTCCTGAACAGATAGACCTCTGGCGACAGTCGTCCAGCGAGACGCCTCGGCTTGAGTTCAAGGAGGCGAAGGCGCAACTCAGCAACCTCAGGCTCCGTGAGTACTGTGTGGCGATCGCCAACGAAGGTGGCGGTCACCTCGTCCTGGGGATTGCCGACAAACCACCACGACAAGTCGTTGGCACAAGCGCCTTCAGTGACCCAGTGGCGATGGCTGGGAAGCTCTTCGCCACCCTGGGCTTCCGTGTTGAAATCGAGGAAATTGCACATCCTGACGGACGGGTGCTGGTGTTTCACATTCCCTCGCGCCCGCGGGGGACTGCCTTTCACCTCGGCGGCCGATACCTCATGCGCTCCGGTGAGGCTCTCGTACCGATGAGCGAGGACCAGCTTCGGAAGATCTTCGCGGAAGGGCAGCCCGATTGGCTAATGGAGCCTTCAAAAGGAGGCCTCGCAGCCCAAGCAGTTGTAGAGTTACTTGACTGCCAAGCCTTCTTCGAGCTATTGAAGCTGCCCTATCCACGCGAACGCAATGGCGTGATCGATCGGCTTCTGCAAGAGAGGCTCGTTAGCGAAACCAGCGGCGGTCTGGAAATCCGGAGACTGGGTGCGCTACTGCTGGCGAAGCGATTGGAGGACTTCCCTGATCTATCACGGAAGGCGCCCCGGGTCGTCGTCTACACCGGCATTTCGAAGACCAACACGCGACTCGATCAAACGGGAGTAAAGGGGTACGCAGTCGGATTCCAGGGCCTGGTTCGCTTCATCATGGCACAGCTTCCCCAGAATGAAATGATCGAGAACGCACTGCGCAAGGAAGTTAAGTTGGTACCTGAGGAGGCGATCCGTGAAGTCGTGGCAAATGCGCTCATTCACCAGGATTTCTCCGTGACTGGAGTTTCAGTCATGGTGGAAGTGTACAGCAACCGTGTCGAGATCTCGAATCCGGGTGAACCGATCGTGCCGGTGGAGCGATTCATCGATGGATATCAGTCCCGCAATGAGCATCTAGCCAACGTTATGCGTCGGCTTGGAATCTGTGAGGAGAAGAGCAGCGGCATCGACCGCGTCGTTCAAGCAGCGGAAGTATACCAGCTACCTGCACCAGACTTTCGCGCCGGCCAGCGGCGTACCTTCGTGACCATTTACGGTCCCAGAGCATTCGAGAAAATGGACCGTGGCGAACGTATCCGAGCCTGTTACCAACATTGCGCCCTGAAATGGGTAATGTCACAGCATATGACGAACGAGTCGCTGCGGAAGCGATTCGACTTGCCGGAGGCGAAGAGAGCCATCGCCTCTCAGATAATCGCTGCGACAATAGAGACTGACCTGATAAGGCGGATGATCGGGTTGGAAGCTCGCGGAAGTATGCCCGCTACTTGCCGTACTGGGCATGAGTTTATTTAAGCGCATAAGCGTCGAGGGCACATAAAATGCTTGAAAATCATTGTGCTGCATAGAGTTTCTTATTTAAGCGTGTCAGAGAGCCTGAAGATTTCAGGCTTGGTATGACTCATTCAGACCTGATTTTGCAGAAAGTCCCATTGTCCGTCCAATTCCATAGGATCAGGACCGAAGAATTAAGTGAAACTGCTTATTCAAAAAGGAATTGGATTATTCTGGTCTATTCCGGCTTATTCCATTCCTGACTTGGTAATCAGCTGTTTCGGAAGCAATTGAATGAGTTCATTCACCGAATCCGTGGTCGAAGAGGCCGCCCTCGGCTGGCTCGAGAGCCTCGGCTGGGCTGTCGCTCACGCCCCCGCGCAGGGGGCGACCCTCCTTCTATTGTCTTCCGTTATCTTCCATGAATCGTTTCAATCCACGCCCCCGCGCAGGGGGCGACGCGAAGGGTGTCGAATGTCCGTCTGCGGGGCTAGTTTCAATCCACGCCCCCGCGCAGGGGGCGACAAGGCTGTCCGCGTCTGTGCAGCCGTGGCATATGCGTTTCAATCCACGCCCCCGCGCAGGGGGCGACCTTGCAGATTCATGATGCATCCTCCCCAATTAGTTTCAATCCACGCCCCCGCGCAGGGGGCGACCACAGAATGTCGGCAGCTTCTCCGCTTAGATGCCGGGTTTCAATCCACGCCCCCGCGCAGGGGGCGACCTCTCTTTTCTCGTCATTCTTCCATTATTTTACTTGTTTCAATCCACGCCCCCGCGCAGGGGGCGACCTGACCGGCTGCGTTCT
>CAZMSD010000052.1:0-21070 GCA_964568855.1 uncultured Bacteroidaceae bacterium | reverse complement strand
CACAGCGCGTCCGCGTGACACACTTAGCCTTCAGAGCCTCTTCGGTTCACAGAACATCTTACTACTTGAACGGAATCTCGGGATCGGCCGTTTTGTCCGCCTAATGAGTTATCGACCCATACCACAGACCGGTGAATAGCCCCTCAAATCCGTCAAGAATGCTGGACGCGTTCGAATAGGGAGCGCTAATCGGACCAGTATTCGTGGAACTCCGTGTGTCGACCGGAATAAGCGTATTGAAGATAGTTGAGAGTCCAGGAAAATCAACGGGAAAGGCTTATGCATATAGAATATCAGACGCGATTACCGGATCGCTGTATCACAACCCCTCCGCTGATCTCTCAACTGAACCCAAATCCACATATGGAGTATCACACCCACTTACTGAGCCGCCCGTCAACGGCTTCTCCTGCTTCTGCCAGGGGAACGCGACCCTGCCAGCGATTCGCTGTGGAAGGGCGTCCACATATGGAATATCGGTCCGCTTACTGGACTATGTTCCAACCGCTTCTCCAGCAGCCACGTGGGAAACGCGCCCCTACAACGATTCGCTGCGGAGAGGCGTCCACAGTTGGAATATCGGTCTGCTACTGGGCTAGGTACCGGCTGCCTCAACGGCATGGATCCTCATAACGCGACCATTTCCAGCAAGAAGAGAGTTGACCAATGTCCAAGCTGCTCGATGAGCTCCACCGGGAAATCCTCGTCCGGCATTACAGCCGCAGCACCTGGAAGGCCTATTCAAGCTGGGTGAGGCGCTTCGTCCACTTCCATCGCCTCCGGCATCCCTCGGAGATGGGCGCAAAAGAGGTTCGGGAATTCCTCAACTTCCTGGCACTGCGCTGCCGGGTTTCCGCCTCCACCCAGAACCAGGCGCTCTGCGCGCTGGTTTTTCTCTATCGGCACGTCCTGAAGCAGGAGCTGGGCGAGATGGAGGAACTTGTCTGGGCCAAGCGACGGACCCGCCTCCCCGTAGTCTTCACCCGGGAGGAAGCCCGCAGCGTACTCGAGCGCCTCCATCCACCCTATTCGCTCTGCGCTTCACTGATGTACGGGGCGGGACTGCGGCTGCGCGAGACGGTCCAGCTCCGCGTCAAGGACCTGGATTTCGCCATGCGGCAGGTGCAGGTTCGTTCCGGCAAGGGCGACAAGGACCGCTTGAGCGTGCTTCCCGATTCCCTGGTGGAGGAACTCAGGTTCTGGCTGCAGCGCCGCCGGCGGGAGTTCCTGCGGGACCAGGAACGCGGGCGCGCGCGGGTCCCGGCCCCGGGCGCCCTCTCCCGCAAGTACCCGGACCTGGCCCATCGCTGGGACTGGCAGTGGGTTTTCCCCTCGGGTGTGACACGCGAACTGCCTGGCGGAGCGGGTCCCCTGCGCTGGCACCTCTCCCCTGGCGCGGTGCAGAAGAAGGTCCGCGCGTCCATCCGCGCCTGCGAGATTCACAAACACGCCGGGTGTCACACTTTCCGGCACTCCTTCGCTACGCACCTGCTGGAATCGGGCACCGACATCCGCACCGTCCAGGAGCTGCTCGGTCACCGTGACGTCCGCACCACCATGGTCTACACCCACGTCCTGAAGATCAACCGCCTGGGCGTACGCAGTCCGCTTGACGTGTGATGCAGTTGCGCGGTTCCTACATGAACCGCGTGACCTCCAGTCCCTTGCCGATCGGCAGCGTCAGGGACTCCACTCCCGGCCGGCCGCGCACGTGATCCACGTAGGCGCTCAGCTCGTGCGACAGGATGTTGTCCGCCACCACCACCAGCCCGGGCGAGGACTCCAGCAGGTCAAAGAAGGGGATGTAATCCTCCTTCTCACAGTCGATGAGCGCGAAGGACATGGCGCCCAGGCCGGGCAGCAGCTCCCCGGCGTCCCCCGGCAGGAATTCCACTTGCGCGGCGAGTCCCAGAGAAGCTATTGTTGCCCGGGCTTCCCCCTGGCGACCCGCTTCGATTTCGATGGATATCAGCTTCCCTCCCGTGCTTCTCGCCGCGGCGGCCAGCGCGTTGATGAACTCCGCGCTGGAGGGTTCCAGGTTCCGGTGCCGCTCGCTTAAGGGCAGCCCCGCGCGGTCCTGCTCCAGCTTGCGGACCCAGAGAACGTCAATCGCTTCGAGCTCTTCTGGCTTCAGCATGCTCAATCCTCATGCTCTGCGGACTGCTTGCCGCGCGGGAATCGATGGGCGAGTCCATATCCTGTCTCGTGCTGTGAAATTCTCGAATCCCGCCGTGCGCCTTCCCCGGATTCGATCCTGTGTTACACTGCTGCGCCGCGGCCGCCATTAAACCGGCGTGTCCGCTCCTCCAACGGTCCCGGAAACGGGGATCACAAAAAAGGCGTCCCGCGGGACGCCCTGAATCATGCTCTGCCGAAAGATCAATCCCCGTCCTCGCCGATGCAATCCACCGGGCATTCGGCGATGGCGTCCTGGCACTGCTGCTCTTCGTCGTCGCCGTCAGGCTGCTTGTATACGAAATCGTGATCGCCGTCGTCCGATTCCTTGAAGTTGTTGGGCGCTGCGTCCACGCAGGCCCCGCAGCAGATGCAGTCCTCGTCCACGTAGTACTTGCCGTCGACGTTATCCGGGAATTTGCGGGTTTTGTCGGCCATTGGGCTCTCCTTTATCCAGCTCGAATTTGGGTCCGGAATACTGCGCAAAGATACAAATCTGCCAAGAAACTCAAGGGCTGGCAGCCTGAAGGAAGCTGCTCGAGTGTCCAAGAAACCGGGGCCGGTACAGGTTCCTCCGGTTTCGATTCGCCGGCGGCCCGGTCGCGGACGCCTGGTCAGATCAGCTTGATCAGCAGGAATCCTCCCACCAGCAGGATCGTGAAGGCCAGCGCCAGCCAGTTGAACCAGCGATCGATGAAGGCCGTGATGGCTTCCCCGAAGGCCTGGATCAGGCCCGCCACGACGAAGAAGCGCAGGCCCCGCCCGAGCACCGAGGCCAGCATGAACAACGGCAGGTCGAAGCGGAACAGCCCGGCAGAGATCGTGAAGACCTTGTAGGGAATCGGCGTCAGGGCCGCCGCGAAGACTCCCCAGAAGCCGTAGCGGTCCGCCCACTCGCGGATGGTCTGCATCACGGCCTCGCCGTGGTACAGCTCCACCAGCCGCTGTCCCGCCAGGTCCCAGAATTCGTAGCCGATCAGGTAGCCGAAGAGTCCGCCCGCAAGCGAGCCGGCCAGGCAGATCGCCGCCGTCTGCATCGCCCGGCGGCGGGCCCCCAGCGCCAGCGCGATCAGCAGCACGTCCGGCGGTATTGGAAAGAAGCTGGCCTCGGCGAAGGCCAGGATGAACAGCGCCGGCCGGCCCCAGGGCGTTTCCGCCCAGCTGAGCACCCAGTCGTAGAGCCTGCGGATCATCCGCCTATCCTCATTCCTGCCA
The DNA here is from genome assembly GCA_964568855.1 of uncultured Bacteroidaceae bacterium. Classification (GTDB taxonomy): domain Bacteria; phylum CAIWAD01; class CAIWAD01; order CAIWAD01; family CAIWAD01; genus CAZMSD01. The sequence goes on along the minus strand of CAZMSD010000052.1, from coordinate 17,680 downwards.
GCCCTCGCGGCCCAGGAGGGGCACGAAGATGCAGCCTCCCGCACTGTAGCCCTCGAAGCGCTCCTCGCCCAGGCGGCGCACCAGGCGCAGCTCCTGGTGATCACGGTCCCCCACCGGCACCACCAGCCGGCCCTTCAGCGCCAGCTGGCGCGCCAGTGCCCGGGGCACCTCGGGTGCCGCAGCAGTGACGATGATGGCCTCGAAAGGGGCCTCGTCCTGCCAGCCGATGCTGCCGTCCCCCCGGCGGCAGACCACGTTCCGGATGCCCAGCTGGTCGAAGAGCAGCTTCGCCCGGCGGGCCAGCTCGCTGTGGCGCTCCACCGTGTAGATCCTGGCGCAGAGCATGGACAGCAGGGCGGCCTGGTAGCCGCTGCCGGTCCCGATCTCGAGCACCCGCTCGCCGCCCCTGAGTTCCAGCATCTGGGTCATCAGGGCCACGATGTAGGGCTGGCTGATGGTCTGCCCGCTGCCGATGGGCAGGGCGCGGTCCTCGTAGGCGTGGTTCCTCATCGGACCGTCGACGAAGAGGTGGCGCTCAAGGGAGCTCATCGCCTCCAGCAGGCGTGGATCGCGGATGTCGCGGGCCTTAAGGTGCCTGTCGACCATCCGGCGGCGTTGTTCGGCGAAGCGCGGACACATCGGCTGCTCGCTTCCTCTCATCCGCGGCGGCCCGCGCGCCATTCGGCGAGCCACAGTCCGGCGAAGTTCCATGTATCACGAAACCTGCGGATGTGGCTGGACCGCCCGTTGTAGCACACGCTCACCGGAACGCTGCCGATGCGCGCTCCCGCCCGCGCGGCGGAGATGATCAGCTCGCTTTCGAAGTCGTAGCGGCTGCGGCGGAACTCCAGGCCCTCGAGCAGGCCGGCGCGCAGCAGGCGGAAACCGCACTGGCTGTCCCGCAGGCGCTGCCCGATCAACCGCGAGAGCATTCGACTGGAGACCGTGTTCGAGAACTGCCGGTCGAGGGGCATCCGCCGCAGGTCGTTCATGCGGTCGCCGATCACCAGGTCCAGCCCGCGCGAATCCAGCGCCCGCAGGAACTCGGGAATGTGCCCGGGATCGTGCTGGCCGTCCGCGTCCAGGCTGAAGATGGCCTCGGCGCCGGTCCGGCGAAGGATCTCGTAACCCCGGCGCAGCGCGGCCCCCTTGCCCTGGTTGGCCAGGTGCGAGAAGCAGCGCACGCCCGCCCGCCGGGCCACCTCGGCCGTGCCGTCCGTGGATCCGTCGTCCAGCACCAGCACGTCCTCGCGGGGCAGGTGGCGGAGCACGCCCTCGAGCACCGGGCCCAGGCACTGCTCGACCTGGTAGGCGGGGATGACGGCACCGGTCTTCACTTCCCTCCAGCGGCTTGTTGCGGCGGGTCGACGACTCTCAGGAAGTCAGAAGTTCCTGAATCGGGGAGCAATGGGCAAGGGCAGGTCACGGGGAGCGGTCAGTCCAGCGCTTTCAGGGCCTCGGACAGCGCCTTTTCGCCGCCGCATTCCAGCCAGTGGATCTTAAGCCCGCGGCGCTCCATCCGGCGGAACCAGCTGAGCTGCCGCCTGGCGAACCGGTAGATCGCCCTTTCCAGTCCGCGCTGCAGCTCTTCGCGGTCGATCTCGCCCCCCAGGTAGCGCGTCAGCCAGCGGTACTCCAGGCCCAGCCGCAGCAGGCGCTCAGCCGGGATGCCCCTCTCGAGCAGACCCTGCGCCTCCTCCACCAGGCCCTGCTCCATCCGGGCCCGCAGGCGCTCGCCGATCCGCCGGCGGATCGTCTCGAGCTGCGGGCGGATTCCGATCACGGGGCAGGGCGAGCCGGCCGCCCCGGCCCTCCGATCGCCGGAGGTATCACCAGGGACGGCATCCCCCGGCGAAGCCCTTGCCACACCGGCGCCGCGCGTCGCCCGGGCCACCTCGATGGCCCGCAGGATCCGCTCGCGGTCCTCCAGGTCCGTCACGTTGTGCGGCTCGGGATTCAGCTCGAGGTAGAGTTCGCGCAGCCGGGCGAGGTCCATCCTGCGGGCGCGTTCGCGGAACTCCGGGTCCCGGGGAGCTTCCGCGAGGTCGTAGTCCAGCAGCAGGCATTCCAGGTAGAGGCCGGTTCCCCCGCAGACGATCGGCCTGCGACCCCGCGCGCGGATCTCCTTCAGCGCGGCCCGGGCCTCCCGCTGGTAGCGGAACAGGTGATACTCCCCGGGCAGATCGGCCACGTCCGCCAGGTGCAGCGGCACGCTCCCTTCGCCGCTGCCGTATTCCGCGAGATCCTTCCCGGTGCCGATGTCCAGCCCGCGGTAGACCTGGCGCGAATCGGCGGAGACGATCTCGCCCTTCAGTCGCCGGGCCAGCTCCACGGCCAGCCGCGTCTTGCCGCAGGCGGTGGGACCCAGGACCACGATGCAATCGGGAGTCAGGCTGCTCATGGGATGACGAGGCCGCGGGGCCGTCCGGGGTGTGCTTCAGTCGCCGTTGTCGAAACTCTGTCCCTCGGTATCCTGCTCGACGCGGTTGCGGCCCTGCTCCTTGGCCGAGTAGAGCGCGCGGTCGGCCATCTGGATCATCTGCTCCATGTTGCGCACGTCGGGCTGCAGCTGGGTCACGCCGATGGAGACGGTCAGGCAGCCCGAGGGCTGGACTTCCTCGTTGGGGAACTCGGCCACCTCGATCCGCTTCCTGATCTTCTCGCCCACCCTGAGCCCCACCTCCAGGTCGGCCCCGGTGAGCAGGATGATGAACTCCTCGCCGCCGTAGCGGGCGATGAAATCCACGGAACGGATGCAGCCCTTGACCAGCCGCGCCACCCTGACGAGCACGTCGTCGCCCGCCAGGTGCCCGTTGCGGTCGTTGTAGACCTTGAAGTTGTCCACGTCCAGCATCAGCATGCACAGGGGCTGGCCGGTGCGCTCGGTGCGGGCCAGCTCGAGGTAGAACTGCTCCTCGAAGTAGCGCCGGTTGTGCAGGTTGGTCAGGCCGTCCTTGGTGGCCAGCTCGAAGACCCGGGTGTGCTCGCGGGCGTTGAGGATCGCGTTGGCCAGGAGCCGCGAGAGCTCCTCCAGCCAGGTCAGCCTGGCGGGGCTGATGATCTCGGACTGCCCGTAATACATCTTCAGCAGGCCCACCTTCTCGTCGCCGGAGATCAGGGGCAGGAAGATCGAGAAACGCAGTCCCAGGATCTCCACCAGCTTGTGGTTGAGGATGATCGAGTGCGACTGGAGCTTGTCCAGCACCACCGGGGAGCCGTTGACGAAGAGTTCCCGCTCCTGCTCCAGGTCGAGCAGGATCTGCAGGTTCTGGCTGATCGAGCGCTCCTGGCCGGAGGCGTTCCAGGTCACCTGGTGATACAGGCGGCGCTCCTCGCTCGAGTAGAGGTCAAGTTCGCCCATGTCGAAGCGGAAGGTGCTGATCAGTGTATCACCGATCAGTTCCAGCAGGCGCTCGAAATCCAGCTCGCTGGAGATGGTCTTCTGCACGCGCAGGATGCCGGTGATCAGGTTCAGGGTCTGGCGCGTCTCGAGCAGGCTTTCCTCGAGGTGCTTGATCAGCCGTCCGTGGAAGCGTCCCGAGAGGTTCACCGGCTGCTGCCGCTCCTGCAGCGGCGGCAGCTTGGTCTTCGTCAGGCGCGCCACTTCCTTGCACAACTGGGCGTGTACCCGGCGATCGAAGCTCCACACCGCATCCACCGGCAGGCGCTGCTCGAAGACGCTGATTCCGGGACGGTCCGCCAGGGTCCCGGCCAGGCTGAAGCAATCCGCCCCGTCGTCGTAGAGGTAGATCAGGGAATGTGACTTGTCGGTCAGTTTCCGGTCCAGCGCGTGGTAATATGCCTGGGGCAGGTGGCGGTTGGCGGGTAGCAGCGGCATGTCCGGGAAGTGCCGCCGGTTCCAGCCGTAGATCACGCGGAAGGGATTGCGGTGCTCGAGGGCGATGTTCTCCAGGGTCTGGATCAGCTGGCCCAGCGTGCTCTGCGCGAACTCACCGGGGGAGGATCCCGCGGGAGGCGATTGGATCAGCCTGCGGATCAGTGCGTCCATGATTCCCTTATGTACGCCCTTTGAGACGATTTTCCAAGGACGCCCTTGCATTCCGTTTTAGGAACTAAGGCGTCCGCCCGGCCCGTTCGCTTGTTCATGGCTGCCGGCACCTGAATTATCGACCGGTAGCACGGTGTCTTTCAGCCTCAGACCACCGGCCGCCCCGCCTTGATCACCTGCAGGGGACGGTTGTCACCGGCGGTGTATGGCAGCTCCGCGAGCTCGCGGAAGGGCCAGAGCGCCAGGTCTGCCCAGTAGCCCGGGCGCAGGCTGCCCAGCTCCCCGCCGCGGCCGATGGCCCGCGCGCCTCCCTGGGTGGCGGCCCAGACCGCCTCCTCGGCGCTCAGCTTCATCTGGCTGGTGGCCAGGGTCAGGATCAGGGGCATGGACTGGATATGGCTCGAGCCGGGGTTGTAGTCGGTGCACAGCGCCACCAGGCCTCCCGCCTCGATGATCCGGCGGGCCGGCGCATAGTCGCGCAGACCCAGGAAGAAGGTGGCCCCGGGCAGCAGGGCGAATACCGTGCCCGCCCGTACCATGTTCCGGATGCCCTCGCCGTCGACGCGCTCCAGGTGATCGGCGCTCAGTGCCCCCAGCCGGGCGGCCAGCCTCGCGCCGCCGTAGGCCTCGATCTGATCCGCGTGCAGCTTGACCCGCAGGCCGCGCATAAGGCCGGCGCGCAGGATCCGCTCGCTCTCCTGAAGCGTGATCACGCTCGGCTCGCAGAAGGCGTCGATGAATTCGGCCAGGCCCTCGCGCGCCACCGCGGGCAGGATCGACTCCTCGATCTCGGCGAACCACTCCGCCCGGCGCTCCCCGTACTCGGGCGGCACGCTGTGAGCCGCCAGCAGGGTGGCATGCAGGCCCAGGGCCTCATCGGCCGCCAGCTCCTTCAAGATCCGCAGGGACAGCAGCTCGTGTTCCACGCTGAGCCCGTAGCCGCTCTTGGCCTCGATGGAGGTGGTGCCCAGCTTAAGGAAGCGCCGCAGTCGCCGGCGGACGCGCTCGCGCAGCTCCGTGGGATCCGCCTCCATCAGGCTGCGCCGCGAGGACAGGATCCCGCCGCCTGCCTGCTGGATCTCCAGGTAGCTGCGGCCGGCGTTGCGCAGTTCGTATTCGCCGGCCCGGTGCTCGAAGAACACGGGGTGGGTGTGGCTGTCCACGAAACCGGGCAGCAGCATGGCGCCCCCGGCATCCAGGCGCTCGAAGTCCTCGGCTCGGGCGGCTTTAAGGGCGGGACCGCCCGCTTCGCCCTGTATCACGGCCTCGATCCGTCCCTCCCGGATCACCAGCGTGTCGCCCTCGAGGGCTTCGATCCGGTAGGGCCGTTCGGGGTCGGGCGAGAGCAGCGGCCCGCAGTTCTCGACGATCAGGTTCATCGGCTCTCCCCGTCCATTTCCGCTTTCAGGCGGTAGACCTCGCGCATCACCGCGTCGGCCTGTTCCTGCAGGGGCTCGCTTTGTTCCTGCCCGGCGTCCAGGGGCGGGAGGCGCAGGGCCCGGCCCACTTTGAGACGCAGTTTTCCGGGGCGCGGCAGCCAGGCGCCCGGCGGCAGGGCCTCGCGGGTCCCCGCCACCGCCACCGGCACCACCGGACAGTCCGCCCTCCTGGCCAGGCGCACGAAACCGGTGTGCGGGCGCCGCGTGCCGTCGCCGGCGTGCTTCCGCGTCCCCTCCGGGGCGATGAACAGCGGCAGGCCGCCGGCCAGCTGGACCAGTGCCCGGTCGAAGGCCTCCTGGTCGCCGCCGCCCCGGCGGACCGAGATCCCGCCCACGAAGCGCAGAAAGGCGCCCAGGAAGGGCGATTCCATCAATTCGCGCTTGGCCATGAAACTGCAGGCGTGCTTGACGGACCAGGCCATGACCACCGTGTCCAGGTTGGAACCGTGGTTGAACACGGCCACGTAGGGCGGCTCGGGATAGTGCTCCCGCCCCTCGACCCGCACGCGGAAGAGCGGCCAGGACAGAAACCGCAACAGCAGCACCGCCGCCCAGAAGGCCCAGGCGGGCACGGGGCGGAAGGCCGGGCCGCGGTGTTCCGCCGTCCTCACGCGCCTTCCCCGCTCAAGGGCCGCCCAGCGGAATGGAGATCCCGTGCTCGCGCGCGGCGGCCCGGGCCTCATCGTAGCCCGCGTCCACGTGGCGCAGGATTCCTGTCAGGGGATCGTTGCGCAGTACCCGCTCGAGGCGGGCTGCCGCGGCCGGGCTGCCGTCGGCCACGATCACCTGGCCGGCGTGCAGGCTGTAGCCCAGGCCCACTCCCCCGCCATGGTGGAAGCTGACCCAGCTGGCCCCCGAGGCCGTGCTGAGCATCAGGTTGAGCAGGGGCCAGTCGGCCACGGCGTCGCTGCCGTCCAGCATGGCTTCCGTCTCGCGGTTGGGGCTGGCCACGCTGCCGCAATCCAGGTGGTCGCGGCCGATCACGACGGGCGCCCGGATCCGGCCCTCGGCCACCGCCTCGTTGAAGGCCAGCCCCGCGCGTTCCCGCTCGCCGTAGCCCAGCCAGCAGATCCGCGCCGGCAGCCCCTGGTAGGGGATCATTTCCGCCGCCCGGCGGATCCAGTTGCCCAGGGCGCCGTCCCGCGGAAAGAGCTCGAGGATGATCCGGTCGGTCTCGGCGATGTCCCGGGGATCGCCGGAAAGCGCCGCCCAGCGGAAGGGGCCCTTGCCCAGGCAGAACAGCGGCCGCACGTAGGCCGGCACGAAACCGGGGTAGGCCCAGCGGCCCCGGGCGTCGCGCAGTTCGCGCTCCTGTACGAAGCCGCCCTCGAGAGCCTTGGCCCTCAGGTTGTTGCCGTAGTCGAAGGTCACCGCCCCGCGCTCCTTCAGGCTCAGCATCAGCCGCACGTGCTCGGCCATGGTGCGGTAGCTGGCCTCGCGGTAGGCCGCGGGATCCGCGGAGCGCAGGGCCAGGGCCTCCTCGAAGCTCATCCCGGCGGGCACGTAGCCTTCCAGCTCGTCGTGGGCGCTGGTCTGGTCCGTGAGCAGATCGGGAGTCACATTGCGTTCCGCCAGCCGGCGCAGCAGGTCCACGATGTTGCCGCGCCAGCCGATGCTCAGCGCCTCCGCGCGCTCCCGGGCGGCCAGGGCGCGGTCGACAGCCGCATCCAGGTCGTCGATCTTCTCGTCCAGGTAGCGCGGGCGGGCGCTGGCGAAGCGCTTCTCGATTCTCGCGGGATCCACCTCCGCGCCCAGGTAGACGCCGCCGGCCATCACCGCCGCCAGCGGCTGGGCGCCGCTCATGCCGCCCAGCCCCCCGGAGACCGTGAGCCGGCCGGCCAGGTCGTCCTGTCCCAGGTCCTTGCGCGCGGCGGCGACGAAGGTCTCGTAGGTGCCCTGCAGGATGCCCTGGGTGCCGATGTAGATCCAGCTTCCGGCCGTCATCTGACCGTACATCATCAGGCCGGCGCGCTCCAGCTCGTGGAAATGCTCCCAGTGGGCCCAGCGCGGCACCAGGTTGGAATTGGCGATCATCACCCGCGGCGCGTCGGGATGGGTGCGGGCCACCCCCACGGGCTTGCCGCTCTGCACCAGCAGCGTCTCGTCGTCCTTAAGACGGCGCAGCGTCTCCAGGATGGCCCGCAGGCATTCCATGTTGCGGGCCGCGCGCCCGGTCCCGCCGTAGACGATCAGCTGTTCGGGCGCTTCGGCCACCTCGGGATCCAGGTTGTTCAGCAGCATGCGCAGGGCCGCTTCCTGGATCCAGCCGCGGCAGCTCAACTCGCCGCCCCTGGGCGCGCGTGGAATTTCACTCATCGGCGGTCTCCCCTGGTCCGTTCACTCACAACCGGATCAGTCCTAAGGTCAAAAGTTGCAGGACAATAGTCAATCGTGTGACACACCTTGCCGGCCAAGAAAAGCCCCGGCGCTCCTTGACGCCGGGGCGTATGTATCACGCATTGTCTTCCGCGGTCTCGCGGCGTGTTACGAAGCCGGGACGATCAGCGCGCCAGCAGCATCTTCCGCACGTCGATCCGCTCGCCGTCCACGCTGAAGGAGGCGAAGTAGATCCCGCTGGGCAGCCCCGCCGCGCGGAATGGCCGCGTGTGACGTCCGGCGCCCAGTCGTCCCGACTCGAGCAGGGCCACTTCCTGGCCCAGCACGTTGCAGACCGTCAGCTCCACCCGGCCCGGCGCCGCCAGCTCGAAGACCAGCCGGGTCTGCGGGTTGAAGGGATTGGGGTGGATCCCCGCCAGGCGGCTGCTCGAGGGCCGCGTGTCGAAATCGATCACGTCCGCTTCGCCCAGCAGATAGGGCAGCAGCACGTTCAGCACCTCCGCCGTGGACTGCGAGGTCGCCGCCCCGCTGGCCGCCTCCAGGGCGAAATTCAGGTAGAGCAGCCGGTTCTCGCCCATGCCCGTGTGCAGGCCGATGGGAAAGGCCGAGTTGTTGTCCAGGAATATCTCAGTGGCGCCCGGGCCCGCCTGGACTTCCGTGACCGGAATATCCTGGTTCATGGCCCCGCCGGCGCCCTGCAGAATCAGCCACAGGCCCGCGGTGTAGGGATCGCCCTCCACGCCCCGCGCGCCCCGCACATTGCTTGTCTGATCGCCCGAGACCGCCTTGAGCACGTTGGCGAAGAAGTCCGTTCCCTCCAGGTCCGTGTCCGCGTGCTGGCAGGAGAAGAGCAGATCGCCGCCCGCCGCGTAGTCCGTGAACAGGATCTGCTCGGCCGCGTCCAGCGTGCTTTCGTTGGACCCGCTGGCGTAGATCACGGCCTCGTAGAGCCCGAAGTCCAGCTCCAGATCGGGCATCAGCGGGTACTCGCCTTCCACGCCGCGGTACCAGTCGAAGACATGGTCCAGCTCCTTCATCGCCGCGTAGTAGTAGGTATAGACCGGGCTCTCCTCGCCGTCGTCATCGTAGAGCAGGTAATCGGGCTGCCCCACCATGATCTCGGCCTCCGACCAGACCGTGTCCGCGTTGGCCGTGGTGGCGAAGACGTCGATGGTCAGGTAGCGCGGATCCCCGCCTTCCAGCAGTTCCACCAGCACCGGTTCGCCCGTGTTGGTATAGCCGTCGTCGGGCACCAGCACGTAGGGCAGCTCGAAAACCGGCTCGGGAATGTCCACGAAGGCGTCAGCGCAGCTCACGTGGAAGTAGACGGTCTCGGTGGGGTTGATGCCCGTGTTGCTCACCGTGAAGACGATCTCCACGTTCTCGCCGTTCAGGTAGCGGCCGTCGCCGCCCGAATCGGCCAGCTCCAGCCCGTCCAGCGAGAGCGTCGTCTCGCGGATGTTGTTGATCGCCTTGTAGGCGTTGACCCGCCCCGTGCCCAGCAGGCCCTGGTAGTCGGAGTTGCAGGCCAGGTGGTCGATGCCGTCCACCGTGCCCAGCAGGCGCTCGCGCACCACCGCGTTGGCGTCCTCGTCGTCGTCCAGCTCGGGATCGTTGGTCCAGATCAGGGCCGCCACGCTGGCCGCCAGCGGGCAGGCCATCGAGGTGCCGTAGAGGGAGGAGTAGGTGTCGTTGAAAATCGTGCTGTAGATGGCGTCGCCGGGCGCGCTCACGTCCACCCATTCGCCGTAGTTGGAATAGTCGGACTTGCAGTCGGTCTGGGTGGTGGCGGCCACGCTGACGATGCCGGAAGCGCGGTCGAGCTGGTCCTGGGTGCTGGAGTCATCGTTGCCCGCGGCGTGGAAGCAGAGCAGGCCGCTGTTCCAGGCCACCGTGGCCGGCGTGCGCAGGGTGCCGCTGCCGCCGAAGCTCATCGAGATGATGGTCTTGTTGCCGTCGCGCTGGGCGATGTCGATGGCGTAGTAGATCCCGTTGGCCGCCGCCGACTGGATCACGTAGCCGTTGCCGTCCGCCGCGTGATACCCGGCCCTCAAGCACATGATCCGCGCGTCCCAGACCACCGAGGCCACGCCGACGCCGTTGTCCGTCTGGGCCGCCGCGATGCCGGAGCAGTGCGTACCGTGCCCGTCGAAGTCCATGGGATTGTTGTCCGGCGTGCTGCAGTCCTCGTCGGGATGGCAGCCCCCGCTGACCACCCAGTCCCAGCCGTAGAAATCGTCGATCAGGCCGTTGCTGTCGTCGTCGATGTTGTCGCGGTCGTCCGGATCGCCGGGGATCTCGCCGTCGGGCATCTCGCCGTCGCCGTCCAGATCTTCCTCGGGATTGATCCAGATCCGGTTTATCAGGTCGGGGTGGTTCCAGTCGTTGCCCGAGTCGATGACGGCGATCACCATGTCGGGGTTGGAGGGCGTCTCGGGCACCGAATCCCAGGCCTCGTAAGCTTCGACCCTGTCCAGAAACCATTGCGATCCCGTGCTGGGATCGTCGGGAACGCGGGTGACCGGCATGATATAGTCCGGCTCGGCGTATTCAACGCTGCCCGTAGTCTCGTACATGGCCGCCAGGGCTTCCATGTCCATGTCGGGCGGAAAGGCCAGGAGGTAGTTCAGGGACAGGTCGGGCACCGTGACCCGCCGCAGGTTCTGGTAGAGGGGCACGATATCCAGCAGGTCGAAATCGCGGTTGACAGCATCCAGCGAGGGGATGCCCATGTTCAGTCCCTGCGCGTCGCGGCTGATCCGGGGCTGCTCGAAGAAGCGCACGGAAAGCCGGCCGGGCATGTAGGCGTCGCCGGGGGCGCACCAGGCCGCCTGGGCCAGCAGGAGACCGGCCAGGGTCAAGCATGTGGAAAGCAAAACGTTTCCTCCCGTTCTATGTCCATTTTTGATGATTGTGTTCATACGCATCATGGAAGCGGACCGAATCTTGTAGTTTACCATTTCTCCGGTTGAATCGGCAGTGGAGCGGCTCAAATCAAGGCTGCGAGCCGGATCCAACCACCTCTAAAGTGCAAAGATCACGCCATTTTCAGATCTTCCGCAGCGGCCTCACACGCATGCATCGGACAGATTCAGGCTCTGCCGATCTCGTTGATATTTCACATCTGTCGGCGCCTGGCCGCCTCCAGGCCTGCGCAACAGGATTTCCGAGCTGCGAGCCACGGGTGGAACCTGTAAGGAAATCCTGACAATCGTTCGTGAGTGAATGGCGTGTTTCAGCGCAGCGATACCGACGAACTAGGCCTTAGCGCGCCAGGAGCATTTTGCGTACGCCGATCCGTTCGCCCTCCACGCTCAGAGAGGCGAAGTAGATCCCGCTGGGCAGCCCCGCCGCATTGAAAGTTCGCGCATGGCGTCCGGCGCCTAGTCGGCCCGACTCAAGCAGGGCCACTTTCTGTCCCAGCACGTTGAAGACCGCCAGTTCCACCCGTCCCGGCGCCGCCAGCTCGAGAACCACTCGGCTCCGCGGATTGAAGGGATTGGGATGGATCCCCGCCAGGCGGCTGCTCGTGGGCCGCGACTGGAAATCCAGCACCTCCGCCTCGCCCTCCAGGTAAGGCAGCAGCAGCTCCAGCACCTCCGCCGTGGACTGGGAATCCGCCAGGCCGCTGGCCGCTTCCAGGGCAAAGTTCAGGTAGATCAGCCGGTTCTCGCCGAAGCTCGTGTGCAGGCCCACCGGGAAGGATGAACCTTAATCCAGGAAAATCTCCACGGCCCCCGTGCCGGCCTGGATTTCCGTGATGGGCAGGTCCTGGTTCTGGGCGCCCTCGACGCCCGCGAGGATCAGCCACAATCCATTGGTGTACTGGTCGCCTTCCACGCCACGAACGCTGGAACCGAAACTCGTCTCCTCGCCCGCAACCGCGTGCAGGACGTTGGCGAAGAAATCGGTTCCCTCCAGATCCTGATCAGCATGTTGACTGATGAAAAGCAGATTGCCACCCGCGGCACAGCCGGCGAAGAGCGCCTGCTCCTCGTCGTCCAGGGTGGACCAGCTGTCCCCGCTGGCGTAGATCACCGCGTTATAGAGTCCGAAATCCAGCTCCAGGTCCGGCATCAAGGGGTACTCGCCATCCACGCCGCGGTACCAGTCGAAGATGCAGCCCAGTTCCATCATCGCCGCGTAATAATTCGCGTAGACCGGGCTCTCCGCGCCGTCGTCGTCGTAGAGCAGGTAGGCGGGCAGGCCCGTCATGATTTCGGCGTCCGACCAGACGGTGTCCGCGTTGGCCGTGGCGGCGAAGAGGTCGATCCTCAGGTAGCGCGGATCCCCGCCCTCGAGCAGCTCGACGATCATCGGATCGCCCTCGTTGGAAAAGTTCTCGTCCGGTTCCAATACCTGTGGCAGAACAAGGGTCGGCTGGGTAATGTGGATGAAGTCGTCATCGCAGCCCATGTGGACAAGGACCGTGTCGGTGGCGTTGATGCCCGTGTTGCTCAGCGTGAAGACGATCTCCACGTCCTCGCCGTTCAGGTAGCGGCCGTCGCCGCCCGAATCGGACAGTTCCAGGGCTTCCAGCGTGAGTTCCGTCTCGCGGATGTTGTTGAGGGCCTTGTAGGCGTTGACGCGGCCCGCGCTCATAAACATCCTGTAGTACTCGTTGCAGTCCAGGGTGTCGATGCGGTCGGCCGTGTGCAGCAGTCGCTCGCGAACCATCATGTTGGCGTTCGGCTGCCCGTGGATCGACTCGTCGTAGGCCCAGATCAGCGCCGCCACGCTCGCCGCCAGCGGACAGGAATTGGATGTCCCGATGAATGCCGAAGCGTATGCGCCGTCGAGATAGGTGCTCAATATGTTCTCGCCCGGCGCGCAGACGTCGACCCAGTCGCCGTAGTTGCTGAACTCCGAGATACAATCGTTCCTGTCTGTAGAGGCGACGCTAACGATCCCTGAGGCGCGATCAAGCTGGTCCTGTGAGGTGCTACCATCATTTCCCGCCGCATGGAAGCAGAGCAGGCCGCTGTTAAAGGCCACCGTGGCCGGCGTGCGCACCGTGCCGCTGCCGCCGAAGCTCATGGAGATGATCGTGAAGCTCTGGTTCTGCAGGGCCTGGTCGATGGCGTAGTAGATCCCGTTGGCCGCCGCCGACTGGATCACATAGCCATTGCCGTCCGCCGCGTGATACCCGGCCCTTAAGCACATGATCCGCGCGTCCCAGACAATCGAGGCGATCCCCGTGTCGTTGTCCGTGTGGGCCGCCGCCAGGCCGGAGCAGTGCGTGCCGTGACCGTCGAAGTCCATGGGATTGTTGTCCGGCGTGCTGCAGTCCTCGTCAGGATGGCAGCCTCCGCTGACCACCCAATCCCAGCCGTAGAAATCGTCCACCAGGCCGTTGGCGTCGTCGTCCAGGCCGTTGCGGTCGTCCGGATCGCCCGGCGTGTCATCCAGCGGCATCTCCCCGTCGCCGTCCAGGTCCTCGCCCGGGTTGATCCAGATCCTGTGCTTCAGGTCGGGGTGGAACCACTCCACGCCGGAATCGATGACGGCGATGACCAGGTCCGGGTTGGAGGGCGTCTCGGGAATGGAATCCCAGGCCGCGTAGGCCTCCACCTTGTTCAGGTACCATTGAAACCCGGCATATGGATCGTCCGGGACGCGGGGCACCGGCATGATGTAGTCCGGTTCCGCGTACTCCACGCAGCCCGTGTTCTCGTACATCGCCGCCAGGGCTTCCATGTCCAGCTTGGGATCGAAGGCCAGGAGATAGTTCAGTGACAGGTCGGGCACCGTAAGGCGCTTAAGATTCAGGTAGAGCGGCACGATATCCAGCAGGTCGAAATCGCGGTTGACAGCATCCAGCGAGGGGATGCCCATGTTCAGTCCCTGCGCGTCGCGGCTGATCCGGGGCTGCTCGAAGAAGCGCACGGAAAGCCGGCCGGGCATGTAGGCGTCGCCGGAGGCGCAGTAGACTTCCCCTGCTTCGATCAGGAAGAGCAGGAGTGTAAGGAAAAGGATATGCGCGCGGCTTCTTTGAGGACGGTGGTTCATGGTGCACCTCCGTGGAGAAGGATTATCCTGTGTTATGCAAAATCCGAGCCAGCCGAAGGGCTCAGAGGTCGCCGGTCTGGAATCGCCATCCTCGGAGGATGAGACGCACAGGCGCTTCCAACCTTCTCCAGCGAAGACGTATACTGTGCAACAGGCCCTATGAACAACCCGGAGCAGGACATGGCGAAACGGGTGCCGGACGGCTCTTTGGAAGGGACAGGCAGACAGGGTGCGACCCTCCCGCGCTGGATCCCGTGGATTTCGCTGCTCGTGCTGCTGCTGGCCCTGGCGCTGCGCCTGCACTGGTGGACAGCTTTCCGGGGCAGCCCCCTCTTCCACAGTCCCGCCATCGACGAGGCCCTGCACTGGGAATGGGCCGGCCGCCTGGCCGCCGGCTCCGGATCGCCTGAAATCCCCTATTTCCGCGCCCCGCTCTATCCCTGGTGGCTGGGCCTGCTCCGGCGGGCCGGGCTGGGGCTGGCGGGGTCCCGTGCGGCGGGCGTCCTGCTGGGGCTGCTCAACCTGGGCCTGCTGTTCGCGCTGGCCCGCCGCCGGCTGGCCTCCTGTTCAATCCCGCCCCTCCTGGCGCTTTTCGGACTCTCGGCGGCGCTGGTCTACTACGAACCCATGCTGTTGATCCCGCAGCTGCTGATCTTGTGGCTGCTTGGCGGCAGTCTGCTGCTGATGGAAGGGCTTCGCGGACTGCGGGCGCGGGACGAGGATCCCGCCGGCTTTTCGCCGCGCCCGGTCGCGATCCTACTCCTTAGCGGCGCTGGACTCTGCCTGGGCCTGGCCGCCATCGCCCGGCCCAACGCCCTGCTGCTGCTGCCCCTGCTGATCTGGCTGCCCTGGCGGGAAATGCGGAGACGGAGACCGGCCGCTGCGGGCCGCATCGCCGCCGCCCTGCTGCCGCCCCTGGCGGGCTTCCTGCTGCCGGTCCTGGTGGTGGCTTCCATCAACGGCTGGCCCGGCAGCGGGGTCCTGCTGGCCAGCCAGGGCGGGGTCAATTTCTGGATCGGCAACAATCCCGCGGCGGACGGCCGCAGCGCGGTGCTGCCCGGGGTGGGGCCGGCCTGGGAACGCGAGGACGCCTCCCGGCTGGCTTCCGCTGATGCCCGACTCCGGGAAGGAAGCACGGGCGGTCCGCCCGGTCCGGGCGAGGAAAGCCGCCTGTATTACGGCAAAGGCCGCCGCTGGCTGGTCGAACACCCGGGGCGGGCCGCGGCCCTGTACTGGCGCAAGCTGATGCTCCTGCTGGGCCCGGTGGAACAGGGAAACAACACCAGCCTGCTGGCCTTGAGTCGCCGGGCGCCCCTGCTCCACGGGCTGCTGCACGTCTCCTGGTGGATCGTCCTGCTGCCCGGCCTGCTGGGCCTGGCGCTGGGCTACCCGAAGGACGGATCCCTGCGCCGCTGGTGCCTGGGAGTGCTGGGTCTCTATTCCCTCAGCATCCTGCTCTTCTTCGTCAACGCCCGCTTCCGCCTGCCGCTGATCCCCTTCCTGGCGCTGCCCGGAGCCGAGTTCCTGGGCGCGCTGTTCCTGGGTGCAAAATCGCGCCAGCGCGTTCGACCCCGCCGCGGAATCATCGCCGCGGTGCTGCTGCTGTTTCCCCTGCTGGCCCTCTCTGTCCGTTCAGGAGGCGGCACGCCGGGATGGCAGAGCTTCCAGGAGGGCAACGCCTGGTTCCGCCTGGCCCGGCCGGATTCCGCGCGCGCCGCCTACCTGGAAGCGCTCAGGATCTCGCCGGGACTGGCCGAAGTCCGCCTCAACCTGGGCGTGCTGGCCCAGCGCGCGAACCGGCCCGACCTGGCCGATTCCATGTATCACGCGGAGCTGGCCGTCCATCCGAATTCCGCCAAGGCCTGGAACAACCTGGGCAACTTGAGCCTGGCGGCGGGTCAGGCCTCCCGGGCCGCGGAGCGCTATCGGCTGGCGCTCGAGCTCCGACCGGGCCTGGGGGACGCCGACTGGAACCTGGGACTCTGCCTGAGCCGCCTGTCCCTTAAAGCCCTGGCGGCGGGCGACAGCAGCCAAGCCGCCGACCTGCGGCGGGAGGTCCTGGGGACGCAGTACCGCGGCCGCGGCCTGGCCCGCTTGGATGCCGCGCTGGGATTGAAGAGCAGGGAGCAATAATCCTCCCCTGACCATGGGCGAACTGATCCACTGCCATTCCACGGCGCAGCCGCCGGAATGATCCATGAGAAAAGAAAAGCCCCGCATCAGGAGACGCGGGGCTTGCGTTTGGCTACAGGCTTAAGCCGTTGTAGATCTTCCGCCGCCTACTTGATCAGCAGCATCTTCTGCGAACTGACCTGGTCCCTGGTCTCAAGGACGCAGACATAGACGCCGCTCGCCAGGTGTCCGGCATCGAACTGGACGCTGGACTCGCCGCGGGCCACCAGGCCCTCCACCAGCAGGGCCACTTCCTGCCCGGTCAGGCTGTGGACCGCCAGGCGGGCTTCACCGGTCTCCGGCATGACGAAGGAGATGGTGGTGGACGGGTTGAAGGGATTGGGGTACGCGCGCAGCGCGAAGTTCACCGGCAGATCCTCGACGCCCACGAAGCAGTTGGGATTGCCCCAGAAGGGATCGGTGCTGCAGTAGGGATTCAGCACGGGATCCGTCACGCAGTCGGGATTGCCCGACTGGGGATCGGTGACGCACCAGTACCACATGAAGGGATCCGTCGAGCATTCCGGATACATATCGGGATTGGTCCAGTCGATGCAGTCCGGATTGCCCCAGAAGGGATCCGTGCTGCAGTATGGATTCATCACGGGATCGGTGATGCATTCAGGATTGCCCGACTGGGGATCCGTGATGCAGTAGTACCACATGAAGGGATCCGTGGAGCATTCTGGATCGTACTGGGGGTTGGTGCAGTTGCGGACATCGCCCAGGGGTGTGCCGGGGGCGGCGGGCGGTTCCGTAATGTCTGCGAGTTGCGCCTCGATTCGATCCACGGTGGACGAACTCACGTGGTCGAAAAGCGGCGTTGCCGGGCTTGTTCCCGCGCTGAGGACCAAGCCGAGTCCGACTAAAACAACGGTACCCTTGCAGTTCATGGCAACCTCCTTTTCTATTGGGTACGGTTCGCTTCTATTAAGAAACGGTCCGCCCCGGCCCTGGGCACCGGGCATGGGGCATTCCTGCAGGGACGGCACTTCCAGTCCTGAAAAACTCAGAGCATGATTGGTGTCATCACTGGCACAACGGAGGGAAGGATAGAGATCTGTGTCAAATTAGTCGAGCTTTAAATACTATGTGTCAAAATAAGCACCAATATAAAAAGGCTGCCTCCAGCAGGAGACAGCCTCGTATCCACCGTCCGGCCCGGAACAGGGTTATTTCCGCTCCGAGCTTAATATCTGTGTATCAGCCGCGCGCCGCGCTCGGCCTTTGCCGCGCATCAATGCGCTGATCGCGGTGCGTCGGCTGCATGCACAGGCTGTTGGCGCGGTGCAGGGCGCACGTTCGTGCGCCCGGCGTCCGCGTCAATACTATTTCACCAGCACCATCTTCCTGGAGAGGGTCTGGTCCGGCGTGGCCAGCGTATAGACGTAGACGCCGCTCGCCAGGTGGCTCGCGTCGAAAATCACGTTGTTAGCGCCCCGGGAAACCAGCCCGTCCACCAGCACGGCCACTTCCTCGCCGGCCAGCGTGTAGACCGCCAGGCGCGCCGGGCCGGTCTCGGCCATCACGAACTCGATGGTGGTGCTCGGGTTGAAGGGGTTGGGGTAGTTCTGCTTCAGCCCGAAGCCCACGGGCAGGTCCTCGGTGTCCGTGGGGATGCAGTCAGGATTGCCCCAGTAGGGATCCGTGCTGCAGTAGGGATTGAAATGGGGATCCGTCACGCAGTCGGGATTGCCCGAGGCCGGATCGGTGA
>CAZMSD010000051.1:0-22114 GCA_964568855.1 uncultured Bacteroidaceae bacterium | reverse complement strand
TGCGCAGTACTTGTTGAGCTGTGCCGGGAAGCTGCGGCAGGACTCGATTCGTTTGACGAGTCCGACCACCAGCGTGTACGCTCGCATGAGTTGTTCGCTGGACCTGTAGGTGCGCTGCCTTACGCCTGGGTGCCTGAGCATCCAGAACTCGATATCTACCGGCATCTCGTCGTCTACATTCAGGGCCATGGAGTCACGGACGGCCATTTCGTAGATGGAGCCTTGCAGGGATTGTCTCAGCTCGTCTTTCGTGAAGAGGAGCCTGCTGGTTTTGTAGTCGATGATTTTGATCACGCCGTCAGGTATGACTTCCAGGCGGTCGATGAATCCCTTGATAACGATGTCGCGTTTGGGTTCTTCCAGGACCAGCTCGAAGGGCCATTCGAGTCCTCGTATCTGGTCATGGTAGACGGACTCGTGCGGCAGCCAGCCTTTGATGATCTCCTGGGCATCGGCCAGGAGCTGGCCGTTGGCCTCTGGCATTTCGGTGAAGGCATCGTTGAGCCGGTCGTAGTAGATAGCAGCACGCTTGGCGCACATGCCTTTGTGTTTTCGGCTCCAGAGGAACTCGGTGGTCAGCTCGAAGGCTCTGTGTACGAGAGATCCGAGCACGGCGGGAGACTCGGGGTCGGGGATAGGTGGCGGCACATCCATGATCTTGGGATCGATGTATCTGCGTTTGTATGCCAGCGGGCATCGTGCGTAGGTATCGATGCTTGAGTAGGAGTGGTAGTCGCGCTGGTGGTTGTATCCTTCGGGCAGCTCTGTATCGAGCAGCGGTGTGTTTTCGATTGCTTCGGTGAGGAAGCTCATATCAGATCCTTTCGGTTGTCGGTATGGGTGCGCCGGTTCGCGTCGGCGCGTGCGCCGGTTTGCGGCGGTGCGCGGCGGGCGCGTAGGCGCAGATTGCGATTAGCCCGAATGCAGACGGTCCGCCAGCTTGGATTCTACATGGGGCATGGTGCATGTGGGCTTGGGCATGGAACAGTTGGGAGTGACACGATAAACCTTGTATCTCGGGACATTCCCGTTGGATTTCGGATATAGGTCTATGGGTGGGCCTGAAATAAAAAAAAGTCGATTTCAGGTAGCCTTTTAGGTGGCCTGCCCAGGACACGCCCTTTCTCTTGTTTTCTTTAAAGAAGTTCAAGTCCCTTCCTTCGGTTGTCCCCAGTCCCGTGTCCACTTTTTTTTTCAAAGCTACCGGGAGATAGTTTTGGTGGAAATCCAGGCAAGGTGTCCCGCAAACGAGCTTCCGAGTTTTCGTTTCTCCCCTATCCCCTTGTGCTACAAAGGCTTGCGGAGTGTCTTTTTTTGTGCGGGTGTCACGAAATAGGGTGACAAGAAAAGTGTACCGGGGTGACATCTCTGCCCATTGGCTCCAAAACGCTGGAATTTCATAGCATATTCTGTCACCAATTTCATGACACACGCCCTCTTCGGTCGTTTTCTGAATGCGGAGTCGGTTTTTCACTGTGACACGAAATTGGTGTCGAGATATGCCACGAAATTCAGGCAGTTTGGAGCCAGCGGTCCACTCCTGTCACCCTCATGCACATTTCTTGTCACCCTGTTTCGTGTCACTGGCACTTTTCTTGTCACCCTATTTCTCGTCACTTTTCGTGACACTTTCTTCCTCTTCGTGGAGCCGGATTGCCTGCAGCCGCCAGGCTTCGATTTGTTCGTCGTCCGCGTCCTGGACCTTCCGGTCCCATTGACGGATGAGGAATTTTGCCTGCGGGTTTGGGCTTGAGTCTCTGGACATCCATCGGTAGACGGACCGCTTCCTTACGCCGAGGAGTGCAGCGAGCTGTTCGACGGAGACGCCCAGGGTGGTCATCAGGACTCGGACACGCGGCAGGACGGGGTCCACGACTTTTCCGTTCTCGTCACGCGGTGCGGATTTCCTTCCTCGCTTGGCGGGTGTGTACTCAGGCATGGGTTGGTCGTCGGGCAGGGCTGCCAGGCCGCATAGCTGCTCCAGTGCGAGCACGCGTTTGCGCATGGCCCTGGATTCCTTGCCGACGAAGGTGCGGACTTCCGCGTCTACGATCTTGCCGCCTTCTGGGCTATCGCCCGGCACGGATTGGCCGCTGGCCGCGCTGCTGTTTAGCGTGTTGGTGATAGCCTGGCCGACGCGGGCTTCCAGAGCCTTCAGCTGCGCTTCGAACTCTTCCTTCAGGGCCTTGATAGCCTGGCCGACATCCAGCGGCAGGCTGTCGGGCATGGGAGTGCGTTTGTTTAGTGTTCTCATCATCATGCTCCGAGTTAAGTACGACGGGGCATTGAAGCACTAAGTGTACTGCCCCAATCAATGAACTCGAACAGAATTGAGCATGCGTTGCTGCTTTCTCATCAACTACCCATTTCGTGGTAAAAACCACAGGTTGAAATCGTCACAGCTCTTGCAATAGAACGCAATCCACTTCGCAAGTGCTGGTAAGACATCTACAACAGGTTCGGCAGTTTGAGGTACAGACAATTCATTGCCCAAATCTATTCATCGCTTAACTCCTAATGGGGCGAGAGGCGAGGCAAAATGTGACAGGCTAAAAGAAAATGAGTCAAATCATAGGCTGCAGAGAAGCCGGGGCTAGTGCATTGATTAGCAGCTGCAGTTCAACGCTCCACAATGCGGAATAGAGGTAGAAGCGAGTTATTTTGTAGGACGAATTTGTGCCGAATGAGATGCACCGGCTGGGCATGTATTGGCAACTTGTTTGCGTCCTTGCGAAACTAGAAATCCTACCATTATGGCTTCGTACTAGGATTCCTCAGCTTGCTCGAGAATGGCTTCAGTGGCCTTTTCGATACTTGCTCTTACAGGATCCAGCGCCATTCTCGCATAGATCTCAGTAGTAGTCTTGTTACCATGCCCTAGAGTTTTTTGTATCACCTCAAGTGGTGTTCCCGTATCGATTTGGAAGGATGCCAAGCTGCGCCTTAAGTCGTGCATACGTAAGTCTCCCAATCCCGCACGGTCTAGTATACGCTGCCATCCGGCCTTGGGGTCCACCATATGCGCTGCACCGCGTTTGCCAGGGAATACATAGTCTCCAGTGATGCGTTCCCGCCTGTCCTGCAAGATCTGAACTGCTCGACCGCTCAAAACAACTGGCAGCTCTTCGTTAGTCTTTGACTCTTCTGCACGAATGACCCATAAGCCACGATCTAAGTTTAAGTCTGCCCACCGCATCGCCAGCGTGTATGACTTGCGGGCACCTGTGAACAGAGCCAACATCACCCAATCGCGAACATCCACGTTTGGCTCCTCCCGCACCGCCTTAAAAAAGGCTGGGAGCTCTTCCACTTCCAAACGGCGTGACCGCTTTTTCTCCTTGTAAAAACTGATGCCCGAAGCAGGGTTACTGATTCCTAGCTCGCGCTCCTTAATCGCGTAGTTCAGGATAGCACGCAATAAGGCAACCACTCGATTTGCGATAGTCTTTCCATGTTCCTTTCCAATTTGCAGGTGCAACTTTGTGACCGAGTTTCGCTTCAAACTTGTAACCAGCTCTTCGCCACCCCATTTTTCAAGGTGCTTTCTCCATTGCCATTGATAACCTTCAACAGTCTTCGGTTTTCTATGGGCCTTCGTATACTCGATGTAGTCGTTGAATGTGTCGTTTAAAGTCAGCTCATCGCCAGGCTTTCCAGCATCAGGAGTAATACCGCTAACAAGTTTTAGGATGGTCTCGGCTGCCAGCTGGCGGGCTTTCGGGATTGGGATTTCTTCAATCGCGCCCAGCCGGATTTCCTTCTTCTTGCCCTTGTGCTTTTTCACTACAAAGAATGACTTACTCCCGTTGCGCGTCACCAGGCAGGCCAGCGAACGCACCTCTTCATCAAAGATGAACTGCACACGTTTCTCGGTCTTGAACTCACTTAACTTCTTCTTTGTGAACCTGAACCGTATCACGATCGCCTCCTATTCACGAACCCATTCCCACTCTGTTCCCACCTTTTTCATGATCTATCATAATTCCTCGTAAAAATACAGAACAAGGAAAAGCCCCTTTATCTATTTGTCTCATAGCCTTTTAACATAGTTCGTAACAGCTCCTAAAGGCTCGTAAAACCAACTCAGATCTGACTACGGATCAGAAGGCTGGGGGTTCGACTCCTCCTGGGTGCGTTTAGAGAACAAGGGATTGCGTCAGCATGTTGCCCCTTTTCTACGCTTCTGTATGCTGTTTCCGACATCTTAATACACCTTCGGGCAGGCCATTTTGGGACAGATGGGGACAGGTTTAGCTTTAAGCGGTGACAGTCTCAAAGCTGAAGTGAAGACATGTCCCCATCTAGGGACAAATTGCGTTGGAATATGCTCAAAGCCAAGACGGGTAATCAGTAGGGGCCCCGAAGGGCCCTTCCCCACTACAAGCATGGGATCACGACCCAGATCCCACACAGGACCAGGGGCTGCGAGGACCCTGGCGTATCCAGATAACAATCGGTCTACGTATCCCGAGATCCCTGTAACCTTCTTCGTTTTCTTCTCGAGGTCCTTTGTCCGTGATACAATTCCACTAGCAACATGAAATAATGTATCTTGGAAGTTCCGGCCCACGGAGGCTCGGACTCGACAGGCGGACAGCAGTAATTGCCCAGCAGGAGGGTGGACTTAGACCTTGCGACCGGCTGCTTCATCACGGCACTGTTTCATCGACCGGTTGGTCGCGGGGTCGCTGGCCCTGCTGATCGCCGGCATCAGCCAGGTCCACCCGCTACTGCAGCATCATCCCGCGGTTGAACACGACTCCGAGCCGGTGGATACGCTGCACGACCACGTCCTAGTTCTGCCGTACCAGGTCGCGCATCACCACCACGGCGAGTCCCCGCAGGACCAAAGTCACCACCACTTCAAGCTGCACCTGCTCAGCGATCGGCCTGTCGTCCGGACGAGCGGAGCACGAGTTCCAGCGACGGACCTGCACCCATCGCTGCCAGTGCAGTCGTACTACCTGCCCACTCCTGTAGCATGTAATCGTGATCTACAGTTCCCAAAACCCAGTCCATCCGGCCGCAGCGTAGCGTTCCCCCCACCAGCGCGCGCTCCTCCACTCACGAGCTGATTACCCGCTCATTCAGCAACTGAAAATCCGATATCCACAACCCGGGAGGGACGGCGCGATGCCTCCAACAGCCGCGCACTCCGTCCGGACGGGACTGGCCCTGCTCCTCTGGGGCTCGGCGGCCCTCGCCGGAACCACGCGCATCACATTCGACCAGCTCGAGCTCTACGCCGACTCAGGGACGGCGCGAGGAGCGGTCATTGACTTAGAGTACCAGCACACCGAGGCCGAGCGTGACCTCGCACTGCAATGGTCCAATCCAGCTCTGACCTACGGAAGGGAGGAGGTGGCCTCTATTGCGGAGGACCAGCTCAGGCTGTCTAAAAACCTGACTTCGCCCTGGGTCCTTCGCTGGGATCGGGCCGGATGGCGCGAGCGGATCCGTTCTGCAGCGCACCGACGGGAACATCAAAGGCGCATCCACCTCGCCGATCTCAAGGGCGAGTATGTCTCCATCGCCCTGACAGGTCGTTACCTCGAACACCTCGAGCAACTGAGCGGGATGCTGGATGAAGCATCCGCAGTGGCTCAGACACGGTTCGACGAAGGCCGTGACTCAGGGCTTGAGCATCACCTTGTCAAGCGCTTCGTGTTCAAACTGGACGATGCCATTGGAGAAGTTCGCCGCATGGACCGCGAGCGGCGCGCCCGTTGGAAAGTCGCTCTCGGACTGGTGATGCAGAATGAACTCGAGCTCGTTACCGAGGTCGGCTACCAGGCCGCATCACTCTCCCGGGCGGAGCGGTTACGTGAAACACTAACCACTCACCCCGGTGTGCGAGAGCTGCAGGCCGCCAGCGAGGCGCAACACCTTTCAGCTCGGGCGGATCGTGCGCGGAGCTGGCCGACGATCAGCCTGGAGGGCGGCTATAAGCGCGTTGCCGATGGGGGTAGCGGGTATGTAGCCGGTGTGTCCTTGGGACTCCCCCTGTTTCACCAGAACCGCGCCGCTGCACGCCGATCTGAACTCTCGGGTCGGATCCTCGAGCATCAGGCGAAGCTGGCTTGGGACAGCCTCGACGCCAGGCTCGAGACAGTGATCGAATCGATCACCGAGTACAAGCGGCTGATCGAATCCGCGAGAGATCCTTTCGGGGAGAGCACGGAGGTATGCAGTGGCGTCCTCTACGCCTACCGGCAGGGACAGCTCAGCCTGAGCGAGTTCCTGAGCGCGGTCCAACTCGAGTTCGAAGGATTGGACGCGTATCACGGATTGCTCACACGGTACTACTTGGCGCTGTTCGAATTGGAAATCCTGACCGGCGATACGCTGGTCCGCTTCGAGGAGGAACCAACCAGTGAATAAGACCTCTCGACGCCGGCAAGTCGGTCGCTCCCTGATCCCGTGCATCCTTCTGGTGCTCGCAGGAGCCTTGACGGCTGCCGATCACGGCCACGACCACGACACGGCGCACGAGCACGACCATGGACCCGGCGACGAAGACAGACCGAGCGTGGCCGTGACGCAATGGACCGGAGAACTCGAACTCTTCATGGAGTACCCCCTGCTTCACGCCGCAGAAGCCGGACGGTTCATCGTCCACCTGACGCTGCTCGATGGTTTTCAACCCATCCGAGAAGGAAGGCTGACGCTCGCCTTCATCCGTTCCGGTGGCGATACCCTCCGCTTCGAACGCGACGAACTGCTGCGTGACGGGATCTTCGCCCCCACTGTGCAACTTCCAGTTCCCGGCGACCACTCATTCTCCGTCTCCTACACCGGACACGGGATTGTTGGCCACTTTTCCATCGGCGAGTTCACCGTGTATCCGCCAGTTGAGGTGATCGCGGACCAGAAGGAGGGAGGGGGCGAGGGCATCACCTTTCTCAAGGAGCAGCAGTGGCGGATCCCCTTCGCCACCGAAGAAGTCGAACGGCGCGAAATGAAGCGCGCTATCCGGGCGATCGCTGAGGTGCTGCCCGATCCCGCTGCCTACGCTGAGATCGTTGCCCCGGTGGACGGGACGATCCATGTCGGTTCCGACGGGCGGTTGGCGTTGCCGGGCTCCGTCGTGAAGCAGGGCGACGCCCTGGCCACGTTGACGCCGCTGATCCAGGGCGAGGGCTGGGTCTCCTCGCGCTTTGCCTATGAACAGGCCCGGCGAGAGTACGAGCGGGCCCGTCGGCTGCGCGAGAGGCAGGCCATTTCGGAGCGGGAATACGAGCGACTGCGCGACGACTACCTGGCGAAGCAGGCCGGGCTGGAAGCGCTGTCCGGAACGGGAGAGGGCAACCTGCTGGTGCTCAGCGCGCCGCTGGCCGGAAAAGTGATCGACTGGCAGGTCCGCCCCGGCCGGCGTGTTGCAGCGGGCGACTTTCTGATGGCGGTGGTCAACCCGGAGTGGATCTGGCTGCGGGTCAACGTCTATGAGAACGACTACCGTCGCCTCGGACGACCGGTTGGATTGTACATCAAGCCCGAGGCCGGTCCGGAGGGTTGGCTGGTCGAGAGCGACGACCTCGAGGTGCTGACAAGCGGTGGTACGATCGACCCGGTGACGCGTACGATTCCCCTGCTGCTCAAGGTTCGCAACAGCGACGGAAGCCTGTTGATTAACGATTCCACACCCGTGGAGCTCTACTCGTCGTTTGGCGAGGAGGCCTTCGCGGTGCCGATCGGCGCTCTGTACGAGGACAACGGCCTCTACGTGGTCTTTGTCCAGACCGGCGGCGAGAGCTTCGAGAAGCGGATCGTCGCGACGGGGCCCGCTTATGCCGGCTGGCGTTCAATCCGCAGCGGCCTGAACGTCGGCGAGCGCGTGGTAACGCGCGGCGGCTACCAGGTCAAGCTGGCTTCGACCAGTGCCACCATCGGACACGGCCATGCCCACTGAGCCGTGGCGTACTTGCAGGAGAGGGACCCATGCTTGACAAATTGATGCAACTGAGCCTGAAGAACCGGTTGATCATGGCCCTGGCGGCCGCGGCGACCCTGGTTTTCGGTTCCCTGATCACGCTCGACCTGCCGGTCGATGTCTTTCCCGACTTGACCTCCCCGACGGTGACGATCCTGACCGAGTCCCACGGCATGGCCGCCGAGGAGGTCGAGCAGCTTGTGACCTTCCCGATCGAGACCGTGGTGAACGGCGCCTCGGGTGTGCGCCGTGTCCGCTCGAACTCCATCCAGGGCCTCTCGACGGTCTGGGTGGAATTCGACTGGGGCGTAGACATCTTTGTCGGCCGCCAGATCGTCAACGAGAAGCTGCAGATCATTCGCAACACGCTTCCAGAAGGCGTCGACCAGCCAGTGCTGGCACCGATCACGTCGATCATGGGAGAGGTGATGCTGGTAGGGCTGACCTCCGATTCGCTCTCGGCCATGGACTTGCGTACGCTGGCCGAGTTCACCGTGGGGCGGCGCGTACAGTCCGTGCCCGGCGTCTCGCAGGTGCTGGTGTATGGCGGTGATACCCAGCAGTACCAAGTATTGGTCGATCCTCTGATCGTAGCTTCGAAAGGCTTGACGCTGGACCAGGTGCTGCGGGCCGTGACTGAATCCAACGTCAACGCCACAGGCGGTCTCCTGATCGACTCCGGGCAGGAGTACCTGATCCGCGGGCTGGGGCGCCTGCGCCATGTCGAGGAGCTGGAACGCACGGTGATCGCCGCGCGGGACCACGTTCCGATCCTGATCGAAGACGTGGCCCGGGTGGTCATCGGACCCGCCCCCCGGCTGGGCACTGCCTCGATCAACAACGAGGACGGAGTTCTGCTGGTGATCGCCAAGCAGCCCGAAGCGAACACGCTCGAGCTGACCGTCGAGATCGAGAAGACGCTCGAGATTCTGCAGCCCTCGCTGCCTGACGACCTCGTGATACACACGGAGATCTTCCGCCAGGCGGACTTCATCCGGGCCGCGATCGACAACGTGATCCACGCCCTGCGGGACGGTGCGATCCTGGTCACGCTGATCCTGTTGCTGTTCCTGGTGAACCTGCGCACGACCGCGATTTCGATCCTGGCGATTCCCCTGTCGCTGGTGATCGCCTTCCTCACCCTGCACGCATTCGGTCTGTCGGTCAACACAATGACTCTGGGAGGCATGGCAATCGCAATCGGCGTCCTGGTGGACGATGCGATCATCTACGTGGAGAACGTCCACCGGCGTCTCAGGGAGAACGCCGCAAGACAGTCGGAGACTCGCAGCTCCTTCGTGGCCGTCGTGGCACGAGCCTCCAGCGAGATCCGCTCGCCGATCGCGATGGCCACCTTCATCGTGATCGCGGCCTTCATTCCTTTGTTCTTTCTGAGCGGGGTCGAAGGCCGAATGCTCAAACCTCTCGGCTTCGCCTACGTGGTTTCGATCCTGGCCTCTTTGCTGGTGGCGGTAACGGTGACGCCGGCACTGAGTTCCTACCTGCTGCGCAATACGGAGCGGATGAAGCACCACGGGGACGGCTGGCTTGTGGGACGGCTGAAACGGCTCTACCTGCCCAGTCTGCGGTATTTCTTGCGTCACAAAGGTGTGATCATCTCCGCATCGGGGACGCTGGTGGTGCTCACGCTGGCAGTCCTGCCGTTCTTTGGCCGTTCCTTCCTGCCCGAGTTCAACGAGGGGACCTTCAACATCTCGCTGGCCACCCTGCCGGGTACGTCACTCAAGGAATCCCATGAATTAGGGCGCATGGTCGAGGGCATCCTGCTGGAGCACGAGGCCGTGATCTCCACGGCGCGGCGTACCGGTCGGACGGAACTCGACGAACATTCTCTGGGCTCCCACGCCCATGAACTCGAGGTTCGTGTCGACCTCGCGAAGCAGGACAAGCAGAGCCTGCTCGAGGAACTGCGCGCGGATCTGGCGCTGGTTCCGGGTACCAACATCACCATCGGGCAACCGATCTCCCACCGGATCGATCACATGCTGTCCGGCACTCGGGCGGCGATCGCTGTCAAACTTTTCGGGCAGGACCTCTACGAGCTGAGGCGACTGGCGGAGCAGATTCGACTTGAGATGGAGCAGGTCGACGGCCTCGTCGATCTATTTGTCGACCAGCAGACGGACGTGCCCCAGGTGCAGATCCGTGCCCATCGAGAGCGAATGGCCATGTACGGCCTTCGGCCTGCAGATCTGGACCAGTTGATCGACGTGGCCTATCTGGGGCTGGCTACCTCGCAGGTCTACGAGGGGGACCACCGCTACGATCTGATCGTGCGCTTTGCGCCTGAGTACCGCGGCGACCTTGAGACGATTCGCGGCACGCTGATCGACACCCCGGCAGGGGGGGCGATCCCACTCGAGATGGTCGCGGACATCAGTGTGGACCGGGGACCGAACTACATCAGTCGGGAGAATGTCCAGCGGAAGATCGTGATCCAGGCCAACGTCGCCGGTCGGGATCTTAGGGGCGCGGTCGAGGAGATCCGGCGCCGGGTGGACTCCGGGATCCAACTGCCCGCAGGGTACTACGTGCAGTACGGCGGCCAGTTCGAAAGCGAAGAGCAGGCGACGCGCACCGTAGCGCTGCTCAGCATCATATCGATTATCGCCATTCTCCTCGTGCTGTACTTGGAGTTCGGCAGCTTCAGGCAGGCCGCGCTGGTGATGGTGAATCTACCCCTGGCGCTGATCGGCGGCATCATCAGCATCTTCTTCACCGAGGGAGTTATCTCGATCGCCTCGCTGGTTGGATTCATAACCCTCTTCGGCATTGCCGTGCGGAACGGCATCCTGATGGTGTCGCACTACAACCACCTCGTCGAGGAGGAGGGCCTACCCCTTGTCGAGGCTGTGTTACAGGGATCTATCGAGCGACTCAGCCCGATCCTGATGACGGCGATGACCACCGGACTCGCGCTTGTTCCACTTGCCCTGGCGATGGACAAACCCGGTTCAGAGCTTCAGGCACCCATGGCGGTTGTGATCCTCGGCGGGCTGATCACGGCGACTTTCCTCAACCTGGCGGTGGTCCCTGCGCTCTACATGAAGTGGGGCCGGGCCTGATGAAACGCAACGGTAAGTCAAACCTGTGAAACAATCCGCTGAGATCTCGGCGCAGTCCATCGGAATGAATGGCGCCTGGTGGTTCTTATCAGGCGCCCATTCTCCACAGCACGTCGAGGACGAGCGGGAGCGCTTCCTTGAGTACCGCCCGGATCTTCCGAACAGAGTCCGGGTCCGGCATACCCGTCCACTCGCCCACGATGAGACTTTACACCTCGATTGACGGGCAGCAGGCCGATTCAGGCAAGCTGCGGTCGATCCAGCGCCCGAACGCGCCCTCCTGGATCCCCAGTACAAGCGCCGTTTTCTCGGCGCGCGGGTCGAGTCGGGGGACCTGGAGCGCAACGGCCTCGAGCTGCTGGGCCTGCACAGCAGGGACCTGCTGGGCACCCTGCGCATCCCGGAGCAGCAGCAGCGCGAGCGCCGGCGCCCTGGACCTCAGCTGGCAGCCCAGCCCTGCCTTGCGCCTTGAGGCGGAGCCAGCCGCATCGACCCTGGCTACTCCAGCCTGGGAACTGGCCGCCAGCCGGGGAGACCGTCAGGATGCGCGCCTGGGCTGGGAGCTGGGCCCGGCCGGATTCCGGCTGCGCAGCCGCCTGAGCCGGACGGAAGACAACCTGGACGGCAGGCGAAAAGAACAAGCTGCGCCTGCGCTGGAAGGTCGGGCGCTTCCACTCCGGAGACGGCAACTTCCCGGATTTCCGGGAGAACACGGTGCAGTTCAGCTGGATCCGCCGCTTCTAGGCTTTCCCGGCATGAAACAGCAACGGGGCGAGGCGCAGACCACTGCCTGATCACCGCTTCGCACATCGCGAAGGCCGACCGCACAAGCGGGTCAGAATCCAGGAGCCGCGTCCGCGCTGACCGCCACCACTCGATAGTAGCCCATCGCTTCCCCTGCGGCGTCCGCATCCAGGTACTCCGTTCCCGTCACCACGTCCAGCAGCGCGAAAGGAGCCAGGTAGTCCATGGTCTTCCAGACCTGGTACTCGTCCACGGTGATCGGGCAGCCTTCGACGGACCCGGTCACCGGCGGCCAGCTGAGTATCACGTCCGCTCCTGAAGGTGCGATGTCCACTTCGGGCGCGAGGGGCGTCGGAGCGCTGCAGTCGACTTCCACGGCGCCGCTGACGATCAGGGTGTAGTCCTGCGGATCGATGGAGTCCTTGTGAGTCACGCGCAGCGTGTAGATGCCGGCTTCCGGGGCCGTGACACCGATCTGCTCCACGTTGTCGCGCGTGTTGTCTCCCCGTGTCGCGGGATCGGCGGGGGCGGCGGGATCCAGCACCCAGGGCAGGTGCTCGCCCTCCGAGGGATCGACCAGCAGCAGGTCCAGGTCGTGAACCAGCATGGGATCCGGAGGATCCACGGATGCGGCAGGCGGGGCGCCGGCCGGATCCGTCCAGCACATCGTGATACGGACCTCGGCTCCCGGGTCGACGTCCAGGAGAACCTCGTACTCTCCCTGGTCCTGGAGCTGCCGCTCCCGGATGTGCCAGTTCTCCTCCACCTGCAGGCTGATCAGTTCCGCCGCGGTTCTCGTGTTCATCAGGCCCCAGCCGAAGGCGTAGTCGGGACCCTCGGCCGTACCCGCCTCATCGGCGGTGTGGATCACCAGTCCCTTCATGGTCGCCGCCCGCGGTATTTCGCCCAGCAGGTCCTGGTAGTGGTGATTGAGAAGCGCGACGGATCCGGCGATGTTCGGACTGGCCATCGAGGTGCCGGACTTGGTGGAGTAGTCCGTGGTATAATCATCGTCGGTGGAATACAGTTCCACGCCGTTGGCCACCAGGTCGGGCTTGATGCGGCCGTCGTCGGTGGGTCCCCAGTTGCTGAAGCTTGTCATCACCACGTCCGCGGGATTCGTATAACCTCCCGGGATGTCCTCTACCGCGCCGACGGTCAGGGTGTTCTTGGCCGTCTTCTTGCTTCCAACGCAATCATAGCCGCTCGCCCCGCCGTCCGGATCCCGGGTGGTCCAGCTCAGGACCCAGTCGCCGTCCTGCCAGACGTAGTGCTCCCCGCCCGGCCCTGGTCCGTAATCGTTGCGGTCGTTGCCCGCGCTCCTGACAATCAGGTAGTCCGGGTAGAAGTATGCCAGTTGATCCAGTTCCATGGTGGCATCGCTGTAGAATCCGAAGCGGTGGTCCTCCGTCTCGCTGATGGATGTGTCACCGAACCAGTACCAGTCTCCCCCGTAGGAATACCAGCCGGTGGCCCAGCCGTAGGAATGGTTCGAGATTCTCAGTCCACCATCGGCGGCCAGCATCATTTCAACCAGATCATCCTCCCAGTCCCAGGCTTGAAGGTTCGCCTCGAAGGCCATCCCCCTGGCGGCCGGGTCCACGCCCGAGGCGATCAAGGTGCCGGCCACGTGAGTGGCATGGGAAGAACTGCCTCCGGAATCATTCTGCGTGACGCGTCCGCCGAATTCCTGGTGGCCGGTGAGTACCTCTCCGCTGTCCCAGAGACCCAGATGGCCGAACCCGGCACCGCTCAGGTTCAACCCGGAAGGACCCCCGGGCCAGACTTCGTCCGTGCCGAGTGTGCGCGCGGCGTTCAGGTTGTCCACACAGTAGTAGACCGGGAACCCGGTGGGATCCACGTACATCAGCGTTATGTCCTCGTCTTCGCGCAAGCGTTGGTGCGCTCTGCCGTCGAGCTGCAGCAGGCGCTGGTACTCGGCGCCTCGCCCGGCCCGCCATTCCGCCTCCAGCCTCTGGCCGAGCCTGTTCGCCTGCTCTTCATCCATCGTTCGGCAAAGCGCTGAACCGGCCAGCGCGAGCGCGCCGAGAGTAATGCAAGTCGCAAGATCATTCACATTCATTTTGACACCTGAAAATCATGTTGGCTGTTTTGCAGTCCGACGCCCGGCGCCCGGTCGAGCGGGCATTCCACGACAGGATAAGGTGTGTCGGCTAATGGGGCCAGCAGATAATCGGCACCCGCAAATTCGCCGAATCCTCCCGGGCGCAGACCCGGCGAACCGATTCGCGCGTGGATCTAGAATTCCCAGTCCAGCCCGAGGAAGGGCGTGATACCGAACCAGGTCTCGGGCGCGTAGATCCACTTGAAGGTCTGGTCGTCCTGGTAGGTGATCTCGTGGTCGTAGTTGTCGATGTTCTCGCGGGCGTAAAGGTTGATCACGTGCAGGAAGACGTTGAGCCGGCCCCGCGACAGCTTGTAGTGCCGGTTGATCCGCAGGTCCAGGCGGTGGTAGGGCGGATAGCGGCTGTCGTTGTACTTCCCGTAGTCGTGGTAGTAGGCGTAAGTTCCGTCATCCCGCGGCAGGCGCTTGACGATGAAGTTGGTGAAGGGCCAGCCCGAGCGGTAGGACCAGGCCGCGTTGAAGTCCCACTTTTCGTTCAGGTGGTAGTTCAGGTCCAGGTTGATCGTGTGACGCTGGTCCCAGCGGCGGGGCAGCATTCCCAGGTTCTCCACCAGGCGGCCCTCGTAGTCGATCCGGACCACTTCTTCCTGCGCCCTGGACAGCACGTAGCTGGCCCAGTAGGATAGCTTCCGGCCCGGGTCGTACTTCAGGAACAGCTCGATCCCGCTGGCCTCGGCGCGGTCGATCTTAAGTGCGATCAGGTCGTCCCGGGCCTCGGGAAAGAACTCGTCGATGTTGGCGAAGGACGTGTACTTCAGCGGGACCTCGCTCATGCGCTTGTGATACGCCTCGACCCGCAGCTCGATTCCGCCGGCGAAGGACCGCTCGTAACCGGCGACGAAGTGCTCCGCCCGCTCGGCGGGGTGATACTCGCTTTCCTTGTAATGCACCCTGAGGTCGTAGGCTTCCTGGGGCTATTAGTAGTAGTGGCCCCAGCCGGCGCGCAGCCGCGAGGCGGGCGACAGCGCATAGACCAGGTTCAAACGGGGGCTCCACAGGCGATCGCCGCTGTGCGAGATCCGGTCATGGCGCAGCCCGGCCTCCAGAGTCAGCGGATCCAGGAGCATCAGGCGCGCCGAGAAGTAGGCCCCCAGCTTCCTGCTGTTCACCCTGCGGTCCGCGAAGTGGCTGTCCACCTGGGCCACCAGGCTGTCGTTCGCCGCGATAAACTCGTTGTTGATTTCCCTGGCGTAGTACAGCTTCGTCCGGGAACTCCGGTATTCGTAGCCCGCCTTCAGCACCAGCCGGTCCGCCGCTTCCAGTTCCCAGTCCTGCTTCAGCCCGGAGAAGCGGAAGTCCCGGTCGTCGTCCACGGAGCCGCTCAGGAAATGGGCGTTCGGGTCGTCGTCGAATATCTGCCAGTCGCGCCGCTGGTCCACCTGTCCCAGGTAGAGCATGGTGTTCGCGCGGAGTTCATCGCTGAAGAAGGACCTCAGACTCAGCCAGCCGTAGTTGTTGACGTAGTGCGTGTTGCTGTAGTCGACGTTGGGAATGGTATTGCCGGACTCCACCACTTTCTCGTCCAGCAGGTACCTGTCGTCGGCGGAGAACAGCGACATGGAGAGGAAGTGCCGGTCGCTGAGGGCGTACTCCACCTTGCCCAGCGCATCGTAGTACTTGGGCCCGAGCTTGAATGAGTCGCCCATCAGTGCGTTCAGCACGTCCAGGTAGCCGCGCCGGTAGGAGAACAGCCAGGACCCGCGGGCCTGCCCGAAGCGCCCCATGGAAAACAGGCGGGCGTTCATCAGACTCAGCCCCAGGGACGTCGTCGGACGATCTTCTGTCGGGGTCTTGGTCCGCATCTTGAGTACCCCGCTCATGCGCCCGCCGTGTTCGGCCGTGAAGCCGCCCGTCAGCAGGTCCACGCCCTCGACGGTCTCGATGTCCACCGTGCTGAAGAGCCCGCCCCAGAAATCCCTCTGGTGAAAGGGCTCGTGGAGCTGCATGCCGTCGAGCAGCACCAGCACCTCGTCGGTCTCGCCGCCGCGGATGTTGAACTTGGCCTGGAAGTCGTTCCCCGAGATGCCGGGAATCCGCTGCACGGCCCGTGTGACATCCTCCGCCCAGCCCATGGTTTCAACGTCCTCGGTGCTCAGGGTCTGCCGGGGGGAGGCCTCCGCCCCCATGATGGCGTAGCTGCCGGGCGTGACCACGATTTCCCTTAAGGGAATGGACTCCTCCGCAAGTTCGATGACGCCCAGGTCCACCGGCACTCCGGAAAGAACCCGGACCGGCAGGCGCTGTTGCGCGTATCCCAGGTGGGTGATAAGCAGCAGGTACTCGCCCGGTTTCATCAGCGACAGCCGGAACTCGCCCGTGTGGCCGGTGGTCGTGCCGAGGTATTCGCCTTCCACCACCACGTTCACGCCGGTAAGCGGGACGCTCGTCTGCAGGTCCTGTATTATGCCTGTGATTTCTCCGATCTCTGCGGGACCGTCCCCCGCCTTCGCAGGAACCTTGGACGCCGCCGATCCGCCCGCGCAGATCAGGAAGGCCAGAATCAGCCGGGCTCCCGAGCGGAGAATGTGACGGGTCTTCATCGGTTCTCTCCTGAAGTATGGATATGGCTTCGGATGGTGCGAAGCTAAGGCGCGAAGCTGTGGAAAAGCTGAGGAAGCAGGCCGTGGAACCGTTGAAGGTGGTCCGGATCCGATGTGAAGGTCCGGTTTCGAGAATCAAGACCATCCACTGAAATGCCTTGCACGTCCTTCAGGAATTGCCTTCATTTCAGTCAGAAATTGCACGCAGCCCAGCCGGCGAGGACAACATGCGCCACATCGCCAGATTCACCATCGTTCTGCTGACGCTCTCCTCCGCCGCGCCGGCGCTGGAAGCGCCCCAGCTCAGCATCCAGGCCGCCGGGGATCTCGACAGCACATACGCGCAGCTTAGCTGGCCGCCCGTGGCCGGCGCCGACACCTACCTCGTCTACGGGCGCGACAGCTACGCGGGCGGCGACTCGCTCTACCTGGAAACCGCGGACACCAGCGCCGTGATCGCGGTTCCCCTGGACTGGGGCGAGGAAACTCCCACCCGACTCAGGCTCTTCACGGTCCGCGCCGACAGCTCGGACGTTCCCTTCGGGATGGTCGCGGTGCCGCCGGGCACCTTCACCATGGGGAGAACGGGCGTCGCCTCACCCGAACACGAGGTCACCCTCACCAACGAGTTCTACATCGGCATCAACGAGCTGACCAACCTGGAATACGTCCAGGCGCTGCAGTGGGCCTACGCCATGGGTTACGTCATCGCCGACGAGACCACGGTGACCCGCGGCGGCTGGGAGCTGGTCGATCTGGACGACGAGGACTGCGAGATCACCTTCTCCGGCGGTTCCTTCGGCCTGCGGGAAGCGCCGAACAGCCTTGCCCCCGCCGCCTATCCCGAGGGCTACGATCCGGCGTATCACCCCGTGAAGGAGGTCTCCCTTATGGGCGCCGCCGAGTACTGCGACTGGCTGAGCGAACTGGACGGGCTCACGCCCTATTACCTGGGCGATTACGTCCAGAGTCTTGTCCACAATCCCTACCTGTCGGAGGGCTACCGGCTGCCCACCGAAGCGGAATGGGAGTACACCGCACGCTTCAACGACGGGCGCGATTATCCCTGGGGCAACGCCTCCCCTACCTGTGACACGGCGAATTTCCGGAACGGCGCTTACTGCGTCGGCTGGACGGCGCCGGTGGGCGACTACCCGCTGGGGGCATCCTACCTGGGGCTAAGGGACCTGGCCGGAAACGTCTACGAGTGGACCGGCGATATCTGGGGCAATTATGGCTCCGATCCGGAAACCGACCCCCTGGGCTACCCCGTGGGATTCTACTACATACCGCGCGGCGGGGCGTACTACGTCTCGGGTGAGTACCTGCACACTTTCCAACGGGGCCAGATGCCCATGACCTACACCGAAGGGCACATCGGATTCCGCATCTGCCGCTCGCACATCACGGAGTGAAGGCGCTTCCGTCGCGAGATCGACGGTACCTGATTCCTCTTGACATCACTACCTGCTGAAGTTTGCTTGATTGAGTCGGGATCGCCCGACGCTTCATGAACCTGCCTCGGAACAAGGATCGCCTATCCACGACTCCATCCGGAGGTGCTGATGCTCCGACTGCCGATGCTTCCCGCGCTGTGGATCACGGTAATCACCTCTGTCCACGCAGCGACCCTGCACGTACCCGAGGATTACGCAAGCATCCAGGATGGCATCGACGCCCCCCAGGCCGGCGATACCGTGCTGGTGGCCTGCGGCGTGTACTACGAGCGGGACCTCCGCCTGCGCAACGACGTTCACCTGCTGAGCGCAAGTGGAGAGCCGGATTGCGCCACCATCGACGCCCGGGGTCAGGACCGCGTCATCGCCGCCGTGAATCTGTCAGAATACACGCCCGTAGAAGGATTCACGCTGCTGAACGGAGACGCGCATACCGACTTGAATGAAGATCTGGGCACCGTTGGCGACGGTCTGGGATCTGTGGATTCCTACGTCGTCCTGCTGAACTGCGTGATACGGAATTCCCGGGGTAGCGCGATCTACCTCAACGGCACGGGCCATCCCGTCTTTCGCGACTGCCGTATCACAGGCAGCGGAGCTTACAGCAGTATCATCGTGTGGGGCGAATCGCAGCCTCTGTTCGAGGACTGCGTCATCTCAGGCAACGCGGGCCAGGCGCTGTACTACTACTCGGAGCAGACCGGATCGCTGAGGAGCTGCCTGATCACCGGAAACGGCGGCTACTCAGCTGTGGCGCCGTACGACGGCGGAGTCAACCTGACCGACTGCAGTATCGTGGGCAACGATGGTAACGGAATTCAATTCTATGAAACGCAGCGCACTCTGAATCACTGCCTGATCGCCTTCAACGGCGGAATCGGCGGTCTCAGCATCTGGGGCGGGTCGGCGTAACTCATCTGCTGCGATGTCTTCGGCAATCTCGCGGGCGATTACGTGGACTGCTTCTGGGACTACGCGGACGTCAACGGCAACATCTCGGAGGACCCGCTGTTCTGCGGCCCGATGATCGATGACTGGACCCTGGCCGCCGACTCGCCCTGCCTGCCCGAGAACGGCGGCTGCAGCCCCTCCATCGGCGCCACCCTGATGGGCTGCGATGAGGGCCGACTCTTCGTGGACTTCTTCACCAGCGATACGCTGGGCTACGTGCCCCTGACAATCGAATTCCAGAACCGCGCCCTGGGCGGCGAGAGCTGGTCCCGGGACCTGGACGGCGACGGCCTGATCGATACCGAGGAGCAGGATCCGGTCTGGGTCTGGGTCTACGAGCAGCCGGGAGTCTTCGACGTGACGCTGATCGCGCTTCGCGGGGACCTGGCGGACACGCACACCAGGCCGGCCCACATCCACGCCCTGACAGCAAACGTGATACGCGTTCCAGAGGATTTCTCCACCATCGCGGAAGCACTGGGATTTGCCGGCGCGGGCGATTCGGTATCAGTGGCCGAGGGCGTGTACTACGAATCGTGGCTTACTCTACCTACCGGCGTAGTGCTCGCAGGCAGGTCCTCCGACCCCTCGCTGACGATTCTGGACGCCGGTCAGTCGGGTCCCGTAGTACAGACTGACGATTGGGATACGGGCCGATGCAATCTGTACGGTTTAACACTGAGAAACGCTGGAAGCTACGGCGTGTACTCGAGCATCTCCCTGATTCTCGATTATTGTCTGATTACCGGGAACCGGGATGGCGGAGTATACGTCAGCAGCTGGTATTATCCACCGGACCTGCTGGAGATCCGCGATTGCACCGTCGCCGGCAACGGTCCGGCCGATTATGCGGTTGTGGCGAACGTGCGGGACAGCCTGATCGTCGAACGAAGTGTAATTGCCTGGAATCCCGCAAGTGCCGCCCTCTATTGCCCGGTAGACACAGCGGGTATCAGGGTTGAGTGCACGAATATAGTCGGGAATCCTGCCGGTGACTGGGTGGGCTGTCTGGAAAATTGGCTCGGCGTGGAGGGCAACCAGACAGCCGAGCCCCTGTTTTGCGATCCCCTGCAATTCGAATACCATGTGAGCGCAGGCTCCCCCTGCCTTCCGGATAGCAATCCCTGCGGAGTGCGGATCGGCCCGCTCGGACAGGGTTGCGATGCACCGGGTTATGCGCCCTGGTTCTGGGTGGACCCTTACTCTAACGTCGTACCGCAGGAGATCCAGTTCCACAACCTGCCTACGGGAATTCCCATCACGCTGAGTTGGGACTTCGACGGCGATGGTGAAACCGATGCCATAGGCCACGAACCCGCCTGGCTCTACGAAGAGCCGGGCATCTACACCGTCAGCCTGCGCGCCGAAACGGAGTCGGACGTCTTCGAACACACGATCGAGGACTTCATTCAACTGGGAGGTCGCCTGTGGAGGGTCCCCGAGGATGCGGAGAGCATCGCCGAGGCCATGGAACTGGCCCAGCCCGGCGATACTGTGCAGGTGGCCTGCGGCACCTACGATGTAGTTGACGTGGAACTGCCGCCGGGAATTGTACTCCGCAGTGAGACAGGTGATCCCGACTGTGTGACACTCGACGCCCTGCAGCAGGGACGGATCTTTACTGGGAAATCCGCCGACACGACCCTCATCACGGGCTTCACTTTCACCGGTGGAGAAACCACGGGCCACGGTGGCGCATTGTTCACCTACCGAAGCCTGCGAATCAGCCGCTGCCGCTTCACGGGCAACACCGCCGCCAGCGGGGGAGCCCTGTTCTTCGACTATCCGGGAGAAGCGGAACTGGACAGTTGCATTTTCATCGGGAATGTTTCGACCGGTGGCGCCGGTGCTGTCCGCTCGGACGGTTCACTGGATAGTATTACATCTTGCATCTTCGAAGAGAACCTAGCAAGTGCAGGCGGCGCCCTGTACTTGGAATCTTCTGTAGACCTGTCGGGCTGCGAGTTCCGCCGGAATGCAGCGACGGGCGACGGCGGCGCGGTTTGGCTGGAGTACGGAGACGTGACGGATTGCTTCTTTCACCTGAACACCTCACAGGGCTCGGGAGGCGCCGTCAAGGCCCAGTACGTAACCTTCGAGAATTGTTTCTTCACGGAGAATTCCTGCACGAGTTCCGGAGGCGCCATCTTCGGCTACGATGACGTGGGCGCTTCACGGATCAATGTGGAATACTGCCTGATCAGCAGGAACGACGCGGGCAACCGGGGGCGAGGTATCTACAGTTTGAAGTCCCTGAGTATTTCACACTGTACGATCGCGAGCAACCAGGCTCCCCATATATCGGCGGTCTCAGCGAACGATCCGGACAGCTACCACAGTCTGAGCTATTCCATTATCGCCTTGAACGAAGGGGGTCAGGCCGTCGACTATCCTCCCGGTATCGAGAGCTACCGGATCCGCTACAACGACATCTGGGGTAATCCGGGAGGCAACTGGGCCGGTCTTGAGGAGCACCTGGGGCAGGAGGGGAACATGGAGTTCGATCCCCTCTTCTGCGACGTGGAAGAGAGCAATTTCCACCTGGAGGAGGAATCGCCTTGCAGGCCGGAGAGCGGCATCAACGAATGCGGTGCGCTGATGGGCGTCTTCGAGCAGGACTGCGAGGCCTTCGACGTTGCACCGCCGCTCGAACCGCAGTTCTTTCTGCATCCCAACGCGCCAAATCCTTTCAACGCCGTGACCCGAGTCAGCATCTCGATCCCCGTGAAGGGATCGGTGGAACTATGCGTGTACAATATCCTTGGTCAGAAGGTGCGACAGCTTTACCAGGGCATGCTGTCCGCCGGCGAGCATAAGTTCGTTTTCGACGGGTCCGGGCTTTCCAGCGGATGCTACTTCCTGCGCCTGGTCTTCCGAAACCAGGTGCAGATACGCAAAGCACTTCTGCTGAAATAGCGGTGCATGTGATGCATGTAAGATGCGCGTTACTCTTGGCGATCTGGATTTCGAGCGCCCAAGCCGAAACGGTTGACTACAACGGTTACAGTTGCTGGGTGAACGACTTCGGCAGTCCAGCCTGCGACTTTGCCGCCGTGGGAGATCTCATCATTGTGACACAGAACATGGACTGGCATGACTACTTGAAGATCAATCAACGGGTCGGCGAATCGGGCGAGGAGGTTGAGCAACTTGACTACATGTCCTTCTACTTGACTGAGCCGAAGAAAGTAGTGGCGAACAGTAACTAGTCGACCATGAACAACTCTCTAGAGCACTGGTTTCATAGGCTTTACGGAGAG
>CAZMSD010000050.1:0-22734 GCA_964568855.1 uncultured Bacteroidaceae bacterium | reverse complement strand
AATCACGGACTCAGGCGCTCGACGCGGCATGAGCGCTTTTTTCAGGGTCGACTAAGTAGAATGAACCTTCCTAGCTCATTTGACCAATACCATCTTGGCATGGCGTTCCCCAAGCCCTTCCGCCTGCAGGCGCAGCAGGTAAACCCCGCTGGCCCGGTTCGCCAGGTCCACCATGGCCGTGTGTTCGCCGGTGCCTTGCAGTCCCAGAGACCGCTCCAGCACAAGCCGGCCCAGCAGGTCGTAGACCTCGAGCCGCATCCGGGCTGGCGCGGGCAGGCTGTAATTCACTCTCGTAGCGGGGTTGAAGGGATTGGGATGTACGCCGTGCAGCACGAAGCCTCCCGGCCGGGCGGCGGGCGCATCCACGTCGACGAAGTCCGCCGTGCCGCCGGCGTTGTGGTAGCGGTAGGCAAACTCCTGCATGTACTGGTTGGCCAGATAGAAATCGTGAATCGCCACCACGTTCTCGTTGTTGTTGTACTCGGCGCTGTTGGACCAGTTGTAGGAGCCGGTGATCACCAGCGGGTCCAGCGCGGGGTCCTCGGGATCGATGGTCATGTACTTGTGATGCAGGATGCCGCTGCCGGCGTCGACGTGGATGTCGGCGCCCCAGGCCAGCATGTCCGACCACTCGCTGTACTGGTCCCCCTCGCTGTCGAAGACGCCGCGGATCGCCGCGCCCTGGTTGTGGCGATCCTCCATGGCGTAGTTGAGCTCGTTGCGGGTGAAGACCAGAATGCAGAAATACAGCGATTGGTCCGCTTCCTCGATATAGTTCACCAGGTTCTGTGACACGTTGTCGCCGGGGCTGAACCAGACCTCCACGTCCCGGCCGCCCACAATGAAGCGGTGGGGCGTGTTGTTGGTCTTGCTGGCGCCGAAGCGGCTGACGTTGGGATCGGGCGTCATTCCTTCGCTGCCCCACATCTCGTTGAACTCCAGCGTGAAGGCCCGGGCCACCGCCTGGTCGGCGATCAGCACCACGTTCTGCTTGGCGTGAATCCCGTAGCCCGCCGGCTCGTCGATCAGGTTCAGGCTGCCCGTCCAG
The DNA here is from genome assembly GCA_964568855.1 of uncultured Bacteroidaceae bacterium. GTDB lineage: Bacteria > CAIWAD01 > CAIWAD01 > CAIWAD01 > CAIWAD01 > CAZMSD01. The sequence goes on along the minus strand of CAZMSD010000050.1, from coordinate 21,686 downwards.
ACCTTGTCGTTGGACGGATCCTCGTCACCGGCGTCGAAGATGATGAACTTGTTGTGCTGCAGGCCCTGCCCGTCGTTGTCGCCGAAGCTGTCGTCGATCACGGTGACGCCGGCGTTCTCGATCTGCCCCACCGTACCCTGGTCGTGATCGTCGTCGTAGATGAAGCGCACCGCCACGCCGCGGTCGTGGGCGGCGATCACGGCCTGCCCGACCTCGTGGATGTTCAGGCTGTAGATGCACAGATCCAGGCTGCTTTCCGCCGCGTCGATCAGCTGGATCAGCTCCGTCTGCACGTCGTGATTCTGGTTGGCCTCGTTGCCGGGAAGGGCCAGGTCCGTTTCCGCGTCCTGCGTGAAGTAGGCCTCGATGGTCCCCGGGCTTTCCGGAGGCGACACGGTGGACACGTAGAACACGCCGGTCATGTTGGTGCCCGAGTCGTTGGTGCTGCCCACGCGCGCCCAGTAGGGGCTGCCCGCTTCCAGTCCGGTCAGGCGGTATTCGTGATCGGTGGTCAACTCCTCGAGCTCGACGCTGTCGATGGACGCCTCGCCGTAGGCGCCCCAGACGGTGATCGTCGTTCCCGGATCGGCCGTGGTCCAGCTCAACGTCACGCCGTCAGTGGTGTGTTCACTCTCCCAGGGGCCGCCGTTGATGCCCGGCCCCGCCGCCTGGATCAGGTCCGCAGTGAAGCGGGGCAGGACCTGGTAGCCGCTGTGGTGCGGCACGCTGTAGTCGTACTGGGAACAGACCGCGATGATGTCGAAGGCCTCGGCGGGGATCGGCTGGCCCACCAGGTCGCAATCGCCGTCGATGCGCAGCGCCGTGGTTCCCGAGGCGTCGCTGACGGTGTAGTTGGTGTTGCCGGCCCAGACGCCCGAGGCCTCCACGGTGATGTTGTTCAGCCTCACCAGCGTGCCTTCGTAGGGCTCGCCGCCGGCGCCCTGGTTGGAGATGTCCGCGCAGGTCAGCACGTTAGGCTCGACGTCGTTGCCGGTTGAGTGCAGTTCCAGCATCTCCGCCGGGTTGAGCTCGCAGAGACCGTTGAAATGTGTCACGGTACCCACCACGGTCACATCGTCCCCAATGTCTACCGCGGAGGCGAAGGTGGAGCTGTAGCACACCATGCCCCCGCTCTCGTCCTGCAGGTAGCTGGCGATGCCCAGCTCGTCCGCCAGCGTGACCGTTCCGCGGATCACCACCGTCTGCCCCAAGAGGAAGGGCAGGCCGTCGTCATCGTTCTCGTGCAGGTCCGACATGGGAATCGGATCGCCGATCACCTGCACCTGCGGCGAATACTGGATAGGTCCCGGCGTGCCCTCCGGCACTGCGGTGCGGACGGTCAGCGTGAAGACGCCCGTTTCCATGGGCACGGTCGCCTGGCTGAAGTCGAAGATGCCCGTATCGTCGCCGTCCACGGCCGCGCCGACCGCGCGCGCGGTATTCCCCTCGATCTCGAGGGCGGCCTCCAGGAAACCCGCTCCGTCCAGGCTCACGGCGTCCCAGGCCCATCCATCGGGCAGCTCGACTTCGACCGTCTCCAGCAAGTGCTCCCCGGCGGTCACCGTGATACTGAAGTCCTCCGGGCCGGGGGCGAAGATCTGTTCCACGCTGCAGGCGGCGGTTCCGCTGCCGTCGGTCAGGTTCACGTCCGGTTCCGCGGGGCTTTCGCTGTTCTGGGGCGAACAGTCCGCCTGCGCGTCGTGGGTGACGAAGTCGGAGAAGTTGTCGTCGGAATCCCAGCCGTTGCCCTCGAATTCGTGCGCGCCGCCTGGCGCCATGTCCGCCGCGGTGGAATTCTCAAGGGCTTTCCGCTCGAAGCTTCCTCCGCGGGCGTGGCTGCCCAGCGCATCGCCCTCCGGGCTGTCCGCGGCGCCCCAGCCCACCAGGTCGACGACCTCCAGGGCGACGTTCACCAGGCGCACGTGGCCCCCGCTGTTCCCCAGACCCGGGTTGTTGGCGCTGGGGTAATCCGGCTCGGTCTCCACGGCCAGGCCCCCGTAGAGCAGGAAACCGTGCGCCCCGATCTGGCGCCCTTCCTCGATGACCAGCTTGTTGCTCCAGTTCTGGCCCGTGCTGGACTTGTACTGGATCTTCCAGCCCCCCAGGTCCACGGCGAAATTGGTGGGATTGTAGAGTTCGACGAACTCCTCGTTGACGCCCGAGGTTTCGTAATACCTGACCTCGCCGATCACCGGATAATCCGCTTGCTGGGCCGAGACCCGCAGGCAGCCGCCGAGCAGGACTGCCAGCAGAAGCGTGGTGTTTCGTTGCATGGTCTTCCTCTTCTATTCAAGTTTGTTCACTTCGAATTCGACAGACCCCTAAGGTCGTCAATAGCCCACCAGAATACCCTGGTAGCCCATTTCATGCAGGGCCTCGTTGATCATGGCGCTCTTCTCGCGAAAGGGCAGGAAGGCTGACTTGAAACCGTTGGTGATGATCTTGACGATCTCCTGCTTGCTCAAGGTGAAGGTCTCGGTCATGCGCCAGAGTTCGTCGGTCATCGTCGTATCGCTGATCAACCGGCTGTCCGTATTGATCGTGATACGCAGCCCGAAGTCCAGGTAGAACTTCAGCGGATGACTCTCGTAGTCGGGGACCACCCCCGTCTGCACGTTGCTGGTGGGACAGGCTTCCACGGGTATGCGCAGGTTGTTCATGTAATTCAGCAGATCGCCGTCTTCCTTCAGGCGCGTGGAATGCCCGATGCGGTGGGCGTTGAGGTAGTGCAGCGCCTGGTGAATGCTCTCCGGCCCGTAGGCCTCCCCCGCGTGCACGGTGCAGGTGATGTTGTTGTTGCGGATCAGGTAGAAGGCTTCGCGGTGGTCCTTGGCGGGAAAGTTGGCCTCCGCGCCGGCGAGATCGAAGCCCACCACTCCCGAATTCTTGTAGGCCACGCAGAGCTCGGCCAGGCGCAGCGAGGTGGCGGGATTGATGTTGCGGATGCCGCAGACGATGACCCCGCAGCGGATCTTGTATGCCTTCTCCGCCCGCCGCAGTCCCAGCAGCACGGCATCCATCACCTGGGGCAGGCTCATCCCGCGTTCCGTGTGCAGGACCGGGCTGTAGCGCACTTCCAGCCAGCGCACGTTCTCCCGGGCGCAATCCTCGGCGAGCTCGAAGGCCGCGCGCTCGAGCGATTCGGCGTCCTGCATCACGGACAGCGTGTGCTTGAATACGGCGAGGTAGTCCACCAGGCTCTTGTACTTCCGCCCCAGGCGCAGCTGCTTGAACAGCTGCTCCTCGTCGAAACTCGGCAACTGCTGCTCGCGTTCGCGGGCCAGTTCAATCATGGTCGCCAGGCGCAGCGAGCCGTCCAGGTGGCAGTGGAGCTCCGCCTTGGGCATTTTCAGGATCTGTTCCCGCGTGATACTCATTCGGTTATCCTCCGTGTGCGACAACTCCGCGTCGTGGCTCGTCGCAGTTTTCTGCAGACCTTTTCCGCTCGCGGAGTTGCAATCCTAATCCAGCTTTCCCGCTCCCACCGCGGCGTTGATCCGTTCGAGCACCTTGTACACCTGGCCCAGGCCCCGTTGCGGAATGGCCTGCTTGGCCGCCAGGTCCTCCGAATTGAGCTGCTTACCCACCTGGATCAGCAAACTTGAAAGATCTTGCTCCATCTCGTCCGAGTACTCGAAGGCCTTGAGCAGGGCCAGCAGCCCGCGGCGGTCGTCCGCGTCCAGTTCGAGCTGCTCCTGGTCCTCGTCGATCACCGCGTCCCAGCGCACCCGCGGCATGTAGCCCAGCCGCCGCAGCTCTTCCACCAGGCGCGGCACCTTCACCCCGGGCGCCAGCAGCATGATCGTCTTGTCGAAGCGCGCCAGGAAGTAGCGCCGCAGCCCGGGCACGAGACTCATCTCCTTCATCAGAAAGGGGTCCTCGGTCTTCAGGACCATCAACTGCGGATCCACGAGCATGTGCCCGTGCCGGCTCGAAACCTCGCGCAGCAGGTAATCCACGTTCTGCGGGATGGCCTGCGAAGAGCTTCGATCCAGGAAGCCGCGGATCTTCTCGAGGCTTAATCCGCTATCCAGGCCGCGCGACAGGGACTGTGAGCTGAGCCGGAACCGGCCCCGCTCGTAGTCCGCGAAACGGGCCAGGAACATGGTCCCCTCGGGCAGGAAGCGGCCGGGCAGAAAGACTTCCAGGTTCGCCTGGACCAGCAGCCGCTCCTCCGGATCGAAGAGCCGGTCCAGCTCATCCGGAATCCGGTCCTCGAGCAACACGGCCCGCCCGCGCTCGGAGAGCCGGAACAGCGCGCCGCCGCCTTCCGGGTGATGCGACAGCTCAACGAGCCCGAACCAGAAGAGCGGCTTCTCCAGCGTGAAGCCGATGAACTTCTCGACGCCGGCCTGGTGACTCTCGCTCTTGAATCCCCCTTCCGCCCGGGCGTAGAAATGGGCCAGGTCGCCCGCGCCGGTCCAGCTCTCGGGGCTCAGGTGACGCAGGATCCAGATCACGCGCAGCGGATCGAGGACTCCCGAATCGGCCGCCTCCATCCGTTTTTCGCATTCCCCGCGCTTCAGCAGGTCCGCTTCGAAGTAGTCCTCCGCGAGCCGGCGCAACGTCTTCGGCGGGTCGCTGAAGAAGGCCACTGCCTGTGACACATCTACGGCCCAGACCTCGTTCACCAGTCGCACGATTCCGTGCTGCTCGAAGTAATCGAACAGGTAGCCGAAAAGGTAGTGGTCTTCCTGCGGAGGATTGAACTGGGCGTTGATCCGCTTGATCTCGCTCTTGTGCACGCCGCCCTTCTGGATGCGCGGCACGCGATGACTGATCAGGTAGATCAGGATCACCATCGCGTTGTGAAAGACCATCGCCGGCTCGTGCCGCACTTTCCAGGCTTCGGGCTGCAACCTGCCGCCGAACGTGGGATAGATCTGGCGCGGCGGCGTACCCAGGCCGAAGTTGGATTTGACCATCTCGACCGCGTCCTGCACCAGCATTACGCGCATCTCCGCGGGGAAATACCGGTCGCGCCGCAGAAAGGAGTCCCCCTCGCTGGTATAGATCAACCCGCTGGTCCGGTAGACTTCCTGCAGCAGCTGCTTGGTCTCATCGAATCCGAGCCGATGCCCGAAGTAGCCCAGGTGGCGCCTGATCTCGCGCATCTGCAGGCCGCGGTGATGCATGGAGAGAATTTTCAGCAGGGCCCGCTCCGCCTCGTCGAAATGCCGCTCCACCGCGCGGCGGAAGGCTTTGCGGTCGAGGATCATGGCCTTGAAGGAGGCCAGCAGTGCCACTGTATTACGACTGTCCGCGGGCACCGGCCGGGGCGTCCCGGAGTAGAATTCTCCTGCCATGCGCCGCAGGTCGCCCACGTCGCAGTTGGCGAGACGCCGGCGAAGCCGGTTGCGGTAGAACGTGGGTAGCTGAAACAGTGGTTCCAGGTGGTCCACCAGGGCCGTTACGGGCAGGGCGGCCCCCGCGGATTTAAGTCGGCGATGACGAAGCAACCCGGCATCGACCAGCGCGGAGAGCACGGCACGGGAGTCCTCCGCGCCGGACGGGGTAATCACCTGGACCAGTTCGGTTTGCGGCACCGCTCCGCCCTCGGCACTGAGGTAATACAGCACTTCGATGTGCTCGTGCCGGCTCTCCTGGAGGCGCAGCAGGTGCTGGAGCGATTTAGCGAAATCGGATGAGCTTAGTCTCGCCGACATATGAGATGTGAAGGATCCGGGATCTTAGTGCACAAATGCACCGCTGCAATGTTTCACGGTGCACTGCGGCTTGGCCCATTTCGCCTCCCGAGGTTTTCGGGAGGACTATCAAGAGTACTGAGATTATATTATCGCCCGATGCGAGTCAAGCTGGCCGTCCGGGGCGCCGCTCAGCGGGCAGCCTGCCCGCCGGGCAGCGGGATTCGACGCCGGGACCGCTACGGAACGATAGTCCGGCGACCCGCCAGCCGATAGAGTAAACGATGTCTCCTGCGCATTCCGACATAAGATCCGGCGGATGGAAGATCGGCCTGATCCTGCTGGCATCGATCCTGGTGTCCGGCTGCGTGATCGGTACGGCGATCCGGCTCCTGCAGACCCGAAGCCAGTTGCTCGATTTCGACCATCATCATCGCTTCGTCTCCGCGGATTACAGCCATGGGCCGGGTTTCGTATTTCTCGATCCGCGCCTGACCCGCGAGGACATCCGCACCATCGCCTCCGGCCGCGAGCCCTCGCTGGTGGACAGCCTGGACAACGCGGAGCGCTGGATCTTCCGCTACGTGCGCCGCCCGCCGATGCGGGGCAAGGCCATCAACCTCGAACTCCATTTTCACCGGAATCGTCTGTCGGGAATGTACGTGGACCGGCGCTTCGCGGAGGACCTGGGAAACGAGCGCATCGAGATGCTGCTGCGCACTTTCGTCGGACGTGAGACCCAGCTGGATCTGAGCGAGCGCAGCATCACCTGCGAAGTTTCCGAGGACAAGCTGCGCCCCTTTCCCGCCCTGGATCACCGGGACCTTGTGCAGCTTTTCGGTCGCGAGAACTACAGTAAGCGCCAGCAGTCCGATTCCCTCTATAACCGTCTGGTCTTTCGCTATCGCCTGGTGGGAGCCAGCGGACGCAAGGCCAACATGAGCTTCAGCGCAACCGTGGAAGGGGATTCGCGGCGACTGCTGCACATCTCTTCCCGCATCGGCAGCTTCAAGCTCAAGTTCGATCTGAGCGCGCAGCCGGTCCTGGACGGTGAGGGCGCGATCCGCGCCGATGCACTGCCGGGGCGGGATTGAACCCTCCTTCCGCGCCAGCGGACCCGGACACCCGGGAAACCTCCTTGTACAAGTCGAGTAAAGCTCGTTGCTCAGAAGGGTGCTTTTGCTATTTTCCTCGCGAAGGAGAGGGAAGGAACCCGGAAGGTTGCTGTGTTGAGCGGAAAACTCGCTGAGATCCTGATTTTCCTATTACAGAACATCGGCAGTGATTCGTCGGACGGCTTCGACGTGGATGCCATGACCGAGGATCTGCTGGAGCGCGGGTATGAAGCCGATGACATCAACCTGGCCCTGGGCTGGCTGCTCGAGCATTTCGGCTTCAGCGGCCCGGTCTTCCAGGAGGAAGCGCTGCATACGCAGAGCCGGCGCATCCTCCATCAGGCTGAGAACCACTACCTGACTCCCGAGGCAAGAGGCTACCTGGCCGAGCTGCAGAACCGCGACCTGATCAACATCTCGGAAACCGAGGCCTACATCGAGAAGGCCATGTGGATGGCGCGGTCCAGCGTTTCCTTCGAAGAATTGCAGGACTTCGTCAGCAACCATGTGCTGGGGCAGGGACGCCTGAGCCACTCGCAGCTCAGCCGGGTCGTGATTCCTTCGCAGACCTCCCAACATTGACCACCGACGACAGGCATCTTCTGCAGCAGGAAGGATAAGCGTCAGTACATGGCTCGCGCCCTCGTAATTGTAGAATCCCCGACGAAAAGCCAGACCATCGGCAGGTACCTCGATTCCTGGCGTCCGGACTCCTACCGGGTGGCCAGCAGTGTGGGGCACATCATCGACCTGCCGGAGAAAGAGCTGGGCGTGGACATCAAGAACGGCTTCAAGCCCACCTATGTCCACGCCTCCCGCAAGACCAAGGTCATCAACCAGCTCAAGAAGCTGGCCCGCGAGTCCGAGGAGATACTGCTGGCCACGGACCAGGACCGCGAGGGCGAGGCGATCGCCTGGCACATCGCCAACCTGCTGCGCGAATCCCTGCGCAAGGCGCGCCCGATTCATCGCATCCGTTTCAACGAAATCACCCGCTCGGCCATCATCGAAGCCGTGCAGCACCCCGACGACATCGACCAGCAGCGGGTGAACGCCCAGCAGGCGCGGAGGATCATGGATCGCCTGGTGGGCTACCAGGTAAGCCCGCTGTTATGGAAGACCGTCAGCCGCGGTCTTTCGGCGGGCCGGGTGCAGAGCGTGGCCGTACGCCTGATCTGCGAGCGCGAGGAGGAGATCGGGGCCTTCGTGCCCCAGGAATACTGGACCTTCGAGGGATCCTTCGAAAGTCTGGCGGGAGAGGTCTTCCCCGCAGCACTGCAGCGGATTTTCGAATCGGAAGCGGAGGCCCGCGAGAAAGCCGCCGGTCCCCGCACCGGCCGGAAGCCCGAGATCCATTGCGCCGATGAAGCCGCCCAACTGCGCTCTGAAATGGAAGCTGCGGATTACCGCGTGCACGCCATCAATGAGAAGGAGGTCTCGCGCAAGGCGCCGCCGCCCTTCATCACTTCCACGCTGCAGCAGGACGCCGCGCGGCGACTCGGTTTCAGCCCCAAGAAGACCATGACGCTGGCCCAGCAGCTTTACGAAGGTGTCGAGCTGGCCGACGGCGAGCGCGCTGGGCTGATCACCTACATGCGCACCGACTCCATGCGACTCGCCGAATCCGCCGTGAACGAAGCACGGGAGTGGATCGTCCGGGAGCTGGGCGAGGAGCTGGTGCCGCGGAAAGCCCCGGTGTACCGCGGCAAGGGCAAGGCCCAGGACGCCCACGAGGCCGTCCGCCCCACGGAAATCGCGCGGACGCCCGACAGCCTCGGCCATCTGCTGGGGCGCGACCAGCTCAGGCTCTACAAGCTGATCTGGAGCCGTTTCGCGGCCTGCCAGATGGTGCCGGCGCTGTATCTCCAGCGCAGCATCGACCTGCTGGGAGGACGCTTCCTCTTCAGGACCACCGGCAGCAGGCTGGTACGCAAGGGCTTCCTGGAAGTCTACGGCGAGGTTCGCGCCCAGGCCAAGGGCGGAAAGGGCGACCGGCAGCGGAACGGCAAGGCGGGCGACGCCGTTCACGAACGCCTGGAAAACGGCGATGCCGCGAGCGGCCGACGCGATTTCTTCCCGCCCACGCGGATCAGCGAGGGGGAAGCGCTGAAGCTCCTGGCGCTGGAAGCCGAACAGCATTTCACCAAGCCGCCGGCCCGCTTCTCCCAGGAAAGCCTGATTCGGGCCCTGGAGGAGCTGGGCATCGGCCGGCCCAGCACATATGCCAGCATCGTGGACATGATCCTCAAGCGGCAGTACGTCGAGCTCAAGGAGAAGCGTTTCCGTCCCTCGGAGCTGGGCATCACGGTCAACCGGATCCTGGTGAATCACTTCGCCGACATCTTCAACGTGGACTTCACCGCGCGCATGGAAACCGAGCTGGACAGCGTGGAGAACGGCCGCCCCTGGCAGGAGGTGCTGGACGAATTCTACGGCCCCTTCGCGGAGGCGCTGAGCCAGGCGGACGCGCGCCGCCGCGAAATCAAGCAGTCCACCACCGAGCAGCTGGATGAGAATTGTCCCGAGTGTGAAGCCCCGCTAGTCAGCAAATGGGGACGCAACGGGCGCTTCATCGCCTGCAGCGCCTTTCCCACCTGTCGCTACACGCGAAATCCCGACGACTCGCTGGGTTCGCAGGAATCGGACCAGACCTGCGAGCTCTGCGGCAGCCCGATGCTCCTGAAAACATCCCGGTACGGCCGCTTTCTAGGCTGCTCGGCCTATCCCAAGTGCAAGAACACCAAGCCGCTGGAACTGGGAATCGACTGCCCCAACGAGGGCTGCGAGGGCCGGCTGGTGGAGCGCCGGAGCCGCCGGGGCAGGGTGTTCTACGGCTGTTCGCGTTACCCGGAATGCAGGTACGCTTCCTGGGATAAGCCGGTGTGCCGGGCCTGTCCCGCCTGCGAGCACCCCTGGATGCTGCAGAAGCAGAACGAGAAGCGCGGCGAGTTCCTCAAGTGTCCCGCGTGCAAAACGGAAGCGGAAGTGCAGGAGGCCGAATAAAACCACCGGATCTCCGTTCCAATCCAGTTGCCGGCTATGAAGTCTTCCGGTACAAGTACCGATGAAGAAGATAGGGGGAGGCAGTCGGACTCCCCTCCGAACCGCGGTCCGAGAAAAGCCAACCAACGTGACGGCAAGCGCCAACACCCGGCCCCCAGATTCCTGGAAGCTGCTCGAACAGTTTCTAAGCTACCTGCAGTTCGAGCGCCACTACTCGGAAAACACCATCGCAGCCTACGCGCGGGACCTGAAGCTGTACCTCGGCAGCCTGGCAGAAAAGGGGGCAGGCTCCCTGGATCCCTTCGATCGCGCCAGCATCCGGGATTTCCTGGCCGAGCGCCTGCGTCAGGGCAGATCCAAGCGCACAGTGGCCAGGCACCTGGCGGCCATCCGCTCCTGGTGCCGATACCTGCAGTCGCGCAACCTGCTGGCGGCCAACCCGGTGGTGGCGATGCCGCCGATCCGGCTGGACAAGCCGCTGCCAGCCTGCCTGAGCGAGGCGGAGCTGGAGGAAGCGATCGAGGGCCTGTCCCCGGACGATTTCCAGAATTGCAGGAACCGCCTGATCCTGGAGCTGCTTTACGCTTCGGGCATGCGCCTGGCGGAACTTGTTGCTCTGGATCTGGGTCATTTTCGGGGGGGCATGGTGCGCGTCCGGGGCAAGGGCTCCCAGGAACGGATCCTGCCCCTCGGCGCCCCGGCGCTGGAGGTGCTCGAGCGCTGGAAGGCTTTTCGGAGCTCCAGGCTGGCCCGGCTGGATCTGAAGGACCAGCAAGCCCTGCTGATCACGCGACAGGGTCGGCGACTGGGCCGGCGCCAGGTGCAGAACGTGGTGCGCCGGAGCCTCGCGGCCGTTTCCGCGGCAAGGAAGCTGTCGCCGCACGTGCTGCGTCACTCCTTCGCCACCCACCTGCTGGATCGGGGCGCGGATCTGCTGGTGGTGCAGGAATTGCTCGGACACGCATCGCTGTCGACCACCCAGGTCTATACACACTTGACTGGAAAAAGGCTGAAGGACATTTACACCAAGGCTCATCCCCGGGCAGGGGACTGAGCGGCGGATACCGCCTGCTGAAAGGAGGACCTGTCATGAGAACCACCGTCACATCAAGGCATTTCAAAGCGACCCAGAAGCTGAAAGACTACGCCTCGAAGGAAGTCCAGCGGCTCAAGAAGTACTTTGACAACATTATCGATTGCGAAGTGGTTCTCGCCTATGATGTGCGCCAGAATAAAACGGCTGAAATCTCCATCCGGGTCAAGGGCGACCGAATGATGGCTTCCGAAACCAGCGAAGACTTCTACAAATCTATTGACCTGGCGGTCAACAAGCTGGAGAAGCAGGTTCAGCGCCACAAGGATCGTCTGAAACGTAAACACTGACATGAACAGTCTGTCCGTACGCCAGTTCTTCGACGAGGAGGCGGAGGAGCTGCAGCTTCGGCTGCTGAACAGCGAAGACGGCCTCAACCGCGGCATTACCCACCAGAACCTCCATCGGCCGGGGCTGGCGCTCGCCGGCTACCTGGACCTGTTCACATACAACCGCATCCAGGTGCTGGGGAACACGGAGATCGCCTACCTGGGCACCCTGAACGAGGAGCAGCGGAGGGATTCGCTCGAACAGGTTTTCGCCCTGGAGATCCCCTGCATCATCATCAGCGACGGCAACGACGCTCCCGTACCCCTGCTCGAAATCGCTTCCGAGTGCGGGATCTGCGTGTTTCGCTCGGAACTCAATACGACGAACCTGTATCACCTGCTTTCGGATTACCTGGACGACTGCTTCGCCCCCACCGAGAACCTGCACGCCACGCTGGTGGACGTGTACGGCACGGGGATGCTGCTCACCGGCAAGAGCGGGATCGGCAAGAGCGAGGTGGCCCTGGACCTGGTGGAGCGGGGCCATCGGCTGGTGGCGGACGACGTGGTCACCATCTCACGCAAGGCGGACCGGATCCTGATGGGCCAGGGCAACGACACCCTCCAGCACCTAATGGAGATTCGAGGGCTGGGCATCGTGGATGTGCGCCAGATCTACGGGATCAGCGCCGTGAGGATGCAGAAGCGCGTCGAGATGATCGTCGAACTGCGCCTGTGGGAGGAGCGCAACACATTCGAACGTACCGGACTGGATCACGCCACGCAGAACATCCTGGGGCTTCAGCTGCCCCTGGTGCGTTTGCCGATTTTCCCGGGCAAGAACATCACCGTGATCTGCGAGACCCTGGCGCTCAATCTGCATCTCAAGGTCTATGGCTACGATTCCGCGGTGGAATTCAACAAGCGCCTGCTGCAGAACATGCAGGACAAGCGGCGATTGAGACGGTACCTGCGGCGTGACACGGAGTGAGCGGAGCGGCAGACGATGCGCGGACTGATAGTGACACACGGCAAGCTGGGCCGTGCTCTGATCCACAGCGCGGAGCTGATCCTGGGACCGCAAAGCGGCCTGGACGCCCTGAGCAACGAGAACCTGAATCCGGATGAGCTGCGGGGCAGGATTCTCGACTGGCTCTGCGGCGCTGGCAAAGGCGCGGCTGCAGGCGCGGCTGAAAGCGCGGCTGCAAACGGCACCACAGGCGCGGGCGCCGGATGCCCGGCCCTGCTCTTCGCCGATTTCACCGGGGGCAGTTGCTACGCTGTCTGCCGCCGGGCGATCGAGACCTGCCGCGAAAGAACCGCCTCGTCAGGGGAGGTCGGCGAGGCATCCGCCACGGTTCCAGTAGTACTCACCGGCGTGAATCTGCCCATGATTCTGACTTTCCTCACCTGCCGGCAAGGCACCAAGCCCGAGGAGCTGGTCGAACTGGTCAAGGACCGCGGACGGAAGGGGATCCGCTGTTGAGCCCCGCTCAGCCCACCTGGATGCTGCGCATCGACGACCGCCTGATTCACGGGCAGGTCTGCGTGGGCTGGTGTCTCACACTGGGCATCCGGCGCATCGTGCTTTGCGACGATGATGTTGCCGGCAGCGATTTCGAGCGCGGTCTCTACGAATGCTGCCCCGCCCCGGACCAGGTGCTCGAATTCGTCCGCATCGCGGAGCTGGCTCCCCGCCTGAACGAAGCGCCGGAACTCCTCACCATGGTGGTGCTGGCCTCCCCCGCCGGCGCCCTCGACCTGACGCACGCCGGCGCGCGGATCGAGGAGATCGTCCTCGGCGGGCTGCACGACCGTCCCGGCGCCCGTCGTTACCTGGACTACGTCTATCTCACCGCCGACCAGGAGCGGGACCTGCGGACCTTGCTGGATCGAGGCGTCAAGGTGATCTGCCGCGCCCTGCCCTCAACTTGCGCTGTGAATCTGAAGAAGCTGCTCAAGTAATCGCCGCCGTGCCCGGCGGCGCAGTCGGCCTCTGGTGATCGGGCGTTCCTCAATCCACGTCGCCGACGTCGATCGCGTACATGTTCCGCCCGCCGGAGAAATAGAGCACTCCATCGCGGTACGTGGGCTGGGCCAGCGCCATGTCGGGCGGCGTGTAGGCAAAGACGATTTCCCCGGTTTCCCGCGAATAGCCCATCACCGAGTTCTCCAGCACGCAGAAGATGGTGGACTCGCTGAGTGCGAAATCATTGTGCGTGCCGTAGCCGGGCAGTCCCAGGCGATCGGTCTCCCAGACCGTGCCGAGATCGGGCAGGCTGATCCGGGCGAAGCCGTACCTGGTACCCAGGTAGAGTTCGTTTCCACTGACCTGCGGGGAGATGCGCGCCCCCTCCGGCGATTCCCGGAACCAGAGTTCCGTTCCCGTGCCCGCATCAATCGCATATGCGCCACGGTCCGTGGAGACGATCACCAGCGAACCGTAGAAGGCGGGACGCGACTTCAGGCAGTCCCCCGGGAATTCCTGGATCCAGATCAAGCCGCCGTCCGCCTTGGACAGGCAACGCAGATGTCCATAATGCGGAAAGCCGCTGGGGGTCAAGCTGTAGGAGCACAGGTACACGCGATCCTGGCGGGGCACCGCCGCGCGGACGTTCTCGCCGATGTGCACTCGCGACAACTCCGCGCCCGAATCCAGGTCCACCTGGAAGTAGTGTCCCCAGCCACCGTAGTGCAGCAACTGGCCGTCAAGGCTCAGATGCCGCCCGGAGGTCTCTTCCGCGCCCGTGGAATGATGCCACACCAGCTCGCCCGAGCCGACGTCGACCTTGTGTACGCCGTAATTCCCCGCCCACCAGCCGTAAGAACCCTGCTGAACTGGCGAATAAGTGATGGGGTGCATCCCGCCGCCGTAATCGAGCCTCCAGGCAAGTTCTCCCGTCTCTCTGTCCAGGGCCCAGAGGTTGGAGTCGGGCAGCTGGAAGACCACCAGGCTGTCGTAGACCAGCGGCTGGTTGGGAGTGATCATCCACCGGGCGCCGGGGGTGCTCCAGAGCACGATGGAGGAGTCGTCCCGGCCATCCTGCATCTCGCTCTGGCAAGCGGCGAAGAGCAGGAGTGACAGGCCGGCCAGGATTCCCGGCACGGATCTCAGCGTCCCCGACGGGCAGGGCGGGCGCAAATCCGCTTTCGATCCGAACCGGATGTCTCTAATTGCGCGGTGCGCCAGGCGGGACCTCACTTCTCACTCCCCGATTTCCTGCAGGGGAGCCCGCAAACCTGACTCCGCCTCCAGGAAGCCTGAGCGATCGGTAAAGAGCTCCTCGATGACCAGCAGGATTCGGTAGCTGCGGGTTTCCGCATTATGGCTCACGCCTCCCACGTGGATGTTCTGGACCGAGCACGAGGCATCTTCCGGCACTTCCTGGCTGAATCTCCGCACGATGCTGTCATGCGGCAGGGGTTGATCCACGTAATCGTAGCCATGAAAGCAGCGGACCACAGCCCCCTCTCCGCAACCCCAGCAGCAGTAGAAATCCGCGCCCGTCTCGCTGTCCTCGCCCATGAAACGGCAGCAGGACTCGCGGAGTCCGCCGGACAGAATCTCGGGTGTATAAGGACAGTAGAAGCAGACCATGGCGCCCGGGCCGTCGCCCGGTTCGTAGTAGCTGTACAGCGGCACCGCCACGTTCTCGTCGACGGCTTCCAGCACCATGTTGTACCAGTCGCCGTTGACGTGGGTCAGCGCCCAGTGGAAATCGTGGATCGGATCGCACCAGCCGAAGCCGTCCGTAAGTGCCACCAGGGCGGACCAGACGTTACAGACAAAGTTGTAGGCCTCTTCGCGAACGTAATCCAGTTGCTGATAGGGAATCTGGTAATCATCGGCCCACTCGAAAATCTCGTCTTCGGAGAGCCGGGCGGCCAGGATCTCCTGGATCGGCGTGTAGTACGAAGCATCCAGGCAGATCCCCGTGATGGGAATGTCGATGGGCTCGGAGTTCAGTTCCGTCAGGAAGGGCGAGCCGGGAACCAGGTCGGGCAGGGCGGCTCCGCTGAACAATTCGCCGATGTGACCCAGGACCCGGCCTTCAAGGTAGTCCAGAAACAGATAGACCGCGATGCCGGCCGGGAGACCGACAACGTAGATCACCGCCGGCAGCAGCGCGGTCGCCAGGGCGTCGAAGCCGTCGGTGACGAGATCGGCCAGACTCGCCAGGGCCTGCTGGAGATTGGCCGCGATTGCGGCTCCCCGGTGGGGCGTGCCGATGGTCATGATCCAGCGCACCGGCGAATCGGCATGAATCCGCGATTCGTTGCGCAGAATCAGTCCGCCCAGGCTGTGTCCGATCGCCAGGTCGAGGGGCAGTCCGATCAGGGTGAACTGCTGGTGCACGATCGCCGTGGCATCCGTGGCGTCCACGCAGGAGGGATAGGAGGGGCTGAAGACGGTAACGTCGTAGAACTCCTCGAGCCAGCGCCGGTAGATCGGAAAGACCTGCGGGCTGGAGTTGATTCCGTGCAGCAGCGCGACGGTGATGGGAGGAATCTGGCCGTGGCAGTCGTAACAACTGGCGGGCGCCCGGTCGATTTCCGTTTCCAGCGCCCGGATTTCAGGACAGTCCGAAAAGCAGGCCGAGGAATCGGGCAGGACGGGCGGCTGCTTGAAGCGGTCGGTCAGGTCCAGTTTTTCCGGCATCGCCAGCGCGGCGGGATCCAGGTTCAGCGAATCCTCGTTGAAAACCACGTCCGTGTATTCCCAGAGTATCGTGCCCGCCAGCGAATCGCCCACCAGCATGTGTTTCCACCGATGGTGCAGAACCGGGATTCCTTCCTGGATTCGATAGGCGTTGCGGATCCGGTTCCTCTTGTGCCCGTAGTCGTACACCGTTCCCGTGATCAGGTTGGTCGAGCGATCGATCTCGTGGCGCAGTTCGATTCCTCCCGCCCCATAGGACAGGGCGCGCTCGATGATCAGCAGCGAGTCGGTCTCCTCGATGCGCCAGCCGTGAGCGACGGCGAAGGCGCGGAAATCGAAGGCCGGATCGGCTCCGACGATGCCGAAACCGCCGTCGAACAGGCCGCTCAACGGGTCGCGGTCCTGCGATGGACATTCCAGAAGTACGATCAGTGAATCCCGATGGTCGAAGGCCGCGATTCGACCGTTCCTGGCCACCAGCTTGCTGTAAGGGTTCGGCGCCGGACCGAGTCCCGAATCCGCAGAAGGCCCGAGGCCCGCTCCGCCGCGGATTTCGCGCCGCATGTGCGTCCCCCCGGCTTCGCGCTGGAAGAGCACTGCGGACTCGCGCGCGGACCAGCGCTGCGAACCGGCCGAATTCCAGAGACGGCGCTCCAGTGCCGATACGCTCATCCGGATCTCTACCGCCTCCACGCTGTAGACACCCCAGGGCGGCAGACCGACATCGACATAGAAGGTGTCGCAGCAGAGAGCGCCGGGCTCGAGGCCTCCGCCGCCGGTCTTCTTCACTCGATACAGATCGGCCCCGGGAACAGGATTCCAGAACAGCTTCAAGGTATCGCCAGCGATTTCCAGTTCGAGCTCGATTCCCCCGCGCCGGGTTCCTCCAGCCTGGCAGCCGACGGCCAAGGCCATCAGCAGCAACAACACCCCCCACACGGCGCACCTCCTCGACACGCTTCCGGATTTTAATCGCCGCAGCGGCGGAGCTCCTCCGGCGTTGCGGTCGTGGATGCGTGTTCGGGAGACGGGGATCAATCTAGTCGCTGCGGGGCAGTGGGAGAAGTACGGGAGGCAAGAAAGGACGCTTTCGGGAAGCGGTTGTCAGGCGTGCTTGACGGAATTCGATTCGGGTTCAGCGGACCGCGCCGTGCTCGACCTCGTTCACCAGCGCCTCGAAGAGACGCAGGACGTCCTGGTTGGTCCGTTCCAGGTGCTTGGCCAGCAGGGCGGCGATCCGCTGCAGGATCAACCAGCCCAGCCGGGGATTCTCGTTTCCCAGCCGGATGAAATCCCCGCGCCTGAGAATCCAGCACTCGCAGTCGGTCTTGGCGGTCACGGTGGCGATGCGCCGGCTGTCGCTCACCAGGGCCACTTCCCCGAAAAGGATGTTGTCGGCGTCACGGAGAATGGCCCGCGTGAAAGGCTCGTCGTCTATTGTGTAGTCGAAGACCTCAACGGTGCCCTTGACCAGCAGGTAGGCCTCTCGGCCTTCCTCGCCCTTGCTCACTATCGGTTGCCCGGCTTCGTACTTCGCGCTCTCCAGGATGCCGGCGAACCGCTTCAGCAGCTCCCGTTCCCCTTCCAGGGGTTCGACGATCCTGAAGCGGACCAGCCGCTCGAGAATCTGCTCGTCGACCTTCATGCCTGCACTCCCGGACGGTTGCGGTGGATCACCACCGCGCTGGTCCTGCTGCCGATCGTGTGCTCGGGCGGCGGGCTGAGGCAGGGCGAATTCGGTTTCAGCGCCTTTACGTCCCGAAGTTGTGTCACGAGTTTGCCCACGTCGGGGGCTTTCTGGGCTTCCCGCAGCGCCTCGCGTTTCATTTCCAGCGGGTTGCCGACGTGTTCCACCAGGCCCACGAGCGTCACGTCCCGCCGCGAGCAGTACTCGTCGCGCAGCTCTCCGTAGGTCCTGCCGTTCCACTGCTCGTCCAGCGGCTCGAAATCGAAGAAGGCGCCGCTCTCCAGGCTGAGCAGGTCGTAGAACACGTTGCCCATGCCAGGTGATACAAGTATCTGCGAGGCCATCGCCCGCCGGAAGGTCGAGGGGTCGATCACCTCGTCGGCGCCGGCGTCCCGGATGTACTGCACGAAACGGTCCTCGCGGACCTCGGCACAGACGTGGGCCGTCTTGTTGGCCTGGCGCAGGGCCATCACGCCCAGCAGCGTGCGCGAATCCGGATCGGCCGCGCCCGTGTCCGCCAGGACCATCGCCGAGCGCGCCCGCGAGGCCCCCGCGCGCTCCAGGTCAGAGCGGTTGGTGTGGTCGCCGGAGACCAGCTCGAGGCCCTTGAACTCGGGGCGGCTGCGCAGAGTGTTCACCCGGTCGGGATCCTCGCCGTTGAGCAGCACGATGTCCTCCGCCGACGTATCACGGCTGTATTCAAGCAGCAGGCCGAGGATGCCCGCCAGGTCCTCGCTCCAGCCGCAGACCAGGATATGGTTCCTGTGATGCTTCATATGGCCGAACCCCCTCAGCAGCTGCATGCGCTGCTCGATGAACATGGAGCCCGCCTTGGCCACGACGGCGGTGACCATGGAGACTCCAACCAGGACCACGATCACCACGAGCACCTTGCCGGCCTGGGTCTTGGGGCTGATGTCGCCGTAGCCCACGGTGGTGCAGGTGATTGTCCACCAGTAGAGCACGTCCACCGGCGTGCGCAGGAGCTCCCGCTGCACGGGGTGTTCGTGCTCGAAGTACCAGAACAGGCTCGCCGTCGAGAGGAAGAACAGCACCAGGCCCAGGCCGATGACCAGCAGCCGGCTGCGTGTACCTCGTATCGATGTTCCCCGTCCGGTGAAGATCATGTTCAGGCTCCGTCAGGATTCTTGGGAGAGGTCTTCCAGGAAGGCGAAAACCACCCAAGGATCATTTTCGGATTTTCCGGCCTGATCTTCCGCCCCAAGTCGGTTTCAAGGTGGTCTACGCGAACAGCACCACCGAGAGCGTCCAGCAGAAGGAAGCCATCAGCGCCGCCATGGCGGCCTGCGGGATCTGGGTCTTGACGTGATCCATCAGGTCGCAGCCCGTGCACATGGCGCTGAGCACGGTGGTGTCCGAGATGGGCGAGCACTGGTCGCCGAAGACCGAACCGTCCATCACCGTGGCGAAGCAGATGGTCATGTAGAACTCCGGGTGGGCCAGGCCCTGGGCGTTGGCCACCGCCCAGGAAAGGGGCATGGCCAGCGGGAAGGCCACCGCGTAGGTGCCCCAGCTGCTGCCGGTGGAAAAGGAGATCAGCATGGTCATCACCTGCAGCAGCAAGGGCAGAATCCAGTAGGGCAGCGTCTCGCCCAGCAGGTCCACCAGCCAGACGCCCCCGCCCGATTCCTTGCTCACCGCGCCGATGGTGATCGCCAGGAGCAGGATCACCGAGCCGGCCACCACGCCCTTCAGGCCGTCCACGAAGCCTTCCATCAGCTCGCGCAGGGCCATGCCCCGGACCAGCGCCATGGCTCCCGCCAGCAGCACGGCCGCCCCGAAGGCCCAGCGCACCTTGGGCGCGCCGGTGGCGATGAAGGTGCCCACGGCGATGCCCACCAGCAGACCAAGAGGCAGGAAGAAGTCCCACACGCTGGGCCTGAAGCCCTCGGGCACGCGGTCGGCGTGCAGTTCGCGGGCGGCCAGCGGTTCGGCGTCGGGCGCGTCCAGTTCGCCTGTATCACGCGAGCGGGCCATGGCCTTGCGCAGCCGCCGGCCGATGAAGGGCGCCTTCTCGACGCTCAGCAGGAAGGTGCCCAGCACGGCGAAGATGGCGTAGAAGCAGAAGGGAACGCTCTGGAAGAAGAAGGCCAGCCGGTCCGCCTCGGTTGCCAGCCAGGCGACGCCCGCCACGTAGATGAAGGCCTGCACGTAGCCCGGCCAGGCGTTGAAGGCCAGCTGGGAGGCGATGGGCGAGGCCGTGGAGTCCACCACGTAGGACAGCTCCTCGTGGCTGACCTTTTCCTCGTCGGAAAGGGGCTTTACAGTTGTGCCCACCAGCACTGCGCTCACCGTGCCGCCCTGGAAGAAGAGGATTCCCAGCATCCAGGCCACCAGCTTGGCGGTGCGCGGTCCGCGGACCACGTGTTTGGCCATCAACTCGGCGAAGGCCTTGGCGGCGCCGGTGCGGGCCCAGATGCCCATCAGGCCGCCCAGCAGCCAAAGATAGAGCAGCAGCACGCCCGCGGCGCCCTCCGTCGAGAGGTTGGGCACCAGGACCTTTTCCGTGATGTCGTAGCGCCCCAGCAGGAAAGCGCCCGCCACGATGCCGCCGAAAAGCGAGCTCAGGGGCTCGCGCGTCACCCAGCAGAGCACCACGGCCACCAGGGCCGGCAGCAGCGACCAGAACTTCCAGTGCTTCTTGGCCTGCAGCCTGTAATACAGCAGCTCGCCCGGAGTATCACCGGGCGCCACCGCGTATTCCTCCTCCACAGCCGGCTGCTCGCCCCGGCGGTTGAGCTCCTCAACGCGCCGGGGATTGAGTTCGGCCCGCTCGAAGGGCACCGGCTCGGGCAGAGGCACGGACTCGCCCTTCCAGGTGTAGTGCAGGTCTGGCGCCCGGCCCTGGACGTCCAGCAGGACTTCCTCCACGGTCCAGGTGGGCGGGACGCTCTTCCCGATGAACAGCGAGACGCCCAGGGAGACCAGGAGGATCCAGAGCGCCGGGGAACGGAAGCTGCGCAGCGAAGGGGAGATGAGGCGGTTCAGAATGGTTCTGCTCCTGCTGTATTCAACAGAAGTAAATATGTTTGATGGAAATACAGTCAGTCCTATTGCAGTCAAAGACGGGCCTCAAGCCCGACTCTCGCTTCATCTCATTTCCTGGGAGGAGCCTCTATGCGTCCGCTCGTTCTCGCTTCACTGATATTTGCCCTTTCACTGACCTCGGCTGCAGTAACACAATATGCTGCCTGTAATTGGCTCACGCTTCCCGCGTCAACGCGCAGCATCGGCATGGGGGGCACCCATTCGCCGCTGAATTCGGACGTGCTCAACGGACTGCTGGCTCCCGGCAGCAGCGCGGTTCACTCGCCCGGCGAGAGGACCATCGCGGAATCCGTGCTGAGCGGCTACCCCTTCGAGACCCAGTGGCTGCCCGGCTTCGGCTTCGACGATCTGACCCTGGACAATCAGTCTCGCATGCTGTGGCTCAACCTGTATGAAGTGCGGCGGAGACTGTTCCCGAATTGGGGTTTTCTGCACAAGACCTGGATCCTAAGCCTTGCCAGGTACAAGACCGTGTTTAACGAAGGAACATATCCTGTCACTGGTGAAGATGGAGAATCCCTTGGAACGATCAGTCCTAAGGGATATGCCACGCTATGGAGGCTGGGATTGGGCGTATCACACAACCGATGGTCCGTGGCCGGCGGGCTGGACCACGAGCAGGTGCACAGCGAGAAAGTATTCACCATGGGTGGACCAGTGGCCCAGGACACTGAGACGAAGACCTATGACATGGGCCTGAACCTGCAGTGGCGCCCGATCGAGATTCCTCAGTAATACGCCTTCGGACCGGAAGTGCTATTCCGCTGGACCCTGGGCCTGCAATTCTCAAGGCTGTTCATCGGCGGTAAAATGGGCGGATCGGATCCCATGCCGCGGCATGATCGCCTGGGCCTGGCCACCAGTTTCAACATCGCGCTGCCTGCAACAAGCCGCCTGCCAGAACTGCCGTTGCTGGAACTGCACCTGGCTCATGAACGTTCGGTGGGGTTGGTCGACGTGTACCAATTCTCACCTTGGCTTATAAACGGCGAAGAGGACTTCACGGAAAACGGCTGGCCTGACAATCCTGACGACCCGGTTGACGACTACCCCGGTTATGAGAAGGACTACTTCCTGTTCAACGAACGGCTATTTAGTCGACCATGAACAACTCTCTAGAGCACTGGTTTCATAGGCTTTACGGA
>CAZMSD010000049.1:0-23516 GCA_964568855.1 uncultured Bacteroidaceae bacterium | reverse complement strand
AGATCAGGGTCATCAGGTCGCCCGGATCGTGTGAAGTGGCCAGGCGATCCGCTTCGCCGGGATGCTCGGCGAGCCATTGGCCGCCCAGCTGCAGCAGCCGGCGGTAGCTCAGCAGGAATTCGTCCTCGGGGAATTCCTCGCCCTCAGGGAAGAGGATCACCCTTTCCAGCGCAGGCAGCTCTGAACGGCAGGCCAGCACCTTGTCCAGTTGTTCGCGGCCGGAAAGGGCAATGGTGCAGGCGCCGCAGTCCGCCAGGATCAGCTGCACCTGTCCCACGGGCAGACTGGCGTAAACGGGCACCGTGACCACGCCGAGGAACTGAGCGCCCAGGTCCATCAGCGCCCATTCCATCCGGTTGGGCGAGAGCAGGGCCAGGCGATCGCCCTTTTTCAAGCCCAGCTTGACCAGGCCGCCGCAGATCTTGCGAACGGCTTCCGCGGCGGTAGCCCAGTTGACGCTGCGGTACTCTCCCCCGGTCTTGGTTGCGTAGGCCGGGTGCTCGGGAACGCGGGCCATGGTGGCCAGAAAAGCTTCCGGGATGGTGCGCGAACCGCCCGCCTTGATTCCATGGTTCATGATCAGCCTCCGTTCCTGACCCCGGCATGTCCCCGGGCGTGGTCGACACTCCCAAGGGGCTGACAAGCGCAGGTCGACACGGATTCTGCGCTTCCGGAATCCCGGTCGAGATCAACGCCTGCACGGTAGAGCGTACAATACAATAATCTAAGGCCTGCTGCAGAAGCAATCTCCCTCGCAGCAGCAGGGAGGCTTCGCCCGGAACGGGATCGGCCCGCCTCAGGGAGGCGAGGGCCTGCCCAACAGTCTGCCCTGCCGGTGCATCAGGCTCGCGGAGAGGAACAGCAGGCCGCTGGCCAGGGCGAAGGCGCTGCCCCAGCCGAAATAGGTTTTCACGCTCCAGCCGAGCAGCGGTCCCACCATGCCGCGGAAGCCCACCATGGTCACGTGGATGCTCTGGTAGAGGGCACCGTCCTCGTCGCCCGCGAAGGCCATGCTGGACATGATCCAGGCCACCATCACGCCGCTCATGGCCACTCCCTGCAGAAAGAAGGCCGCGTAGAAGGGCAGCAGCCGGCCCAGGCCGGCCGGGAGGAAGCTGCAGAAGTACAGCAGCAGCGGGAAGAGGGCCAGGAAGACGAAGATCCGGGCGCAGAAGGAGGCGGGATTGTGCCGGTCGTGGAAGTGTCCCATCAGCGGCAGGGCCAGCACGCCGCCCAGGCGCGCCAGGGCCACCTGTCCGATGGAGATCTCGCTGTAGCTCAGGCCAAGGCCTTCCACCAGGTAGCCTGGCTGGACCGTGATGATCACGAAGAAGCCCAGCCCGTAGAGCATGAACTGCATTTCCCAGCGGAAGAACTGGCGGTTGCGGTTGAGCACGTCGCGCATGTTCACCAGGGGTCGCGTGAGCTGCGACCAGAGCGCCTGCGGCTGTCCCATCCAGTCCGGGCTGCCAAGCTCGGGGCGCCGGCGCCGGACCTCGGGATTCTCGGGTATCCTGAACCAGAGCGAACGGTCGATTACCCCCGCCAGCGCCATGATCAGGAAGATCCAGCGCCAGTTGTCGGGCGCCAGGTCCAGGAAGCGCCCGGCCGGCCAGGAAACCACCAGCATGACCAGGGAGACCAGCGCCGCCAGCCGGCCGTAATAACCGCTCCGGCGGTCAGGCGGATAGTTGGCCTGCATCACGCGGTTGCGCAAGGGAATATTCAGCGAGTTGGCCAGCTCGTAACACAGCAGCAGTCCGATCAGCATCTTCATGCTGCCGAAGGGATGCATCAGCGACAGGGGGGCGATGCCGAAGGCGGCCCCGGCCAGGAAGAGCAGCCGCCAGCGGCGCAGCACGCGGATCACTTCCGCCCAGTAGACACTGAGCAGAAAGCAGACCGGCGCCACCATCATCAACAGCATGATCTGGAAATCGGTTGCACCCAGACTTTTACGGGCGATGACGGGCGTAAGCTGCAGCCCTGCCCACATCAGCCCTTCGAAGGGCGTGGCGGCCAGGTTCAGCCGGAGGGTCCGCTGGCTGATTTCGCTTAGAGATTTCCAGTCGAACATGTCCTCTTCGTTCAGCCTTGGAGACTCAGAAAGTCCTGGCTGCTGAAGAAGAACGAGGTTTCGATGCGGCCGTTTTCGGGACTGTCGCTGCCGTGCACCGCGTTGTTCTGGATGTTCGCGGCGTAAAGGCGGCGGATGGTCCCCTCGTCCGCCTGGGCGGGATCGGTGGCGCCGATGATCTCGCGCATGCGGACCACGGCGCCCTCGCCTTCCACGCCGATCACCACCACGGGACCCGAAGTCATGTAGGCTTTGAGGTCCTCGTAGAAGGGCCGCTCCCGGTGGATGGCGTAGAATTCCCCCGCGTCCCGCGGACTCAGGCGGGTCATCCTGAGGCCGATGATGCGGAAGCCCCGCTCCTGCTCCAGGAAGCGGACGATATCGCCGACATGGCCCTGGCTCACCGCCTCGGGCTTGATGATCATCAGGGTGCGTTCCATCGAATTCCTTTCCTGTTCCGGGAACCGCCGGTGGATTTCACGCAGTTCAGCTCAGCATTTCCGCCATCAGGGGCCCGATCTCGGCCGGGCTCCCGGCCACGCGGATGCCCGCCTCGGAGAGGGCCGCCATCTTCTCGGCCGCGGTGCCTTTGCCGCCGCTGATGATGGCGCCGGCATGGCCCATGCGCCTGCCGGGAGGCGCCGTCTGGCCGGCGATGAAACTGACCACGGGCACTTCCAGGTTGTCGGCGATGTACTCGGCGGCCTCCTCTTCGGCGCTGCCGCCGATCTCGCCGATCAGCACGATGCCCTCCGTCTCCGGATCGTCCTTGAAATGGCGCAGCAGGTCCACGAAGGTGGATCCCACTATGGGGTCGCCCCCGATGCCGATGCAGGTGCTCTGGCCGATGCCCTGGGAAGCGAGCTGTCCCACGGCCTCGTAGGTCAGGGTGCCGCTGCGCGAGATCACGCCCACCGCGCCGGGACTGTGGATGAAGCCCGGCAGGATACCCAGCTTGGCTTCGCCGGGCGTGATCAGGCCCGGGCAATTAGGGCCGATCATCACCGCCTCCAAGGAGTTCAGGACTTCCTTGACGGCGATCATGTCCCTGGTTGGGATCCCCTCGGTGATGGTCACCAGCAGGCGGATGCCGGCTTCCACGGCCTCGATGATGGCGTCGCCGGCGAAAGCCGGGGGCACGAAAAGAATGCTGCTGTCCGCGCCCGTCTCCCGGACGGCGTCGCGCACCGTGTCGAAGACCGGGAGGTCCAGGTGCCGCTGACCGCCCTTGCCCGGCGTCACGCCGCCCACCACCCGGGTGCCGTATTCGATCATCTGGCGGGCGTGGAATGTGCCCTCGCCGCCGGTGAATCCCTGGACGACGACCTTGTTGGATCGATCAAGCAGAATGGACATGCCCGGGTCCTCCTCAGTTAGCCGTCGCCGCCACGGCCTTTTCGGCGGCATCCTTGAAGTCCGCGGCCACGATCAGCTCCAGGCCGCTGTTCTCGAGCAACTCCGCGGCCTGCTCGTGGTTCGTCCCCTCCAGGCGCACAACCACGGGAATTTTCAGGCCCACCTTGCGTGCCGCCTCGATCACGCCGCTGGCCACGCGGTCGCAGCGCACGATTCCGCCGAAGATGTTCACCAGCACGGCCTTCACGTTGGGATCGGCCAGAATGATGTTGAAGCCCGCCTCCACGGTCTCCGCACTGGCGGTACCGCCCACGTCCAGGAAATTCGCCGGCTCGCCCCCGGCCAGCTTGATGATGTCCATGGTGGCCATGGCCAGGCCGGCGCCGTTGACCATGCAGCCCACGTTGCCGTCCAGCTTGATGTAATTCAGGTCGTGGCGGGAGGCCTCGATCTCGTTGGGGTCCTCCTCGCTCAGATCGCGCAGCTCCCTGTATTCCGGGTGGCGGAAGAGGGCGTTGTCGTCGAAGTTGACCTTGGCGTCCAGGGCGATCATCTCTCCGTCGGTGGTGGAAACCAGGGGATTGATTTCGAAGAGGCTGGCGTCGGTTTCCATGAAGGCTTCGTAGAGCGCCAGGAAGAACTTGACCGCCGATTTGAACTGTCCCCCCGCGAGGCCCAGCCCGAAGGCCAGGCGGCGGGCCTGAAAGGGGCGGAAGCCCACGCGGGGATCCACCGCTTCCTTGAGAATCTTTTCGGGTGTCTCCGCGGCGACTTTCTCGATCTCCATCCCGCCCTCTGTGGAGACCATGAACGTAACACGCGACGAGACGCGGTCGAGCACGATGCCCGCGTAGTACTCGTGATCGATGGCGCAGCCTTCCTCGATCAGCAGGCGCTGCACCAGCTTGCCCCCGGGCCCCGTCTGGTGCGTCACCAGCCGCATGCCCATGATCCCCCGGGCCAGCTCGACGCACTCCTCCCGACCGTGCGCGAGCCTGACGCCGCCGCCCTTGCCCCGGCCGCCGGCATGGATCTGGGCCTTGACCACCGCCACTGGACCGCCGAGTTCGTCCCAGGCCTCGCCGGCGGCGCCCGCGACGTCGTCTCCGAGAATCGCCCTGCCGCGCGGAACGGGAACCCCGTAGCGCCTGAGGATCTCCTTTCCCTGGTATTCGTGGATCTTCATGCAGAACCTCTGGAATTGGACGAAGTCTCCGGGAGTCCTCGCCGTCGGGTATCAATTTACGAACGATAATGTGACACGGTACGTATCACGGACCGCCCCTCGGGGGCCGTCGATCAACCGGCGGTGATGCTGGTTCCGCCCCGCCCGCGCAGGGCCTCCTCGACGCCGTCGAAGTCGGTGATCACGCAGCGTTCGCCCCCGCCCTCGATGAAGCGGATCGCCGATTCCACCTTCGGTCCCATGCTGCCCGGGGGAAACTGGCCCGCGGCCAGATGTTCGCGCGCCTCGTCCACGCTCATCCTGTCCAGCAGGACCTCGTCGGGCTTGCCGTAGTTGACGGCCACCCGCGGCACCTTGGTCAGCATCAGCAGCTCGGGCACTCCCAGCTGGTTCGCAAGCAGGGCCGAACAGCGATCCTTGTCGATCACCGCGTCGATGCCCTCGAGGTGGCCGCGATCGTCGATGCAGCAGGGAATCCCGCCGCCCCCGCCGGCGATCACGATGGTGCCCGCCTGCATCAGGTCTCGTATCACGCCGAGGTTGATGATCTCGAGGGGTTCCGGGCTGCCCACCACGCGCCGCCAACCGCGTCCTGAATCCTCGCGGAGCACCCAGCCGAGCTTCTGGCGGAAATGCATGGCCTGCTCGACCGAGAAGAACTGGCCGATGAACTTTGTGGGCTCCAGCAGCGCTGGATCGTGGCCATCCACCAGGACCTGGGTCAGCACGGTGACCACAGAACGGTCGACGCCCTGGTCCTGCAGCCAGTTCTGCATGCTCTGCTCGATCATGTAGCCCATGCTGCCCTGGGTGTCCGCCACCAGCACGCCCAGCGGCATTTCCGGCAGCACGCTGAGGGATAGTTCCATGCGGCGGAGCTGTTTGCCCACCTGAGGTCCGTTGCCGTGGGTGATAACCATAAGCGCCCGCTCATCGATCAACGGACGCAGGTATTGCAGAGAGTTCCGGGTGTTCCGGAATTCGTCGTGGATCGTATCCTGCGAATCGGTGGAGATGGCGTTACCGCCCAGTGCTATGACGATGCTGCGCCGGTCCATGGCTCCCGTGGAATGTTGAAGCGAAGAATATAGTGCTCGGGCGCTTAGGGGTCTATCGGAGGATCGTACAATGTCCGTATTACCTGATACTCACCGCTGCCCGGGCCAGATCTCTGGCTGTCGATCTGAAGGCGCGGAGCCGTGGTTCCGGGGCTTATCCTATGAGGAAACAGAAGCTGCGGATGACTTCACGAAATTCCGCGCTCGGCCAGCTTCTGGGCGATGGCCTGCTTGAGCTCGTTCATGTCCAGCGACTTGATCAGGTAGGCGTCGGCCAGCCAGGAGGAGAAATCCTCCTTGTGATGGGGATAGGCGCTGTAGATGATCACTGGAACGTTGTTGTCCTTCGACACGATGCGGCTCATCGCCTCAAGGCCGTCCATGCCGGGCATGCGGATGTCCATCACGATCAGGTCGGGTTCGACCTCGGGAGCCAGTTTCACGGCCTCCTCCCCGCTCTCGGCGAAAAAGAGTTCGTAGCCGCTGTCGACGAATTCTTCCTCGTACAACAGCCGCAGGGCTTTCTCGTCATCGACGAACAGGATCTTTGCCATTGTACCTCCAAGGTAGAATCACTTCCATGGTGCAGCCGCGAGGCGCTTCCACCTCGTTCGCCCGTCCGGAATGCTCCTCAGTCACGGCGTCCGGAATCGAGGCTTCCGCGGTTCCGGTATTCCCTGCGGCCGCGACGGGTTCGGCGACTCGGTTCTCCGGCCTTTCCGGCAGCGGGTTGAGCAGATGCAGGCTGCCCCCGTGCTGCTGGACGATGTCCCGCGCCTGGGACAGGCCAAGTCCCACCGCCGAAGGCTTACTGGAGTAGAAGGGCTCGAAGACCTGGTCCGCCGCCGCCGCCGGAATACCAGGTCCGTCGTCCTCGAAGAGGATCGACAGGTGCTCCCCGCCAACCACCAGGCGCACGTTCAGGCGGCTGCAGGCGCGCTCCTCCCGGTCCGGCGGATTCAGGTCGAGCACGTTCTGCAAAAGGCAGCGAAAAAGCTGCGAGAGCCTGAGCGGATCGCCCCAGAGCAGCAGTTCCTCGGCCTTGGATTCCAGTGTTGTGCGGATGCCCCGCTCCTCGAATTCGGTTTTCAATTTCTCCAGCAGGCGCTTCAGCAGGCCTTGTACGTCGGCCTCGATCTTCCTCAGGATCTGGGGGTCGGCGTAATCCAGCAGCGCGTCGAGGATCTTCTCGACCCGGCGGCTCTCGTCGAGCACGATCTCGGCCCGCGAGCGCAGTTTGGGCTGCTCGGCGAGGTCCTTGCGCAGGCGACGCGAAAACCCGCCGATGGCCACGATGGGCGTCTTGAGTTCGTGGGCCAGGTTTCCCGTGATACGTCCCACGGTGGCCAGTTTCTCGGCCTGGACGAGGCTGGCCCGGCTCTCGGCGAGGGCCTCGTTCACCTGCTGCAGCTCGTCGATCTTCAAGTGCAGCTGCCGGTTGAGATTGGCCCGGTCCAGGGCGAAGCTCAGGTGGCGGGCGCAGGAAACAAGGGCGTCCAGGTGCTCCCCGGTGGGATCCCTGCCCGTAATCGTATTGTCCACCAGCAGGAAGCCGCGCCAGTCCTCCGGATCTCCGACGGCCTGGGGACGCACGGGAGCGAGCCAGGCCTCGCCCGAGCGCACTTCCTCGAGCAGGCAGACCGAACCAGGCTGGCGGTTGGCCTGCACGGCGAGGCGCACGCAGCCGGGCTGCCTGAGCGCCTCGAGCAGCTGCCGCGGAGCGGCGGCGAGGTTGAAGCGGACGCCCTGCACCAGCCGGTTGATGGGCGTTTCCAGCTCCCGGGGATCGTAGTGCTCTAACAGCTCCGAGAGGCTCAGGGTCTGCAGGTCCGCCCGGTGCCAGATCCGCGCGGCCTCGTCGCCGTCGATGGGGCCCACGGCCATGCGGCCGGCGATCTCCTCGCCCTCGCGAACGAAGAAGAAGGCGCGGTTGAATTCCAGGCCCTTGCCGAAAGTCAAGCCGGTGAGAATCACGTAGAGGATCCGCTCGAGGTCGGTGCTCATCTGCAGGGCCGCCAACACCTGGTTCATGATGTCAAGCTGGCGCATCCGGCGCTCGAGCAGGCGCTGAGCATCGCGCAACTGGGTCATCTGCCGGCTCACCTCGCGCTGGATCACCAGCACCTGGCGCACTACAGAGCCCTGGATGATCGGCTGCAGCTCCACTTCCATCAGCTGGTCGCTGCCCGGCCGGTGCGAGGGCAGCACCAGGCGCCGGGCCCGGCCGTCAGCCAGGCAGAGGTCGACCGGGCAATCGCTTCCGCCCCGGGAACACCGCTCGCAGTCGCTGTCGTGGATCACGCCGACCTTGTGACACAGCTCGGGATCGTCCTCCTCGGGGCGGTTGCGGTAGATCAGCCGCCGGTCCCGGTCGACCACGAACAGGCGAAAAGGCAGCTTGTCCGCCAGCTCGCCGAAGGAGGGCGACTCGAGCAGCCGTTCGATATCGAGGGTCCTAGTCACCATGGAATTCCGCAGCAAATATGGAGAATGCGCTCCGCTTCGATGCCCTGTCCCCGGGCGGGCTCTCACCCGCTCAATTCAAGTACCTGAGTTTGCGGGCCTGTTCGCGCAGCTCGTCCCTGAATTCGGGGGCGGCCACCTCGATCAGGGCCTGGGCCCGGTGGCGGATGCTCTTGCCGTGGAGATAGGCCACGCCGAATTCCGTCGCCACGTAGTGCACGTCCGCGCGGCTGGTGACCACCCCGGCGCCGGGGGCCAGCGTGGGCACGATGCGTGATACCTTGCCGCTCTTGGCCGTGGCGGGCAGCGCGATTATCGGACGCCCACCCTGCGAGCGGGCCGCTCCGCGGATGAAGTCCACCTGCCCGCCGAAACCGCTGAAGATCAGGTGGCCCATGGAGTCGCTGTTCACCTGGCCGGTGAGATCCACCGAGATGGCGCTGTTGATGGCCACCATGCGGTCGTTGCGAGCGATGTTGAAGGGATCGTTGACGTAGTGGCTGGGATGGAACTCGATCAGCGGATTGTCGGCCACGAACTCGTAGAGCTTGTTGCTGCCCATGCAGAAGCTCGAGATCAGCTTGCCCGGATGGAAACTCTTCTTCTCGTTGGAGATCACGCCCTCCAGCACCAGCTCCACCACGCCGTCGCTGAACATCTCGGTGTGGATGCCCAGGTCGTTCTTGTCGTGCAGGTAGAGCAGGACGGCGTCCGGAATGCCGCCGATGCCCATCTGCAGCGTGGCTCCGTCCTCGATCAGTTCGGCCACGTTCCGGCCGATTGCCTTGTTGCGCTCCGAAACGGTGCCCTGGACGATCTCCACCAGCGGCTCGTCCACCTCCACGAAGCGCGTGATCTTGTTCACGTGGATGAAGTTGTCGCCGTGGACCCTGGGCATGCGCGGGTTGACCTGGGCGATAATCGTCCTGGCCGCTTCGGTGGCCGGCTTGGTCACTTCGTCGCCGATGCCGTAGCTGCAGAAGCCGTGCTCGTCGGGCGGTGACACATGGATCAGCGATACGTCGATGGGATACTCGCGGCCGAAGAGCGCCGGGATCTCGGAGAGGAACACGGGCACGTGATCCGCCCGGCCCTCGTTGACCGCCTGGCGCACGTTGGCGCCCGTGAAGAGCGCCGTGTGATGAAAATGACCCGCCATCTCGGGCTCCACGTAGGGCGCGCGGTTGAAGGTCAGGATGTGCAGGATCTCCACGTCCCGCAGCTCGGGGCCCCGGGCGGAGAGCGCCTCCACCAGCCTCGTGGGAATGGCGCAGCCCGGGTGGACATGCACGTGGTCGCCGCTGTTGACGAGCTGCACCGCTTCCTCGGCGCTGACGCAGCGCTCCTTGAATCGCGAAATCCAGCTCATCGGAGCCTCCCGCCCTTGGTTTCCCCGGCCTCTTCGCGCAGCGCCCGCAGTTCCTGCATCAGGTCGCCCTCCTCGCGCCCGTAGAGCCGGGCAAGGTCCGCGTTGGTCACGCGCCCGTTGATGCAGACCACCCCCTCGCGCAGGCAGGGATCCTCCAGAAACGCCTCCGCCAGCGAGTCGCGGGCCGCCATGTCCAGCAGCCGGGGGACCACCGAGTTGCTGAAGGCGCGGCTGGATGTGCGGCAGACCAGGCTGGGCAGGTTGGGAATGCAGCAGTGCAGCACGCCCTCGGACTCGAAGGTGGGGCTCTCGATGGTGGTGGGCCGCGAAGTCTCGAAGCAGCCTCCCATGTCCACGGAGGTGTCCATGATCACGGCACCCCGCTTCATGCTGCGGACCATCTCGCGCGAGACCACATGCGGCGTGCGGTGACCCGGAACGGTGATCGCCCCCACGGCGATGTCGGCGAAGCTGAGCGAGCGGGCCAGGTTGTGCGCCGTGGCGGTCATGGTGATCACGTTGCCCAGTTTCTCCTGGGCCCGTCGAAGCTGGGGCACGCTGCGGTCCAGCAGGACCACCTGTGAGCCCACGCCCAGCGCCGTCCGGGCCGCCATGGTGCCCAGTTTCCCCGCGCCGATGATCACCACCACCGCGCCTGAGACGCCGGGAATCGATCCCAGCAGCAGCCCCCGGCCGCCGTGGTTCGTCAGCATGAGGTTGGCCGCGAACTGGATCGCCAGTTGCCCCGCGATCTCGCTCATCACGGTGACCAGCGGCTTGGTGCCCTCGCTGTTGGTGACCAGTTCCAGGCCGATGGCGGTGACGCACTCCTCGATCAAGCGGTCCAGCAGGCGATTGCGGCCGGCGGCCAGCTGCAGGAAGCTCACCAGCGTGCTGCCAGGCGTGATGTGTTCCACCTCCTCTTCCAGAGGCGGCTGGACCTTGACCACCACGCTGCCCCGGCCGAAGGCCTCCTCGGAGCTGTAGACAAGACTGGCGCCCGCATCCAGGTATTCCTGGTCGCTGAAGTGCGAAGCGGCACCGGCCATGGACTGGACGAAGACCTCGTGTCCCGCCTCGGTCAGGGCGGACACACCCGAAGGTGTCAGCGCGACCCGGTTCTCGCCGCGCTGCAGTTCCTTAACCAGGCTGAATTGCATTGTACCTCCCCGGAGTCTGTCGATTCAGACTGTGTGTCAGTCCTCCACGCGGCCGTCCCTGAGCCGCACGATCCGCTGGGCCCGCGCGGCCACGTGGTCTTCGTGCGTCACGACTATCAGCGTGTGCCCGTCGGCGTGCAGGCCGTCGAAGAGCGCCAGGATCTCCTCGCCGGTGCGCGAATCGAGATTGCCCGTGGGCTCGTCGGCGAGCAGAATGCTGGGTTCGGTGACCAGCGCGCGGGCGATGGCTACCCGCTGGCGCTGCCCGCCGGACATCTGCGAAGGCAGGTGCTCGGCACGGTCTCCCAGGCCCACCCGCTCAAGCGCCCGCCGGGCCAGGCGGCACCGTTCCGCGGAGGCTTTACCCTGGTAGATCAGCGGCAGCTCCACGTTCTCCAGGGCGCTGCTGCGCGGCAGCAGGTTGAATGTCTGAAAAATGAAGCCGATCTCGCGGCCGCGTAGGCGGCTCAGTTCCACATCGCCACCCAGCGCGGCCACGTCGCGCCCCTCCAGGAGATAGCTGCCTCCCGTGGCCCGGTCCAGGCAGCCGATAAGATTCATCAGGGTGCTCTTCCCCGAGCCGCTGGGTCCCATGATGGCCAGGTATTCGCCTTTGCGGATCTCGAGATTCAGTCCGTCGAGCGCACGTATGCACTCGCTGCCCAGATCGTAGTAGCGCTTGAGTTCCTGAATGCTGATCAGTGCTTCCGGCATGATCCCGCGGATTCGCCCTCAGAACAGCAGGCCCAGATTACCACCGAAATATAACCCCCGCGAACCATTGAAGAGGCCGGCGTAACTTTTCGCGCCCAGACCTATCTGCAGGGTGCCCGGGTCTACCCGGCCGAGTTTCGGCAGCCGGAGGAGCGTGCCGGTGTCGACCCCGAAGGAGGGCCCGCGGCCGAAGCCCGCGGCCAGCTCCAGCCCCAGGTGGAAAGCACGGCGCGGCGACCAGCGGTTGTAGAGGGAAAACCGCCGCTGGCGTTCGGGCATCGCGCCTTCCTGGAGCAGTTGCAGCAGCAGGGCGTGATGCCAGTCCTCGCTCGACCTGCCCCGCAGTCCCAGCAGCAGGCCGGGGGAATAACTCAGGCGGAACTCCCCCAGCGCGCTGGTGATCGTGGTATCCAGCAGCTGTTCGTCGAAGACGTCGTAGTCGAACTCGCTGGAGATGGGCGTGGCCGGAATCCGGTAGCGCCGTGTCACGCGCTCGCCGTCCCGCCATTTCATGCTGTGGAACAGGCCCGTCAAGGCAAGGTCCGCGCTGAAGGGGCGGTCCAGCAGCCTGAGATCCAGGCCGAGGCCCAGGTCGATGAAGAAGCCCGCGCCGCGCGGCGCGCTGCGCTGCACGTGCTCGAACTCGCCCTCGAGACTGCCGTTGGGCGGATCGATGCGCCCGCTGAAGAACAGCGTTTCCGTGTAATACATCCCGCGCTCGAAGCCCAGGCTGGCCCCGCAACGCCACTTCGCGCCGGGCAGGCGGCCGCCCGAGAGGTCCGGGATCCCCGCGGCGAAGGCCAGGCGGGTGGTCCAGGAGGCCTGGTGGTGGAAGTCGGCGGATTCGATTTCTACGGGATTCAGGGGATCGTTGCCGAAAAACACCAGCTCCATGAAGAAGGCGTCCAGCTGGCTGCGACCCAGGCTCTCCAGCTCGGTGGACACGATCAGCCGGGGGTCGCTGAAGCCTTCCCCGAGTGCGGGCAGGGGCTGGCTCAGCGCGAAGGGCACGCTGCGGCCCTGGAGGTCCAGTCCCAGGTGGCCGCCGACTTCGTTCAGCAGCCGGCGCTTCTCGGATTCGTCCAGAAAGTGGCCCACGTGATCGTTGTAGGTGTTGAGCGAGAGCATGTCGTTGCGCAGCGCCAGGCTCAGGTTCAGGCCGGCCCAGATCCGGGGCCCGCCATGTCGCGCGCAGAGCGCGGGCGAGAGACCCAGTGCCGCGGGGGTGGGGTCGAAAAGCCGGTCGGCTCCCAGCAGCAGGGAGGCGCCGCCCTGCACGTCTTCACCGGCGGAAGTCGTCGAGACCGCGCTCAGGAGCAGCGCCGCGACAAGCGTGTGACGCGGTGTGGGGAAGCGGTGCGCCGCGAACATCAGTCCACCTCCAGCGTGGTGGTGGCGCTGATGGTGGTCACCAGGGCCAGCCACTGGTCGGCGTATACGGCCACCGCTCCGTCGGTGGCGTCGGCGTGATACTCGTACCACATGATCCAGGAGTCGTTCTGCATCACGCCCAGGGCTTCCTCGCCGAAGCCCATCCTCAGCGTGTCCACGGCGATGCCGGGAACGCCGTCGATCCAGGGCGCCGCCGGCAAGCCCAGGTTGAACAGCGTCACCGCCGGCTCGCCCTCGGCCACCGCCACGTAGGCGCTCAGCTCGCCTCCCAGGGGAACGGTCGAGTGCACCGTGCTCTCGAGCGCCAGCAACTCCACCTCGTCGGGGACCTGGTCGTCGTAGCGCTCGGGCAGGCTGGCCCAGTGCGCCGTGCTGAGCTGCAGCAGGGCGGGAATCTCCACCGCCAGCAGGTTGACCGCGGTGGTGTCGAAAAGCTGCACGTCGCCGCCCTCGGCGATCGTCAGGAAGCCGCGGAAGGTCAGGGCCTCCGGAAGGCGTGATACAAGCCGTCCCATGCCGGGCACGAGCACCGCGTCGGCGCCCGCCGGCACTTCGCTGACGATGAACAGGGTGCTGTCGGGGAGCGGGCTGCCCGGGCCGCTGGCCACGTCCACCTCCAGGGAGAGCGTGCAGCCGAAGTCCAGGTCGTTGTCCAGCCGGAACTGCACCGAAAGCTGCTGCAGGTCCAATTCACCGAGCTCCTCCGGGAAAGCGGGTATTTCCCGCTGGCCCTCCTCCAGCTCGACGACCTGGTCCTGGCGGAAGCGTCCCTGGAAGCGCGTCAGCCTGGATCGATCCAGTTCCATTTCGAATTCCAGGCGATCGCCGGCGCGCACGGTGCGGAAATCGGGCGTGCTCCCCGTCGCGCCCTCGATCTGGAAAAGCAGGTGCTGGTCGCCCTCAACGGGCCGCGGCTGGAAGCGGAGCTGCCCGGCGGGCAACTGGGTGTTGCGCTCCTCCTGCTCCTGCAGGTCATCGAAGAAGATCTCAAGGCTTTCCACTCCGTCGTCGGGAAAGAGCTCGGGAAAGCCCAGGCGCAGGTCCAGGGGGACATCCAGGTGGTTGACGATGCGGAAGGACATGTTCAGGCTGTCCGCCAGAGCGTCCAGGATATGCAGCCGGTCGTCGGAAGACAGGGAATCAGTCAGGGCCAGAGGCTGGGAATCGATCAGGGCGCGGGCGCTGTCCGCCTCGCCGCTGCGTTGAGCCAGCAGCAGGTCGAGATTCCCGTTCGTGATCAGCGCCGGCTCGTCCATGGGTGAATTGCGGCCGCTGAGCCTGAGCCGCAGAGCCGCCGTGGCCAGACCGGCCAGGTCGACTTCCTCTTCGTAGAGCGTGCCGGAAGTCAGGCCCGATCCTCCGTTGTTCAGCAGGTCGCTGCCCAGGGCCTGGTCCTCGTCGTTGAAGAGTTCGATGTTCAGGAATTCCAGGGTGAAGGGGAAGGCGTGCTCCACCTCCAGGTCGAATGTCGACTGGTGGAAGGCCACCCAGTCGAAGTCCTCGAAGGGCGGCAGGTCCAGGTCCACCTGGAAATCAGCCTGCTCGGTGATCTGCGTCGCCGTGCCGACGAGCGGAGCGAATTCGGGAAACAGCGCTACGAAAGGCAGGGCGGCGCCCGATTGGCCCAGGTCCTCGAGTTGCAGGCGCCCAAGGAAGAGCTCGAAGGCGCCGCTGGAGCCGTTCCAGCTCAGGGAATCGCCCACGCGTACCCGCACCGTGTCCATTTCCTGGACGAAGAGCAGCAGGCTGTCGGCGTCGAAGTCCACGCGGCCGTTGTCGCCGGCTGAGCGCACGAAGAGCGTCTCGGGCGCGCTGACCATGTGGAAGGTGACTTCCCAGGAGGTTCCGGAGGGGTCCTGCAGGCTGCAGGCCGCCAGGAGAACCAGCGGAGCAGGTAGCAGATACTTTGAAAGTCCGGCATCTAGCCGCATGGAAGCTCCATCTCATGGTCGGCCCGCAGGCCCGCCGGAGATGCATTCAGTAGCGGTAATGCTCCGGCTTGTAGGGTCCCCGCAAGGGCACGCCGATATATTCCGCCTGTTCCTCGCTCAATTGCGTCAGCCGCACGCCCAGCTTGGACAGGTGCAGGCGGGCCACTTCCTCGTCCAACTCCTTGGGCAGCATGAAGACGCCGATCTCGTGGTTCTCGCGGGCCAGCGTCATCTGCGCCATGCACTGGTTCGTGAAGCTGTTGGACATCACGAAACTCGGGTGTCCGGTGGCGCAGCCCAGGTTCACCAGCCGTCCCTCGGCCAGCAGGTAGATGCAGCGACCGTCCGCGAAACGATAGCGGTCCACCTGGGGCTTGATGTTGGTGCGCTCGACGCCCTTCGTGGACTCCAGTTCGGCCACCTGGATCTCGTTGTCGAAGTGCCCGATGTTGCAGACGATGGCCTGGTCCTTCATCCGCTCTATATGATCGGCACGAATCACGTCCTTATTTCCCGTGGCGGTCACATAAATGTCGGCGAAGGCCAGAGTATCCTCCACCGTGAGCACCTGGAAGCCCTCCATGGCGGCCTGCAGGGCGCAGATGGGATCAATCTCGGTCACCACCACCCGGGCGCCGAACCCGCGCATGGACTGGGCGCAACCCTTGCCCACGTCGCCGTAGCCGCAGATCACCACCGTCTTGCCCGCCACCATCACGTCCGTGGCGCGCTTGATCCCGTCGGCCAGGGAC
The DNA here is from genome assembly GCA_964568855.1 of uncultured Bacteroidaceae bacterium. GTDB lineage: Bacteria > CAIWAD01 > CAIWAD01 > CAIWAD01 > CAIWAD01 > CAZMSD01. Next base: position 8,058 of record CAZMSD010000049.1, on the reverse strand, counting down.
TCCCGGCAACCGTAGAGGTTGTCGAACTTGGACTTGGTGACGCTGTCGTTGACGTTGATGGCGGGAAAGAGCAGCCGTCCTTCGTCGAGCATCTGGTAGAGCCGATGCACACCGGTGGTGGTCTCTTCGCTGACGCCGCGCAGCTCGGGAATCATCCGCCGCCAGTGATCGGGATCCTCGTCGAGATGTCTTCTCAGCGCCTCCTGCAGCTTCAGCTCGTCCTCGCCCTGGGGCTGCAGCTCGGGCGCTTCGCCGTGCTGCTCGCAGTAGCGCTCCAGTTCCACGCCGAGATGAAGCATCAGCGTGGCGTCGCCCCCGTCGTCCACGATCAGGGTGGGTCCCTTGCCTCCCGGGAAACTGAGCGCCTGCCGGGTGCACCACCAGTACTCTTCCAGGCTCTCGCCCTTCCAGGCGAAGACGGCCGTCCCCGCGGCGGCGATGGCGGCGGCGGCGTGATCCTGGGTGCTGAAGATGTTGCAGCTCGCCCAGCGCACTTCGGCGCCCAGCTCCTGCAGTGTCTCGATCAGGACCGCCGTCTGCACCGTCATGTGCAGTGAACCCATCACGCGCTGGCCGGCCAGCGGTTTCTGCGGGCCGTAACTCTCGCGGACGGCCATCAGGCCCGGCATCTCACGCTCGGCGATTTCTATCTCCCGGCGGCCGAAATCGGCCAGGCTCAGGTCGGCTACCTTGAAATCCGGCGTTGTTTCGGGCACATCAACCCGGGGAGTCCGCCGGTTTTCAACGGAATCCTCCAGCCCGGTTGTGGCATGGACGGTCTTGGTATCGGTTGCAGCCATCGTTTCCTCCTCCTCGGCTATCACAGGCGATTCTGAATGTCCGACACGCGGTCGAGTTTCTCCCAGCTGAAGCCGTCGCGGCCGAAGTGGCCCATGGCGGCGGTGGGAGCGTAGATGGGCTTCAGCAGGTCCAGGCTGTCGATGATCGCCGCTGGTCGCAGGTCGAAGAGTTCGCGGACGATCTCTTCCAGGCGCTCATCGCCGACCTTCCCGGTTCCGAAGCTGTCGACACTGATGGAGACCGGCTGGGCCAGACCGATGGCGTAGGCCACCTGGATCTCGCAGCGCGAAGCGGCGCCGGCGGCCACCAGGTTCTTGGCCACCCAGCGGCAGGCGTAGGCCGCGCTGCGGTCCACCTTCGAAGGATCCTTGCCCGAGAAGGCCCCTCCGCCGTGTCGTCCCATCCCCCCGTAGGTGTCCACGATGATCTTGCGGCCGGTGAGTCCCGCGTCGCCCCAGGGCCCTCCGGTGACGAAGGCGCCGGTGGGATTTACGTGGATCTTCATGCCCTCGGCCCGCAACTCCCGTGGTATCACGGGATCGATCACCTGCTCCTGCACTCCCGGGCGGATAATCCCGTCGAGCGCTTCCACCTGGGTACCGGCGAGCTTGTCGGCGTGCTGGGTTGAGACCACCACCGTCTCCACCGCCACCGGCCGGCCTTCGCGATAGCGCACGCTGACTTGGCTCTTGCCGTCAGGGCGGATCCAGGGCAGGTCCCCGCTCCGCCGCACCTCGGCCAGTCTCCGCGTCAGCCGCTGGGCCAGATCGATGGGCATGGGCATGTAATTGGCGGTCTCGTTCGTTGCGTAACCGAACATCATGCCCTGGTCGCCCGCTCCCTGTTCCTCGTACAGGCCGCAACCGTCGTCAACGCCCTGGGCGATGTCGGCGCTCTGCGTGCTGATCAGCAGGTGCAGCTCCGCCTGGTCCGCGTCCATGCCGTAGGAACTGTCCGTGTAACCGATACGCCGCACGGCGTCGCGGGCCACTCGCTCGTAATCGGGCGCACTGACTCCCTTGGTGAGTGAAATCTCACCGCCCACGACGATGAAGCTGTTCTCCGGGAATCCTTTGACGAAGGTCTCACAGGCCACGCGGGCCCGCGGATCGAGCTTAAGGCAGGCGTCCAGGATGGAATCACTGATCTGGTCGCAGATCTTGTCCGGGTGACCTTCGGTCACGCTCTCGCTGGTGAAAAGAAAATCGCGCATGTCGTTCCCGTTATCTATTCAATTGTTATCGGGTTTCCCGGTGCCGGATTGGACCCGGGCCGCCTGTTCCGCCCAGAGTTCGGCTTCCACGTTGGAATGGTCCGAAAGGTTGAGCACCCGCGGCTGCTCCTTCCAGACGGCCTCCAGGCCCAGCACGGCTTCCTGCAGGACGCTGTTCTCCACCTGCGTGCGGTTGCAGAGCAGGCTGTCCGAGATTCGCGAGTCGATCACGCGGCTGCCCGAACCGAGGCTGACGTGGGGACCGATGACCGAGCGGCGCAGTTCCACGTCCTCGCCGACCCAGACGGGCGGAATCAACAGGCTGTCCTCGTGGATCCTCGGCTTGGTCCGCCCGTCGCGCATGTTCAGGTAGTGCCGATTCGTGGACAGCAGGGTCTCCTTCTTGCCGCAATCGAACCAGCCCTCGATGTTCCAGGGTTCGAAACGGTGGCCCGCATCGATCATCAGCTGCAGGGCGTCGGTGATCTGGAATTCGCCGAAGCTGCGGATATCCTCGCGGAACATCCGCTCCAGGGTCTGCTTCAGCAGTTGACCGTCCTTGATGTTGTAAAGTCCGATCAGGGCCAGGTTGGACTCGGGTTCAGCCGGCTTCTCGATCAATCGCCGGATCGCTCCCTCTTGCACCATGGCGATGCCGAAACGCCGGGGATCCTCCACCGACTTGACGCCGAGGATGGAATGGGGATGCTCGCGAATGGCCTTTACATCAGCCTCGAACAGGGTGTCGCCCAGAACGATGAAGACCTCCCCCTCGCCCTCGTCCAGCCCCAGGTGGATGGCCTGGCCCAGGCCCTGCATCACCTTCTGCTCCAGGAAGCGCAGCTTCAAGGATCCGTATGCGGCCCGCAGGTAGTCTTCCACCTGTTCGCCCAGGTGTCCGACGATAAACACGGCCTCCTCGAGTCCGGCGGGAATCAGGCGATCCATGATCCAGTCCACCATGGGGCGGCCGGCCACGGGAATCAGGGCCTTGGGTTGCGTGTAGGCCAGGGGACGCAGCCGCGTCCCTTTACCGGCGATGGGGATGATCGCTTTCATCGACGCTCCGGTGCTTGAGATCCAACGCGGATTCGGGCCTCACCGTCATTGGAGCAGCTTTCAATGACGGAGTTCAGTAATTTCCGGAAAAGCCGGTGGATTTGAAAGACGGCCCGCGCCGCACGCCGAAAACCCGGCGCGGCGCATCCGCAGAAGCGAGGACTCAGCCTTGGCGAGAGGAAGAAGCAAGACCCGCAAACAGGAACCAAAAGCGGCGGATCCTCCGGAAGTTCGCCTGGACAAGTGGCTGCAGGTGGCGCGGATCTTCAAGACCCGCAGCCAGGCGGGCGAAGCCATCGACGGGGGCCGGGTGAAGATGGACGGGCGTCCGGCCAAGGCCGGGCGGATCATGCATCCCGGCGACCGCATCGAGGTCAGCAAGGGCAACCGGAAACTGGTTCTGGAAGTGCGTGGCCTGGCGCCGCGTCCCATACCTGCGGCGGAGGCCCGCGAGCTCTACGTCCTCCACGAGGAACACGAGACCCTGGATCACCTGGACGAGCAGCAGCGCGAATACGTGCGGATGATGCACCAGCTCGACCGGGTCCAGCAGGCTTCGCGCTCGGGGCGGCCGACGAAAAAAGAAAGGCGCGAGATCACCCGCGCCCGTGGAAAGCACTGATACTGCGGTGTATTACACGAGTCGCTTGCTGGAAAGCGAAATCTCGTGCACCTTCAACTTCTGGTAGAAGGTCGGCCGGCTGATCTTCAGCACGGCGCAGGCCTTGTTCACGCTGTCGCACTGTCGCAACACGCTCAGCAGGTACTTCTTCTCGGCCGACATCACGTACTGCTTCAGGCTCACCCGGTCCAGCAGCTCCTGGCCCTCGAAGGGCACCACCCTGCCGTCGTCCGGAACGGTGGCCGGAGGAGCTTCAGGAAGGCCGGTCTCTGCGGTTGCTGCGGAACCCCGGGCCTCCTCCGGCGCCGCTGAACGGGCCGTGGATTCCATGGTTCGATCCTGGAAATAGCGGCTGAGGTCGGTGGCGCAGATCATCCGGCCCTTGCTGGTGAGATAGGCCGCGCGAATGATGTTCTTCAGCTCGCGCACGTTCCCCGGAAAGGCGTAGCTTTCCAGCGCCTGCAGCGCATCGTCGCTGAGTACCTTGTAGTACTTGTCGAATTCCTCGTTCAGCTCGAAGAGGAAGTGGTTCACCAGCATGGTGATGTCTTCCCTGCGGTCGCGCAGCGGCGGCAGGTCCAGCCTGATGGTGTTCAGCCGGAAGTAGAGGTCCTCCCGGAAGCTGCCGCGTGACACCTCGAGCTGCAGGTTCTTGTTGGTGGCGGTGATTAGTCGCACGTCCACCTGCAGCAGCTCGGTGGAGCCCACCCTGTAGAATTCCCCGTACTCCAGCACGCGCAGCAGCTTGGACTGCAGGCTCATCGGCATCTCCCCGATCTCGTCCAGGAAGAGGGTTCCGCCGTCGGCCTCCTCGAAGATGCCCTTGCGGTCCGTAGTGGCGCCGGTGAAGGCGCCCTTTACATGACCGAACAACTCCGATTCGATCAGATTTTCTGGAATCGCCGAACAGTTGCGCTTCACGAAAACCCGGTCGCTGCGGTTGGAGGCCTGGTGCAGCGCCCGCGCCACGAGCTCCTTGCCCGTGCCCGTTTCGCCCGTGATCAGGACCGGGTCCACGCAGGGGGCGAAGGTCTTCACCGCTTCGGTCAACTGGACCATCTGGTCGCTGTAGCCCACCAGCTCGAACTCGCGGGCGCTTTCGCGCTCGAGCTCGGCGATCAGCTTCTCTTCCTCGTAGAAGTCGTTGATGTGGGCATTGATCTGTTCCAGGGTGTCGAGGAAGGGGCTGGTGTCCAGACCCGCCTCGCGACCGGTGAGGATGGCTTCTTCCGCGTAGGACTTGGCCTCGGCCATGTGTCCTTTCCGGAAATGGGCCCAAGCGTAGTCGTTCAGACACTTGGCTGTCACGTCCTGGTAGCCGCTGCGCTTGGCCACACGGATGGCCTTCTTCAGCGCCCGCAGCGCGTGATCGAAGCGCTCCTGGCGGATGTAGTGGTTGCCGATCTGCCAGTAGCAGCGAGTCTGGTCGTAGGGATCGTCCCCCTTTGAGGCGATTTCGGCGGCCAGCTCAAGTTCCTTGAGCGCGCGGGAGAAATCGCCGCGCCGATTGGCCAGCACGCCGCGCCGCACATGAAGATTGGTCAGGAGGTGCGTATCGTCCAGCTCTTCGCAGATCGGCCGGGCGGCCTCGAGTTGGGCTTCGGCCTGGTCAAGCTGCTTGAGCTGGGTGTGGGTCAGGGCCAGATTGAGCAGCAAGAGGCCCCGATCATAGGGTTCCAGTCGCGATTCATAAAGTGAACGGAATTTCTCGAAGACCGAGAGTCCCTTTTCGCGGTTCCCCATGGCCACTTCGAGGGTAGCCAGGATGAAGACGCAGGCCATGCGCAGGGCGCGCTCGTTGTTGTTGCCCGCCCACTTGTTGGACTGAATCAGGTACCGCTTGGCCTGCGGATACTGGCCCAGCACGTAGTAGCACTTGGCGGCATGGAGCCGCGCGTACTCGCGTACCCGGCGATCCGTGGCCTTCTGAATCTCTGTTTCCAGGTGTTCGAGAGCCGGTCTGAATTTCCGTTCCTCGAATAGCCGGAACCCAGCGGAGTGTTCAAAGAATTCCTTGAACTCGCGTAGGCATTTCATTGCGGATTCTCTTTTCGGCTATTCGTTGTGGGTTTCAAACTGAACGGAGCGGACCTTGATCAAGGATCGACCGCTGCAGTAGACCACGCCTGAGTCGTCCTCGGAGGGCCCGTCATCCACTATGATGATGATGGGATCGTCGATCTTGTAGGGATCGTCGGAGCCGCCCGGCAACAGGTTGACGATCACTGGTTTGCTGGAATCGCCAGGCTGCAGGTCGTCTTCTCCGTGGGAGCCGGGCGTGTCGCCCGCAAAGACCCCGGTTACACAGCAGATTGTAAGGGTAAACAGCAGGATCCGTTTCATAATGCACCTCATGTCTGTTCCGAGCAAAATACAGGGCGCCGCTTTGTTAAGCCAGTAAAAAGTACACTTTGTTAATTCGGCCATACAACCATCCCCGGTTTGCTCCGCAGGAGTAAACATTCATAGACAAATACCCGGGGTGCAGTGAACGTCTCGACTTCCCGGGGGAACGGCTGCTGAAGCAGTGACATGCAGCTCGGTTCCCGTATCTGGAAAATCTGACAGGAACAATTGCAATTATCGGGCCCAGGCCCGCTTTCATCTGGATTTCCAGACAGTTTCCACGCTTCGGCTCGAGGCGCAGGCCCGGGGATCCCGGCCGCGGGAGGCGCTTGGACCGGATTGGGAGAAGGCGCGCTCAACCGCATCGGATGCCTTGCTTTGTCAAGCTTCCGGGATTCTTACCCTGTCCGTTGATGCGGAAATACCTGTGAGGACTGTCTGTAACGACTTGAGAGCGATGATCCGGACAGGGATCGCGGGATTCACCGGGGAAACAGCGGACGCAGCGGGATCTCCACTTCCAGCGAGTCGCCGCCGCGCAGCAGCTCAAGCTCGATCGATCCTCGCGTGGAGTCCTTGAACAAATCGCTGAGTTCCCGGCGGGAGAAACTCGCCGCGGCCCGCCCGTCGATCCGCAGAACCTCTTCACCCACCCGCAGGCCGGCCTCCGCGGCGGGCGATCCTGCCCAGAAGCCGCGCACGGTGGTCCGTCCTTCTTCTTGCCTGAGCTTGAGACCGGTCGAGGTGATGTTGTGGGGGAATTCCTGATCGCCGGAAGCCGCCAGGACCACCTCCCGATCCGGGTAGTTCAGCGATACGATGAACTTCTCAAGAAAATCGCGGCCCAGCAGAAGATGATCGGAACCTGAAGGCAGGTCCGCGATCAGCACCGGAATATCCCACAGCACGTGCTCGCCCAACTGAAAGCTGGACAGCCTTAGCAGATAGCTGTCGTCGGAATCGGTGAAGGGCCACTTGACCATGACACCCTCAGCTTTGAGAAAAGGGACCTCGCCGGCCAGGGCCACCGGCTCCAGCAGGGAGAGCGGTAAAACCAGCAGAAAGGGCGAACCCGTGTCGATCATCGCCTGCGCGCGCAGGCTGTCGTTGAGCGTGCATTCCAGCAGCGGAAAATAGAGGGGAAAGCGCGACCCCATCTCCAGCAGCTCCTGAGAACCGTCCTCCAGTCCTTCTGCGATTTCACCAGGCCAGCTTCTCCCCAGCGTCAATTCCCGCTTCGCGTAGTCGATGGTGGCGCAGAAATGCCTCAGCAGGTTGGAGCCGATGAAGCCTCCCGCTTCCGTCATGCGGAATGTCTCGCTCAGATCGAACCTGACTGGAAACAGGTTCCTCAGGGCGGCTTCCCCCAGGCCGATCGTCACCGGCCGTTCCGTGAGATAGGCTTTGACGGTATCGTTGGGGGTGGGCAGCGCCTGGCCCGGTCCCAGGCCCAGTCCGTCCGCCAGTCTCATGTCGAGGGCCGTCATCGCTCCGGTATCGAGAATGAAGACCTGCTCCCGGCTGGAATCGTTGATCCTCACCGGCACCAGGATCTTGTGTCCGTCCAGGGTGAAGGCGATACGGCTGTCTTCCGGCGGAAACACCGGCTCACCCTGCCTGAACTTGCCGATGATGGAGATCACGGTGCAGGAAGCGACAAGGAGGAGAGCCGCGATCAGCGCCAGCCAGATACGTCTCTTGATTCTCTTCGGCATGAATGAAAACGGCACTGCCGTTAACCTCGGCTGATGATGCTTTCAGTGCGACGCAAATCGAACTGCGCAGTTTCACCGGACCTGACGAAATCCGTCAAGTATGAGCAGTTCTGTGGATCCGGTCTACCTGGATCGGTGGCCTTCTGGATTTCGTCGATCCGCCGGCGCCTTCTTCGCAAGTGGACCGATTCACATGGATCGACGTGTACTGAGCGCGCAGGGAAGGTTCGATGCACAACACAATACCTGGAGTTGACCCGCTTTCGTGGACACCTTACCCTTTTCCCAGGAGGTATTCACGA
>CAZMSD010000048.1:0-24623 GCA_964568855.1 uncultured Bacteroidaceae bacterium | reverse complement strand
CTGTCCTGACAAACACCGGAAGGCCCGCAAACGCGGGCCTTTCGTTTTTCAGGCCCCAGCCCATCAATGTGACACGACGCGCACGGCTTGCGGTCCGGGCGCCCGGTTGCGGAGAATTGAATCGGCGCCGAACGGCACCACGACGGATCACCGGAGACGGGCCGCTGGATTTGAGGTTGACGACCAGGCAAAATCCTACGATACTGTCAGAGTTAACGGAGAATCCATGAGTCGAACCGCAACACTCGTTTATCTGCTGATTGCGCTAAAGGCCTTTTCGCAACCCGATCCAGAAGTCCTCTGGACCTACCACTACGATGGGACGCAGTGTCGACTCTACGATCTGCTGGACACCGGTGAGGGGACCATCCTGGCCGCCGGCGAAGCCGTCGATCCGGAAAATGGGGACCTCGACGCCTTCCTGCTGGCCCTCGACCTGAATGGCGACACTCTCTGGACGCGTTTCCACGGCGGTTCCGCGGACGACCGGGCTCGCGCCGTCTGCGCCTCGGGAGACGGAGGATTCATGATTGTCGGTGACACACGGCCCGCCGAGAACGACGCGTGGGACATCGTTTTGTTCCGCACCGATGAAGACAGCCACCTGCTCTGGACGGCCGTCGTCGGAGGGCCGGGAGAGGACCTGGGTAGGAGCATTTGCCCGGTCGGCGATGACCAGGGAGGAGGATTCGCCCTGGCGGGCACCCTGGGCGACGATTTCGCCGTATTCAGGATCGACGCGGACGGTGATACACTGTGGACGCGAAGCTGGCGCAGGCTACCCGGCTTCAAGGGGATCGCCTCCTCGATCCGGCCCTGCGCGGACGGCGGCTTCATCCTGGCGGGCCAGACCTACTACGACGACTTCGAGTGGACCTCAAGGTATCACCTGCTGATGAAGATCGATCAGCAGGGAGATTCGGTCTGGGCGCACGAGCGCTACGATTCCCGGCTGTTCGCGGTGGTCGAATCGCAGGAGGGCGGATTCGCGGCGCTCGGCGAGTACCAGGACGCCTACATGCCGCTTCACCGTTTCTCTGGGAGCGGGGAAGAGCTGTGGTACCAGCAATACGGATCCGCCTCCGAAAACATGATGGGTCGCGACATCATAGAGATGGACGGCGGCGACTTCATCCTGACCGGCCGCTGGCAGACGGGGCCGGGACAGATGGACGCCTTCCTGATGCGCACGGATTCCGCGGGCGAGGAAGCCTGGCTCCAGGCGGTGCCCTTCTGCGGCATGGATGCGGCCTATACCTGCCTGAGTGACGGCATGGGAGGTTTTCTGCTGGCGGGTGGTTGTTCGCCGGCGGAAGAGGGATACATCGTGCGAACGGGACCCGATGCCGCAAGCGCGGTATCACGAAGCGGCTTCGCCGGGCCCGGAATCCTGACGCTTTCCGCTGCACCCAATCCCTTCAATCCAAGCACGCTGATCAGGCTGCGAACCCTCCGGGGCGGCATGTTCACCGTCGATCTCTTCGATATCCGCGGCGCCCTGGTCCGGCGCCTGCTCGCGGACCGGCTGGGCGCCGGAGTTCACGAGCTGCTCTTCGCGGGAAGCGATCTTCCCTCTGGCGTCTACGTGCTGCGGGCGAGCGGCGAGCGCGAGTCGACCGCCATCCGCCTGCTGCTGGCGAGGTAATCCGTAAAGAACGGCACAGCGCCCCTATTCATGAAAACGGTCCGGGCGGACAAGAAAAGGCGCCGGGTATTCCCGGCGCCTTTGTATTCGTTGCGCTTTTTTGTTGCCCTTCGCAGCGCTACTTGATCAGGATCGCCTTGGCCATCACCGTTTCCTGGCCCCCGCTCAAGCTGATCAGGTAGACGCCGGAAGCGAGGTTCTCGCCTGAGAAGACCGCCTCGTGGCTCCCCGCGTGCCGGGGTCCGTGATACAGCTCCTTGACCTCCTTGCCCAGCATGTCGTAAGCCTTCAGTGTCACGATGTAGGGCTTGTCGATGCTGTATCGGATCGTGGTGCTGGGGTTGAAGGGGTTCGGGTGGACCGATTCGATCTGAATCGACCGCGGTACGACCTCGGATCTGCCGACGGAAGAGGCATGGGCGGTGTGAATGTCCGCTGAGTAATCCGCGGCCTGCTGCAGGGTCAGCCCGTCGCCGATCAGGTTGTGGCAACCCAGGCAGGCGTAGTCGAGCGTCACGAAGGCGTCGCCGTCGGGATCCTGGTTCCAGAAGAAGTTGCCTTCCACCTCGTAGACGTTATCCTCTGCCAGGACGGCGTCGGTCATGATGTGGAACAGGTGACCGCGGACGTCGCCGACGTAGTCGCTGGTGGTCACGGCCGACTTGCCCATCAAGGGCATGTGGCAGTCCTTGCAGCTCTGGCTTTCCATTCCATCGACGATGTAGTAGCCGTTGTTCTGGTTGCCCGGATGGCAGGTCGTGCAGCTGCTGATCATGCCGCCGTCGTTGTACACGGTGGAGCGGTGGGGATTATGACAGGTCATGCAGGTCAGGCCCGTGTGCGGCGAATGCGAGAGATCCTCCGACTGCTGGTGATGCTTCATGAAGCCGCTCTTCCAGGGCATGCGAAATTCGGAATCGCGGTAGTGGCATTCGGAGCATTCCTTGCCGCCGGGCGGCGCCGTGCCGGGATTGGAGACGTGTTCGCTGCTCGGACCGTGACAGGCCTCGCAGCGGATTCCGTCCTGTTCCCATGATCCCTCGATGCCCTCGAGACCGTGCTGGCTGTCCCCTTCGGGATCGTAGCCGGTCGTGTGACACCGGCCGCAATTGAAGGGCTTGACCTCACCGGAATGGTAGTTCACCCATTCCTCGGTGGCCAGGTTCCACTGGGTGGTTTCACCCTCGTCACCGGTGTAGATGTAGCCCTCGCGATCCATGAAGCGGGTCTTCCAGAAGAAGTTGCCGATCACGTATTCCACGTCGCCCCAACCGAGTTGAACTCCCTCGACAACGGGCAGCGGCGGAACAGGCGTGTGCGGCCAGGTGTCGGCTCCGGGTTCGGAACCTTCGACGTGGTAGATCTTCCAGGGGTGTCCCGAATCCATGTAAGCATCGAAGAAGCCGGTTTCGGGCATGTTGGCGTGACAGCCGCTGCAGCTTGCATCTCCAACATAATCCTGCGCTTGCAGCGGCAAGACGAGCAGTGTCAGCATGAGGAAAAGTGGGCAAATAAACCGTTTCAAAAGAGCCTCCCTGCTTCAGATGTGAACGATTCCATGCATGCTCGTACATGGCGGCAATACAGCTATAGGGATCGCCGGCCAGGCATCGAGCTCTAGGTAACTACCATCAATGTATATCCTTATTATCACATTTTGAACATAGGGTGACAATGTTCTGACATTTCGGAGTGGGATGAATTCTGCGGTTCGCCGACGATTCGAGGCGGGACAAAGCTTCGTAACCTAACCGGACGACGGATCGGTTCGACCGCACCCATGTGACACTCGGACTTGACAATGAGTCACGGCTTGAATAGCATTGAATGTAATGCTCCGCGTGATGCGGAGTGACGCAACGATCTGCTTGCCATGAAAGAGCAGTTGTCACGCTGCTCCCAGCCGTAATACTCGAAACGATCGGAGATGTATCACGGACAGTTTGTCGGCGGTATGCTCCAATCGATCATACGAACGGGACCGAGGCGGCGCCTCCCGCAGGCCGGAAAGCAACACTGCTGAAGAAGTGGCAGAAAGGGAAATCCCAAGCATTCGGAAGATAACAGGAGGTACGGTATGAAACGAAGTTTCATGACCTATTGGTTGTGTCTGCTCATCTTTCCCGCGCTTCTGCTGGCGGCGACGACGGGAAGCCTGCGGGGTAAAGTGAGCAACGCGGCCAGCGGGGAGCCGATCGCCGGCGTCAACGTCGTGCTCGAAGAGACGCCGCTCGGTTCGGCGAGCGACATCAACGGCGTCTTCCAGATCAACAACATCCCGGCGGGCACCTACACGCTGCGTGTCACGTCGGTCGGCTACAAGACGGCCGCCGTCGAGAATCTGAAGATCCACGCCGACCTGCAGGCGGCCATGGACGTCAATCTGGAGGAAACGGCCATCGCGGGCGAGGTGGTCACCATCTTCGCCGAGCGGCCGCTGATCGAGATCGACAAGACTTCAAGCGTGCAGATCACGGAATCGGCCGACCTGCAGAACCTGCCCGTGCGCGGCTACTCGGACATCATCAAGATCCAGTCCGGCGTGCAGAGCTACAGCTACAACACCTCCAACGCGGGACGTTATTACAACGAGAACACCAACGGGCCGAAGATCTCCGTTCGCGGATCGCGCGACGACGAAGTGATGTTCAACGTGGACGGCGTGTCGCTCAACGATCCCTATTCCGGGTTCGTGACCTTCCGCGTGCCTGACCTGGCTTGGAACGAGTTGAGTTTCCTCAAGGGCAACTTCTCCGCCGAGTACGGCCGCTTCATGTCCGGCGTGGTCAACTGGACGACCAAGTCGGGCGGCGAAGACTACCACGCCGAAGCGGAGATGAGCACCGACCGCGTGATCAACGACGAGGATCACTCCTTCGAACAGGACAAGTACGGCTTCGCGGTGTCGGGTCCCATCATTCCCGGAAACAACCGCTACCGGATCTTCGCCGCCTACGAGCGCGGCGACCACGGCGACCGCTCGCCTTCCTGGGTCGACCGGGGCGTCAAGTCCAAGAACAGCACCGTCTGGGACGCGCTGGCCGCCAAGATCACCACCAATCCGACGGACAACATGCGGCTCGACGTGGGCCTGCTCTACTCGGATGAAGTCTGGAACGAGTACCGGCACAGCTACTACTTCAACCTGGAGCACATGCCCTGGTATCACGACGAGAACCTGGCCGCCTATGTGCGTTACAACCACGCCGTGGCGGCAGACCTGAACTACACTCTCACAGCGAACTACACGGCCATCGAGCGTTTCAGGGGCGACAATTCCTTCCGCGACGACATCTGGGCCTACGGCACGGTGCAGATGCCCAACTACGACGCCACGGCCCTGTTCTGGCAGGAAGGACGGATGTACCGCAACTTCATGAAGCGCAAGACGGAGTATTACTCATTCCGCGGCGACCTGCAGAAACTGTGGGGAGAGCACGACTTCCAGACCGGGCTGGAGATGCAGACCTACACCCTGCGTTTTTACGAGCACGGGTTCCCCAACGCCGTTCGCCCGGACAACGCCGCGGCCTTCATCGACCTGAACAACTTCGGTTACACGGAGAACGGTGTCGAGACCGACGCGGGCGGAGACGTCACAGGACCCCACAAGCCCGTGGTGATGGGATTCTACGCGCAGGACAAGATCCGCCTGGAGTACGGCATCCGGGTCAACGTGGGGCTGCGCTGGGATTACCTCGATCCGGACGCCCGGCAGATCAAGGATCCGCACACTCCTTTCGGCGCCGACGGATCGTGGGACATCAACGACGACACGGAGGCCACCAGCGCCTTCAGCATCTGGAGCCCGCGGCTGGGGGTCAGCTTCCCGGTCAGCGACGTGACGACCTTCCACTTCAATTACGGCCGCTACACCCAGTTCCCGGCCTTCTACAGCTACTACGTGGACTACGACTACTTCGAGCACATCGTCGCCGACAGCCCGTATCACACGGTGATCGGCAACCCGAACCTGGAACCCACCAAGACCACGTCCTACGAATTCGGCATCGACCATGCGCTCGGGGAGTATTCGGTCTTCGCCTTCACGGCGTACTACAAGAGCATCGAGGACTACGTCAACGCCCAGAACATCTCGGCGGAGCCCTCGAGCTACAGCACCTATTTCAACATGGACCGGGCGGTGAGCAAGGGCCTGGAGTTCGAATTCCGCCTGAAGCCCTACAAGCGGTTCGCCGCGGCTGTCAACTACACGCTGTCCTGGGCCAACGGCACGGGATCCTCCAACAACGGCAACGACCGCGTCGCCTGGACCGGGAGCGATCCGCCCAAGTTCAGCAACCCGCTGGTCTTCGACCGCCGGCACCACGTCAGCGGCGTTGTGACCTACACCTTCGACAAGAACGACGGCCCGCGGATCGGGGGCTATCCATTCCTGGAGAACACCACCTTCGGATTCAATCTCGACGCCGCCAGCGGACGACCCTACACCAAGAAGGTGGTCTACAACGAAGTCTCGCTGGGCGCCACATTTCCCGAGAACGAGCGCTCGATCAACAGCGTCTACATCGACTGGACCTACCAGCTGGACTTCCGGTTGACCCGCACGATCCCGCTCTACAGGTCCGAACTCGACCTCTTCTGCAATGTGATCAACGTCCTGGACGCCGAGAACTTCGTCTCCGTCTGGGAGTCCTCGGGCGTCGCCGGCACGACTTACTGGCTCGAGACCCCCGAAGGCCAGAACTGGGTCGCCGACCAGGGCGAAGAGGGCGAGGCGCGTTACCGGCTGCGCGAAACCGATCCGAACAACTGGAACGTGCCGCGCATGGTGCAGGTCGGCCTGGCCGTACGCTACTAGGAAAACGAAGGAGCCGATAGATGAAGCGAAAAATCACTTCAGCAGCCTTGGCGGTCCTGGTGGCCTGTGCGGTCCCGTCGCTCGCATACGAATCCGCCGGGCAACCCGTGCAGAAAGGGGCCGCCGAGACGGACGTGTATCACACCACGATGACGATCGACGCCAACCAGCTGGACATGTTCGTGACCAACGTGGGCGCGTTCGCCTATGACAAATCCAACGCCCGCGGCAAGGCGGACGGCCTGTACTTTCCCAACACCTACCCGCTTTCCGACAAGACCGTGGTCTACGATTCCGGACTGTGGCTCGGGGGCATCCGCGGCGGCGACACGCTGGTCACGGTGTCCGAGTACTCGCAGGAATACGTGCCCGGCGTGCTGGGCGGCGACCCCGACGCGCCCGAGCACCGCGTGTACAAGATCTACAAGAACCACCTCGCCAGGGCGGCCGAGGGCTACGAAATCCAGGACAAGCAGGGACCCGATCCCAACGCGATGATCCCGCTGACCGACGAGGACTACATCGAGTGGCCCGAGGACCAGGGCGCGCCCTTCGCCTGGTATCACACGGAACACGACGACGATGGGATCCCCACGGATTCCACCTGGTCTCCCTGGGTCGACGCCCTGGGCGCGGACCAGATGACCTTCACGGTTTTCAACGACAGCGACCCCGGCGTGCACAGCAACGACGCGGGCTCCACCGATCCGCTCAACGTGGAAGTACGCCAGACGACCTTCGCCTTCGACCGCGCCGACGCCCTGGGCAACGTGATCTTCATGCGCTACACGATCCTCTACTCGCCCGAGAACGCGGACACCCTGCACAACGCCTTTGCGTCATTGTGGAGTGATCCGGACCTGGGCGGCGCGGGCGACGATTACGTGGGCTGCGATCCTGACATCGGCCTGGGTTTCTGCTACAACGCCACCAACCAGGACAAGGCCTATGGCAGTTCCCCGCCGGCGGTGGGCTACGATTTCTTCAAGGGTCCGCGCAACAACTACGGTGTCGAATGGCCGCCGGCTACCGGCGAATTTCCGGAATTCCTGCCGATGACTTCCTTCAACAAGTACATCAACGGCACGGACCCGCACTCCTACGTCGATTCCTACAACTACATGCAGGGCCTCAACATCGACGGCACGCCGCTGGAGAACGGCACCACCTTCCAGATGCCGGGCGATCCCGTGACGGGCACGGGAGAGCTGGACTTCGATCCCGCGGACCGGCGCTACATGCTTTCCGCCGGGCCCTTCTTCCTGGCGCCCGGTGACACGGTGGAGGTCTACGCTGCGATCATAGCCGCGCGCGGCGGCAACCGCTTGTCGAGTATCACCTACCTGCGTTTCATCGACAAGCTGGCCCAGGAGGTCTTCGACAACGGTTTCGTCGTCCGGCAGCCTCCGGAAATCCCGGAGTTCCTGACCACTGCTTCGCTGCCCAACGAAGCCGCCCTGGCCTGGTCGGACAATTCGATCCAGAACAGCGGCGACTACCCCTTCCAGGGTTATAATCTCTGGCAGGGCGAGACCTCGGCCGGACCCTGGGAGCGCATCGCCACCTACGACCTGATCGACGACGTGGAGACGATCTACACCTGGTCCTTCGACATCGACACGGGCGAGTTGTACCCGCAGCCCACCCAGTTCGGTCCGAACTCGGGCATCCAGTTCCAGGCCGAGATCACGGAAGACGTTTTCACCTGGTCCGGCAATCCCCAACTGGTGAACAACCACCCGTATTACTTCGCGCTGTCCGCGTACAGCTACAGCGACAATCCCGCCGACTCCCTGCAAAACTTCCTGGAATCCTCCAAGGCGATCTACATGGCGGTTCCCGCCGGCGGACCGGCGGGCGCCGACTGGTCCTCGGTCACGGCGGAAGTGGTCCACGTGTCGGGGACCGGCACCGGGCCGATCGACGTGAACATCGTCGATGAGACGGCGATCACGGGCGACACCTACGAGATCACGTTCACCGACACGACCTACACCGTGGACACCCTGGAGGTGAACGAGTTGCTGTATTACACGTTGTCCAACTTGAACACGGGTGACGTGCTGATCGAAGAGGGAACGAACCATACCGCCGATCCGAACGTGAGCTATCCCTACTTCGAGGGCATGGTGATCGGCGTCGAGAACCACCCGGACATCGTGGCCGGAGGCTGGGAATGGATCCCGGACGACGGAGAAGCGGGCCAGTGGCTGTACGGAGTC
Organism: uncultured Bacteroidaceae bacterium; assembly: GCA_964568855.1. GTDB lineage: Bacteria > CAIWAD01 > CAIWAD01 > CAIWAD01 > CAIWAD01 > CAZMSD01. The sequence continues at coordinate 15,934 of CAZMSD010000048.1, read as the reverse complement.
GACTGGGGCGGACCGATGTTCGGCGGCGGAGCCTCGCTCGGGCCGGACTTCTTCGGCTCGACCCTGGAGCTCGAGGACATGAAGACGGTCGAGATCCGTCTCACGCCGAACGAGGACGACTGGACCGACGCGGCGGTCTATCGCCGCGACCTGGGTTACGCCTTCGACGGCATCGGTACCTTCCCGGGCAGCGCATGGGACGTCACCGTGGATCCTCCGCGGCAGCTGAACGCCTGCTTCGTCGAGCACGACGATCCGGCCGATCCCGCGTACACGGCGGACGCCGTGTGGAATCCCAACGACGACGCGCTGGGCGGGCGGCAGTACCTGTTCATCATGGACAGCGACTACAACGGAGCGGTGGATTACGACGACGACAACTCGGGTCCCGCGGCCGACGTGCTGTGGGCGCTCTGGCCCAGGCTGCTCTACGAGGAGGATACCTTCGACGGCGCCCTGGCGGCCGGTCCAGGCACTTTTCTCTACATCGCGGCCCAGCCCTACACCAGCGTGGACGTGATCCACATCGTGACCACGCCCTTGCAGATCATGCGCAGCACGAGCACGCTGTCCGAAATCCTCGTCGTGCCGAATCCTTACTACGGCCACAGCTACTACGAGACCAAGTCGGACGTCAAGGTGGTCAAGTTCACCCGGCTGCCCGAGACGGCCACGATCAAGATTCTCAACATCGCCGGAGACCACGTGCGCACGCTCTACAAAAGCCCGGGCGGCAACGAGCTCTCCTGGGACCTGAAGAACGAATACGGCATCTACGTGGCCAGCGGCGTCTACGTGTACTACGTGGAGGCGCCGGGCTACGGCGACACCTTCGGCAAGCTGGCCGTGATGCTCGAAGAAGAGCGACTGAAGGAGTATTGATCAAAGCTTGGGAGGAGCCATGTTCCGCATGAAACACATCGGTGTCGTATTGGGCACCCTGCTCGCCTGCGGCATTTCCGCCCAGGCGGGAGTCAGTTCGGTCGGCACTACCGGCGCGCACGAGCTGCGCATCCCCGTGGGAGCCCGCGGGACCGCCCTGATGGGTTCGTTCCTGGGCGATGCCGGCGGTGTCGAGGCCATCTTCTGGAATCCCGGCGGGATGGCCAATCTGAAATCCTCGGAGGCGACCTTCGGCTCGTACCAGTACTGGGCCGACATGAAACTCCACCAGTTCGCCGCCGCGCACAACTTCGGCGAGGTGGGGGCCTTCGGCCTCGCCGCGCGGATTCTCAACATCGGCGACCTGATCGAGACCACCGAAGCCATGCCGGAAGGAACCGGCAACATCATCAAACCCAGGTTCACGGTAGTGACAATGGGCTGGGCGCGCCGGATGAACGACCGGGTCAGCCTGGGCATCAACCTCAACCTGCTCAGCGAAAAGATCAAGGACATGAGCGCCACGGGCTGGGCCGCCGACTTCGGGGTGCAGGTGGAGACGCCCATGACCGGCCTGTCATTCGGTATCGTGCTGAAGAACTACGGGCCGGTGATGGAATTCGACGGCTACGGCGGCACGGAGCGCGTCGACTTCCGGGACGACGAAGAAGGTGCCGCCTCGCGCGTGGTGAAACCTCAGTTCGCTCCCTTCGATCTGCCTTCCACGTTCCAGTTCGGACTGGCCTACGACGCCATCGAGGACCCGCTGAACCGCCTGACCTTCTACGGCACGTACCAGGCCAACCACTCCAGCTCGGACGAGTACCGCTTCGGTTCGGAATACGCCTTCCGCAGCCAGGTCTTTCTGCGGACCGGCTACGTCTACGCCTCGCAGCTCGAGAGTAACCAGGAATACCTCTATTCCTGGGCCGGCGGCGTGGGCTTCAAGCTGGACCTGGGGGCCAACAACGTCTACGTGGACTGGAGCTACAATCCCAACGAGCTCTTCGACGCTTCCCAATGGTGGACGCTGCGCTTCGAGTTCTAGGATTCAACTGAACGGATGTTTCGAACCCGCCGGTCTGCGGATCGGCGGGTTCCTTTGTTTGGGCCCGGATAGAAAAGACCGGCTGTGGAGAAGCCGGCCCTTTTGCAGATCGTCAACCTGTCCAGGCGGACAAGAGTTGAAGGCTGTTTGTCAGAGCAGTTCCAGCGCCAGCGAAGGCTGGGTGTTGACCTGCACCAGCATGGCCACGCCCGACTGCATCAGGATCTGCGCCCGGACCATGTTCGAGGTTTCCTCGGCGATGTCCGCGTCGCGGATGGTGGACTCAGAGTCGACGGCGTTCTCCCGGGCCACCTGCAGGTTCTCCAGCGTGTACTGGAGGCGTTCGACGTAGGCGCCGATGCGCGTGCGCTCCGTATCCTTCTCGTTGATCGCGCTGTCCATCAGCGTGATGGCGGATTGGGCCAGGGCCGTGGTGGTCAGTTCAGCGGAGCTGATGCCCAGGGCACTGGAACTCATGTCGTTCAGGGTCAGCGAATAGTAATCCTCGCCCGAGACGGTGTAGGTGCCCACCTGCAGGGTAATGCCGCTGCTGCTGTAGGTGCCGTCGATCAGGTTCAGACCGTTGTAGTTGGTGACCTGGGCGATGCGCGTGATCTCGCTCTTCAGTTGCTGGAACTCCACGTCCAGGTAGCTGCGGTCCAGGCTGGTCAGGGTTCCGTTGGCGGCTTCCACGGCCAGCGCCCGCATCCGCGTGAGCTTCTCGTCGATTGTGGAAAGCGCCCCCTCGGCGGTGGCCAGCAGGTTGATGCCGGTGTTCGTGTTGCGCTCGGCTTCCTCCATGCTCGCGATCTGCGCGCGGAACTTTTCCGAGACCGCCAGGGCCGCGGGATCGTCCCAGGCGTTGTTGACCCTGAGGCCCGAGGAAAGCCTCTCCACCGCCCGGTCCAGGTCCCGGATCGTGTTGCTTAAATGCCGCTGGACGGTCAGCGATGTCACATTGTGATTGATTCTGAAAGCCAAGTCGAACCTCCTGCTGCCGATGCGACGCCTGCGACTGAAGCACTCACCGCCGGCTTTGGAGTTCTTATCGGCTCGACTCAAAAACTTCAGCACTTGAGAACCCTAAAACTCCCGAACTTCTTAAGTCCTGGGAAAAACTTTCCACATCTTCAGGGGATTTTTGCTCAATACAACCAATGGTAGGTAGAACAAGCGGGCTCGGAGGGAGATGGAATCATCCCGCTCGCCGACTGCAGCATTTTCGACGCAGGGTTCAGGCGCTACCTGCGATGGCGAGCATTGATCCGGTCGATTTCCTCCTGGTCGGTATCCAGGGGAAGAAACTCGGCCGTAGCCAGGGCGCTGCCGGCGGGGGCGTGCTTGTCACTCTCGCCCGCGTCCTTTTCCCGGCCGGATGGTTCAGTCGAAGCCCTCTCCGTGGCATCATCCCCGGTGGACGTGGAAGGGACTCCGGCGCCGGGGCTTTCGGCGGACGCCGGGGCCGCAAGCGTATCCGCATCGGGCAGCTCAAGCTCTTCGGATCTGCGCTGGAAATCTTCCTGCAGGCCTTTCTTCGCCTTGTCGACGCTGTCGCAGCAGGCGAAGAGGCCCCGCAGTTCGTCGACAAGGGGCAGCTGTCCGGAATCCACCGCTTCTTCGCCGGCGTGGATGTCCACCACGTAGGCCCGGCGGTTGCTGCCGTCCGACATCGGTGGGATGATCCGCTGGAAGCCCATCCAGACCGTGTATCCTTTGTGATCGAAGGCCCAATCCTCCAGCGCGGGAACGGCCTCCTCCGGCGGGGCTTTCTGTCGTCTGCGCGAGGGCTGATCCGAGCGATCCTGGCGGCGCCGGTCACGATCGCTCCTGCGCCTGCCTTTGCGTGGCGTACCGCGCCCGCCTTTCCGGCGCTCTGGGCGGTCCGCGGCGGCGGATTCCCGGCCCCGGGATTCCCCCCCGGGAGCGGTGGCCCTTTTCTCCGTACCCTTGCGGTCCCCGGTCCCCGTCTCGGATCCGGTCGCCTGCCGGCCTTTCGTCCGGCCACCCTGCACCTCCGAGGAGCCGCGCCGTCCCCTGCCTCGGCGGCGGCGCGAAGTCTTCTTCGGGCTCGATCCCGCCGCCCTGTCTTTCGAGGGAGCGCCGTCCGCGCCCGTCTTTCCCGCTTTCTGCATCGGCTGGTTCTCTCTTCGTCTCTGCTGCGACCTCGTCCACTGAATATAATGGATGAGGCCCAGCGCCCGGTCCATTAGGAGTCTGTCGGACTCCTAGTGCTACTTTGGCTGATCCAACGACGGAACGGCGCCGCGCGGGCGCGAGGGCGCGGCGATCCAGCGACTTCCAAGCGAAAGGAAAAGGGTCGATTGAGTCACATTCTTGATTACGAGGGCCTGGCGGGGCTGATCCATGGCGTACTCGAGGAGCGGCGCCGCGTGCTGCTGGAACACGAAGTCTACGAGCTGCTCGATTGCCTCGGCCTGCGGACGCCCTCCCGGGTACTGCTCGAGGTCGAAGCCCGCGCGGACGAGGAGCTGCTGGAATCCTTCAGCGGCGGGCGGATCGTTTTGAAGATGGTCTCCGAGCAGCTCCTGCACAAGAGCGAAGCGGGCGGGGTGCGCATAGTCGAGCGCAGCGTGGATGCGGTCGATCGGGCGCTGGCGGAATTGCGCGCTTCCGCTCCGGCGCCCCTGAGGGGGATCCTGCTCGTCGAGCACGTGTCTTACAGCGGGGAATTCGGTTCCGAGCTGCTGCTGGGCGTCCGCTGGTCGCGGGAGTTCGGGCCCGTGATCACCTTCGGCGCCGGCGGCACGGACGCCGAGTATTACGCCCAGCGCCTGCAGCCGGGACGGGGCCACGCGATCCGCAGCGCAGCGGATTTCGACGAAGCGGCGGCCCTGGAGATGCTGCGCCGGACGGCGGTCTACGAGCGCCTGAGCGGCGGAACCCGGGGAAGCAGCAGGACGGTGGAAGACTCCGGGCTGGTCCGGGCGCTCTGCGCCTTCGCGGAATTGGCCCGCGAATTCTCGCCGCTGGCCGGGAAGGCTCCCTGCCTGCTCGAGGAGCTTGAGGTCAACCCGCTGGTCGTATCAAAGGGCGGCTTGATGCCCTTGGACGGACTGATGCGGCTGGGCGAGCTTCCGCGACCGGCGCCGGCCAGGCCCTTGCACAAAATCCGCAATCTCCTGCACGCCCGCAGCGTCGCCCTGGCGGGCGTATCACGAAGGATGAACATCGGCCGCACGATCCTGCAGAACCTGCTGGACGCGGATTTCCCGCGCGAGCGCATCCACATCGTGAAACCCGGCGAGACGGAAATCGCGGGAATTCCCTGCGTTGCCCAGCCGGCGGAGCTGCCGGAGAAGGTGGACCTCTTCGTGCTGGCGGTGAATGCGGAACAGGTTCCGGCGACGCTGGAGGCGATCGGCGAGTGCGATTGCGCGGAGTCGGTGATCGTGATCCCGGGCGGAATCGCGGAAAAGGAGGGCGGAGGGGCCATCGGCGAGGAACTGGACCGGGTGATCGCGCGCGCGCGCGAGCTGCCCGGCGCCGGTCCCGTGATCGTCGGATCGAACTGCCTGGGCATCTACTCTCGCGAGGCGGGAGTCAACACGCTGTTCATTCCCGAGTACAAGCTGCCGCGGCCCGCCGGGGACGCCGGGGGCGGCATCGCCTACCTGTCGCAGAGCGGCGCCTTCATGATCTCCAGGATGTCGCGCATCGCGGACCTTGATCCGGTCTACGCCCTCAGCCTCGGCAACCAGACGGATCTCACCGTGGGCGATTTCATCGAATACCTCGCGGAAGATCCCGACACGGACTTGGTAGCGTGTTACGTGGAAGGTTTCCGGGACCTGGACGGTCTGAAAGCCGTCAGGACAGCCCGGCGTCTGGCCGGGCGTGGGAAGCGGCTGCTGCTGTACAAGGCTGGCCGCACGGCGGAAGGCCGTTCCGCCAGCGAGGGTCACACGGCCTCGATCGCCGGGGACTTCGAGACCTGCCGGCAGTTGTTCCAGGCGGCGGGCGCGGACGCGCTGGAGTTCTTCGAGGACTTCGAGAGCCGCGTGCGGCTGCATCACGGGCTTCGCGGCAAGCTGCCGCCGCCGGGCGCCGAAAAAGCCCGGGCGCCCGGAGTGGGCTTGATCTCCAACGCGGGCTTCGAGTGCGTGGGCATGGCCGACAACCTGCGGCGCACGGTCCAGGGACGCGAAGTGCGGATGGAACTGGCGAACTTCGCCCCCGCGACCGAGGAGCGCCTTCACCGCGCATTCTCGAGCAGCGGAATCGACGCGCTGGTGGATGTGCGCAACCCGCTGGACCTGACGCCCATGGCCGATGAGCGCGTCTGGGAGGACTGCCTGCGCGCCGTGCTCGAGGACCCGGGAGTGGATGCCGCCGTGGTTTCCATCGTGCCGCTCACCGCCGCGATGCAGACGCTGCCACCCGCCGACCATCACGGCGAGGACCTTGGCGCGTCGGAGGCCATTTGCGCACGGCTGGCGAAGCTGCGCGCGACATGTGACACGCCCTTCGTGACGGCCGTCGATTCGGGCGCGCTATACGATCCGTTGGTGCGCGAGCTGGAGCGTGCCGGCATTCCGGTCTTTCGCTTCGCTGACCAGGCGACGCGCTTCCTGGCGAAGTTCCTGGATTCCCTGTGATCGATGCCCGGCGAAACCCGCCTCAGTGGACCACCCGCACCGCGTAGTAGCGCCGCCCCTGCTCCAGAGCGCCGGGGATCAGCAGCTCCGTCTCCGTGGTCACGCCTTCGAGTTGCGGCAGATCCCCGTAGGGTTCGGGTCCGCTGTAGATCTTGAACGTCGCCGCTTCGTAGTGGCTCCAGCTCAGCAGCACGCCGTCGCCCGCGAGGGCTATCTGCAGGTCCTCCACCACTCCCGCCGGGCAATCCGAATTCTCGTAGTACACGTCGTGATCGTAGGGGTAGGAGACGGCGTGCGCCCAGACCAGGTGGAACAGCCCGGGTTCGGCCAGGAAATGGGGCTGCGTGTTGTTGACGGCGTCGGAGGTCACCTGCTCTTCCGGGTCCCAGTCGACGGCGTTCCAGGACCTGCGCAGGAACAGGTTGTAGGCCGGCGGCGAGTACTTTGCGTAATACAGCCGGTACGAGCCGTCGCACATCTCGCCGACGAAGGGATCGTGCGAGTTGAGGTTGGTGGTCATCCGGAGTTCCGGACTCCAGGAGTCGAGGTCCATCGAAGTCCTGAGGAACACGTCGTAGTCGTACTGGCTCGGTCCCGAGCGCTTGTGGTACACCGCGACGTAGGTGCCGTCGCCGTGCTTCATGATCCGGGCGCGCTGACCCCCCGTGGCCACCAGGCGGCGATCCGTGTCCCAGGATCCGCCCGCCGGCTTGCGCGCCACGTAGGCGCCCAGACCCGAGACCACGTAGCACATGGTCAGTGATCCGTCGGGCTCCAGCGCGACTGTCGGATCGTAGTAGTCGATCCCGGCCCACCATCCCAGGTCCACCTGGCCGTCCTCGGTCCAGGTTTCCGCGTCCGCGGAGTGCGCCGCGTGGATCCGGTAATCGCCGCTTTCGTTGGAGGCGTACCACAGGTGGATGCTCAGGTCCGGGAGCTGTTGGAAGCACAGCGTGGCCTGGTCGCCCGGAACCGTGATTACCGGTTCGGGAGAACTCCAGCTGGCGCCGTCGTCTTCCGAGACGGACCGATACAGGTCGCCCGACTGCCAGTCCGGGTTGCGGTCGAAGATCACCAGCAGCCGGCCGTCGTCCAGCCGGCCGATCCAGGACTCGTAGTCGTTTTCCGGGCCGTCCGAGATCGCCGTGGGCACGGCCAGGGCCGTGAGACAGCAGAATGTTCCGAGCGCCGGAACGAGCGCCCGGAAGGGCAGGTTCATGCAGTGGTGGGCGGGCATTGTTCTTCCCCTTGGCTGTGTGTATCCGACTCGATCCGTCGGCCGGGAGGATTCAGAACCGCAGGTCCAGGCTGCAGACGACTCCGCGGCCCGCTTCGTTCTGTCCCGAGCCGTGTATCCGGTAATCCTCGTCGCTCAGGTTCTCGAAGGCCAGCGCCAGCTCCAGGCCTGGAAGGGGGCGCCAGCCGCCGCGCAGTGTCCAGACGGCGTACCCGGGAGTGCCTCCGGGAGGGATCCGCTGGGTGTCCGCCCGATCGCGCGACGAGAGCCGGTCCTGCTTTTCCGCCGCTCTGAGCTCGATCTCGGCCCAGCAGGATCGCTGCACCGGAGACCAGTTCAGAGTGGCGGCCAGCATCGCGGGCATCAAGCGACTCAGCGGTTCCCGCACGGCCGTCGCCGTCGACGTGGGGTAGGTGTCCGTCTCGCCGTCGATCCAGTGTCCGGATACGCTGAACGACAGGTCGCGGTGCAGTGCCAGCCGCAGGTCCCCCTCCACGCCTTTGACGAAGCCGCTGCCGCCGTTGAGCTTGGTGACCTCGTGGTCCTCCTCGATCATCCTGCCGGTGGGCGTGCGAAAGATCAGGTCCTCAATCAAGGTGTAGTACGTCGCAAGCTGTCCCGACAGCCGGCCCTTGCGTACCTTCACTCCCAGGTCCATCGTGAGGAAGTTCTCGGGATCCAGTCCCGGGGCCGGGGTCTCGATCTCGTCGCTGCGCGCGGTGTCGAAGCGCGTAAGGTCGGACAGGTTCGGGGCGCGGAAGGCCTGCGACACGCCCGCGAAGAGGTTCACGCTTTCGACGCGGTCCAGGTAATACATCAGGTGGGCGCTGGAAACCAGGCGGCTCCAGCCCGCGCTGAGCGAGGTCGCCTCGCCGGACACCGGGTCTTTCAGTTTTCGGGCGACCGCCCGGGCGTGGGTGTGCCGCAGGCCGAGCAGCAGGTCCAGGCTGGGCAGCGGAGAACGGCGATTCTGCAGGTAGATTCCCAGCAGGTCGTAACGTGCGTCGTCGGCCACGGGACCCTGGATGTGTTCCCGTTTCAGCGATCCGTCCGCGTAGTAGTCACGGCGGAAGGAGTCCACCCCGTCGCGGTAGAACTCCGCTCCCCAGGTCCACTGCGAGGTGCCCGCCCGCTTGAGCGACTGCAGGCTGAACCCCACCGTGGCCACGTCGAAGCCCTGGCGATCGGTGCGATCGTCGGAGCTGCCGGATTTCGGCGGCCTGATCCGCAGGCGTTCCTCCGACTGCAGATGCAGCGAGAGCGTCATCCGCAGCTCGTCGCACAGCGCCGAGGCGCAGCTCAAACGGGAATCCAGGGCGAACAGCGTCCGTCGCTGATCCAGGCTGCGCCGCTTCTCGGCCCGCGCCGGGTCGGGCGTGTCCGTCCCCTCCCAGGGCACGGCGAAGATCGTCTTGTGCGTCCGCCAGACGTCGTCCTGTGATACATGCTGCATCAGCAGCGAGAACCTCGACGCGGGCGCGGGACGCCAGTCGAGTCGCAGATCCAGGTCCCATTCGTCGTAGCCGGTGTGCGGCTGCAGCCCCACCTGTCCGCCCGCCCGCACGTCGCCGAAATCCTTGACGGAGAGGCCCGCCGCGAATCCGGCGCGCTCGCCGACGGAACCAGCAAGGGCCGCGCGGCTCACGTGGGAGGCGTCCGCGCTGGAGTACCTGTAATACAAGCGCTGCTCGAAGCCCGGCGTCCCCGCCGACGAGGGAATCGACAGCGAGTTCACGGTTCCGCCGACGGCGTCGCTGCCGTAGAGCACCGATGCGGGCCCCTTGAGCACCTCGACGCGCTCCAGGGACAGGGGATCGATGGTGCTGGAGTACTGGTTGGGGCCGTCGCGGAAGACCGAGTTATTCAAGCGGACGCCATCCACCAGCAGCAGGGTCCGGAATCCCGTGAAGCCGCGCAGGTAGGGAGATCCCTGGCCGTGAGCGGTCTTCTGGACCATCACCCCGCTAACGGCGCCAAGGGCTTCGGGCAGGTTCCGGCACTGCCTGCGGAAAAGGTGGCGCCTGCCTTCCAGCAGCGAAACGGCGGCGGGCACGCTGAGCGGCGACAGCTCGCTGCGCGTGGCGGTGACCACCACTTCTTCCAGCTCCACGAAGGAAGTGTCGGCTTCCGAAACAGGTGCTGCGAAAGACGCCGGCGGCAGGGTGGTCAGAAGAACACCGATGACCAGCGCGGCCAGAAAGACCCTGCTCGATGCCGTCCTCGTATCCAGCTTGTGATGCATGTTTGCAGCTTTCCTGTAGATCCGGGAGCTCGCGGGCTTGGAACAATTTCCTCGAAGCGGATGCAGACCACAGGGCCAAGTCCGACAGTCTCCTGAACTGAAGAAAACCATCAGGGGCAGGAAATGCAAGCTGGAATCGCCGGAGGAACAGTCGATCGCGCGACCGGCCATTTGTTACCTTCAAGAAGTTCGACTGACTCCTAAGAAGACACCTGAAAAGAGGGTTCCTCCATGAGCCGGTTCTTTCGCTTCTCCTTTCTATTGGTCTTCGCTATGGCGGCCTGCCTGAGGGCCGGTGCGGCAGACCGGCCCGGGCCGCCGGAGCAGGCATCCGCCGACCCGCAGAAGCCGCAACTGCTGCCCCTCGGGGACGATCGCTACGGCCTGGGCGAGCTGGAGATCGACCTTGCCGAGCGCTGGATCCGTGTGCCCGCTGAGGTCAACATGGACCGCGGCCTGCTGGAGGTACTGGTCTGCGCGCCCTGGGGCAAGCTGCACGAGGCGCTTTTCGTGTGCGACATCCGGCCCTATCAGTTGCAGGTGGCGCTGCTCCTGATGGGCCTGGAGATGGGCAACGACACGCTGCTGCTCAAGGGATCTCCGCCGGAACACTTCACCGGCGACAGCTTGAGGATCCTCTTCGAAAGCGCCGAAGGCACGACTCCCGTGTCGGAGTTGATTCGCAACGTGCACGCGAAGCGAGCCATGCGGGGGAACGCGTGGCGGTTCTCGGGCTCCTATTTTGACGCCGACGGACGCTTCGCGGCCGAGGAGACGGGCAGCCTGGCGGCCACGTATTATGATCCCTCGGCCATCCTGCAGAACCCGCGCGAGAACGTATTCGACGACACCTTCTACATCGTGGACAGCACCCGGGTACCGATCCGCGGAACCGCCGGCGTGCTGGTTTTCGACTGCCAGGGGAAAGGAGATTGAGATGCACCTGAGACACAAGCCGCGGCCGGCCGGAAGATCCGCACTCGGCCTGCTCACCGTTTCCCTGCTCGCGGTCTCCTCGCCGGCCGCTCCCCTGGACGTCTCGCTGCAGTACGAGCTGGAACACAGCGTGAGACAGGGACTGATGTGGCTGGCCGGGCAGCAGAAGGACGACGGGAGCTGGAACCACTACCCCGCCATCACGGCGCTGGCGCTGGAAGCGATCCGCCGCAGCCACATGCTGGCCGGGATGGACAATCCCGTGATACGGAAGGGTTACGCCTTCCTCGAGGGCTGCGTCCAGGAGGACGGCGGCATCTACACCGTGGACCAGCCGGTCTACAACACATCCATCTGCCTGCGCACCTTCAAGATGGCCGACATGCCCGAGTACCAGCCCATCATCGACCGGGCCACGCTCTTTCTGCTGGGTCGCCAGTTCGACGAATCCGAGAGCGTGGACAGCGACAGCAGCTGGTACGGCGGCATCGGCTACGACTCCGAGGACCGGCCGGACCTCTCCAACCTGCAGTGGGCCCTGGAGTCCCTGCGCGACCTCGAGTTCGCGGGAAGCGAAAGACGCAGCAGCTACGGCGAAGAGCTGCAGGAGCAGCGCAAGGTCTTCTATTCCCGCGCCATCACCTTTCTCGAGCGCTGCCAGAACGCTCCCGGGGAGGGACGAACGGGGCCTGAGGGAGACGGCGGATTCATCTACGCTCCGGACGAATCGAAAGCCGGCGGCTACACTTCCTACGGCAGCATGAGCTATGCGGGCCTGAAGAGCATGATCCATGCCGAGCTGGGTCCCGAGGACCAGCGAGTACAGGCCGTGCTGGATTACATCAGCAGGAACTACTCGGTGGAGGAGAATCCCGGACTCGGCAACACCGGCCTGTACTACTACTACCACACATTCGCCAAGGCCCTGAACGCCCTGGGCCGGGAGGTGCTCGAGGATGCCGAGGGGCGGGAACACCGCTGGCGCGGCGAGCTGGCGCGGAAACTGATCTCCCTGCAGGACGCCGAGGGCTGGTGGGTCAACCGGAACGGCCGCTGGTGGGAGAACGATCCCGTGCTGGTGACCGTCTACAGCATCCTGGCGCTTGAGGAAGTGGCCGGAATGCTGCCCATGCCCGGAGTGGGGATCTTAAGGAAATAGCTGCGCGGAAGTCCGCCGGAAGGGGATGGGGCGGGGCTGAAGAAGTTCTTTTAGCCGGACTTCTAAGCTGCAAGTTGGATGTAAGTCCTGTGTACTACAAAAATGGCCTTGAAACTTAGGCAGTAGGTGAGTCACGATTCCACTGTAAGTCACAATTGTGAATCATTAGAAGTTTGGTATCTAGCACGCACTGTAAGGAGCGGGTGTAAGCGGCGTGATGTATACACTCTGAGCAAGGGCTTATGCCAGGCAGATACGGAATCGGAGCAGGTTAGTTTCGTCGTGATCTCCGATGACTGCATTTTGGCTTGCATAATAGTTCTGGACTATTGACCTTCCCTGTGACACAGAACCTGAATCCAACAGAATTCTCAGGGGCTGAATCCTGGCCTTGGTAGAACGGACTTCATACCCCGCCCGAGGTCGGACGCTCCAGGCATTTCCGCCATGAATTGTTGAACTCGTGGAAGCCATCGGATCGAGTCGGGGGATCTCGCCTGGCTGAAGCAGGTGACTGATACCCGCTTTGCATCAATAGATGGGAGAATGGAAATGCTCGCCACAAGAACTCTTGCCACGATGTGCTTGGTGTTCTCTCTTCAGCTCCAAGTATTTGCACAAGATACTTTGACCATACCTACAGACCGACGGGTGGACTGGAGTCTAGCAGGATACATGCACGGCGCTGATATTCCATCAGGCTCTTTTCAGTATCAGATTACCGTTCCAGCGCTAGTCAGCGATCCCGGCGTGAACCATCAAGAAATACAAGACGCATTAGATCAAGCGCACGCCTATACACAATCGCATCCAAACGATACAGCACTAGTCGTACTTCAGGATGGGAGTTATCGAATAAATGCACAAATCTGGATCCCAAATAGCTCCAGCAGAATTGTCATACGTGGTCACGGGCCGGATGAAACGGATATAGTTGCTTTGGGCGAAAGCGCACATTCAATGCTCCGTGCAACTGGAATTCCAGATTCTGATACACTAAATGTTGAAAACTACAACGGAAGTACTATCACGTTAGATACATCTAGCCATAGTATTGCAGACGAAGACGATATCCAGCTCTTCTTCTTAAGTCCCGATTCGCCCGGGCCCATATGTGGTGATGACACATTGATCACAAACTACGCTTGGCACAATGTAATTCCAGTGAATCCTTCTGAAGATAGAGCGGATAGATGTAGATATGATCCGAGGGACTATCTTGGTCAAATCGTCAAGGTGACTGCTGTTAATGGCGAAGATCTCACTCTAGAGGATGATATTTCATTGACCTGGCAAATTGCCCAAGATAACGGCGGTATTACTAATCGTGCCAAAGTCATTCGGATTGAGCCAACAAATAATATCGGCATAGAGGAGATGAAGCTTTGTCATGAGATTGGTGACATTGATCCATATGACATTTCATGGCCATATGCTATTAAGTTCTATCTAGCCGCAAACTGTTGGCTGAAAAATGTCAGAGTAATGAATATGGTCAGAGCAAACGTCACTATCCAGTACTCCACTGCGATTGAAATAAGAGACTGTCTAATCAAGGATACTCGAAGGCGATGGTGCCCCGGTGGTTGCGGCTATGGGGTGGATATTGGCTTCATGTCAACCTATTGCCTCATTGAGAATAATGCATTTCGCAGGTTAAGGCATTCGGGCGTCATAGGAACGGGTTCAAGTCGAAACGTCATCGCGTACAATTTCGCGACGGAAGACCGATGGCCGGAGTTCATTCATCATGGCCATTTTAATTATGCGAACCTATTCGAAGGAAATAGCAGCGATGTATTCGAAGCCAAAGACTGGTTGGGACCACAAGGCCCCTACAACACTTGGTTTAGAAATCGTTCACATTTAGACTCGATGATAATCAAGAATCACCAATTCATGAATCTTCTTGGGAACGAAGCGATCCTTCGCCAGGATACCTTAGAATATTGGTGTGATCCATATATCGATGATCCCAACGAAGTTGCTCTATTTGACCTTTATGGCTATTCAATTCCGGGTGATACTGCGAAGAGCCACAAGGATATTCCCGAATGGCCTAGATCAGACTATTGGCTTTCCGATAGGTCGTACTACCAGTCTGACAGACCGGAGTTCCTTGACGAATCGTATACCTGGCCACCTATCGGTCCAAGAATTCATCCGGATTCGCAAGCTACATCGCAAGACATTCCTGCGCGAGCTTCGTTTTATGAGTATTGTGACACACACCGTGAGGACTGCTATACACTACATATTGGTTCGGGGCGAGAGGATGATCCAAATTTCGAAGAGCCCTACTTTGCCACGATCGATGAAGCTCTACAGTATGCCATCGGAATGTATCCCAATGCTCCTTTCTGGCAATTTCTGGTGTATGAATTAGACTCTGCTTACACGATGTCATCCATCATACTGGATGAGTACAGCCCGATCGACAGCCTGACAATCAAAGGTGTGGGTGGAACTCCGGAAGACTATATCCTGGCGCGACCTGGTGGGGTCGTGATCGATGGGGAGTTGAACTCACAACAGTTTGTCCTCCAGAATGGAGCTGCGCTTCGTCTGGAAGGACTTACGTTCCAGAACGTTGTAAATACCGACACCCCACGTCAGGACACGCACGCGCTGGTTGTAGCAGAGGGACGTCGCTTAACCATTGAGAACTGCCGCTTCCTGAATGTTCAGGCATCTGGGGATGACCTGAACTACCCCGTCGGGGCGGTGTATTACAATCCCCAGGAGAGTGAGCCAGAGGGCTTGGAGATTTCACATTGTGTCTTCGCCGACTGTCTAGGCCCCGAGGCCGGAGCGATACTCGCAACCGGCGCTTCGGTTGAGATCAATTCCTGCACCTTCCACCGAAACGAAGCCAGCTTGGGTGGCTCCTGGCCTTCCTGTGTGCTGGTTGACAGTTGCGAATTGAGCATCCAGAACTGTCTTTTCACGGGTGCCGCTCAACCGCAGGAACCTGCATTCCTTGTGGAAAGCGGTTCGGCAGCAGTCACCTACAGCTTGTTCGATGCGGAGAGCTGGGCTTCAACCAACCCAGAGATACAGGGTGGAACGGATAACCTGGTACTTACTACAGAAGAAGCAGCGACCTTCGTGTCTTACATGGATCCTACCATGGAAGTCTGGGACTTCGAACTGAAGGCCAGCTCACAATGCCTTGAGAAAGGCCACCCGGACAGCCTGGATTTCGACTTGACGCGTTCGGACATCGGGTGGAAGCCGGTCTACCCGGTGCAGGAGATATCGGGCACGGTCTTCCCGGATGATCTACCAGCAGGTTGGTATGAGACCTCGCAAGACGAGGTGTACGTCGCTGATCAGATCTTGCCTGGCACCACGATCAGAGTGAAGGAAGACCATGCACTGATTGTGCGATATACGGCCAGCGCTGACACCTTGCGGATCGGGGCGTATAACGCACCAAGAACGGTACTTGTGGGTGCGGACAAACCAGACAGCTCGGGAGTAGGATTCCGTGCTTCGGAGATTCGTATCGGCTATCCTGGCCCAACTCTCCAACCAGTGACGATAGACGGTGTATTGTTCAATTATGCACCCGGCTCCGACCTCGATTCGCTACAGCTTCATTTCAAATACGCCGATGTGAGTTTGGATGCAAATCGTGTCGGTTTCACGCATTACTTCGGATCAGAATTGGTCTTTGTGGATTGTACGGGTGAGATTCAGAGCTTCAGCTTTGAGAACCAGGAGATGAGTGAGCATGGCCAGCCACGGAGGGTGTCAACTCTCGATAGCGATCTGGATGTAATGGATTGTTCCTTTGGACCCACGGGACAGA
>CAZMSD010000047.1:0-26830 GCA_964568855.1 uncultured Bacteroidaceae bacterium | reverse complement strand
CTATGTATCACCATCGCCATCGCGCTAGCTGCAGCGGAGGCATTCGCCACCAACGGCATGAACATGGAGGGCTACGGTCCGGAGGCGACCGCCTTGGGCGGCGCGTCGATGGCCTTCGACAACGGTCCGGCGGCCTTCATGAACAATCCCGCCACCATCGGCCTGATGGAGCGCGAGAGCAGCCGCATCGACGTTGCGCTGGGCATCCTGCGCCCCACGGTGGCCGCCGAGTTGCCCTCGGCGATGGGCCTGCCCGCGGCCGATTCGGACGCGACCATGTTCCTGATGCCGGCCTTCGGCTGGATCAGGGCCCAGGGGCCGGTGACCTACGGCCTTTGCGTCTTTTCCCAGGGAGGCATGGGCACCGAGTACGCCGGTGACACATTCATGGCGGCCCAGACGGGCGAGAAGGTCATGTCCCAGGTGGGCGTGGGACGCTTCGGCGTTCCGCTGAGCTACGAGGCCACCGAGCAACTGATCGTCGGCGGCTCGCTGGACTTCGTCTGGGCCGGGATGGATCTTAGGATGGCCATGGACGGCATGAGCTTCGGTGATTTCGTGGCCGGCATGGGCGGCACCCAGACCTACGGCAGCGCCAGCGGGACCATGGTGGACGGCCTGGTGGACGCGGTGACTTTCGGCATGCTCAACCAGTTGGGTCCGGTCAACACGACCCGCTTCGATTTCGCCGACGACAGCGATTTCACCAACCAGGCCACCGGCACGGGCATCGCTGCCAAGCTGGGCCTGGTCTACAAGGTGAACGAGCAGCTCGCCCTCGGCGGGACGTATCACGCACAGACGGTCCTGAGCGACCTCGACACGCCCGACGCCACCTTGACCATGAGCGCCAACTACGACGACAACATCCTCAACCAGACCTGGGACCCCATGGGCGGGACCGGCGCGCCCGCCGGGACTTACACCGCCACGGAGGTTCCCGTGACGGGCAGCGTCAAGGTGCTGGACTTCCAGTGGCCCGCACAATACGGCATTGGCGCGTCCTACAAGGTCAACGACAAGTGGACCGTGGCCGCCGACCTGAAGCAGATCCTCTGGTCTGAAGTGATGGACTCCTTCAGGATGGAGTTCGAGGCGAACGCCACCCAGGCCAATCCCATGGCGGCGGGTTTCGCGGGCAGCAAAATGAAGATGGAAATGTTCCAGAACTGGGACGACCAGACCGTCATTTCGCTGGGCGCCGCCTTCAAGCCGAGCGAGAAGCTGGTGCTGCGCGCCGGCCTGAACCTGTCGGCCAATCCGGTGCCGGACACCTATCTCAACGCGCTCTTCCCGGCCATCGAGGAGAACCACTTCGCTCTGGGCGCCGGCTACCAGGTCACGGATAATTCCTGGATCAACCTGTCCACCACCATCGTTCCGGAGGTGAGTGCCGAAGCGGGCAGCCAGGTCACCTCCAAGCACAGTCAGAACAACTACCAGCTGACCTACGCGATCACGTTTTAGCGTCGGAAAACCTGCTGTGTTGCGGTGTGTGTGACACAGGAGAGATCGAAACGAACAGCCCCTCGCGCCGGCAGGTGCGGGGGGCTTTGCTGGTTCTCTCCTTTGCCCTTGCTCGCGGGACCGCCTGCGACGAGGCGGGGAAGGACGCGTGTCAGCAATCACGCGCGAGTGATCCCGAAACAGCCTCCTGCGTAGTCCAGCCAGGGATCGAGCTTGTCCAGCACCGAGTTGCCGAAGAATCCCACCGCCTCGGGGTCGGCGAAGCCCACCGGAGGTTGGACGATCGCGTAGGCGTTTGCCACACGCAACGAAGCGAACCGAAGGGTCCGCAGCTTGTGGACCGGCAGCTCGAGCCTCGACGATCCAGTGCCCGTAGCGTAGAAGACGTCCACCGGATCGCTTCCGCCCCGCTCGTCGTACACCACGGGGATGGATTCCGAAGAGAGCATTTGGCACTACCTGCGATGCTTCACAGACGATGTGATTCCCGGTCGATCGGGCTGCCTGCAAATCTACCGTAATATCCGAATCCCGGGCTCGACGCCCGCCGGCGGTGTCATTACCGCCGGCTCCTGGACCGCCGTCACCTTGTAGAAGTACATCGGCGCCGTGACCAGTTCGGCGTAGTTGGAAGCGGGCGCCTGGTAGATCAGGTTGCCCGGTCCGGGCGTGAACCAGGGATCGGTGTCCCGGTAGATGTTGAACCAGCTGAACCATTCGGGATAGGTCCAGGTCAGGACGACCGAGCCGACCGCCGCGTTGTATGTGATCGTCAGGTCGTCCACCGGCGGCGGATCGAGACCGATCCAGCTGATCGGCGCCGGGCCGCCCACGTTGTTGCCGTAGTCGGTCTCGATCACCTCCTCGTCCCAATTCGCCAGGATCCAGGTGGTCCAGTCCCCGGCAACCTCGTTGGTTATCCAGATGACAAAGCCGGTTCCGGCGCCGCCGGCCAGGTTGTACATCTGGTAGATCTGGTCGGGCGTATCACCGTAATCGGGCTCGCCGGGCTGGTCGTAGTAGATGCCGATCTCGAAGGGGCCGCTGTCCACCGGTTCCGGGTTGCTCATCGTGATGTAGAGCCTTGCCGAATCCCCCACCATGGGCGCGGGATCCAGCCACTCGGTGCCGGTGACCACGATGTCGATGGCGCTGTTCCAGGTTATCGCGTCGTAGGCGTCGTAGTCGAAGTCTTCCCCGGCGAAGGGTCCGGTGGCGTTGGCGAAGTTGATCTCGTTGCCTGGCGAGGGCTCAAAGGCCTTGAGCATGTTGTAGCCGCCGCCCCAGGTGTTCTCGGGAAAGTGCGCACTCTGCACGGTGAGGTCCTGGTCGCAGTCCATCCGCATCAGCCAGGCGCCGGGAGCGCCTTCCCGGAAAGTGCAGTTATGCAAGGTGTGGAAGGGATCGATCAGGCCGCTGGTGGTGACGCTGATCCCGCCCGCGCCCATGTACTCGAAGATGGTCCATTCCGCGCTCAGGGTGCCGCCGGAGGAGATGATCAGCGAGTAACTGCCCGAGAAATAGTGGCTGACCAGGGCCTCGTGCCCGGCGCTGCCCAGCATCTCCAGCACGCCGTAGACCCGCATCACAACGCCGTCGCCCAGCAGGAGACTGCTCTCGGGATCACCGGATATCCGTCCGCCCGCCTGCACCAGCAGATCGGCGGACCCGGTGTAGACCAGCGCGTGACCGTTGAGCAGCAGCTCGCCGGTTTCGACGGTCAGGCCGCCGGCGCCTCCGTGATACAGGTCGCTCTGCAGGGTGACCGTCTGGCTGCGGCAGGCGTCCCGGTCGCCGTCCGGTTCCTGTGTCACGTCGCCGTCCCGCGAGGCGCCCGCGACCGGGGACTCCTCCCGCGATTCCTTGCCTGGGGAGCCCGGTACGATCGCGTCGCCGGCCCTGGCGGCCGACTTGTCCACCGTGATGCCGTTGAAGCCGTAAGCGCCGTCCAGCGTGATACTCTGGTCGCCAGTGCCGCCGAGAGTGATGCCGGCGCTGTCGTCCTCCCAGTCGCAGTCCACGTCGATGAAAAAATCCCCTTCGAAGGTGTGATGCAATCCTTCCACCAGCCGCCACCAGCTTCCTCGTGTGATCGAGCAGTCGCCGCCGACCAGCAGATCGCTGTCCGGCATGAAGGAGTAGCCCGTGACATGCACCACCAGGTTGTGGAATTCCTCGACGGCGGCGCTGGCCAGCAGGTACTGGTTGCCGCTGCCGTCGAAAGTGACGGTGGAGGATCCCGGCTTGAAACCCGCGTAGTCGTCGTAGCCGGTGTTGTAGTTGATCCAGTTGCCGCCGCAGGAAATGGAGATGCCGGTGTAGTTGTCGTGCGCGTTGAGACCGGCATCCCACTCGATCACCAGGTCGTTGTCCACGTTCAGCGTCGCGTTGTCGGTGAGCAGCACCGTGCCGTCCATGACGTAGAGATCGTGTAACACGTTGACCGTCTGGTCGGCGAGCAGGGTCAGGAAGTAGCCCGTGTAGAGCGGCTTGTCGATGTTCAGGTCGTAGAATGTCTCACCGCTGAGATCGGCCGGTTCGTAAGTGGTGAAAGTGACCGTACCGGTTTCTTCGGTGAAACCGAGATCCCCCCGGTTGTTGATCCAGTCGCCGCCGACCGAAATGCTCCGGCTGTCGGAATCGAGGATTGCCCCGTTCTCGATGGTCACGTTTCCTTCCACGATCAGATCGTTGCCGCTGAGGTCGGTGGTGCGGCCGGCGATGTGCAGGTCTCCTTCCACGGTCAGAGTGGCGCCAAGAGATGCCGCGCCGGAACTCTTGTCGACGGTCAGATCATGCAGGTAGTTGCCGGCGTTGCACTCGATGGCGGGATAGCCTCCACCCCGGAACTCGACCACACCGCCGGTCGGCTGCAGCGCGTCGGCGTAGATCGCGCGCAATCCCCAGCCCAGGCGGATCGTGCCGCCGGAGATGATGCCGCCGTTGTCGGCGCCGAACTGCAGCCCGTCGTTGCTGACCTCGAAGAGACCGTCGCTCATGTACAGAGCCCCGGCGATGCTCTGGAAGTTGCCGGTGTAGGCGCGGTCGCAGACTACCTGGCCGTCGCTCAGGTTCAGGATGCCGTCCACGTCCAGGATGAAATCCCCGTGTACGAGCGCGCTGCCGTTGTCCACCGCCAGTGTTCCGTCGATCTCCAGGTCGTTCACGGTGATCGAACCAGCGTCGCCGATCGTCATGATGGCGCTTGCCGGCAGGGACACTTCCCCTGTTACCAGGAGGTCGCAATCCCCCACACTGAGAGCGTTGTTCTCTTTGACCTCCAGCAAAGTGGTCACACGCACGGTGTCTGAACTGCTGTAGTGGAAGCGGGCCTCGCCGGCGCTCTTGTCGACGATCAGCCTGTTGAAGCTGCCGGTCGGTTCGTAACACAACACGTAGGAGTGACTGCCGCCTTCCATGTAGACGGTGTTGTTGGACTCCAGCTGGACATCGCAGCCGTTGTAGAAGTACCAGTGATTGCCGCAGTGGATCTCCCCGTCATCGATGACGGCGGTCGAGGTCTCACGCCAGTAGATGTTGCCTCCGGTGCGCAGGTAACCGGTGAAATCCGTCATCTCCACGCCGCCGTAGACGTCGAGGTCGCCGTCCATGTCGATGATCTCGCCGTTGGTCTCTAAAGTGCCCGCCTGCACCAGCAGCTCGCCGTCGAGATCGAGGGTGCTGTTCACCGTGACGGCCTGCGTGCGGGAAACACTGTAGCTGCCGCCGTCGTGCCAGTAGCGCAGCGCGACCTCTCCCTTGTCCCGTGTCGCGGCGATCTTCCCGGTCTCCTCCAGCGGCGAAGCGGCCCGCGCCCCTCCCGCCTTGTTGATGGTCACGTCGTGGAAGCTGCTGCCGATGCCGTGACTGAGATCGGCGTCCCCGCTTCCGTAGAGTTCGATGGTGCCGCCGCCCGGATTGAAATCGGTGCGGTCCCCCCTGAAGTTACCGGAGGTGCGGATGGTGCCGCCGGTAATGTTGTCGGTGAAGGTATGGGTGGTGCTGTAGACAAAGATCCCGTTGTCCACGATATCGAGTACCCCGCCGCTCATGGTCAGGGAAGCGTCCTGTGTGTAGGGCCAGTAGCTGTCGATGGAGTATCCGCCGTGGATTTCCATCGTCCCGTCGCTGATGGTGATGTTGCCCGCGAGATCCACCCAGTTGCTGCCATCCTGATGCAGGGTGAGGAAACCACTGCTCAGGATGTAATTACCCTGGATGTAGGACATGGCAATGTCCTCGGCATTGAAGGTGCCGCCGTTGACTTCGAGGGTGCCGTTCTGCCAGTCGTAGCTGTTGCAGGTTATCTGGCCGCCTGCAGGACAATGGAAATGTCCGCCCGGCTTTACCAGTCGCAGCGTGGGGAGATCGAAATCGCCGTAGAAGGTCTGATCGTCCTCGCCGTTGAGTATCACGGCGCCGTTGCTGGTGGCCGGCATCACGCCCGAGCCCGCGCTGTTGCTCCAGTCGCCCTCCAGGTACATGTCGAAGGACCAGATGTCCAGGGTGCTGGTGTATTCGGTAGTCAGATCGCCCTGGACCGTGAGATCGGCCTGCATGTCGACGTTGCTGTTATTGAGTATGAGGTGGTTGAAGTAATCTCCGGCGTTCGGATCCAGATTGCAGTCGGAATAGAGGAACCTGAATTCACCGCTGCTGAAGTGGAAGTAGGATCCGCTCAGGTTGTAGATGCCGCCCTTCAGGGTGACTCGATGCGGGGAGTCCCCTTCCAGCATGGCGTCGTTGTGCAGGATCAGGTCACCGTCGATGGTGAAGTCTTCCGTGCAGTAGGTGCTGAAGTAGAGCGCGCCGGACTGGTTCTTGGAGTTCTCGAGGTTGTAAAAGCTGGTGCTGATGTCATGATTCTTGATGCTGCCGGCTTCGTAACCGTCGAAGATGACCGTACCGAGAGTGGGGCTGATATCGGTGCCGCTGTCCACGGTCCAGTTTCCGCCGACGCGGGTCATGGTGCTGGCGGCGGCATCGAAGTAGGCGCCGCTCTGCCAGTGGACGTGGCCGGAGCTCACGTCGAGCTCGCTGAACTCCGACATCATGACCAGGGTCCCCGCGCAAGTGAGACCGTAGTTGGCGTTGATGTCCTGCCAGCTGTAAAGGGTGGCACCGTATTCAATTTCCAGCGAACGGCACCAGGCGCTGCTGCCGTTGATGGTCGGATCGCTGGGCCGGCCGGCCGGAATGACGACATCCGTATCGGCATCAGGCACCACGTAACCGGTCCAGTTGTCCGGATCGTGCCAGTCGCTGGAGACTGTTCCCTTCCAGGTTCCGGGCGGATTGATGCTGATTTTGAATTCCGCCTCCCCGCCGTCCCGGGCCTGGACGCAGAAACCGTAGGTGCCCGCCTCGTAGGCGATGCAGGAGAAGGTCTCGTCAACGCCGGTCCCGTAGTTAGTGGAGAAGGCGTTCTGGAAGTGATCGATCCGCTTGCCGTAGTAGGGCGGATCCGGAAAGTAGAACAGCGAGATGTCCAGGTCGGCGGTGCCGCTTAGGTAATCAAGGTCGAAGATCCAGTCGCCCGGCGTCAGGTCCACGTCCCAGATCTCGACCACGTCGCCCCCCGGCCAGGTCAAGGTCTCCGAGACGCCGGGACTCAAGGTCTCGGTTCCGCCCTCGTATTCCACCTGGGCGTTGGTGTCGCCGTCGCCGTTTTCCACTCGGATGCCGTGGGGGATGCCTGCGAGTTGGTTGCCGTCCAGCACCACGTAGTTGACGTCGAAGAAACCCGTGGACTCGGTCAGCAGGTTGACGAAGGTGGTGTCGTTATACAGCGCGATGTCCCAGATCCCCTCCAGGATCTCGCTGCGGATGCCAACGGCGCACCAGCTTGACTCGTCATGGTGGAATTTGAAGAAGTCGGGATTCGTATAGGCTATTTTGTACAGGTCGTCCTGCAGCTCAGGCAGCCCGGCTCCTGGCAGGATCTTGAAGTTGCCCCAGCTTCCGTCGGCGCAATGCAGGGTGCTGCCCTGATCGTATATCATCACCTTGATGCGGCAATTATTCGATGAGATGCCCTCCGGGATCACCCAGTCATAGGAGCCGTCGTTTTCCGTGTAACTGACGATTTCCTGCCAGCTGTAAGGCTGGCCGCCCTCCAGGGAATAGCTGATCCTGGCGTGCGTTCCTGGCTCGTTTAGGTAGCCCGCCCAGGTGACGGCGCAGACATCCCCGTTGGAGTACTCTTCGCCCGAGCCGCAGTCGCTGTTCCAGCACTGGTCGCCCTGTGGCGCGGTCAGCTCGATGGTACCGCCCCAGCCGTCATACGGATGGACCGGATGCAGACAATAGAGGGTTGACCTGTTCAGCCAATTGACTACGCCGTGGTTGGGATCGTTGTTGCCGTACTCGTAGGTGGAGTTGTTGTAGGCCACGCCGACCATCGTATGGCCGTCGATGCCGGAAAGGATGGGGATGCCGTCGTCGATTTCGCTGCGCAGGTAGTCCCAGAACCAGGGCCAGTCGTGGTAGTAGAGGGTTTCCGAATCGACTCCGTAGCCGTTGTCACTACCCACATCTTCCATGCCGTCGTCAATATCCCAGACCCAGGTACTGCCTTCGCTGTCCGTGTCCATGGCGATCTTCAACTCGCGGTTGCTGTTGGGTACATGATAATCCAAGTGCTCCTCGATGTCGTCCCAGCGCTTGAAGTAGTAGTCGGTCAGCTTGCCAAGACGCTCGACGTAGTATTCGCTGGCGTGATCCCACCAGGTGAAAAGCATGGAACCGGAACAGGGGGAACAACCGTAGGACCACTGTACGAAGGGCATCAGATCGTGGTGGTCGATGTAGACCTCGGTGCGGTCGTTCCGTGACTCGCCGCTCAGGTAGTCGCGCCACTCGTTCTCGAAATCACCCACCCCGCAGAAGAAAGAGCGACGGGAGTCGACCAGCGCACGAAATTCTGCTTCGGTGAAGGTTTTCGCGGGCGGGAGGGGCCTCAGGTACACCGCTTTGTCACCGGCTGCCATCTTGTACCAGATGTCGACTAGGTTGAGCAGGTAGATCCGCTCCAGCGTGTACTCCGGACCCAGCACGGCCCGGGCCAGCTCCTCGATCTTGTAGCCGAGGCCGTACTCAGGCGAAAGGGCCTGGATTCGCTGCAAGACCGGCGCCATGTCGCGGCGGGCGCTCACCAGCATGCTGCCGTATTCGAGATCTCCCCACTGGCCGCCGCGATTACCGTCGGCGTATGCGGCACCGCACTCGGCAATCAGAGCTTCCCGGTCCGGAAAAGGTCGGCCGATGGCGTAGTTGAAGCGGCAGGCGATCAGTCGATCATCGGCTGAGTAGTAGGGAATCACTTCGTCCGGGGAGACCTCGCCCCACAGCTCGGCGGCCCGGTTGTCGGCCACCGTCCGCATGTCGAGTTGCGAAACGAAAGCGCCGGTGGGGTAGGGGAGTTCCTTGACGTCTGCTTCCGGGACGGTCACCCCGGCCAGGGCGGCGGCCGGGCAGAGGACCAGCAGCAGACCCAGAACCAGGGCCTTTGCCTTGTCCGGGCCCCGGCCCGGAGCCGGACCCTGTCGGTTGGTTGTCAGCCGCATGAGAGATTGCAGCAGCGTTTCCATCGTTCACTCTCCTGTGCTTGTCTATTTCATGTCGATCTCATCCCTTTCAGCGGAAGCATGTATTGCCAGAAGCGTGCCAGGAAAATCACCAGGCCCGCGGTGCGCGGATCGGGCTAGACAGGGAGTTCATGGACTTATAATTGTGGAAGTTGGAAGAGTTGGTTTTTCAGGCGCGCAGAGACTGGGTTCCTGAGTCAATTGGAAGAGTGTGCGGATTCGCACAGGCGAAGTGTGCGATTCTGATACAGTGAACAATTCTCCCGCATACGCTGCAGGGTCTTGCAGCCGAGGGCCACCGCGCGCCGGACGGGCTTCCGGCGGCGGACCTGGAAGAAATCGGGACCGGAGCGAATGAGGTCCCTGGTATGGCTGTGGAGCACTCCGGCTTCAGATCCGCGATCGGGATGACGTCCGCGGCCGGCCTGCGCTCGAGACGCCGCCCGCCGAACAGTTCGAAGGTCTTGCCGAGCATCATGCCGCCGATGCTGCTGACGATCAGGACCATGTAGAGGCGCCCGAGCCGGTGCAGGATCCCGGTCTTCGATCCCGGCTGGAAGTCGGGCAGCGATAACGCCGCGGCGAGTTCGACGGCCGCCTCGTCGCGGCAGGCCGTGGTCTCCTTTTCACTCTGCGAGTGGATTGCGCCGGTGGTCCGGGGGAGCGCCTTGAACTCGGCCTCCGGGAGAGCCGTTCCGGCCGGGGCCGCCAGCGCGCCCGGTTGGGAAGCCGTCAGCCATGCCAGCAGCAAGAGCAGCTTGTTCATGGTTCCCTCTCCCGTGCTTGACCGTTTCCCGTCCACTGTCTTCCATCCAGCTGAACCGTGTATTGCCAGAAGCGTGCCAGGACGAGGGACGGCGACAAGTGTACCGGGGAATGGAACCCGACTTAGCGTATAGTCTTGTTATTGTGGAAATTGTATTGGAACCTACTCAGGCGCCGGCGGGCTGGACAGGTGCGGGTCAGCGACCGGCTGTGCGGATTCGCACAGGGGATGTGCGGTTGTGGTACAGCGAGAGAGCGAGGATTATGAATATCTTTTCCTGATGCTGGGCATGAGCTTCATGCTGCGGGTTCTTGTCGTATGCCACTGCTACAACTCTCGATTCAGCGAGGCGGCCCGCGTCGTTACATGCACAGCCGTCCCGCTCAATTCGTGAAGAAGTCGAAGATGTTGCCCAGCATGCTGCTGTCCGCCTTGAACATCTCGGTGTAGCGGCAGCGGCTGCAGGTCACCGTGGAATAGCGCTGGCCCTGGACGTCGAAGATCTTGCTCCAGAAGCCGCCGGCGGCGCGCATCTCGCCCACCTCGCAATCGGTGTTGCCGCACTTGGGGCAGCGGTAGTTGAGGGACTGCAGGGAATGTGAATTCATGGCGGTTCCTTTGATGTCGACATCTTCCCCGTGTACCAGGGACCGGGTTCGATTCCCTTCGAGTATTGATCGACTATCTTCAGCAAGGTGGGGATCCTGTGCGATCCGTGCATTCGGGTGATGTGCCGGGCGGCTTCTTCAAGCGGGCAACCGAGGGCCGATACGAACAGGGGCTTCGCAGAAGACCAGGCAGGCGGCCGTCGCCCGCTGCGGCTGGTAGTGGAGGTCCAGGGCGGCCTTCACGGCGATCTCCGGCACTAACGCATTTACGATCCGACTGTCGGTGCTTAGCCGCAGAAATGAAAGGCTCCTGTTCCGGCGAGACCTCTTTCCCGGATCTATTCCTCGAATGTGTAACCGAACATTTCAATCTCATCCCGGTAGAAGTCCATGACGATATTCTTCGAGTTCTCGTCGTAGTGCTCGCGGTAGTCTTGCTTTGCCCCTTTCACCTTGTGGGGCAGAATCGTGTTGTCGATGCTCAGCCGCCTGCAGACTTCCTGGTAGTCTTCGGCGAGATTCTCGAAGCGGCCGATGAAATCCAGCGGTATTGAACCGCTGAAATCCTTGATCCAGTAAAGCTGCGGCCTGAGGTGTCTCCGTCCCAGGCATTGCCCGAGGGCCTCCTTCAGCGAGGGCTGTCCGACGATGCCGAACTGCCGCTTGGTGATCTCGTCGCGCATGACCGCATTGTACCAGGAAAAGACGCGCGCCCAGGGATTGCGGACGAAGGTGAACTTGTAATAGGATTCGTACTGTTCCCTGCTGACGACGATCTTGTTGCGGGGGTTGGCGACCCGGTTGTAGTACTGGTGCTTCAGCCGGCGCAATACCGAATGGATGTTGTCCAGCGAGGAAAAGGCCCTGGCAGTGATAAAGGGACGCTCGAGCATGCGGATGCTTCGATGGTCCTGCCCGCCTCGCCCCATGTGCTTGTCCAGGTGGCCCAGGGCCGTCTCGATGCTGGTTCCGGCGCTCTTCGGCACGTGGATGAAGATGCAGCTGTGCTTATGTGAAATCATCAGGATCCTGTTTACCGTTGCCTGACAGCCCTTCCCCGGGGGCGCGCAGCGGGCCGCCGTGATACATTCAGGCGCCGCCGCCCGGTCGCCCGGCCGCGCTCAGCAAGGTACAACATTCGGACTCTTCGCATGCGGCCGCCGGGGCAGCTCCAAGGGGAAATCCATGATTCCAGAGTGGAGCAGCAGCGCCGCGTGTTTCCGGACCCGGGCAGCCGGCGCCGACGTCCGCACCCCTTCCGGCCGGAAGCAACATGCGGCTCTGACGGACCTTCGCCCGCGACCGCCGGGACAGGGTCTGATTTTCAAAGCTGCGCTTTCCTGTGCGAATCCAAGAGAATTGCGCGTATCTTGGTGCATGGACTCCCGGGAGGAATGCGGGAGTCCCGATTCGCGCACACAACTCCGCCTGAACAATGAGTGGCATCGCCATCCAGCAAGCAGCAGAAGCTAAGCCCTCGGCGCCGCGAAGGCCTGGTTCCCGGTGGGCTGCGTCTCGATTGACCAGGAGATGTCTGCTGATACCGGCGGCTCTGCTGGTTTTGTATCACGGGGCCCTGGCCCAGGGGGAAGTTGACAGTAGCCAGTTCGACTGGCTGAGGCAGATCAACCGGAATTACAACTATCCAGAACAGGTCGATGTTGAACTGCTGACGCAGGAACGCTTAATGGTTCTCTGGTACTCGGTGTTTGATGAGTATTATTACCTACGAGATCCTGTGGCACTGGTCCTGTCCCGCTCCGGTGAGATTATCCTGGATGACCGGCGCCTCTGGGCCAAGAGGATCCAGGAGAAAGGTTACCTGCGTTCGGATCCCACCGGCGAGGGCTGCTACATCATCCAGCAGGAAACCCTGGCCTACGAGGACAACAACCGGATCCGCCTCTACCGCTTCGATCCGGAGCTTAACCTGGACTGGGAACTCACCGTGGCGGAGTTGAATCCTGATATTCTTCCGCGAATGCTCAGCATCGGCCCGTGGCATGAACCGATAGTCAACGGCGATCGATTGCTGATCCAATGGGAAGTGGAGTTTCTGAACCAACCACCGGGATCGAGAAACAGGATCCTTCTTCAGCTGGTGGACCTGGTGAATCGCCAGAATCTGTTGGGAGAATCCGGCTGGATTCTCAACCACAGCAATGCCCATTCCCTGGCCCGCTGTGGCAGTGATTTCATCCTGCTCAACCGCCATCACCTGCTGCGAATGAACACCGCTGGAGATGTGCTCTGGGAGCGTCCCCATCCGATCGAAGGGACATATCATCCAGTCATTGAAGCCAGCGATCATTACATCCAAATGATGGCGTTGTCAGCTCCGCCGTATGTAACCTTGTTTGGCTTGTTTGACCTCGAAGGCGAACTTCAGAGACTTGACAGCCTTGAGACACCTTGCGAATTCGATAGCGACTATGACCTGTTGTGGAATCCGGATGAAGAATTGCTGTATGCACTTGCCTCGAAGGAACCAGCAATCCTCTTGGTCATGGATGAACGAGGAAGGATCATTCGACAACATGATCTGAGGGGTAGAGCCTCGGACTTCGAACTGGTTCCACCGAATCTGCTGTGGTACCAGTCAGTTGGAGACGGGCGGTGGTCACATACTCTCGTAAATGGACAGATCTCAGAAGAGATTGATCTGCCAACATATGGTTTTTATGAGCCGTACTTCGAGCTTACATCAGACGGAAATAGTTATATCGGAGTACAATATCATTGGGGTTGGGTGCAAGGTTATCGACTTCTACCGCTGTTGACGGGGACACAGAGCTTTCAACATTCTACTAGATGTGAATTGAATTGCCATCCGAATCCCTGCAATGGTAGACTTCAGGTGGAATATCACTTGGAGCGACCCGGAGTGATTCGCCTTAATCTATACAACCTGCTGGGTCAGCGAGTTTTCGCTGCTGCACCGCAGGTCCTTGGATCCGGTCTTCATACGCAGCTCGTCGACTTCGACTCCCAGGCCAGTGGAACATATCTACTGGAGCTGGAAGGATCCGGCGGGAGTCTGGGCGTTCAACGAGTTGTCTACTTACGCTGATCGCCCAGTTGGATTGTGACAGGTGCCCGATGAGGAATTACGTGTCAGTACCGATATGCCGCGTCAGAGCTGACCCAATTGCCAACTCTGACGCTTTTGTGCATGTTCTGTCGCCCCGGGCTTGCTGAAACATCTGCGTAATTCCAATAGAAACAAGAGTACTTAATCGCCGGACGATCGGCATAGGGATTGCACACTGCGTTTTCGTCACATAAGGCTACACAATTGGAGCGCATCATGAGCAGCACCGCACGCAACTTCGTCCTCACACTGATGACGTTAACACTCAGCGCCATGGCTTACCAGGTTCCTCCCACGCCCTATCTTCTGGACAATTCGCCCTACGGCGCCGACTCGGTTCGGGTCTGGGACGACGGTTACAGTATCTGGCTCCGTGACTTCGAGGGGCGGCCCCTGGTCAGGGAATTCCCAGCCCCCGAAGAAACCTGGCCCCTGGACACGGATTACTGTCTGCCGCCGGGACCGCCCTGGGGTGAGGGCCGCTGGGAGTACGCCCTTCCCGATGCGGAGGGGAGGCTGCAGCCCTCCGGGATTCCCTTTCCCGGCATGGACGCGCCCGAGACCCAGTGGCTGGAGGACAGCCGGACGGAGGAACTGCGCCAGAGGTTCTACCTGGACAACCGGGAAGTGAGTCCCTGGCTCAAGGACCTGGAGCTGACGGTGATACCACTGCGCATCGTTTGTGATACACTATATACGGACGACTGTTCCAATTTTCCGGACTGCTCCTACTGGGCCAATCCACAACATCCCGACAGCGGTCTCGTCACGGACTCCCTGCTTTATCACCACATGTTCTTCTCTGAGGATCTCAGATCGGTACGTGAAGCTACCGGAATGGGCGGTCAACTTTGGGGCTCCCTCAAACAGTACTGGCGCTGGCTCAGCGACTGGGAGAACAACGGCTACAGCGACCTAGTGCCCGACACCGCCCGCTGCGACTGGTACGGCGAGCGCCCGGGCTGGCTCTGCGATCCGGAGGGCCGGGAATGGGAATACCCTAAGCACCTGAAGGACGAGTTCGGATACAACGGCTTCCTCGAGCGCCTGGATTCCCTGGGCGTGGACGTCTCACACAGCCCGGAGAGACCGATTATGCTGCTCCTGGGGCCCAGGGCCTCCCACATGTTCCGGACCGATCGCAATGGGCTGCTTGTAGTCTCCTATCGCATCTTCTACGTGGATCCAGAAGAGGGATATGTTTACTTCGAGGAGACACCGACCGGGTCCTACGCCCAGGAGCTGCTCAAGAGCTGCCTGCACCTGACCCCCACCGTGAGACTTAACCCGCAGGACGAGGATTTCACGCCATTCGGTTCCGGCGTCTGGGACGTGATGGCCCATGGTGACACGGGCTGGCGGGAATCCATCGCGGACAACACGTTCCCCCACCTGCATTCTCCAGCGGACCTCAACGCCTGGGACCGCATCCGGCTGGGCTGGGTCGAGCCCGTGTACCTCGAAGAGCCCACTGCGCTGCATCTGGTGGATCGAACCCCCTATGTACTGCTGAATCCGCGCAACCACCAGGAGGCGCTGATCTTCCATGCCTGGGATAGAGAGGATGAAGCGCCGACGCGTCACCACCATGGCCATATGGAGGAAGGACCACCCAAATCCACCGGGCTGGTGGAGCACGCGGGCTACTACCGCTCCGCCATGTGGGACAGCCCGGAACTGGGCGACCCGCGCTACGTATCACAGATCCTCTGGGCCGAACTCGTCCCCGGCTTCATGGGCTGGGACGAGCGCTACCGGCCCTTTCCGACGCCCAGGGTAGCGTGGCTGGATTTCCCCGAATGGAAGCTCGAGGACAGCGAGTGCCCCAACACCTGGACCTATCACTTCACCACTCCCGAGGACCATTCCCGGATGCAGCTGGGGACCTCCTGGGTGGACTCGCTGATCATCCTGGCCGAGGACGGTTTCTGGCAGCGCGAGATTCCGCTGGGATTCCACGACGAACTGGAGCTGAGTTTCTACAACGCCGGCAGAGATATTACTTCATGGGCCCTGGAAATCGGCGAGGAGCACCAGTACATGGAAGACACCCTGGAGATCGACGGGCCCTGGAACCAGAACACTTCGATTACATTCCTGCTGCCGGAGGGGAGATTCAGCATTCCCGACGAGCAGTCCCTGCTGGGCAGCCCGGTGGACTGGCGAGTCACGGCCATGGAACTTTTCCCCGATCCCGACACAACCGAGGTAGAGGTCCATTCGCCCTTCGTCGGCCTGCGTCCTTCCTTCTTCCTGCCCGAGATCGACCAATCGGCCCTGCTTGTCTCACGCGGCCACCTGCTGGCCATGGTGGATGGCACGGATCTTGAACTCTTCAGCGGCGGAGCGCTGGTGGACCAGCTGCAACTGGACGAGGAACCCAACGGCGCGGCCTTTATTCGTTTCGCGGGCTACGAGGGCGATCCCAGCCACCTGGCGCTGATCGGCGACACCCAGATGCGGCTGCTGGCAGTGGGTCCGGGACCCGCGCTGCAGCCCGAAGAGGGCTGGCCGGTGGGTGTCACGGAGCCCGGCCCATTCCTGGTGACCACGCTCGAGCAGGTCGGCGAGTGCGTCTGCCTGGTGGAGGACGACCGGATCACGCTGCGCTACCCCAACGGCGTCCTGGCCACGCCGCGCTCCACAATCGAGCTGCCGGACTACGTGCTGCCCGTACGCGAGCTGGCCTGGTCCGGCGGCGATCTACTGGGCGACCGCTTCGTGGTCATCGGCGGTCCCCTGGGCAACGAGGGCTTCATCCTGGTGGACCTGGACGGCAACCTTGTCTTCAGCCTGCAGGAAAGCGAACTGGACCAGTCGCCCTGCGACTTCGGGCGACCGGTGGTGGCCGACCTGCATCACAACGGCGTCTACGAGGTGCTGATGCCCATTCCCACCTACGATCCCTACGGCATGGCCTGGGACGACCTTTTAGTCTTCAACTGGTCCGAGCTGGAACAGAACTGGGATAGCTTCATAATCTACGCTGAGGAGATCACCGAAGGCATGTACCACCGGATCACCGCCACGGCGCCCCTGCGCGGCGAGGGGCACAACGGGCAGGTGCGGCTCGTGATGCATGTCCAGGGCCACATGCAGGACCACAGTCTCGCCATGTTCAAGACCGCCGACTACGGGCAGTACCCTCCGGTCTTCGAAGATCTCGTGCTCCCCATGGGGCGGCCCCGCCACCTGATCACGGGCAAGCTGGACGAGGACGGCCGCAGCGACCTGGTTTCCCTGGCCATCGGCTACGGCCTGGAATTCCACCGGGGTACCTACAACAGCCTGCAGCCCTGGAGCGAGGACCTGGGAGGCGGTGCCCTGGTGCACGAGACAGGCGGTGTGATACACGCACCCGTCCCCCTGATGAGTTCCGACGACTCCTCGGCCCGGCTGCTGATCGGCTTGCGCGAAGAGGGCGGTTTGCGCTTCTACGACACCGGGTCTTCCCACTGGCCCGACTGGCCGGGCAGCAAGGGTCAGAACAACACCTGCCAGCTCGCGGACCTGCTGCAGTCGCACCTGGTATCGCCGCAACTCAGCGCAGCGGTGCTCACGGGATCGGTTCCGCAGCTGCTTGTTGAGCCCCTGGAGATTCCCGACTGCACCTCGCTGCGCATCTACCGCGACGGCGAGCTCGCGGACGAGGTCCCCTGGACCGGCGAACTGCCGCTCACCTGGACGGACCAGCCACTGGGCGAGGGGCATCGGCTCTACGAGGTGCGGGCGGTCTTTCCCGAGTTCAGCGGCCCCGACGGGAGGCTCTTCCGCTGATCGATCGAGTATCCTGCGGGTTCTGTGTGACACGGAAGATGAAAGCGCCCGGCGGCGATGCCTCCGGGCGCTGCGTTACTGTGCTATGCCTGGGCGATCTGCTAGCAGCCGCCTTCCGCCTTCTTTTTCTTCTTTCCGCCCGCCGGGATCGGCGGGGGCGGCGCAGCCACGGTGCTCGAGGTCTCCACCCCGCTGAAGTAGGCGGCAAGCTGGTTCCGGCGTCTCACGGACTCCAACTCCTCGGCGGTGAAGAGCACGGGCTCCGCCGGGGTCAGGATCTCCGCCTTCCAGGCTTCCATGCCTCCCTGTAGCCAGGCATAGGAAGGCTCGACGGGCCAGGCCGCGGGCAGTTCCGTCGGCAGTCCGCTTTCGGTAATCAGCAGCACCAGTGTCTGCATATCCGCGGCCGCGAGTTGCGGGGGAACCGGGTCGGCCGCGGTCTCGGTCGAGGTCGCGGTTTCAGCCGCGGTTGCGGCCGCAACCGCGGGGGAAGTAGCGGCCGGGCTTTCGGCCTGAGCGGCGCTTTCCGTCCGCGGTGATACATCAGCGGTATTTTCGGCGGCATCCTCAAGACCGGTTGAACCGGCGCTTCCCGCGTGATACTCCGCCACCGGCACGGCCCCGGGTATGCGCAGATCCTCCGGGATCTCCTTTCTCAAGTCGAGCACCAGCAGGTCCGGATCGCGCTGGATCAGGCGCTCCGCCAGCTCCATGGGACTGACCAGCGGCAGGGGCTGCCTCGAACCGGGAGCCAGCTGAGCCATGTCCGCGGACGCGCCCGTGCCGGTCCCGCCGCCCAGCCCGGCCGCGATGCAGACCAGCGCCAGGACGCCGGCCAGGTAGAACTTGCCCCGGCGGTCGCCGACCCGGCTGTCCTCGATGGGCGCCCGGGCTTCGCGGTAGCGCCTGGTGAAGATGGCCTCCACCTTCTCTGCGCCCAGGAAGGCGCCCAACGCCATCAGCACCACCCCCAGCGCCAGCCAGGGCGCGGGCAGGCCCACGAGGTCCTGCAGCAGCAGCCGCTCGCCCGTGCCCGCGTGAAACAGGCTCCCCAGAGCCGGTACGCCGTCCAGCACGACGGAGAAGAGCAGCACGCCTACGAAGACCCCGGCGATGGCCGCCAGGGCGTCGCCCTTGCCGGATACGAGCGACACGAAGGCCGTCCCCGGGCAGAGGCCGCTGACGATGAATCCCACGCCCAGCAGGAAGCCGGCGGCGAGTTGCGGCCAGAGGTAGGTCGGGTTGATCCAGACCAGGCTCAGGTCCGCCCAGCCCAGGGCCGAAAAGGCGTAGAGCCCGGTCATGGCCACCAGGATGGCGGTGAACATGACCTTGAAGACCGTCATGTCGTACAGGTAGAACTGGGCGGCCAGTTTGCGCGCGTTGCCGAAGCCGGCGCGCTCCAGGGCGAAACCGAAGACGCCGCCGATCACCAGCGCGGTCAGCAGGCCCGTCTGTTCGCCGTAGAATCCCTGGGGTCCCGTGGGGCAGATCATGTCCATTGCCTCCTGAAGAACCAGGCCACGGCGTAGCCGCCGCCGAAGACCATCATCATGTAGGCCCAGCTCCCGGCCGCCAGCGCGGCTCCCCCGGAAAGGGCCTGACCGGAGGTGCAGCCGCGGCCCAGCGAGGCGGCGAAGCCCATGATGATGCCGCCGGCGAAGGCCAGCCAGAGGCGCGACCCGGCGGTGATCCGCGGGCTGCGCACGATCTCCCACTTCATCCGCCCGGCGCTCAGCGCGCCCAGGAAACCGCCCAGGATCACGCCGATCACTTCCACCACCAGCCAGTTCTTGAGCGGGTTGCCGCCCCTGAGATACTTGCCGAAGGTCTCGCTCGCCGTGGCCCACTCGTGGTTCACGGATTCGGCGGCTCCCGCCAGCAGGCGCTTGGGAAAGGCGCTGGCGCCCAGGCCCTGTCCGGCCACCAGGAAGGCGGCTAGAAGGGCCAGTCCCAGCAGCAGGCCGGCCAGGTAGGGGTTCCAGTAGGGTTTGGCTTTCATCGTTTCCTCAGTATCACAAGCCGTTCATCGTGTTCGTGTTGTTCGACTCAGTTCCCCAGCGCCATGGCCGGTTCCACCCAGCTCGAATGCTGCCCGGCGTAGACCATGATCCAGCGCAGGGACAATCCGCCGATCAGCACCAGGATGGCCGGTCCGCGGCCGGCGGGCGCGCCCTGCCGGTGCTCCAGCCATTCGCCGAACAGGGGCACCAGCAGGCCCAGGCCGATCACCAGGGACCAGAAGGCCGCCGTCCAGGGCCCGCCGAAGACCAGGCCCAGCGCCGTCTGCGAGGCGCCGCCGCCGGCGGCCAGCGCGATGATCCAGAGCCCCAGGATGCCCAGCTCGGAAATGATCAGGATCATGTCCGCCAGGCCGATCCAGCGGCGCTCGTCGTCGTTGAGCTTGAAGAGCAGCAGGAAGGCCGCCGCGGTGGAAAGCCCCGAAACCATGAAGAGCGGCCCCAGCAGCGCCGAGTTCCACAGCGGCCGGCTGGAGAAGGCCCCCAGCAGGATGCCGGTGTAGATGCCCAGCAGCGAGCCCACCACGATGCTGGCCACGCCGAACTGCTTCCCGGCGCGGATGCTCCAGTCGGCCAGCCCCCGCATGAAGGGCAGGCGCTTCAGGATGCTCTCGCGCCAGTCCGCGCGCGTGTCCGCCCAGGCGAAGTGCGCCGAGATGGGATAGACCAGCAGCAGGATCCAGGCGCCCCAGGACATGGGCGATATCGGGCGCAGCGCGATGTAGAAGCGCCAGGCGTTGAAGCGGTTGGAGAGGTCCAGCCAGAGGCAGAGCATGCCGATGGAAAGCAGTACCAGGTTGGTCCAGGGCAGCAGCTTGAGGGCCTCCGAGCGCTTCAGTTCGGGCATCCAGATGCGCAGCACGCCGGAGAGGACCATCAGCCCGGCCACGACGCCGCCCAGGAAGAGGTAGACGGCCACCTCGCCGTGCCACACGTGCAGGTCGGGATCGATCAAGGGATTGTGTCTTGTCGTGGTGGTCTCTAGCATTGTCCGATTCCTACTTCAGGTAGTAGTGCTGCGGGTCGGTGCCCGCGCCTGGCTTGAGGCGATACCAGCGGCGCTCCTTGAGCAGCCGCGAGATCCGGCTCCCGGGGTCGTTCAGGTCGCCGAAGGTGATACTTGAGGTGGGGCAGATCTCCTGGCAGGAGGTGGTGGGAATCCCCTGCGCCGTGCGGTGCGCGCAGAAGCTGCACTTGTCCACCGTGCCGTCCCGCGGGTCCACGTAGCGCGCGTCGTAGGGGCAGGAGGCGATGCAGGCCTTGCAGCCCGTGCACTTGTCGGACGTGACCTGCACGCTGCGGTCCTCGGCGAAGTGCGAGGCGCCGGTGGGGCAGGAGCGCACGCAGGGCGCGTCGGCGCAGTGGTTGCAGCGCTCGGAGCGGATGTCCATTGTCAGGTCGGGGAAACTGCCGCGCGTCTCGGTGACGATCCAGTCCCGGGCCCGGCCCTCGGGCACGTCGTTTTCGGCCCGGCAGCCGATCACGCAGGCGGCGCAGCCCACGCAGGTCCGCGTGTCCACGGCCATGGCGTATCGCGCGGCGTTCATGCGGCACCTCCTTCCACGTCCTCGGCGCGCAGGAAGGTCACGTAGTTGACGAACATCCCCGTGCCGCCCATGATGGGATCCTCCGCGTAGCGTGTCACGAGCTCGGCGCTGTCGATGCCGCGCCCGTAGACGAACCTGAGCTGCCTGGCCTTGCGGCCGTAGCCGTGGACGATGAAGACCGCGTCGGGCCGGATCCGCTCGGTGACCTTCACCGGCGCGTTGAAGGCGCTTCGCACTCCGTCCTGGTTCTGCAGGTATACGCGGTCGCCGTCGTTGAGTCCCCACTTCCGCGCCACCCTGGAGTTGACCCAGACCTGGTTCTCGCGGTAGGTCTCAGAGAGCAGGCGATTGTTGGTGGTGCGGCCGAAAGTGTGCGTCGGAGTGCGGCCGAAGAGCAGCCGGTAGTAGCCCGGCGGCGGGTCGCCGTGATCCACGTAGACCGGCAGCGGATCGTGATCCAGCGCGGCCAGCCTGGACGAGTAGAGCTCGATCTTGCCGCTCTCGGTGTAGAAGTCCGGCGCGGCGCCCTCCTCGAAGTACAGCGGCTGCGGCTTCCCGAGGTAGACGCCGTCGCGCTGCATGGAGTCGCAGTCGATACCCGCCTTCTTGCCGCGGTCCTTGGCGTACTCCATCGAGTCCTTCCAGGGGAAGAACTTGTCCAGGCCCAGCCGCATCCCCAGCTCGCGGGCGATCCACCAGCCCGGCTTGCTTTCGTACATGGGCTTGACGACCTCCTGTCTCACGGCGGCGAAGGGCTGCTTGTAGTACGGGTTGTGCAGCTCGTCGCAGCGCTCCAGGTAGGTGGCCTCGGGCAGCACCACGTCGGACCAGCCGCAGATCTCCGCCGGCAGCACGTCCACGGTCACCAGGAAGTCCAGCTTCTGGATCGCCTCGTAGGTGCGCCGCGGATCGGGCAGCGTGGTGGGCAGGTTGGAGCCGTAGACCATCCAGGCCTTGAGGTCGAAGTCGTGCAGCCCGGGGATCGTGGCATTGCAGAGTCCCTGCGCCAGGACCTTGTCCGCCAGCGGGTAGCGGCTGGCCTGCGGGCGGTCGGCGGCCCGCTCGTCGGGCTTGAGGTAGCCGGGGTACTTGTACCTGGGTATCTCCACCTGGCTGGGAATGCAGAAGCCGCCCCGGCGGCCCCAGGATCCCAAGAGGGCGTTGAGGATCGCGATGGCCCGGCTGCGCTGGGTGTCGTCGCCGTACCAGGTGACGTGCCGTCCCGGGTGGACGATCACCGCGGGCCGCGCCCCGGCCATCATGTGCGCCGTCTCGCGGATCACGCGCGGCTCGATGCCCGTGC
Source organism: uncultured Bacteroidaceae bacterium (assembly GCA_964568855.1). Classification (GTDB taxonomy): domain Bacteria; phylum CAIWAD01; class CAIWAD01; order CAIWAD01; family CAIWAD01; genus CAZMSD01. Next base: position 4,664 of record CAZMSD010000047.1, on the reverse strand, counting down.
GCGGGTAGGCCCATTCGGGGGAGAGGGGCCCGACGTGCGCCGCGAGCTGCTCGAAGCCGTAGGCGTAGCGCTCGATGTATTCCCGGTCGTAGAGCTGCTCGCCGATCAGCACGTGCATCCAGGCCAGCAGCAGGGCCATGTCGGATCCGGGGCGCACGGGCAGCCAACTGCGCGCCTTGGCGGCCGCCACCGAGAAGCGCGGGTCGGCCACGATCAGGTCGGCCCCCTTGCGGATCGCCTCGGCGAAGTCCTGCACCTGGGTGTTGTGCATGTTCTCGCCCAGGTGTGAGCCCAGCAGCACCAGGCAGCGCGTGTGAGACATGTCCGTGTTCTCCGGCGAGCCCACGCCCATGCCGAAGGTGATGTCGAAGCCCACGTCGCGGGGGCCGCGGCACTGCGCGTAGGAGGGCGCGGCGATGTTGGGGACGCCGTAGGCCTTGAATAGGTGCTTGAGCCAGTTGGCGCCGTAGCCGTGGTAGAAGAGGGCCAGGGCCTGCGCGCCGTGCTCCTGCTTGATGCGCGTGAAGTGCTCGGCCACCTCGTCCAGGGCCGTGGACCAGCTGACCTCCTCGAAGGCCTGCTCGCCGCGCGATTTCACGCGCACCAGGGGCTTCTTCAGCCGGTCGGGATCGTAGAGCAGTCCCGCGCCACCGGCCCCCCGCGGACAAAGCCTGCCCCTCGAGAGCGGATGCCGCGGATTGCCCTTGATCTTCGTAACCCGCCCCTCCCGCACGTGCGCCAGGATGCCGCACTTCCAGAAGCAGAGTTCGCAGAAGCTGGGAATCACCCGCTCGCCGTCGGTCCGCGGATCTTCCACCGGATCGCCGTAGGCCCCGTACCAGTTGCTGCCGAGTCCGCCCAGGAGGGCGGCGCCCGCCGCGCCGGCCGAGGAGATCTTGATGAAATCCCTGCGCTTCATGTTTACCTTCCGTTGTTGGCCGGCCCTTCGGCGCCCGCTCCCGCGGCGCCTTCGTGAAACCACTCGCAGACCGCGTCGAGCATGCTGCCGATCACGTCCGAACTCAGGCTGAGCAGGATTTCCGCCCCCTGGCGCCTGCTCAGGATCAGGCCGGCGCGCCGGAGTTCGTCCACGTGGCGGGACATGGTGGACTGGGGCCATCCCAGGCGCTCGATCAGCTCTTTCTGGGTCGTCACGTCCCGCTCGAGCAGCAGGCAGGCGACCTGCAGCCGCGGCGCGTGCGACAGGGACTTGAAGACCCTTGCCGCCCGCGCGATGTCTTCAGGATTTCGGCGCATGAGGTTTATTCGAGTATCACGGTTTCCACGCGACCCGCAGGTCGAAGCCTTTACTCCTAAATATCCGCATATGCGAATATGCAAGCATGTTAATTTACCAATTATGAAAAGTCAAGCAACTAACAGGTGTGCCCGTGCATGGACTGCCGGCGGACGGGAGGCTCCACACCAGGTTGCGCGCGGGCGGATCTGTTCGCGTGACGACCGGTGGTCCGATCGACGCGGATTTTCCCGCTTGAATCCGCTCGCATCCTTCCCAACGCATCCCTATACTCAATCGTCGCTGCAACCCGGTAACACAAAACCGATCCGCATGACCGATTCCAGCAAGTGGTTCTACTCTCCCCTGGCGCACGTGATACTCTACGCTGCGCTGCTGGTGGTCACCCCCTTCCTGATGCGGCAGAATTTCATGCAAACCGCCGTCGGCAACGCTTCCCGCGCATCCCTGGATCTCCTCGGCGTCGAGCTGCCGATCACGGTACTTGTCGCCGGCCAGGCATGCGCGGTCTTTCTGATCCTTGTCAAGAGACGGATCACGCCTTACCGGGTCCTGGCGGCGACGTTTGTGCTGTTAATGCTGGCCGTCGGCCAGAAGTCCACCGACTTCTACTTCGCGCATCGCTTCTACGACCTGCAGCATAACTGGCATTACCTGGCCTACGGCATCTTCTCCCTGCTGGCCTACCGTTTCTTCAGGTCAGTGCAGGCACCGGCGGAGAAGACGGTTCTGCTCACCTTCCTTGCCGCTCTGACTATCTCGACCGCGGACGAAGTCATCCAGGTTTTCATCTCGAGCCGGATCTTCGACGTGTGCGACATAGCCAAGGACACCTGGGGAAGTGTCACGGGGCTGGTGATCGTGTTCTTCATCGTGGAGAGCGGCGCCATCGCCCGAGCCGGCTGGAAGTTGAGGCAGGATAGGATCTCAGGGTATTTCCGGTCGGCGCTGTCCCTGTTGACCCTCGAGCTTGTATTCGCCTACCTCTTCCTGGTCATCAGCTCGCTGCTGACGGATATGCAGTACATCTGGGCGGCGGTATCCATCGCCCTGGCCGTCTTCCTGGTGTTGTTCCTGGTTGCCCATCTCTCGCAGCGAAAGATCCCTAGATACGTCATTCTGGCCCTGCTCCTGCTCGCGGCCGGCGCCCAGTCCTGGTCTTTGGCCGTTCACCGCGGCGGGCAAGTCGTGTATTACACGCACGGATTGACCGTCTACAAGGGCATTCCCATTCCGTTTTTCGATGTAATGATCTATCCGAACGGATTGTTTCGTCCCGTGGATAAGAAGCACTACTTCAACAAGCGGGACCAGGGCAAGATCAAGGAACTGGCCCCCGACATCCTGCTTATCGGCAGCGGGAGCCGCGGCCTGGGCGGGGGCGGATTTCCGGAGGCGCAGGAGGTTCAGTTCATCTATAACCCGGTGGCGGAGCGGGGCATCCAGGTGATCATCCTGAATTCCCACGAGGCCTGCCAGGTGCACAGGAAGTTGAAACAGGAAGGTTTGAAGGTGCTGTTCATCCTGCACAGCACCTGTTGAGTAATCCATGGCGCGGACGATCGGCAACAAGGGCAATCGCCGGCCCGGCAATCGTGTCACACGCGGAGACCGTGCCGTCGCCTGGTCCATCTGCGGAATCTGGTGCTTCCTGGGGATCTTCTTTCTCGTCTCCACGCTGCAGCCCGGATGGCTGCAGCGGATCGCGGATCCCGGGAAGGAGTCCGAGGCCCGGGCCTACAAGCACATGGGCGACCAGTTCCTGCGCGATGGCGACCTGGGCAAGGCCGCAAGATCCTATCAGCGGGCCCTGGAGATCCAGCCGGAAATGAGCCAGGCGGCGGGCAACCTGGGCATCGTCTACAGCCGCCTGAACCGTCTCAACGATGCGATCGTCCTGTTCAGGCGGCAGCTGGAACTGGATCCGGAACGCGCCTATACGGCGTACTACAACCTGGCCGAGATCTTCGCCAGGAGGGGCGAACGGGAGGAAGCCGCGCGGTATTACGCCCTCTCGGCGGAGGGCGATCCTGACCCGCTGCACGCCTTTCGCAAGGCCGGATCGCTGTACCTGAGCCTCAAGGAATACTCGACGGCCGCCAATTACTTCAGACGCGCCATCAGTGCCCGAAGGGAGATCAGTCGGCTCTACAAGGCGATGCTGCGGAAGCGCCTGCGCGACCTGGAAGAGACGGCCGCCGGGGAAGCAACCGGCCGGATCCGGGACGGCGGAGCCGATGCGGGCGCCGGAGATTCCTATGCCGACGACGCCGAAGCTCTGCGCAGGCGGCTCAAGCGCGGCATCTCGGACAAGGACCTGGAGCCTTACGATACCTGGGTCTTCGACGCCTGCCTGGCGCGGGATCGCGAGTTCGCCAAGACCCACTACTTCCTGGCGCTGTGTTACACCGCGAACCGGAAAGACGATATCGCCCGCAGGTATATCGAAACCGCCCTGAAGGTCTGGCCGGGATTCACCGAGGCCAGGCAGCGCCTGCACGAACTAGATCAACTCGACGCGGAGCCTCCTCATCCCAGCCAGCGATAGCCCCCCGCCAGGGACCAGCCGATCTGCGGCTGAAAATCCGATTCGTCGAATAATGGTCGCGACCAATATGTGATAAACAGAAAATTGGTCTTGTCTTAATGATTGAAAATATTTGCGTTAGAATTGATGCTATGCAAATTATGAGGATTTCAGGGAGTTTATTAGTGCTGGTCTGTTCAATCTAAATTGCAGGACGCTCCTGAAAGTACCAAGCCTTCCGAAGATAGCTTCTTACGGATCAGGGCATTCGCGCTGATTGCCGTTTTCCCGCTTGAAACCCATACGTATCGTCTTTCGAAAGCTCCAAGTAGATGGCCATCTCCTCCCAACCAGTTCTTCAGCCATGCAAGCTTTTTCAATACGACCTTCACCTGGTCTTCCCTGGATGGATGAACCTCAGCCCATGTGACACGCTCCATATTGGAATGTCTGACGGCGATTCCATAATCCCATCGGCTTTCAGATGCTGCCTGCGTGTCATCCTTCAGCGCCGAGTCAAGGTCGATGCTCCCTGTGATCCGGTTTGGATTGCGAGCAGTGAAACGGGGTGAGTCACATATTTAGTTGAAATCGAGTGGCCTCACATTCATACCCAAATGCATGAAACACATACATTTGGGGTGAATTAAACAAGAAAGGAGGCCACTCATGAGCAATGTGCGACCCACCAGCGGCAAGTGCAAGAAGAGAAAGCGGATGGGCGAGCCGCGAATTATCCGGCGCCAGGAGTTTGCGGACCTGGATTTGGACAGCCGTCTGGAAATGATCCGGTCGCTGATCCCATTGGGACTCCTGGAGTTGATCCGCTTTCGTGGACACCTTACCCTTTTCCCAGGAGGTATTCACGATGGCCACATC
>CAZMSD010000046.1:0-27642 GCA_964568855.1 uncultured Bacteroidaceae bacterium | reverse complement strand
CACCCTGGGTTTCCGCGTGCTGGAGAAAGAGCTGCCCGGGCGCTTCGACGCGGAAAAGGCCGACGTCCTGGGAGTTCCCTTCGGACCCGAACGCGGTCGCCTGATCAGGGGCGAGGACCTGCGGCTGCCCGACGGCCGCAGGGTTCGCAGCTCCGAGCTGGTGGGTCCGCCGCGCAAGGGAGCGGCTTTCGCCTTCTGCACGGATACCGCCTACTGCGAGGCTTCCGTGGAACTGGCGCGTGATACGGACCTGCTGGTGCACGAAGCGACCTTCGATCCCTCGGACCGGCAGAACGCCCAGCGTACGCTGCACAGTACCACGGAAGACGCGGCGCGGGTGGCCAGAGAGGCGGGAGTCCGGCACCTGGTGCTGACGCACTTCAGCACGCGCTACATGGCGGACATGAGTCCCATCGCAGAATCCATCGAAGTCTGCTTTCCGGGGGCGCTACTCGCCCGCGACTTCATGAAGATCCGCATCCTGCCGGAGGGCGCGGGACTGAATTTAAGCGACTCCCGGAACAAGCAGCAGGGGAACTCCCGCTGAACCGCGCCGCAGGGTAAAGAGCGATTTGTATCACCCGGAGTATCACGATGCTGAGATTCGGGACGCCTCATCGACGACTGGCGTTCTGGCTGGCCGCCCTGCTTGTATTGCTGCATGCGGAGCACTGCCGGGCGTGAGTGAACGACACTCTGGGACAGCTCGTTTTCTTCGGATCGATCGTCGGCGGGATCATGACTCTGTGGTCCACGGTAGATGCGACGGACGCGAGATTCAACTTGGCGGGGCTTAAGCCGCGGCGAGTAATCACGGTCTTCACCGCCGCCGGCGACACGCTGCGGGGACGCGTCCTGGAGACGGGGCTGTGGCCCGATTCCCTCTACTCCGCGCGACTGAAGACCTTCTTCGCGGAGCAGGGCTTCGATCAACTACCGCTCGACGTCGGGGAGGAAGTAATCGTTCCCGGCAAGTACAAGGCGGGCAGGAAACTCGGCGGTCGGTTTCTGGGCTTCTCGAGGGGCGGCGTGCTGTTCTCGATTATCAGGCCGGGAAGGGAGAAGACCCTGGTGCTTCAGAAAATAGAGAGCCTGCAGACCCTGGATGGACGGGAGGTGGCACCTGAAGGCCATCTTCGACAGGGTCAGGAGCGGATGCTGCCTGCCCGCGAATTTCTCAGGATCGATTGCGAGGGCGAGATACACACCATCTCGCTTGACGAGCTGGACCGTTTCGTGATCTACCACAGTCCCTGGGGCCTGGTGTTCATGCTCATTTTGGGCTTGGTCGCGGGCTCTTTTATCACCGGGTACAAGTTCGGCGGCGGACTGCATTTGATGCCCGGAGGCTGAGTTTCCGGGCAATAATTTCCCACGGGATTACTGACAGGGTGAATGTCACTTCCGCCGGTTGATTTCTTGTGGATAACGCAGGATCCTCCTCCAGGCAGGCAAAATTTGCGCCTCCACGGATTTTGCTCAATTTTGGCAATTGCAAATTTTACAAGAAGTTGCCACTCTAGTCATTGAAAACCGATGAGCAGGAATGCTTTGGAAGCGGATGTTGGCACATTGTGGATAAGTGAGGAAGTATTCAGTGGATTTGTCCATTGATTCACTGTTCCTGGTGGACGCGTACAATTTGATGTACAAGCTCGGAGGACTCGACCACCTGCTTGACGGCGATCCCGGGGCGGCCCGCACTCTCCTGTATCGCGAATTCGGCAAGGTTTGCCGGTTTCCGTTATCCGCCTTGCGTATTGTGGTGGACGGAGCGCGGCTGCCCAATGAGGAAGTTCCGGATAATCTCAAAGTGATCTGGGTCGCCTCGCCGGAGAAGGCCGACGACCGGATTCTGCGCATCCTGATGCGGGAAGCGCGCAGGACTACCGGTCATCGCAATCTTGTGCTGGTGAGCGACGATCGCCGGTTGCGCGAACGTTTCAGCGGGCGCGGTGGCGCACTGATGAGCACGAGCGAGTTCATTCGACTTTCGGGCCTTGGAACTGCCGGCAGGCGAGACGCCGGTAGCGCTTCCGACCGGCCCGATGGGCTGCCCGGACCGGGCGACGCGAAGGCCGCGGGCGTCCGGATCCGCAAGCGCGGCGGCGCCATGAAGCGCCGGGAACTTGCCTGGTGGCTTGATCAGTTCGATGCGGAAGCGGATCCGGAATCCCGGGATGAAACGGAGGCCGGAGAAAAGTCTGGAGACGCTGCAACGGGAGTCTCCGGAGACGCGACAAGCGGCGCAGACACGAGTGCCAACGGAAAGCGTGCATCGAAGACCGCTTCAGGATCGGCTCCGTCAGGAAACCGGAGCAGTGGCAGGGCTTCCACCGGGAAAGTGGATGCTGACTACGCGCGGCTGATGGGTGTGGATCCGGACGATCCACGAATTCTGCATCACGAGGAGGATGAAGACCCGGAAGACGAGGACGGCTGACCCGCCTTGCGGAATCTCTCGGCCAACAATAACTTCCAAAGCTCGAATGAATTCGGGGGTGTAGCTCAGAGGTAGAGCAGCGCCCTTTTAAGGCGTCGGCCGAAGGTTCGAATCCTTCCACCCTCATTATTGAACACCAGGACTTCCGTCCTCCCTGGATCGGGAGCCCCGGGATAATGTTCGGAGTCTCCCCGAATTTCACCTGAAACCCCCTGCCGGCCCGCCCAAGCATGGTCGATGCAGACCGCAACGGGCTAAGTCCGACAGACTCCCAGCGGAACGGATTATTCGATTTGGACAAGGAAACACGCAAGCCCGACTGGCTCAGAGTCCGCCTGCCTTCGGGCGAACATGTGAACCGGCTCAACCGGCTGTTGCGGGACAAGCAACTGGTGACGGTCTGCGAAGAAGCCCGCTGCCCGAATGTCCATGAATGCTGGAACCGGGGAACCGCAACCTTCATGATCCTCGGGGACACCTGCACCCGCTCCTGCGGCTTCTGCAACGTGAAGACCGGGCGCCCGGCCCCGGTGGACTGGGAGGAGGCCGACCGCGTGGCCGAGGCCGCCGAGCGCATGCAATTGAATCACGTGGTGGTCACCAGCGTGGATCGCGACGACCTGCCTGACGGGGGCGCCGCGCTCTTCGCCCTGGTGATCAGGCGACTGAAGCGCAGGCTGCCCGAGTCAACCGTGGAGGTGCTGATCCCCGACTTCAAGGGCAGCGCCGCCGGCCTCAGGCTGGTGATCGACGAAGGACCCGATGTGTTGAATCACAACATCGAGACCGTGCCCCGCCTGTATTCCCGGGTCCGGCCCCAGGCCGATTACGAGCAGAGCCTGGTCCTCCTGCGGCGTTCGGACAGGGCCGGCTGCTACACCAAGAGCGGCCTGATGGTGGGTCTGGGCGAGAACGACGAGGAGGTCCGGGAGACGATCGGGGACCTGCATCGTCATGGAACAAGCTTCATCACCATCGGCCAGTACCTGCAACCGACGAAGAACCACCTGCCGGTGGACCGCTACGTCCACCCCGACACCTTCGGGGAATACGCCGAATACGCCCGCTCGCTGGGCGTGGAGCGCGTGCAGTCCGGACCCCTGGTGCGCAGTTCCTACCACGCTGAAGAGGCCCTAAGTCCGACAGACTCCCAGTGGACTAGCCGCTGACTCTCCGGGTGCTTTCGGTTCCGCACTCAAAGCAGAGCAAGTGACCGTCATGATCGAAGAAGCGATCTGGCCGTCCCGGGCTTCCGAATTCAACAGGCTGCATTCCCGGAACATCAGCCCGCCGTCAAGACCATCACCAGCAGGTAGAGGAGGAGCATGCCCGTGAGAATGACCAGCGTCTCGCTTTGCCGCCTGTTCATGGTTCACTCTCTTTCGCGCTTCTGAGCTTCGGGCCGGCGCGAATGAGCGGTCACGCGACTCGCACTTCGACCTTCGGCAAAGCAGGTCGGACCGCTCCTTGCGAAGCGGATCCGACTGCTTGTCACTGCAACTAGGAAAGGTGCCTTAACGGCATGAGGTTGGAAGGTGCATCAGGAGAACGATCGACCGGTCTTCCGATCTCCCGTCCGACTGACGGAAGTAATACCTTGAGAACCGGAATCGGTTCCATCGCAGCGCGGGAGTTTTCGATTTTCGTCCATCACCGTGGCCGCTGATAGTGGAACAGCGTGAACAAAGGTTCCGCCTCCCAATGTGACTCGGAATTGTTCTAGCGAAATCAGCAAGAGGGCATCATGCGACACGCGGTGCTTCGAACACTGATCCTGGCCGCCTTCCTGCTGCCGGCCGCCTTCCAGCAGGGGGAAGCGGCTCCGCGGGATGAGCGGCGGTTGATCCTGCTGCACACCAACGACGTGCACTCCTGGTTCGCGCCGCGGCCGGGGCGGCTGGCCGGCGGGGTGCAGGCGGACCTGGGCGGGGCGCCGGTCCTGGCGGGCCTGGTGCGGGAATTTCGAAACGACAATCCCGGTCAGGTTCTTTACCTGGACGCCGGCGACCTTTTCCAGGGCACTCCCATCAGCACGCTGACCCGCGGCATGGGCTGCATCGAAGTCTTCAACCTGCTTCAGCCCGACGCCTTCGCGGTGGGCAACCACGAGTACGACTACGGCCTGACAGCCCAGCAGGAAGCGATGGCTGCGGCCCGCTTCCCGGTGCTGCAGGCCAACGTGTGCGCGCGCGACGATGGAGAGCTGCTCTACCCGGCGGACCTGCTGGTCACCCGGCAGGGGCTGCGCGTGCTGGTCCTGGGCCTGGTGACGGACGCCCTGGAAGCGGCGGTGGCACGGGAGAACGTGGCGGATGTGCGGGTCAGGTCCTCAGAGGAGGTGGCCCGCGAATGGCTTGCCGAAACCAGCGGCCGGGCTGATTTGCGCATCGCGCTGACGCACTGCGGGTATTACGCCGACAGCCTGCTGGCGCTGCGGGTACCCGGTTTCGACATGATCGTTGGCGGCCACAGCCACACCCTGCTGCGGCAGCCGGTCAAGATCGGCGGCACCTGGGTTGCGCAGGCCGGCTGCTTCGGACGCTACCTCGGCGTGGACACCTTATGGGTGGCAGAAGGCGGCGGCATCGAGGAGATTCGCGGAGGCGTGATACCCGTCACCCGCGACAGGGCCGAAGCCGTGCCCGAGGTCGCTTCCCTCGTGATGCAACAGGAATCCCGGGTCAACGCCATGCTGGCCGAGCAGATCGCAGTGCTGGAAACGGACTGGCTGCGCAACTGGAGCGGGGAATCCAACATCGGCAACTGGCTGGCCGCCGCCGCACGCGAGAATTTCGAGACCGACCTGGCCTTCTGGAACAACGGCGGGATCCGCAAGGACCAGCCCGCCGGTCCGCTGCGCCTGCGGGATATCTGGGAGATCGCGCCCTTCGGCAACGAACTGCTGATCGCGCACCTCAGCGGCGGACAGGTTCGCGGCCTGATCGATCACGTGCTGCAGGGCGGGATGGAATTCCTGCCCTTCGACGGCCTGCGGGTTGAGTTCGACGAGCGCGGCCGGCCCGCGGCGTTTCAGGTCGGCGGCGAGAACCTGTCGGATGAACGGACCTACAGCGCGGTCTTTTCGGACTACGTCTGGGGCAGGCTGGAGGGAGCGCCCTTTCTGGCCGCGCCGAGGGTGCGCGTGGAACACACGGGCAGGATCGACCGCGACGTACTGATCGCGGCGGCCCGGGCCCAGGGAAACATCTCCAGTCGCGTGGACGGCCGCTGGGGATGGGAGTCCGCCGGACCTTGAAAAAGGAGTTGCACTTCAACTTCATGCCCGGCCCCTCCCGGATCCTCCCGGGTCTCGAGCAGGCCGCCGCGGAGGCCTTCCGCGACGGCGCCGCGAGCTGGAGTCACCGCTCGCCGGATTACATGGAGCTTATGCGCCGCCTGGATGGACGCCTGCGCGAGCTGCTGGACGTCCCCGGGGACTGGCGCATCTTCCTGGTGTCCAGTTCCAGCTACGCCATGGAGCTGGGCCTGCGCAACCTGACGCGGGAAAGGGCCGGCGCCCTGGTCTACGGCGCTTTCTCCGAGCGCTTCGCCCGCATCGCCGAACTCTGCGGGCGCGACGTCCGGCGCGTCAACCTGCCGCCCGGCAGTTCCCTGCCCTCGCATCTGACCGGCCGTGATACGCGGCGGGAATTGCGGGCGGCGATGGCGAGTTACTTCGCTGCGGATCACTGGCGCGAGACGGAAGCCTGGCTGTTGACGCACAACGAAACCGCCACGGGCTGCGCCCTGCCGCTGGAGGACCTGCCGCCGCCGGACGAGCACGATCCGCTGCGGCTGGTGGATTGCGTCTCCTCGGCGGGCGCCCTGCCCCTGCCGCTGGAACGCGCGGATCTCTGGCTCTTCGGCGTGCAGAAGGCTTTCGGCTGCCCTCCGGGGCACGCCGTCCTGCTGGTTTCGCCCCGGGCCTTTGCCAGATCCGAAGAGCTCGCCGCCGAAGGATGCGACACGGGCTGCTGGTTCTCGTTTCCGCGCATGGCGGAACACGCGGCCCTGTTCCAGGCGCCCTGCACGCCCAACGTGCTGGGCGTGGTCCTGCTGGAAGCGGCCTGCCGGCGGCTGGCCGAAGTCGGCATGGACGAGATCCAGCGTGTTACACGGCTGAGAGCGGAGACGCTCTACGACTGGCTCGATAGCCACCCGATGCTGGAACCGCAGGTTCCCGATCCCGCCGACCGCTCCCTGACGGTTGTGGCCGCCCGCCGCAGGGACGGCGGCGAGTGCGGCGGGCTGCTCGACGGGCTCAGGCGGCGCGGCTTCCTGCTGGGCGCCGGATACGGATCCATGGCCGGCGCCGGTTTCCGGATCGCCAGTTTCCCGGCCCACCGGCCGGAGGACCTGGAGATCCTGATGAACGAGATCGACGGACTGCTGATTTCCCGGGGATGAAGACATGCAGGTGCTTGGCGAGGAAGAAGGGCGCATGGCACTGGAGCACGTGCGCGAGGCGATCCGGACGGCGCTCGAGGGCGGGGAGCGGATCGCCGGACTCGGGGGCGGCGGTTTCGACCGGCCCTGCGGCGTATTCGTGACGCTGCACAAGGCGGGGCACCTGCGGGGCTGCATCGGGCAGATCCTGTCCGACCAGCCGCTGGGAAAACTCCTCGCCGACATGGCGCTCAGCAGCGCCTTCGACGATCCCCGGTTCCGTCCGCTGAAACCTGACGAATGGGAGCAGTGCAGCGTCGAGATCAGCGTGCTCTCGCCGCCTGAGTCCGTGGCCGGCTTCCGCGAGATCCGCCTGGGGCGGCACGGGATCATCCTCGAATGCGGCGGCCGCAGCTCGGTCTTCCTGCCGCAGGTGGCGGGCGAACAGGGCTGGACGCTCGAAGAGACCTTGAATCACCTGTCGATGAAGGCGGGCCTGCCGTCCGACGCCTGGGAGCGGGAGGACTGCCGCTTCAAGGTTTTCGAGGCGCAGATTCTGCGGTAGGCCGCTGCGCATCGGCGATGCGTGGACACGGCTTGTGGACCGTTTCGTATCTTCTCGCGGAGGCTGGGATGGGCAGAAGCAGCGTGGAGGATCTCGTCCGGCAGGCCTGGCGCGCTCGCGAACGGGCCTGCGCGGAATTCAGCGGGTTCGCCGTCGGCGCCGCACTGGAAACGGAGGACGGGCGCGTCTTCACCGGCTGCAACGTGGAATCCACCTCCTATGGGCTGAGCTGCTGCGCGGAGCGCGTGGCCCTGTTCAAGGCCCTGTCCGAGGGCTTCCGCTCCTTCGCCCGCATCGCCATCGTCACCGGGGCGCCGGAACCCTGTCCGCCCTGCGGCGCCTGCCTGCAGCTCCTTTCGGACTACGCTCCCGGGCTGCGGGTGGTCCTGGCCAACCGGCGAGCCGCGCGGCAGCTCGACCTGGCCGAGTTGCTTCCCTTCGGATTCGGCAGAGAGTACCTGGACCGTAGATGAGCCAGCGCAGACCCATCCTGATCGGTATCGCCGGCGGCACCGGTTCGGGCAAGACTCTCGTCGCCACCACCCTCGTGGAGCGTCTGGGCAGCGAGCAGGTGGTCGTGGTGGAGCAGGACAGCTACTACCGCGACAACTGGGAGCTCACGATGGAGAAGCGCCTGCGGATCAACTACGATCATCCCGACGCCTTCGACTACGAGTTGCTGCTGGATCACATGCGCCGCCTGCTGAACGGCGAATCCGTCGAGATGCCGGTTTATGACTACACCCAGCACGCCCGTTGCCGCGACGAGAGCGTCCACCTCGGCGAACACGTGGTGATCATCCTCGAGGGCATCCTCGTGCTGCACCATCCCGTGTTGCGCAGGATGATGGACATCAAGGTCTTCGTCGATACTGACAGCGATGTGCGCTTCATCCGCCGGCTCAGGCGCGACGTGAAGGAGCGGGGACGCAACCTGGACAGCGTGATGGAGCAGTACGAAACCGTCGTCCGGCCGATGCACATGCAGTTCGTGGAACCCTCCAAGCGCCACGCGGACATCATCCTGCCGCAGGGCGGCAAGAACATGGTGGCCATCGACCTGCTGCAGACCAAGATCGCCACCCTGCTGGGGGCCGTCGCCGCGCCGGAGACCGGCCGGTGAACTTCATGCATCCCGACAGCGGCTGGATCGAGGTGATCTGCGGCAGCATGTACTCGGGCAAGACCGAGGAACTGATCCGTCGCATGCGCCTGGCCCGGATCGCGCGCAAGCGGGTGCTGGTCTTCAAGCCGGCGATCGACGCCCGCTTCAGCCGGGAGGACATCGTCAGCCACAACGAGCAGCACCTTCCCAGCGTCGTGATACGCAGGGCCTCCGAGATCGAGGAGCGCGTCGGAGACGCCGAAGTGGTCGGCGTGGACGAAGCGCAGTTCTTCGACGACGAGCTGGTGGACGTCTGCCGGAGGCTGGCCGACGGAGGTCGGCGGGTGATCGTGGCGGGGCTGGACATGGATTACCGCGGGTGCCCCTTCCCCCCGATACCGGAGCTGATGGCCGTGGCGGAATTCGTCACCAAGAACCAGGCCATCTGCGTCGTCTGCGGCAGCCCGGCGAACTTCTCCCAGCGTAAGACGCTCGACAGGGAGCGCGTCCTGGTGGGCGCGGGCGAAGTCTACGAAGCGCGCTGCAGGAAGTGTTTCAGCGTTCCGCGGGAGGAACAGCTCGGCCTGTTCCGTGACACAAACAGGAAACGGGAGGGCTGATGGGCGCGCGCTTGATGAGCCTGGCGGGCATGGCGGTCCTACTGGGTATCGCCTGGCTGCTGTCGAACAACCGGCGGCGGATCAACTACCGCACCGTGGCCGTGGGAATCGGGATGCAGCTGTTCTTCGGCGTGCTGCTGCTCTGGTGGGAGCCCGGACGGCTGGCCTTCCGCCACTTCTCGGACCTGGTGGCCCAGTTCCTTTCGCTGTCCGACAAGGGGGCCGAGTTCCTTTTCGCCAACCTGGCCGACCCGCGTCATTTCTTCACCGACGGCGGCACCTGGCCGGGTTTCGGTTTCCAGTTCGCCTTCAAGGTCCTGCCGACGATCATCTTCTTTTCGGCCTTCATGGCCATCATGTATTACCTGGGCGTGATGCAGGTCGTGGTCCGCTTCCTGGCCCGCGTGATGCAGAAGGCCTTGGGAACCAGCGGCTCGGAGACGCTCTCGGTGTCGGCCAACATCTTCGTGGGCCAGACCGAGGCGCCCCTGCTGATCAGGCCCTTTCTCGAGACGATGACGCGCTCGGAACTGCTGACGGTGATGGTGGGCGGATTCGCCACGGTGGCCGGAGGAGTGCTGGCCGGCTACATCGGCATGGGCATCGATCCCGGACACCTGATCGTGGCCTCTGTGATGTCCGCGCCGGCCGCGCTGGTGGTGGGCAAGATCATCCACCCGGAAACGGAGCAGTCGCTGACCTCGGGCAAGGTGGAGCTGCCGTCCATCGACGCCGGGGGCAACATCATCGACGCGGCGGCCAAGGGCACCACCGACGGTCTGAAATTGGCCGTCAACGTGGGCGCCATGCTGCTCTCCTTCATCGCCCTGATCGCGCTGGTGGACTGGGTGCTGGGCGGCGTGGACCGGCTGGTGGACGGAATCTGGTTCGACGGTGCGCTGCAGGAGAACGGCGAGTACGCCGGTTTCCTGCCCGGCAGCCTGCGCACTTTCTTCGGCACGCTGCTGGCGCCGCTGGCCTTCGTGATGGGCGTGCCCTGGGCCGACGCCAAGGAAGTGGGCAACCTGCTGGGGATCAAAGTCGCGGTCAACGAGTTCGTCGGATATGCAGAACTCTCGAAGATGATCGACGGTGCCGGGGCGGTAATCTCCGAGCGGGCCCAGGTGATCGCCACCTACGCCCTCTGCGGATTCGCGAACTTCAGCTCCATCGGGATCCAGATCGGCGGCATCTCGGCTCTGGCGCCCTCCCGGCGCGGCGATCTGGCCAGGTTGGGCTTGAAGGCGATGGCCGGCGGCGCCATCGCCAGCTGGCTGACGGCCTGCGTGGCGGGCCTGGTCCTGATGCACTGATCTGCCCGGTAGAGCGCGGGAAAGTATTGATGGCCGAATCACGGACCACCGGGGGCGGGTTTCCGCCTGATCTCGAACGGGCCGCCGGGTTCATCCGCAGGCGGCTGGGCGAGGTGCCGCCGCGGGCGGTGATCCTGGGCAGCGGCCTGGGCTTACTCGCCGAAAGCCTGGAAAGACGGCTCGAGCTGCCCTATGCCGAGATTCCGGGTTTCCCCGAGGCGACCGTCGAGGGGCACACCGGGCGGATGGCCGCCGGGCGCCTGCAGGACGCGCACCTGCTGGTGCTGCGCGGGCGCGTCCATGCCTACGAGGGCTACAGCCAGGAGCAGGTGGTCTTTCCGATACGGTTGCTGGCGGCGCTGGGAGTGGGCCGCGTGCTGCTGACCAACGCGGTGGGCAGCATCGATCGAGATCTGCACCCCGGCGACCTGGTGCTGCTCGAGGACCAGATCAACCTGACTTTCCGCAACCCGCTGCGCGGTCCCAACGACCACCGGCTCGGCCCCCGTTTTCCCGACATGTCGACGCCTACCAGCGATCTCATGAACAACCTTGCGCGCGAGACGGCGGACAGGCTGGGCGTCCCCCTGCGCGGGACCGTGATGGGAGGCGTGCTGGGACCCAGCTACGAGACTCCCGCCGAGATCCGCATGCTGCAACGACTTGGAGCCGGCGTGGTGGGGATGAGCACGATCCCCGAGCTGATCGCCGCGGCCCACCTTGGCCTGGAGGCCTGCGCCATCAGCTGTGTCACGAATTACGCCGCCGGCATCGGAAAGGACCGGCTCGACCATGCGGAAGTCACCACGGCGGCGGAGAGCGCCCGGGTGGATTTCATCCGCCTGGTGGCCGCGTTGATGGCCGAGTTGTGAACCTGGTGCGATTCCGCAAGGCGGCGCCGGTTCTGCTGGCGTTATCCCTGCTGGCAAGCTCGGCGGGATCGGGGACAACGCCTCCGGGCGGGCCTCCCGCTTCGGCGGAGCTCAGGGGCGAAAACGACTTCTGGCGCGGCTGGCCCGTCCGCAGCGTCCGGACCGTGGGCCTCACCGACACCGACAGCACGGTGCTGCTGCGCGAGCTGGAGCTGCTGCCCGGCGCGCCCTACAGCGACGAGAGCCTGGACGAGGACGCCAATGCCGTAAAGAATACGCTGCTCTTCGCCCGCATCGTCGTCAATGTATCACCGGATTCCTCGACGCGCTGCGTGGACATCGTCTACGCGGTCAACGAAAGGCCCCGTTACCTGCCCTACCCGATCGTCGGCAGCACGGACAAGCTGGACTGGATCCTGGGGGCCGGGCTGGTGAATCTCAATCTCGCGGGGACCGGTCGCAAGTTCTACGCCGAGGCGGAGTTCGGAGGACGCAGGGCCTACATCCTGCAATTCGAGGAACCCTGGTTCTTCGGCCGCCGGCGCCCGTTTTCGGCTCGCGTGAAGTACTCCAGGAAGGAAAACGTGGACGGCGCCTACACCAAGATCACGCGGGAGGCGTCCATCGGGTTGCGGCACTATTTCGACCGCGCCTTCAGCATCGGCGCCTTTCCCTACTACTTCACCCTGCGGACCACGGAGGATCCGGCCGGTGGCGTCACGGTCAATCCCTCGGGCAGGGACGTGGTCGCGGGGGTCCTCATTGGACTGGACCTGAACACGACGGATGTCCACATCAAGCCGCGGCGCGGCTGGCATCTCCTCGGGGATGTGTCCATTTTTGGATCGACCGGAAGAGACCAGCCTGCGGGCACCCAGGTGGATGCGGGCGTCAGCCGCTTCTTCGGCCTGCCGGCGGGCGCGGTCCTGGGACTCAATCTCGCCGCAGGAGCCACGGTGGGCCGGCGGGGCGACTACATGAAGCGCTACCTGGGCGGCGCGAAGGGAGTGCGCCCGGGCGCCGGCGACGATTGGCCGGGCTGGAGCACGGCGCAGGGCAGCGCTGAATTCCGGGTGCCGCTGCTGGAGCGGAGGCTCGTCTTCAGGCGTATCGATCTCGGCCTGGACGGGGTGCTCTTCGCCGACGCGGGGAGTTCCTGGCGGAAGGTCTTCAGCGGCGACGGCGTGATCCACGGCGGCGGCGGGGCCGGCCTCAGGATCTACGCGCCCTTCGTGGACGTGGTCGGCGCGGATGCGGCCTGGTCGCCGGGAAAGGGTTTCGTGATACACATTTACAAGGGACAGCACTTCTGAGAGCGATAATCGGCGGCATCGCAATCGCGACGATTCTAGTGGTCGCGGCCGGCCTGCACGATCGGACGGCGGCCCAGCCCGCGGCATTCACACCGGACAGCCTGCGCCTGCACCCGGACAGCCCGGGCGCTCCGGGCGCGGCGGCCGATTCGCTGGCCGCCGACAGCCTTGCGGGAGACAGCCTGGTCGCGGAGGGTCTGCCCGAAGTACGCGGGCTGATGATCTCGGACCTGGGATGGGACGGGCGCCACCTGTGGGTCTGCGGCGATTCGGGCCTGGTGGCGCGCAGTCTCGACGACAGCCTGTGGTATCGTTACGACCCGCCGGACAGCCTGGCCCTGACCTGCCTGGCCTTCGCCGGACGCTCCGGGAATCGTGTCGGCCGGTTCTTCTGCGCGGGGGACAGCGGACGCGTCTTCATCGCCGAGGGTGAAGAGCTGCGGCGGATCGACCTGCGGGATCGCAGGCGTGTGCTGGACCTGGGATTCGCGGATGGGGAGGGCCTGCTCTGCGGAGACCTGGGACTGGTGGCCCGGTCCTTCGACGCGGGCCTGAGCTGGGAGATCCTGGAGGCGCCTCTGCCGATGCGCTTCCGCTGCCTGCTGCTGCAGTCCGGACGCTGGTGGATCGGCGGCGCCGGCGGCTTCCTGTATTACAGCGATGACCGTGGATCGTCCTGGGCGCGCCGGGAGAGGGACGATTTCACGCCGCTGGTCTCCATTCGTGAGGATGGCCGGAGTATCACGGTGGCGCTGGCCGACGGACGCATCGAAAGACTGACCGGCGGGAAGACCTGGGAGGAACTCTGCCGGACGCCCTGGCTGGATGCCGAATTCCTGCAGCCCTGGCCCTCCGCGGAAAGCCCGCGCGGCTGGCTTGCCGGCGGCAGCGGGGGCCGCCTTTACTGGCATCCGATCCATGCGGGGGACGACCTTCCCGATGGGCGCGCGCTTCGACTGGACGCTTATTCCAGCATATGCTGTTCCGGCTTGCGCGAAGGCGATGTCCTGCTGGGAGGAGCCTGGGGATTGCTGGCGAATTTCGATCCCGCCGTCGAGGAACAACCGGAGCGGATTCGACACGACCTGTTCGGGCTGCGGGAACAGATCCCGGAGGAAGCGGAACAGGTTGCGGAGGAGGACAGCCTGGCGGTCTCCCAGGTACCGGACTCCCTGCTGGCGGAGGACCAGGGACCTCGAATTCTGTTCAATTTACTGGACACAGAGCCGAGGCCGAACGATCCGCCCACGCGCCTGCGACAGCTCGTGCAGAGTTACAACCGGGCAGGTATGCTGCAGGTCCCGGGCTTCGCCGTGCTGATGCTCGACCTGGACTCGCGAGGACGGATCACCCGGCACGAAATTCTGGACGAATACCCGCTCAACCTCGGATACGGCGGCTACGCCGTCGAAGTGACGCGCTCGCTGACCTTCAAGCCGGCATTCCTCGAGGGCCAGATGGTTCCATCGCGCATCCTCTACCGCGTGCATTTCCCGTTGAAGCGGGATAGGAGAGAACCCTGGTTCGTCGACGAGGGGGAGCTGCCGCCGCTGCTGGACAGCCTGATACGGCTCAATCCCCGGCCCTTCAGTCGCCACGCAGCAAAGGCCATGACCAAGAAGATGGGCTTTCCGCGCAAGGCGAAGCGCCATTTCTGGAACGCGGAAGCGGTCGTGCAGTACGACCTGCATCCGGGAGACAGCATCGGCGCGCGTAAAGCGCTGTGGGAAACTCCCGCGGAGTTCCAAGTAGGTGAGCACGCTCTTGAGGTGCTTGACAAGCTCGACATCGGTCTTCCCGATTCCCTACGTCTCGGGGAGAACCAGCTGCTGCGGGTGATCCAGCGGATGCGCTTCGATCGCAAGAAGTACAAGCGGGCCGCCAAGGAGATACGCAAGGGCTTTCGGTTCCAGGAAGTGCTGTTCAGCGTAGTGCTGGTGGATTCCAGCCGCTACATTGAGGGACTGCGGGACCTGGCGCTGGTCGCCGAGGATTTCCTTGGATCTTCCACAGGGAACAGCGAGGTGGAATTGGAACTGCACATGGCCGGCGACGGCAGGTTGTTGAACGCCTTGCCCGCCGTCGCCGAGGGCGCGGAAGACGGGATCGACGAGCAGGCGCTGGAAACGCTGCGCAGCCTGGCGGTGTTCTTCAGTTGGGGTCATCCGGAAAAGGCCGATGACGCCGACGACCTGGACACGCTGCGCGTTCGCTTCGACCCCCGGCCACCGGATCCCGGAAAGAGTCGGATCGAGCCCCTGTTCCAGGATGTCCTTTACTGATGGAGCTTTTCCGGCAATTTGGAACCGACGATGACAGCGGGAGTTGAAGACCCCGGACCCGCTTCGGCGCTACCTTCCCTGGATGTGCTGTGGCACGAGGATCGTCCCGATTATCCGCCGGGGGAAGTTCCCGCTTCGGTGGACGTCGCCGTCATCGGCGCGGGAATCACCGGCACCGCCGTCGCGCTGAATCTTCAGCGACTGGGTGTCTCCACGGTCGTCGTGGAGCGCCGTTTTCCGGCTTGGGGCGCCTCGGGGCGCAACGCCGGGCACCTGGTGGCCGGAACCCTGGAGCACTATTCGCGGGCGGTGGAAGCGCTGGGGCACGGCAGGGCGCGCGATCTGTGGGAATTCAGCGTGCGCAGCTGCGACGAGCTGCGCGCCGAGATCGGCTTGCTGCCGGCGGACGTGGCTTTCCAGCAGACCGGGTTTCTGGCCTGCGCCGCCACGCCCGAAGAGCGCCGGGAGCTGGAGCGCAGCGTCCAGTTGTTGCGCGACGACGGTTTCAAGGCCGAATTCTGGTCTTCCGAGCAGCTTGGCAAGCGATTCGGGCATTCCGCGTTCCACGGGGCGCGATACTGCCCGGACGGCGCCCTGGTTCACCCGGGCCGCCTGGTCTGGGCCTTGATCCGACGCTACCTAGAGGAGGGCGGACGCCTGTTGTGCGCCACGGAAGCGAGGGGAGTCGAGGATCGGGCGGACGGGCTGCTGCTGCAAACCGATCGGGGAGCGATCCGCTGCACGGCCGTGGTCCACTGCACCAACGCCTGGACTTTCGAGTTGCTGCCCGGGTTTCGCGAGCGGATCCAGCCCGTGCGCGGCCAGATGCTGGCCACGGAGCGCCTGCACAAGGTCTTCTCCATGGGCATGGCGGCCAACTTCGGCTACGAGTACTGGCGGCAGGCTGATCGGGGCGCCGTACTGCTGGGCGGCTGGCGCTGGTCCCAGGCGGAGCGGGAAATCGGCGTCCTGGGCGAGGAGCTGAATCCCGAGGTCCATCGAGGGCTGGTGGAATTCATGCGCGCTTCCTTTCCGCGACTGAAGGACATCGAAGTCAAGAGAGCATGGACGGGACTGATGGGTTTCTCCAGCGACGGGACACCCTGGATCGGGGAAGTGCCCGGCCGGCAGGGCCAGTTCCTGGCCGCGGGATTCACGGGCCACGGCTTCGCGATGGCCTGGCGGGGGGCCTGCCTGCTGGCCCGCGAGATCGTCCGGGGGCGGCACGACCGGGAGCTGGACTGGTTCAGCACCCGGCGCTGATCGGCCACTCGGCGGACGAGCGTCGGCAGCCAGTCAAGCCGTCCGCTACATGAACGGCGCGGCCCTTTGAGGGGATCGATCACGGGGCGCAGCGCAATGGATACGGAAACGAGCAGGGCGACGGATGAATCCCGCCCGGCATTCGATAAACCCAGCAAGAGGTTGAAAAATGAAGAACTTGCGATTCCTGATCGGCTTCATCCCGCTGCTAGGCCTGCCGCTGCGCGCCGAGCACCAGGTGGACATCCTGATAGAGGATCTTCCCATCGGCGTTCAACTAGAATCGCTGGAAGCCGGCATCACGGTGGAGGGAAGCCCGGGCGATTATTCGGCATGGATAACGGACGAGCCTGCAGGCCAGCCCCCAGCATACCAGTGCTTATTTCAACTGGACGAACAGATCGAACAGGCTTCGCCCATCAATCACATGACCCTGACAATCGATTGCGACGGCGAAGAAATCGATGATACGGTCTTCTATCCCGATAACACGGTTTTCTATATCCCGGGTCCGCCGATGCCTCCTGCTGAACCGACTGTATTTCCTGAGATTGCGGAAATCGACAGCTGTGGCGTTACCCACATTGCGGCCGACGCGCTACCAACGAGATTCGGCCTGCTGGACAACCGGCCGAATCCCTTCAATCCGATGACGAGGATCCGTTTCGCATTATCTGGCCCGGCGGAGACGCGGCTGGAAATCTTCGATATTCGCGGTGGCCGGGTGGCGCGCCTCATCGACGGACAACTGCCGGCGGGTCAGCATTCGGTCAATTTCGACGCCAGCCGGTTGAGCGGCGGCGTGTATTTCGTCGTCCTCAAGACCGACACGCAGGGAATGGACGCGGCGAAAATCCTGTTGTTGAAATAGGACAGTCGTTGTATGCGGGAAAATGTGACCTCAGGGTCACTTGTGTGGCGGTGGAGCAACAGGTCCGGCGGCGGCCGCGACCTGGCGAGCCCTTAGCTTAACTTAATTCCGTATACACGAGTGCGGCTATCAAGACTTTTTCACCATTCGCAGAAGGCGTTTACCAATTGTTATTTTAGCACTTGGCCTCCGTCATGAAGGATCGGCATGAAAAGTGCCTGAAAACAAGGTGAAGGCCGGGGAGTGTATGAAAAAACAGGCACAGCAGTTGCAATACTGGCGACAGCTTGACTGCGGCTGGTGTCGCAGAGTGTTTGTGAGAAAACGCTTGAGCTGACGAGAAGCAACAAGGATATCGCAATCGCGACGTATTCAAGGAGGAAAAAAGGAATGAAGAAGCTACTTGCCATTGCCTTGATTGGTGTTCTTGCCGCCGCTGCATTGGCTGTGGAGTCCGATCCTTCCAACACCGTGGGTTTTGTCAGCCAGACGGTTCCTGACGGCAACAGCGCTTTCGGCATTTGCCCGCAGGGTTTGGAAGTGGACAAGTCGGTTGGACTGATTCTTGGTGGCCAAGGTACCGATGGCGACAAGATCTACGAGATGGTCGCTGGTGCATGGGTTACGTGGACCAAGACCGCCGGCTCCTGGGGCGCCCTGCTGATGAGCTACAACGAGGGCTTCCTGTACAATAACGATACAGGTGCGGATCAGTCCCTCGTCGTGGCCGGTGATGTCGTGGCGGAAGGTACCGTCGTGGACATGGGTGACTTCCCCGCGGGCCAGAACGTCATGTGGGGTAATCCCCTGCCGATCGACATCGATCTGGATACCGACGATCTCGGTCTGGGCTTTCAGAACGGTGACAAGATCTACGACATGGCCGGAGGTGCTTGGGTCACATGGACCTATGACGGCTTCACTTACGGTCTGGATCTCCTGATCGGTGAAGGCTACCTGTTCAAGGTGGACGCCGCGAATCCCGCCATCGACTGGAACTACACCGTGGGATCGGCTCCCGCAGCAGTGCAGAACGACGTGCGCAAGGTCGCCAAGGCCGCCAGCGCCGCGAGCGTTCGCTAATTGTCAACCCTAAAATCTCATAAGGAGAAAGACGATGAAGAAGCTCCTGCTTAGTGCTACCCTGCTCAGCGTCATGAGCTTGTGCGCGTTCGCAGAGTACCAGATCGATATCTGCGAAGACCTGCTGCCTGCGGGCTATGTGCCGACCGGCTGCGTTGCGGACATCGGTTTCGCCCCTGGAATCACTTTCTACGATTCAGCTGTGACCGGTCCCTCCGGCGGGCCGCCTGCCTACCACTTCTTGTGGTCGCACGACGATGTGATCACGAGCGCCCAGCCCGTGAACAGCCTCGAGCTGTGCGGTGAGTGCGCCGGCCAGCCCTTCTGCGAGACCATTACTCTGCCGCCCTATACCTACTGGTACATTCCGGGTCCGCCGCCCCCGCCGAGTGGCTGCAATGAATTCGTATTCCCCGATACCTTTGGTATGAGCTGCGATGACGTTGAGGCCGAGGAAGTGCCCACCAGCTTCGCGCTGGGTGACGCCTATCCGAATCCCTTCAATCCCAGCACCACCATCGAGTTCGCTCTGCCCCAGGCCGAGCAGGTCTCCCTGAGCGTGTACAACATCACCGGTCAGCAGGTGGTTACTCTCAGCAACGATCTGTATGAGCGCGGTGTCCACAGCGTGACCTTCGACGCTTCCCACCTGGGCAGCGGCGTGTACCTGTACACCCTCGAGGCTGGTGCCTTCACCGAGACCAAGAAGATGGTCCTCGTGAAGTAAACCGCTCGAAAACCGTCCCTGAGACGGAAGTTTCGAAAACAGACCGCCCGGCCGATCGGCCGGGCGGTTTCATTATCTGTCCCCGAGTCTCGACTATTCCCACCTGGCTGAATCCCCATATCGTCCAGCGCATACATCAAGCGTCCGTGTCTCGTCTTCCGGCGCTCTCGAAATCGCTGGAAATGAGTGCCCGACTTAGCTGGGGAGCTTTTGGCACGATTCGTGTAAGGGTGTCATCTGTTGGTCTGAAGAAGTCCGTTTAGTATGTTTTCAGATCAAGTCGGGAGTGACATGAGTAAGCTTTTCAAGACCACTGTTTTACCACTCATAATCCTCGCCAGCTTCTCTCTCTGTTCCTCTGTCTGTATGGCAGAGGAAGGTAGCGCTCAAGCGCCGGAGCCGGAAGCCCAACCGGCCGCCGAGGTCGTCGAAGAGACACCTGCCGTCACCCGGGGAAAACCCGCCTTCATGGATGGATTCTGCCATTTCCTCGAATATCGATTGCAGGATCCCGTGACGGATGAGCCGCTCGCCAGCCGCCACATCGAAATCATCATCGTCAACGGCGATGTGGATCCCCCCTACAGCGACGGCGACGACCGCATCCAGGACGTGACGCAGGATTTCAACAGCGAACGTGAACGAAAATGGATGAACATGAATCCCGGTCTGATAGAGGCCCTGTTCACGATTTTCGTCGAGAAAACCGTACCCGACGACACGAGGGCCCAGCTCTGGGAGAAGGTGATCCTGCGGATCTACAATAACGATGAAAAAGAGCTGGCCACCCACTACGTGGACAGCGAGATCTGGGAATGCCAACCGGGTTTCATTTCAATGACCCCGGATCTCTGTCCCATGGGTTCCTGGCGGAAAATCGCACGCAAATAGAATCAATCCCAAGCAAATCGGAGTCTGGTCATGAAAAAACTGCTTACAGCAGCGCTCTTGTTCGCCGCCTCCGCGCAGATTGCCAGCGCGGAATACCAGTGGGACATCGCCCTCGAGGCCTGGGAAGAAACCGGCGGACTGGACAGCCTAGATTGCTGGAATCCGGAGACCTGCGCGCCGGATCTGGCCATGATCTACATGGTGAACCCGGCCGATCCGGAGGACCTGTACCAGGGCGAGGCCGCAATCAGCGGACCCAGCGGACAACCGGAGGCATATCATTTCCTGGTCACCATGGATGATGAGGTGCCGGGTGCCCTGGCGATCGACTCGATCACCGTGGATCTTTCTGGTCCCGGTTTCGCCTATCACTGGGCGCTGGCCTTCGACCCTTTCTCTCAGTTCTACATTCCCGGGCCGCCGCCCGTACCTGTCCTGATGCATGTTGGCTATGGTGACGGCTGCGTCCCAGGAACCGAGCTCTACGACTGGACCTGGGCGAACTTCCCCGACGGCGAAGTGCCCCTGACCGATGATTTCCACGTTCCCGAAGGTCAGTTGCTGTACATCGAGGCGGGCATCAGCGCCTTTGCCCTGGAAGGCGTGTCCGTGGGTCTCGATGGTGAGATACTGGCTGAAGGAACCAGCGATGCCTGGATCACCTTCGACGGTGACGGCTGGGGCGGCATCGACGTGGGCGCCACGGGCGACGGCGACATGTACTACACCCGCGTCACGGGCGTGGTTGACGACCAGGACGGCGGCGCTTTCTACTTCGAAGAAGAAGGACATCTCACCTTGTGGAACTGCCTGGTGGATCACAACAGCACCACCGGCATGGGCGGCGCGGCCTACGTGGCCGAGGGCGGCCAGATTCTGCTGCGTTCGTGCACCGTGTCGGACAACGCGGCTTCCTCGGGCGGTAATTTCTACGCCGCCGGTTCGGTCAGCGGCATGTACAACCTGGTGACCTTCGGCGATCCGGAGTGCATGGTGACCACCAACCCGGACCTGCCCTTCGGCAACCTGCAGTTCTCCTGCGTCTATCCCATAGAACCGGACAGTACCGAGAATACCGGCTGGTACTGCAATCCTGGCTACTGGGACGCCGAGATGGCTGACTACAACATCTCCTTCTGGTCCCTCAACGATCCGACCGAGATCAACTGCGTGATCGACGTGGCAGTGATCCCCGAGGATATCGATCCCGACGGCACCCCGAAGGACCTGGGCGCCTTCCCCTTCAGCCAGTACGACGTGCTGCTGCCGGCCACCCTGATGTCGGTGGCTGACATGCCCGAGGACGAGGGCGGGCTGGTGGTCATGGACTTCGAGGCTTCGCCCAACGACGGCAGCTGGATCAACCCCATCACTTTCTATTCGGTCTGGATCATGTACCCGGGCAGCGAGGACTGGGTCTCCAGCGGTCAGGCGGTGGGCGCATTGAACGATCCCGAAATGGTCTACACCGTCACCGTGCCCACCATGGCCGACTCCATGGACGGCGCCGAGAACATCCATTCCTTCATGGTCAGCGCGCACAACTCCATGAATCCGCAGTTGGTGGCCTTCTCCGATGCCATGGACGGCTGGTCCGTCGACAACCTGGCTCCCGGGCCGGTCAGCGGGGTCGAGTTCGGCGACTGGTACTACGACCAGTGGGAACCCACGCAAGACATGCTGGACCTGAGCTGGGACGTCAACCAGGCCAACGACTTCGCCTACTACCAGGTCTACGCGGGTCTTACAGACAACATCGAAGACGCCGAAGTGATCTACGAAGGCATGGATACCCAGACGACCTACGTCGAGGAATTCGGTGTCCTGGATCCCGACGACCCGGTCTACTTCTGGTTCTTCGCCGTGGACGAGCACTTGAACAACAGTGAAGTGATCCAGGAAACCAGTTTCTACGTGGACGTGGACGAGCGCGTTCCTCTGACCTACGAACTGGGCCAGAACTATCCCAATCCCTTCAATCCCAGCACCAAGATCGACTACTCCATCGCCCAGCCCGGCGAGGTGAGCCTGGTGATCTACAACCTGCTGGGCGAGCCGGTGGCCACGCTCGTGGACAAGCACATGCCCGCAGGTCATCACGGCGTGTACTTCGATGCGGGCCGGCTGGCCAGCGGCGTCTACGTCTACCAGATCCAGTCCGGAAGCTTCATCGAGAACCGGAAGATGGTGCTGGTCAAGTAGAGCGGATCACGATTGCGCACGACAGTCTGAACAAAGAATCCAACATCGCGGGGCGTTGCGGCGCCCCGCGTTCTTTCTCTTAGAACCTTCGAAAAGCATGATAGCCGCGAAATGAACCGGTTCACGCTGCTGCTGCCCGTGTTACGAGGCGGCGAGGCGCTGCGTCGCACGCTGGACAGCCTGTTTCAGCAGACCATGGGCGAGTATCGCCTGTTCTGCTGTACTAACGGCCGTGACGTGGAACACGGGCTGCCGTGTGACGACTCCCGCCTGGCGGTGGTTCACGACGAATTCCGCAACCTGGCGGCCATGAAGTATCACGTCTTCCGGCGCCGACGGGCCGAGTTCCTGGCGGAGATCCCCGAGGGGATTCGTCTGGATCGCGAAGCACTGGAGCGGCTCGTGCAAGCCTTCGGCGAGCATCCCGACGCGGGCGCTTTTTTCGGGGATTATCTCGAGCGACCGCGGATCGAGCAGACCGGGCAAGTTCCCGTCCCGGATCCGGCGGATGTGTCACCAACTGAGCCGACTGAAACATCGGGTCCCGGCGATGGGTTCGGCGAAAGCGGGCGAATCGTCACCCGGCTCTACCCGGGCGACCTGACCGAGCGCGTGGACCTTGGACCGGTGGTCGCCTACCGCCACGCGGCCTGGCTGGACGCCGGCGGCTACGATCCGGCCTTCAACACGGCCCAGGAGTATGACCTCCGGCTGCGCATGCAGGACCACTGGGAATTCCAACACCTGGACTATCCACTGTGCAGCATTTTTCCGGAGGCCGGCCGGGACGCGGTGGCCCGCAGCTTGGGCGCCAGCCGGGTCTTCTCGCCCGGGGAAGGTCCCCAGGGCGGATTCAGCTACCTCTTCTACGGCCCTGCGGAGGAAATGGAGTTCGAGACGGCCTTCAAGAACTACCTGCGCTGGCGGGGGGCCTTCCTGGACTATCTTCCCGAGACTGTGAAACCCGCGGCGCTGGACGGACCTGTGGTCTCCGTGCTGATTCCCTTCTATAATCGCGAGCGCTTCATCGGAAAGGCCGTCGATTCGGTTCTCGCGGGAAGCTTCCAGGATTTCGAGATCCTCTGCATCGACAACACGTCCACCGACGACGGCGCGGAAGTGGTCCGCGACAGGGCTCGTCGGGACCCGCGCGTGCGGCTCATCCGCAGCGACCGCAACGTGATCGCCCACGCCCTCAACCTGGGGCTTAAGGAAGCCCGGGGCCGCTACATCGCCCAGCTCGACTCCGACGACGAGTACACACCGGAGACGCTGGCCGTCGCCGTCGGATACCTGGAAGCCGAGCCGCACTGCGCCCTGGCCATCTCGTACTACGAGCTGATGGAGGAAGACGGCAGCCCCATCGAGGACTTCGGTGTGATCAAGCACCTGGAGTTCGATCCCAACAACCACCTGCGGGTGGACGGAGCGGGGGCCGTACGCGTCTGGCATCGCTCGGTGATTGAGGAGCTGGGCGGCTTCGACGAGGAACACTACGGCGATTTCGCCGAGGACTACGACCTGGTGGCCAAGGTCGCCGAGCGCTGGGAAGTGGGTCGCATCCACCAGGTGCTCTACCGCTACCGCCGCCATCCCGGCAACACGGACGTGCTGCGCAGCCCGGAAATGAAAATCGCCAACAAGACCCGCATCCGGCACCAGGCCATCGCCAGGCGCAGGATGCTCAACGGATACCTGGATTGAATCCGGAGGTCCACTAGGTTGCCGAAACACGGGGATCACGGCCGTTCGTCTTGCTTCCGCCCGCCGGGCAGGCGACCCAGGTTCCTCGCGCCGGATGCCCTGCGTTCGTTCCTGCTGGTGATCTGTTTTTCAGTGTTCTGCGAGTGCGCCCAGGCCTGGCTCTGGTGGGGTCCGCCCAGGCGACTGCCGCGCAGGGTGGAGCGCCGGATGCTGAAGCAGGTGCCCCGAAGCCTGGATTTCGGGATGGCAGTGCGCGCTCTCGAGGTCGAAGCCGGGAACCCGGCGGGCAGACTGCTCTTCGCCCGTGCCGCGGAAGTGTCCGGACCGCCGGCCAGCCTCCTGAAACTGGCCACCGCCGCAGCGGCCCTGGAAATACTGGGGCCCGACTACCGTTTCCGCACCATCATGGCGCACCGGCCGGAGTCCGTCGTGATCGACTCTCTGACCGGTCGGCGTTTCCTGGCGGACACCCTCTTCGTGCAGGCGGGCGGGGATCCCTGCCTGGCGCCCGAAGGCCTGGACGAGCTCGCGGTCCTGCTCTGGCGCTCGGGCCTGGACAGCCTGGTCGGCCCGGTGGCCCTGAACCGCGACCGTTTCGACCACAGGCGCCGGGGGCCTGGCTGGATGTGGGACGACGGGCCCGGGGCCTGGGCGGCCCGCGTCTCGGCGGCCACGGTCAACGGCAACTGTCTCAGTCTGCGAAACGACTGCGGAGACTGGTCGATTCCGGGGAGTGCGCTGATGCGCATCCGCGTCCTGCGGACCGGTCCGGAGTGCTCGGTACTGGGACTGCAACGTAACTGGCGCGCCGAGCGGGATGATTTCCTGCTCTACCAGCCTCGACGAAGCGCTCCGCTTGCGGCGGATTCACTTAATCCGCCCCGGAGCTGGATCCGACCAGGTATCGGCCCGGTCAACGTTGAGTATCCGGACTCGCTTTATCGATCCATGCTCTACGAATCGCTGTCAACCGCTTTCGGCAAACACGCTCCCCCTGTCCTGGACGGCCCGCCGCCTCCCGAGGACGCCGCAATCCGGTTCGAACTGCTGAGTCCGCCGCTGCAGCAGATTCTGGACACCTGTCTCACGGGAAGCTGGAACCTGGGCGCGGAATGCGTATTCCAGGAGCTGGTCGCCGGGCAGGACAGCATGGGACGATCCACCTGGGAGCGCGCATCTGGTACAATGCATTCATTTCTTTGCGACAGCCTGGGTTTGCCAGGTTCCTTGCGCGCGGTGGACGGATCCGGAATTTCCCGCTACAATGCTCTCAGCATGGACCAGGTCTGCCGGATACTGGTTCGCAGCGAGGTGCGCCTGCTGGGGAGCCTGCGCGATCTGCTGCCCTTCGCCGGAGAGGAAGGCACCCTGGCGGATGGATTCCAGGATCTGCCCTTGGGTGTAACGGTACGCGCGAAATCTGGAACCCTGACCGGCCGCCGCACTCTGGCCGGCTACATGGAAGTCCGGGGCAGGCCGCGGCTGGCCTTCGCGCTGAACCTCTCGGGACATCCGAGCGGTACAGAGTCGGTGTCCGCCGTCCGCGACGGAATCATCCGGGAACTGGCCCACTGGGCGGAGCGCAAGTATCGATGACAGTCTCCTCGCACAAGCGATCCATGTTGAGATCCTGCAAGTATTCGCGGATTACATGGCTTTTCCTGCTCGCGCTGTTGATCGTCCTCCAATCACCGGGCGGGACGGTGTCGCAGCCTGAGCGACCGCCGGTGAGAACCGGGCTGGAAGTCCTGCTGGGCGATTCGATCCGGGTGATAGAGAATCGACGACTCGGCCTGGTCACCAACCAGACCGGAATCGATCACCGGGGGCGGTCCATCATCCACATGTTGATGGAGGATCCGCGCGCGGACCTGGTGCGCCTCTTCGCGCCGGAGCACGGCATCGACGGCGCGGGCCTGGCGGGCGAAGTCGTCCACAGCCGGATCCACCCGGAAACCGGGCTGATGGTGACCAGCCTCTACCGGGGAGTACGCGAGGTGGATCCCGGCCTGCTGGCCGGACTGGAGGCGGTACTCTTCGACATCCAGGATATCGGCGTGCGGCCCTACACCTTCGTGTCCACCATGGCGGAAGTGATGAAAGCCTGCGGCCTCGCCGGCTGCGAAATGGTGGTCCTGGACAGGCCCAATCCGCTGGGCGGCGAGCTCGTGTCCGGACTGACGCTCGATCCCCAGTGGGCCAGCTTCATCGGACCCTACCCCGTACCCTACGTGCACGGACTGACGGTCGCTGAACTGGCGAGGCTGTTCAACGAGGAATTCGGCGTCGACTGCGAGCTGCGAGTGGTGCCCATGGCCGGCTGGGAGCGCTGGATGCGCTTCGGAGACACGGGACTGCCCTGGATTCCCACTTCGCCCAACGTGCCCACCTGGGAGACCGCCTGGGGACTGTCCATCACGGGGGCCCTGGGCGAGCTGGGCACCCTGTCCGAGGGAGTGGGCACGCCCAGCCCCTTCCTGATCGCAGGTCATCCGGACCTGGACGGACAGCGCCTGGCCTCGAACATGAACGCCCGGGATCTGAACGGGGTGGCCTTTATGTCCTGGTCCTATAGAAGCTTCGGCGGCCACTTCCCGGACCGCTTGTGTCACGGATTGCGAATCCTGATCCTGAAACCAGCGGCGACCAACCCGGGACAAATTCAACTGGCGTTGACCGAAACGCTGGCGCGCCCGGAATTCCTCGGTCAGGGTCTTTTCGAAACCTCGAGCGGGCGGATCGGCATGTTCGACCGTGCCATGGGTTCCGACCTCACCCGGCTCAGCCTGCAGGGCGCGGGAGGAATCGAATCCCTGGGCGAGCTGATGGAACGGCAGAATCAAGAGTTCAGGGAGTTGCGCCGACAATATCTCATATACCCGGAGGAACCATGAAGCGCGAAGACCTGTGGAGCCAGATCAGGCAGGGCTTGAAAGAGGGCATCCAGTATACCGTCAACAAGACCGAGGAACTCACCCGGATCGGACGGCTCAAGCTGGAGATAGCCAGCCAGAAGAGGAAGATCGCCCGGCAGTTGGGTGAACTGGGCGGTAGAGTCTACCAGTTGCTGGGCGCCGAGGATGTTCAAACCAATGATCTTGCCGGAGATGAGCGGATTGACGAGCTCGTGGGCGGGCTGAAGGAACTGGAAGCTGAACTGGACCGCCTGGGCCAAGAATTGACCAAGGTCCAGGAGGCCGGGGCAGCTGAGGAAGAAGTGGTGGCCGAGGTGGTTCAGGAAACCGCCGAGGCGGAGGAGCAGCCGGACGAGGAAGTAAGCATCCGGGTGACGGAGGAAACCATCGAACAGCCGCAGGAAGAATCACCGGACTCCGGAGACGGCGACCAGCAAAGTGAGACGGAGAAACAGGAATAGCATCGCGAGAAACTGAACTCACGGGGAGGAACTTCTACACATCGTGAGACGGGATCCTGATCCTTGTCTGCGAAGCTCGGGAACTTGGCGCGAAGAGTCTGGTTATAGTGTCGAATCGGCAGTCGAGTTGTTCAGAACCTGGACATCTTGTTTGGATAAATGTGCCGAAAAAGCTACACTTCTGGGTCCGGGAATTTTTCAAAATGAAGAAAAGCACACTCCAAACCCTTAAGAATAGCATTCTTACGGGGATCTTCGCGATCATCTTCACACTTCTCGGCGTACTTTTTGCATCGAGCTGGGAGCTGCCGCCCACCAGCACGGCCGAGGTGATGACGCCGGCCGCAATGGGACCTCCCATTCCGCTGGTGAACGACGAAGGGAATTCGCCCTTCGTACAGGTGGCACGGCGAATGCTGCCTTCCGTGGTGCACATCAAGACCACGAGGCAAATGGAGTACGATTCAGGACCGTTTTCTCGCTGGTTCGAGTTCTTTGACCCCCGCATCCCGCCCGATGACAGGTATCACCGGGACTTGCCCGAGGTAAGAAACTCGGGCAGCGGCTTCATCATCGACCGCACCGGGTACGTGCTCACGAACAACCACGTGGTCTCCGGCGCCACC
>CAZMSD010000045.1:0-27826 GCA_964568855.1 uncultured Bacteroidaceae bacterium | reverse complement strand
CCGTAAAGCCTATGAAACCAGTGCTCTAGAGAGTTGTTCATGGTCGACTAGATAGGAAAAGAGGGAGGAAGCATGAGGAAACTGACAGCACTGCTTTGTGCCTGGCTTCTGTCGATCAGTTCAGCCTTCGCGATCCTGATCTTCCCTGCCGACTGGCCGGCCGTTCCACCCATCGAATGTGGGGATGTAGTGGGGATCAACGTCCTGATCGTCGCCAACTGCGGCGACATCCACGACGTGACGCTCGATTTCGACAATCCACAGGGCGGCCTGATTCCGGTGGAGGAGATCGTTCCGGTACCGGACATGAAGAACGGCACGGAACTCACCGTGACGGTGTATTTCACGCTTTCCGGCGTGGGATGCGATCAGGACAACATACTGTGGATCTGGGTCCGCTCGGACAACGGCATCGCGCCGTACATGTTCGGCCCCTTCTGGGTGCCGTGCTGCGAAACCGCCGAAGCGGAAGAGATGGAACTCGGCTTCCAGCTCTGTAAGAACTATCCCAATCCCTTCAACCCCGCCACCACCATCGAGTACGTGATGCCCGAAACCGGCTACGCCCGGCTGGCGGTATACACCCTGGGCGGCCGGGAGATCTCGGAACTGGTGAACGGCATGGTGGCGCGCGGCGTCAATCGCGCGACCTTCCACGGAGGCAACCTGCCTTCCGGCTGCTATATCTATACCCTGGAAGCAGGAGGCCAGGTCACCAGCAACAAGATGATTCTGCTGAAATAGCCGCATTTCAGCTCAGAAAGCCAGCATCGTACGGACCCCCGGGAGCGCGAACCCCGGGGGTCTTTTGTATCACGCCGCATCGCCGGGAATCGAATCGGTGGAGTTTGCTCCTGGCTCACAAAGGCTAGGGCGCTTCCCAGGGCCGGATGTCCAGGTCCATCGCGTTCCGCTCGCAGAGCCAGCGGATGCTGAGACCGGCCAGGCGGCGCGCAAGCTCGGGCCGCTTACGGTGCATGTGCGGCGTATCGAGGTTGAGTACGGCCTTGGGTTCGGGCAGCAGGTTCTGCAGGCGTCGGGCGCAGCGTTCGGGGATCTTTCGATCCCCGCTGCCGTTGATCACCAGGAAAGAGCCCTTCAGCTCCGCGGCGTGGAGCGCCGGTTCTACCGGGCGAATCAGCGCCGCTAGGACCCAGGCGGCGATACCCCGGACCCAAGGATCAAGCCGCTGCAGGTTCGCCTCCAGCATGTAGCGGAGCTCGGCGCCGCCGTAAGCGATCACCGTGCTGTGAATCTCCACGCCCGCCCGCTGCAGCAGTCGCTGGCCGGCGGGGATGAACATGGCGCCGAAGCTGAAGCCCAGCAGGCTGATCCTGCCGGTGTCGGCCCAGGCCTGCTCGCGGGTCCAGAGCGCCAGGTCGCGCAGCTGTCGCGGGACCGCCAGCACCGATCTGCGGATCGCGGGGAGCTGCGACAGGTTGGCGCCTTCGTACCAGCGCCTGGCGTCGACCCGCTCCGGATCGTAGGGATATTCATAGGCGATGATCGCGTTGTCCCCGTGCCAGGGCACGTAGCGCAGGCTTTGCCGGCCGGACACCGCTCCCCCCAGCAGAATCAGCACCGGCAGCCGCCGCTCTACCCCGCCTGCGGGCAGACTCAGCGTAACACGCAGCGTGTCACCCCGCGGATCCACGAGAATGATGTCGTGATACTCCCTGGCATCGGCGGCGAGGTCCACCTCGTAGACCGTCTCCGCCGCGGTCATTCTGCCTGCAAAGGGGACCTCCAGTGAATCCAAGGGGTCGCGGTGCCACATCCAGGTCGCCCAGGCGGCGATCGCGGTGGCCACCAGCAGCAGGGCCATGATTGCGCCCGCGATTCTGCGCAGCAGAATCTTCGCGGGCCTGGAAGCGTCGCGCATCGGAAGGTCTCGTACCTTAAATTGTCCTACCCCTTGCTTCGGGCCTGCTCCGGCTCACGCGCGGCGCGCGAGTGCGCGGCGGGTCCTGATCACAGGAATCGTTCGATGCCGAATTCACCCCAGACTATCGGAGAGTCCCGCCTGCGGATCGATGCACCCGCCAAGTGCACCGGTGACACGCGCTTTCTCGACGACCTGCGTTTCGAGGGCCTGGCCTGGGCCGCTCCGGTGGTCTCGTCGACCCCCTTCGGCAGGATCCTGGCCGTGGACGGCGCTCACTGCGAGTCCCTGCCGGGCTTCCTGGATCTCGTGCTGGCCCGGCACGTCCCCGGCGAGAACCAGGTGGGGGTGATCTGTAACGATCAACCCCTGCTGGCGCAGGAAACAGTGCGCTACGTGGGCGACACGATCGCGCTGGCGGTGGCCGCCGACGAAGCGACGGCCCGTCGGGCGGCGGAACTCGTGCAGATAAAGTACGAAGAATTCGATCCTGTTCTGAGCATCGAGCAGAGCCGCGCCGCCAGGAGCGATTATCTGCACGCCAGCAACGTGGCCTGCCGGCACCGACTGCGCAGGGGCGAGATCGCCAAAGGCCTTCGATTGGCCGACCTGGTGGTCGAAGCCGAGTTCCGGACCCCCTGCCAGGAGCATTTCTACCTGGAGGGACAGGGTTGCGTGGTCCTGCCCGGCGAGGACGGAGCGCTCACGATCCACGGTTCGCTGCAGTGTCCCTTCTATGTGCAGAAAGCGGTGGCGCGGGCCATGGGTCTGCCCTTCGCCGCGGTGCGCGTGATCCAGGCGCCCACGGGCGGAGGCTTCGGCGGGAAGGAGGACCTGCCTTCGGAGCTCTGCGCGCGGGCCGCAGTGGCAGCCGCCCGCATCGGCCGGCCGGTCAAGCTCGTGTACCGCCGGCGCGAGGACGTCCAGCTGACCAGCAAGCGCCATCCCTTCCTGATGTCTTACCGCGTGGGAGTGACGAGGGACGGGCGTCTCACGGCGGCGGAGATCCGCCTCGATCACGGTGCAGGCGCCTATGCGACGCTGTCCTCAGTGGTGTCCTACCGCGCCGCCGTGCAGGCCGCCGGGCCATACGTGATTCCAAATGTCAAGGTGGATTCGACGTCCTGGTACACCAACCTTCCCCCCAATGGAGCATTCCGCGGCTTCGGTTCGCCGCAGGCGACCTTCGGACATGAGCGGATGATGGATCACGTGGCGGAGGAGCTGGGAATGGATCCACTGGAGCTGCGCCTGCGAAACGTGCTGCGTCCCGGCGACCGAACGCCCACGGGGCAGCTGCTGGAGCACAGCGTGGGAGCGGAGCGCTGCCTGAAGGAAGCCGCCCGCGCGGCCGGCTGGGGGCTTTCCGCGGAGGGCGCGCAGAGTGGATCCTCGGGAAAACGTGTGACCGCTTCGCGGTCGAAGGGCGGAACTGGCGGCGGGTCCTCGGTTCCCGCAGCCGAGGGCGCGGAGGAAACCGGCAGGCGATATCTGCGGGGGCGCGGCCTGGCGCTCTGCCACTACGGCAACTGCCTGGGCGCCGCGGGCTGGTTTCTCGACGGCGCCGGGGCGCGGATCCGCATTCACCGGGACGGGTCGATATCCGCGGCCTTCGGCCTGGTGGAGATGGGACAGGGCGCGCTGACGGCGGTTGCCCAGATGGCCGCCAAAGCGCTGGGCGTGTCGACGGAGCGGGTCCTGGTGGAGCCTACGGACACGCAACAGGTGCCCGACAGCGGCCCCGCCGTGGCCAGCCGCAACGTGGTGATGACGGGCAACGCTCTGCGCGACGCGGCGGACAAACTGATCCCCGTGATACAAGCGGCGGCCGCCGAGTTGCTGGAATGCGCGCCCGGAGACGTGGAATTAGCCGGCGACCGGGCCTGCGTTCGCGGCGGCGGGGAAGCGGGTTCCCCCGACGGCGGAGCGGTCTCGCTGAGTTTCGAGGAGCTGGCGGAGCACCTGTTTCTCAGCAACCGACCGATGGCGGCCCTGGGCTGGTGGCACGTGCCCCCGCTGTCATACGACGCGAAGAGCGGCCTGGGCGAGGCCTACTTCAGCTATTCCTACGCCGCGCACATGGCGGAGGTCAGTGTGGATACGCTGACCGGCAGGGTGCGCGTGGAACGGATCTGGGCCGCCCACGACGTAGGCCGGGCGATCAATCCCGCCGGCATCGAGGGCCAGGTAGAGGGCGGCACGGCCCAGGGAGTGGGCTGGGCGCTGAGCGAGAACTACCTGGAAGAGGGCGGCCGCGTGATCACGAACAACTTCTCGACCTACCTGGTGCCCACCACGACGGACCTGCCCGAAGTGGAGACCATCCAGGTGGAGGAGCCCGAACCGCTGGGCCCCTGGGGCGCCAAGGGCATCGGCGAACCGGCCATCATTCCTACGGCCGCGGCGGTCGCCAATGCCGTGAGCCGGGCGCTGGGAGTGCAGGTGGACCATATCCCGATCCTGCCCGAGGAGGTGCTGAACCTGCTGGAAACCGCGGCTTCCACGGAATCGAGGACCGGATGAAGCGTACGCTGCTCAAGAACGCGCTGCTGCTGGATCCGGGCGCGGATAAGGAACCCTTCGGCCGCGGTGCGCTGCTGCTCGAGGAACGACGCATCCTGCGCGTGATCCGCATGGGCGATGCGCCGGAAAACGGAGCGGATCAAGGCGCCGCCGACCTGGCGCTGGCCGAGGTCGAAGCGGATCACACGCTGGACCTCGCTGGGCGACTGGTCCTGCCGGGCATGATCAACGCCCATCATCACCTTTATTCCGCCCTGGCCCTGGGCATGCCCGGTCCTCACGCGGCTCCGGGCTGCTTCACGGAGCGACTGGAGCGCATTTGGTGGCCGCTGGACCTGGCGCTGGACGCGGAATCCCTGACGGCGTCCTTCGAGGCGGGCCTGCTGGAATGCCTGCGGGCGGGCGTGACGACCGTCTTCGACCACCACTCCAGCCAGAACCGGATCGAGGGCTCGCTGGAACTGCTTGCGGGGGCGGCCGAGCGGCTGGGCCTGCGCCTGTCCGTGGCCTTCGAAACCACGGATCGTAACGGCGGTAAGGCTTTCCGCGCAGGTCTGCGGGAGAACATCGCGGCCCTGGAGCGCTACGAGGATGCGGAGAATATCCAGCCGCTCCTGGGCCTGCACGCCTCCTTCACCCTCGGGGAGGATTCGCTGCGTGAAACGGCCCGCGTGTTGAAGGTCCACGGCGACTGGGGGATTCATGTCCACGTTGCCGAGGACCTCGCCGACCAGCGGGACGCCCGGCGCAGGGGCTACCCTTCCGTGATCCAGCGGCTGCACAGCTTCGGACTGCTGACCGAGCGGAGCCTCGTGATCCACGGCATCCACATGCTTGCCGCGGACCGCGCCATCCTGCGCGACTGCGGGACGGACCTGGTGCACAATCCCTGCTCGAACGCCAACAACCGCGTGGGAATAACGCCGGCCGCCGTCGTCGAGGAGCTGGGCGCGGGACTGGGCACCGACGGGATGCAGGCCGACATGCTTTCCGAGGCGCGCATGGGGACGCTGATCCGCGGAGCCGAAGCCGCCGTGACACACGATGAGGAGCAACGCGAGCGGGCCGGGTTCGTGGATTACCTGGAGCTGCTGTTCCGCAACAATCCCCGGATCGCCGCCAAGCACTTCGGCTTTCCCGTGGGCCGCCTTAAGCCCGGCGCGCGCGCCGACCTGGCGATCTACGATTATAACCCACGCACGCGCCTGGACCGCGCCAACTGGGCCGCCCACCTGCTTTTCGGGTTGGGCGTTCCCGCGGACGTGATGGTGGACGGCCGTTTCCGGCTGCAGGAGGGCCGACTGGTGGACGGAGACGAGGGAGAGATCCTCGCCCGGGCCCGCGCGTCTTCCGAGCGACTCTGGTCCGGCGTCGCCGGCATCCGCAGGGAGGACGACCATGCTTGATTTCGAATCCGTGCGCAAGGCGGCCCGCTCCGCCCTGCCGGAGATGAGCCGCTTCCTGCGCGAGATGATCGCCATTCCCAGCGAGAGCTGCGACGAGCGGCGCGTGATCCAGAGGATCGCCGAGGAGATGGAGCGCGCGTCCTTCGACGCGGTCGAGATCGATCCCATGGGCAACATCCTGGGGCGAATCGGCTCGGGCAGCCGGCTGATCGCCATGGACGCCCACGTGGACACGGTGGGCGTGGGCGACCCCGCCCTCTGGAAACACGACCCTTACGCCGGAATGGAGGACGAGGAAGTGATCCTGGGCCGCGGCGCCTCGGACCAGGAGGGCGGCATGGCGGCGATGGTCTACGCCGGAAAGATCATCAAGGACCTGGGACTCGGAGGCGACTTCACGCTACTGGTGACCGGAACCGTCCAGGAAGAGGACTGCGACGGCCTCTGCTGGCAGTACCTGATCCAGGAACGGGGGATCCGTCCCGAGTTCGTGGTGCTCACGGAGCCCACCTCGTGCAACATCGCCCGCGGCCAGCGCGGGAGGATGGAGATTCGGGTGGCCACGCGCGGTCTCAGCTGCCACGGGTCGGCACCGGAACGCGGGGACAACGCGATCTACAAGATGGCTCCGGTGCTCGGCGAGTTGCAGCAGTTGAACGAGCGGCTGACCGAGCACCATTTCCTGGGGAAGGGCTCGCTGACCGTCTCGGAGATATTTTTCAGTTCGCCCTCCCGCTGCGCCGTGGCCGACGGATGCAGCATCTCCGTCGACCGGCGCCTGACCTTCGGAGAAACGGCGGAATCCGCGATCGAGGAGATCCGCGGCCTTCCCTCGGTCCGGGCGGCGGGCGCTTCCGTGGAGATGTATCACTACGACCGGCCGTCCTACACGGGCTTGCGCTACCCGACCGAGGCCTGTTTTCCCACCTGGCTGATCGAGGAGGACCACCCCGCTGTGCGCACCCTCGCGGAGGCCTACCGCGGGCTGTTCAACCGGGAACCCGGGGTGGACAAGTGGACCTTCTCGACCAACGGCGTGGCCATCATGGGTCGCTTCGGCATCCCCTGCGTCGGATTCGGGCCGGGCCACGAGGACCAGGCCCACGCTCCCGACGAGCGCACCTGGAAGAGCGAACTGGTCGAAGCCGCCGCCATGTACGCCGTGATACCCGGTCTCTACGTTGCTCGCGGCGAAGCGCGATAGCATCACCGGACTCGAGAAGCTGGAGATCCAAGCATGAAGTCAACGGAGCAGATCCTCGAGAGCACGATCGAGCGTTGCCGCGAGAGGAGGATCATCATACCGACCTACGCCCAGATGCGCGATCCGCGGAGAGTGCCCGAGGGAATCCGCCGGGAGCTGGAGCAGGTCGGACTCTGGGAGGTCAATCCGCGCAACCTCTTCCGGATCACCTGGAAGAACGAGGCCCTGCCGCGCGGCGGGGGCTTCGGTCCCGTGAATCACATCGAGCTGCCCTCCGAGCTCACCGGGGTGCCTGCGCGCATCGTGATGCTTCCGGGCAAGTTCTTCCCCACCGGATCGCACAAGGTGGGAGCCACCTTCGGCCCGCTGGTGGAGAAGCTGGTCACCGGGCGCTTCGATCCCACGATCCAGAAGGCGCTCTGGCCTTCCACCGGCAACTACTGCAGGGGCGGCGCCTACGATGCGGCGCTGCTGGGCTGCGGCAGCATCGCCGTGCTGCCGGAGGAGATGTCCGCCGAGCGTTTCGAGTGGCTGGAGGAGATCGGCTCCGAGATCCAGCGCACGCCGGGCTGCGAGAGCAACGTTAAGGAGATCTACGACCGGACGAAGGAGCTCAAGGCCGAGCGCGGCGACGGGATCGTGGTCCTGAACCAGTTCGAGGAACTCGGTAATCCGCTTTGGCACTACGCGGTCACGGGCCCCGCCATGGAGGAGGTCTTCGAGGAGCTGCGCGGGCCGAACTCCAGGTTCAGCGCCCTCTTCCTGACACAGGGATCAGCGGGGACGCTGGGATCCGGGGACTACCTGCGGGAGTGCTTTCCCGCGCTGAAGATCTGCGCCGGCGAAGCCCTGCAGTGTCCCACGCTGCTCTACAACGGCTACGGCGGCCACCGTATCGAGGGAATCGGAGACAAGCACGTGCCCTGGGTGCACAACCTGCGTAACACGGACCTGGTCTGCGGGATAGACGACGCTCTGACCCTCCGCCTGATGCGGCTGTTCAACGAAGAGGCCGGCCGGCGCAGGCTGAAGAACGCGGGCCTGCCCGACGATTTCGTGGATCGCCTGGACCTGCTCGGCATCTCGGGCATCGCCAACCTGGTGGGGGCCATCAAGGTCGCCAAGTACTTCGAACTCAACTCCAAGGACATGGTCTTCACCGTGGCCACGGATTCGATGGAGCTCTACCGGTCCCGCCTGCGGCAGGAGCGGGAGCTCCACGGCGAATACCGTGATACGGACGCCGGCGTGGATTTCGAGGGCCGCCTGCTGGGCCTGGGCAGGGAGGGCATGCTGGAGCTTAGCCATTACGACCGTCGGCGGATGCACAACCTCAAGTACTTCACCTGGATCGAGCAGCAGGGCAAGACGGTGGAAGAGCTGGACGCGCAGTGGTACGACGAGGAGTACTGGCGCGGCCGCTACTCGCTGGTGGAGGAATGGGACCGGCGGATCGACGAGTTCAACGAGCGCACGGGCCTGCTGAAGGATTACGTGTAATCCCGCGCCGCGGCGCGCCCCCTGAGTTTCAAAACGGAGTACGATGTGATACTCCCGGGAAAAGCCGAATACCTGAGTATCAGCGTGACGGTCAACGGCCGCCCGCTGGAGCGGCGCGTGCCGACCCACCTGCGCCTGCTGGATTTCCTGCGGGACGAACTCGGGCTGACCGGGACCAAGGAGGCCTGCGCGGAAGGCGAATGCGGGGCCTGCACCGTGATGCTCGACGGGAGGACCGTCAACGCCTGCCTGGTGTTCGCCGTGGAAGCGGACGGCTCGGAGGTCCTCACCATCGAGGGCCTGGGCCGCGAAGGCCGCCTGAGCGATCTGCAGCAGGCCTTCGTGGATTGCCACGCGGTCCAGTGCGGCTACTGCATCCCGGGCATCATCCTCAGCGGCGAGCAGGTCCTGCGCAACCACGACGACCCGGATCGCGAGACTATCCGCGAGGAGCTGGCGGGCAACATCTGCCGCTGCACCGGGTATCACAAGATCGTCGACGCCGTTCAGGCGGCTGCGGGGGCGCGCAAGTGAAGTACTACCGGCCGGATAGCCTGGCGGAGTGCCTCGCGCTCCTGGGCGGCGCCGGGAAATCGCGCGGGAGGCCGGAACGGACCGTGAACCTCCTGGCGGGCGGAACGGACCTGGTGCCGCGCTACGAGCAGGGACGACCCCTGCCGGGGCGCCTGGTGGATCTCAAGCGCCTGCCCGAGCTGCGGGGGCTGCGCGAAACGGAGGATGGACTCGAAATCGGCGCCCTCACCTGCGTCGAGGACCTCAAGCGCAGCGACTTGGTCCGGCGCGATTACCAGGCGCTCTGGCAGGCCGCCCGCCAGTTCGCCGGCGTGCAGATCCGCCACCGCGCCACGCTGGGCGGAAACATCTGCAACGCCTCCCCGGCGGGTGATACGTTGCCGCCGCTCTGCGCATACGGCGCCCGGTTGCTGTTGTGCGGGGCCGAGGGCGAACGGGAGCTGCCGCTGGAAGAATTCATCACCGGCCCGGGAGAGACGACGCTGAAGCCGGGCGAACTGCTGCGCGCCGTCGTTCTGCCCGCCCCCGGAGGCGCTTCGATGTTCTTCAAGCTGGGTCTGCGCGACTCGATGGCCATCGCCCTGGCCAGCTTCGCCCTGGTCTACGAACTGGAGGAGGGAGGGCGAAAGTTCAGGAGACTTGAACTGGCCGCGGGAGCGGTGGCGCCCACGGTGGCGCGTCTCGGTTCCGTCCGGACCGCGCTGATGGTCGAGGGAGCATCGGTCCGGCAGGCGGTGGCGCGGCTGGACGACGACATAGCGCCCATCGACGACCTGAGGGCCAGCGCCAGATACCGGCGCCTGGCGCTGGGGAACTGCCTGGAATTCAGCCTGCGGCAGATTCTCGCCGGAACGCCCTCCCCGGCGCGGCGCGGGAGACAATCCTCAGGGAAAGGCCGGTACGATGACTGACCGGCTCTATCCCCTGCCGCTCCGAAGCCTGTTGGAGTGGATGCTCGAGGACTGGTCGCGGGGCGCCCTGTTCGGCCTGCACCGCGCCCTGTTCTTCAGGCCCGGTCAGGAAGACCCCTTCCGCATGCGGCGCTACGGCCGTACGCTGGAAACGCCCCTGGGCGTGGCCGCCGGGCCGCATACCCAGCTGGCGCAGAATATGG
Organism: uncultured Bacteroidaceae bacterium; assembly: GCA_964568855.1. Classification (GTDB taxonomy): domain Bacteria; phylum CAIWAD01; class CAIWAD01; order CAIWAD01; family CAIWAD01; genus CAZMSD01. The sequence goes on along the minus strand of CAZMSD010000045.1, from coordinate 17,663 downwards.
TAGCCGCCTGGCTCTGCGGCGCCCGGACCATCGAACTCAAGACCGTCCAGACACTCGACCGCATCGAAGTTCCCCGTCCCTGCATCGACATGGAGGACGAGGGCTACAACTGCGAATGGTCCCAGGAACTCGCCCTGGACCAGTCCTTCGACGAATACCTGAAGGCCTGGATCCTGATCCATGTATTACAACGCCTGCTGGAGCATTCCCAAGGGGAGGCCGGCGGGGGCCTGATCTTCAACATGAGCCTGGGCTACGACCTCGCGGGCATCAGGCACGAGAACATGCAGCGGTTCATGGAGCGGATGGCCGACTGCAGCGAGCAACTGGAGCGGGGACTGGATGAGATCCGTCCGCTGTTGCGCGAAACCGGGTTGCCGGGCGTTCCGCACCGGATCTCCGACAGCGTGACGCTATCCACCATGCACGGCTGCCCGCCCGGCGAGATCGAGGCCATCGGCCGCTACCTGATCGAGGAGCGCGCCTTGCACACCGCGGTCAAGCTTAATCCCACGCTCCTGGGCCGGGAGCCGCTGCGCGAACTGCTCAACGCCCGACAGGGCTTCGGCGGAATCAGCGTGCCCGACAGCACCTTCGAGCACGACCTGAAGTACGACGAGGCGCTCTCGATCCTGAACAGCCTGGCGGATTCGGCGAAACGGGCCGGAGTCGAGTTCGGCGTCAAGCTCACCAACACGCTCGAGGTCGAGAACAACCGCCACCGTTTTCCCGCCGGACAGGAATCCATGTATCTCAGCGGACGCGCCCTGCACCCGGTCGCCGTGCGGCTCGCTGCAAAGCTGAGTGAAGACTTCGCAGGGGAGCTGGACATTTCGTTCTGCGGTGGAGTGGACTGTTTCAACGTGGCGGAGGTGACGGCCTGTGGGCTGGCCCCTGTCACCGTCTGCAGCGACCTGCTGAAACCGGGCGGCTACGGGCGGCTGGGGCAGTACATCGAGCACCTGGAGGGCGAGTTCCGCAGTCTCGGGGCGGAGAGCACGGAGCAGTTCATCCGCAGGTACTCGCCCAGGCCGGATGCGTCGCCGCGGGAGGCCGCCCGGTGCAACCTGCGATCCTACTCCGAGAGGGTTTGCGACCAAGCCGCGTATCACAGAGTCTTCAGCGCCTTCGAGAACATCCGCACGGATCGTAGACTGGGCGCCTTCGACTGCGTACGCGCTCCCTGCGTGTCGGGCTGCGCCACCGAGCAGGACATCCCCGGGTACCTGCGTCTCACGGCGGCGGGCCGCTTCGACGAGGCCCTGGAGGTCGTCCTGCGGAGCAACCCGCTTCCCGGAATCACCGGTATGGTCTGCGACCAGCTCTGCAGGCTGAAATGCACGCGCGGCAACTACGACAGGCCCCTGTTGATCCGCGATATCAAGCGCTTTCTCGAGGAGCGGGGATCCGCAATGATCCATCCGGAGGAGCCCGGGGATCTCAGGGCGGCCGTGATCGGCGCCGGACCGGCCGGGCTGTCCTGCGCCTGGTTTCTCGCCCTGACCGGATTCGCCGTGGAGGTCTTCGAGCGGAGGTCCGAAGCGGGAGGAATGCCCTCCGCCGTCATTCCCGGTTTCCGGCTGGACCGCAAGGCGCTGCTCAGGGACATCAGGCGTATCACGGACCTGGGCGTGCGGCTGCACCTCGACACGCCGGTGGACCGGCGGCGCTTCGCGGAGCTGCGCCGGTCCTGCGACGCGGTCTTCGTGGGACCGGGCGCCCAGCTCAACCGCCGCCTGGGCGTCCCCGGCGAAGACCTGCCGGGAGTGCTCGATCCGCTGGTGCTGCTGCAGGACGCGGGATCCGCGGCGTGCGAACCGCTGGGCCGACGGGTGGCGGTGATCGGCGGCGGGAACACGGCCATCGACGCCGCGCGCAGCGCGCTGAGGCTCTGCGGGCCCGGGGGAGAGGTCCTGCTGCTGTACCGCAGAACGCGCTACGAGATGCCCGCGGAGCCCGAGGAAGTCCAGGCGGCGCTCGAGGAAGGAATCCAGCTCCGCGAACTCGTAGCCCCGGTGGAGTTCCTCGGCCGGGGAGGACGCCTGCGCGCCCTGCTCTGCCGGAAGATGAAACTCGGGGCGCCCGGCGCCGATGGACGGCCCAGGCCGCTGCCCCTGCCCGGCAGCGAATTCGAACTGGAGCTGGACGCGGCGATCGCCGCAGTGGGACAGGACGTGGAGCTGGACATCTTCGACGGACACCCGCTGCGGGTGGATCCGGCGACCTGCGAGACGAACATCCCGGGCGTCTACGCGGGCGGCGATGTCGTGCGCGGCGCGGCCTCAGTGATCCAGGCCGTGGGCGACGGGCGCAGGGCCGCGGCGGCTATCGTCAAGACCGCGGGTCTGGCGCCGGCCCGGCCGGAGGCCTCCGAAACCGGGTTGCGGCCGCCCGAACAGCTGCAGCTTCGAGGCGCCCGGCGGCGCTTCGGTCCGCCCCCGCCCGCTGCAAGTAACACGGGGAGTCCGGATTTCGACCTCCTGCACGGGACCCTCGGAGTTGAGGACGCGCGCGACGAGGCGGAGCGCTGCCTGGACTGCGACCGCAGCTGCGATGTCTGTGTGAGCGTCTGTCCCAACCTGGCCAACCGTTCCTACGTGGCGCGGCCGGTGTACTACAGGCTCCAACGTATCGTGCGCGACGCCGGAACGGCGCGGGTCGAGGATTCTTACGACTTTGAAATCGCGCAGAGCAACCAGGTGCTCAACCTGGCGGACTTCTGCAACGAGTGCGGGAATTGCGTCACCTTCTGTCCGACAGCCGGATCGCCCTTCCTCGACAAGCCGCGCTTCCATCTCGACGACGCGAGTTTCCGTGCGGCGGACCGGGCTTACCGGATCATGGACGGTACGCTGTACTACAAGGAAGGCGGACAGTTGCACTCGCTGGCGGCGGAGGGTGACCGTTTGCGCTACGAATATCCGGGAGTCCTGGTCATCCTGGACCGGAGCGACCTGCGGGTGCTGGAGTTCGACGTGAACGACTCCGCCCCGGAGGTCATTGAATTCCACAGGGCCGCGGCGATGGCAGTGCTGCTCGAGAGCCTGCGGGGGCGAAGCCCCTTCGATGTGCGCCGGGATCCGGGCACCGCGGAGCTCCCGGGGAAGGGAAGTTGAAATGCCCAGCCTGAAAATCAGCAAGGCCCTGCTGCTGGCCACCATGGACGATCGCGGCACGGAGTACGAGCAGGGCTACTTGACCGCGGTCGACGGCGTGATCCAGGAAGTCGGTTCCGGAACGCCCCCCGGAGGTGCCGCGGACCTGGAGATCGACGCCACCGGGATGGTGGTGCTTCCAGGCCTGGTCAACACGCACCACCACTTGTTCCAGACGCTGACGCGCAACGTGCCGCGAATGCAGGACCGGCCGCTCTTCGACTGGCTGCGCGGGCACTACGAGATCTGGCGCGAGCTGACTCCCGAGGCCGTGGACCTGAGCACGCGGATCGGCCTGCTGGAGCTGATGAAGTCCGGAGTCGGCACCAGCGCGGACCATCTCTACGTTTTCCCGGAAGCGGCGGGAGCCGAGCTGATCGACGCCGAGATCGAGGCCGCGCGGGAGGTGGGCCTGCGCTTTCATCCCACCCGCGGTTCGATGTCCCTGGGGCGCTCCGAGGGCGGGTTGCCGCCGGACGACGTGGTCCAGTCGGAGGAGGATATCCAGCGGGACACGGAGCGGCTGCTGGCCAAGTATCACGACGACGCGCCCGGGTCGATGACCCGCCTGGCCCTGGCGCCCTGTTCGCCCTTCTCGGTCACCCCCACGCTGATGAAGGCCACCGCGGAATACGCGAGGATCAACGCCCTGGGTCTGCACACCCATCTCGCGGAAACCCTGGACGAGGAGCGCTACTGCGTTGAGCGCTACGGCCTCCGGCCCGTGTCCTACGTCGAGCAACTCGGCTGGATGACCTATTCGGCCTGGTTCGCCCACGGAGTGCACCTGGACGGATCGGAGATCGCGCGCCTGGCCGAGGTAGGCGCCGGAGTAGCACATTGCCCCACTTCGAACATGCGCCTGGGATCCGGGATCGCTCCGGTGCGCGAGCTGCTGCGTGCGGGAGTCAAGGTGGGCCTGGGCGTAGACGGATCGGCTTCGAACGATTCGAGCAATCTCCTGCTGGAGGCCCGCAACGCCCTGCTGCTCTCGCGGCTGCGCGAGGAATCCTGCTGGCTGGGCGCCCGCGACGTGCTGCGCATGGCCACCCGCGGCGGGGCGTCACTGCTGGGCCGGAGCGACATCGGCAGCCTGGAAGCGGGACAGCGAGCGGATCTGGCCGCCTTCTCGCTCGCCGGAACCGAATACGCCGGCGCGCTCTCCGATCCCCTGGCGGCCCTGGTTTTCTGTGCGCGGGCGAAGCCGGTGGATTACCTTGTGGTCGAGGGCCGCGCGCTGATCCGGGAGGGCCGCAGTGGCGTGAACGAGCAGGCCCTGGTGGAGGATCACAACTGGCGCAGCGGCGAGATGATCCGGCGGGCGGCCCGGAGAACCGGAATCGATTTCCTGCGGAGGTGAGAGGGGATGTGGACCAGCGTTCGTAAGGTGTATCACCCCGTGTCGCCGAGTGAGGCTCACCGGCTTGCGGAAGCCCCCGGGGCCGTGCTCTTCGCGGGCGGCAGCTACCTGGTGGCCGATCGCGATCCGCAGATCCGCGGCCTGGTCGACCTGGGTCGTCTGCTGGACGGCACGCTTCGGTGCACGGAGTCTGTCCTGAGCATGGGAGCGGGCGCGACCCTGCAGGACCTGGTGGATCACGGCGAAGGAACGAGGGAGGACGACGCTCCGGCGGCCCGGCTGGTGGCGGAGGCAGCGCGCAGTTCCTGCGTTTCGAAGAACATCCGCAACCAGCGAACGCTGGGCGGCGAGCTGGGGCGGGGAAGGCCCGACTCCGAGATCTGCGTCCTGCTGCAGGCCCTGGATGCGCGGATCACCGTCTGGCGGGAGACGGAAAGCGAAGAGGCGCTGCGCGACTGGGACGGGGACGGTGTGATCACGCGGATCAGCCTGTCCCTCGCGGAGATCCGGAGCTGCTCCCTGCAGCGCTTCGCCGTGATACCCTCCGCCCGTCCGCTCTTCGCGGCGGCGGGCCGGCGACACGAGGGGGGCCTGGACCTGACCGCGGGCGGCAGGCTGGACGAGCAGCTCCTGTTCCCCGGTCTTCCCTCCGAGGCGGGCGAAGACCTGCTGCACCGGATCGCGGCGCGCTGCGCGACGCATCTGCTGGATGACGGCGTCCATTCCTCCGAGTACATGTACGAGCTGATACTCAAGGGCCTGAAGCGGGTGCTGGCGGAACTATGAAGATCGGATTCGAGCTTGACGGGAAACCGCAATCAGTCCTCGCCCGGCCCGGCGAGACGCTGTTCGAGGTGCTGCGCCGGCTGGGCCGGTTCAGCGTGAAATACGGCTCGGATCGCGGAGAGTGCGGTTCGGACACGGTGCTGGTGGACGACCTGGCCTTCAACGCTTCACTGCTGCTGGCGCACACGATCGAGGGACGCCGCGTGGAGACCATCGAGTCGCTGGCCGGGGAAGGCGGGGGACCGGGCGCCCTGCACCCGCTGCAGCGCCGTTTCATCGAGGCCGGCGCGATCCAGTGCGGGTATTGCACCCCGGCGATGATTCTCGCCGTGGAGGCGCTGCTGCGGAAAATCCCCGATCCGGGGGAGGCGGAAATCCGGGACGCGCTGGCGGGCGTGCTCTGCCGCTGCACGGGTTACGTCAAGCCCGTGCGGGCGGTGCTGGATCACCTGCGCGGCGGCGGGAGCGGGGGACCGGACGAATGAAGGTCGTGGGGCATGCGACGGCCCGTGTGGACGGCCTGGCCCTGGCCAAGGGCAAGCCTGTCTTCGCCGACGATCTTCACCTGCCCGGCCCGCTCCACCTGAAGATCCTGCGCAGTCCGACGGCCCACGCGCGGATCGCGAGGATCGACGCAACCGCGGCCCTGCGACTGCGCGGCGTGGCGGCGGTGCTGACGCACGAGGACTTCCGCCCGCACCTCTACACCACCGCCGGCCAGGGTTATCCCGAGCCTTCGCCCCGTGACACGCGGATCCTGGACGAGCGCGTGCGATTCGTGGGCGACCGGGTGGCCTTCGTGGCGGCTGAGAGTATCGAGACGGCCGAACGCGCCCTCGGGCTGATCGATGTCGAATACGAGCAGCTGCCCGCTGTTTTCGACCCGGAGGAAGCCCTGCGGGGAGAGGTGCTGCTGCACGAGGGAAAATCAGGGGACCCCTTCCTTCACGATCCGGACCGCAACGTGGCCTCCCGCATCTCCGAGGAGATCGGCGACGTCGAGCAGGGCCTGCTGGCGGCGAAGCACGTCTTCGAGGGACGGTATTCGACGCCCTACGTGCAGCACGTGCACATCGAGCCCCACGTGGCGCTGAGCTGGCTGGACGAAAACGAGCGACTGGTGATCCGCACCGCCACCCAGGTGCCCTTCCACGTGCGCCGCATCGTGGCCGAGGTGCTCGACTTCCCCGTCGGCCGGATCCGCGTGATCAAGCCCCGCATCGGCGGGGGCTTCGGCGGCAAGCAGGAAATCATCTGCGAGGAGGTCTGCGCCGCCGTGACACTCAGGACCGGTCGCCCGGCGCGGATCGAGTTCACGCGGGAGGAGGAATTCAGCGCCTCTCGCTCGCGCCATCCCCAGCTCGTGCGCTTCCGGGCGGGTCTGGACGAGGAACTGCGGTTGACGGCGCTGGACATGGAGATCCTGCAGAACAGCGGAGCCTACGGTCCCCATTCCCTGACGGTGATGTCGGTGACCGCCGCCAAGACGCTGGCGCTCTACCGGGCGCCGAACCTGCGCATCGAGGCGCGCTCTGTCTACACCAACCTTCCGCCCGCCGGCGCCTACCGGGGTTACGGAGCGCCGCAGGGCTTCTTCGCCCTGGAATGCCTGCTGGACGAAATCGCCACGGAACTTGACGTCGATCCGATCGAACTCAGGCACCGCAACTACGTCCGCGAGGGGGACGAGGTCCCGATCGCCCGGCGACTCGGCGAGGGGCGGGAGGGCTTCCCGGTGAAGATCCGCTCCTCGGGAATGAGCGAATGCCTCGAGGAAGGCCGCCGCCTGATCGGCTGGGACGAGCTGCGGACGAGAGCCTCTGAAGCTCGGGCGGCCACCAAGAGCCGCGGGCGGTCCTCCGGCGAGGCTGCCGGTGATACAAGCGGGCCGCTGAGGCGCGGGGTGGGAATGGCCCTCGCCGCCCAGGGATCCGGCATCGCCGGCATCGACATGGGCGCCGCCTTTCTCAAGATGAACGAGGACGCATCCTTCAACCTGTGCATAGGCGCCACCGACCTGGGGACGGGCTCGGACACCGCCCTGGCCCAGATCGCGGCCGAGGTGCTGGAGGTTCCCGTGGAGCGGATCCTGGTCTATTCCTCGGACACCGATCTCACGCCCTTCGACGCGGGAGCCTACGCCTCGAGCACCACCTACGTTTCCGGCACCGCGGTCCACAAGGCGGCCACCCGGGTCCGCGAGCAGATCCTGGACGCCGGCCGCCGGCTGCTCAGCTCGGCCGGGGTTCGCCTGGAGGGGGGCCGGGTCGTGGCACGGGAGGGCGGCTCGATGAGCCTGGAGGAGATCTGCACCCAGACCTTTTACACCGCCGAGCAGGAACAGATCATGGCCGCCGCGTCGCACATGAGTTTCCATTCCCCGCCGCCCTTCAACGCCACCTTCGCCGAGGTGGAAGTCGACACGGAGACAGGTTTCGTAAGGGTGCTGAGGATCGTGTCGGTGACCGACGCGGGCCGGGTGATCAATCCCCGGATGGCGGAGGGGCAGGCGGAAGGGGCCATTCCGCAATCCTTGGGAATGGCCCTCAGCGAATTCATGGTCTTCGGCGAAGGCGGCGAAGTCCTCAACCGGGACCTCGAGCGGTATCACATCTACACGGCCATCGACATGCCGGAAGTGGTGGTGCGCTTCGTGCAAACCGAGGAACCCACCGGTCCCTTCGGAGCCAAGGCCGTGGCCGAGATCCCCATCAACGGCCCCGCACCGGCGGTGGTCAACGCCGTCTACAACGCCTGCGGCGTGCGCATCCGCGAGCTTCCCCTGACTCCGGAAAAGGTCCTGCGCGGATTGGAATCCTGATCCGGCCGGCGGCGCCGTTCATTCCGGTCGCCGGATGTGACGCACGATTTCCGCCAAAACACTCAGCGCGATCTCCGGAACGGTCTCCGCCCCGATGTCCAGGCCTACGGGCGCGTGCAGCGCCTCCAGGCGGTCTTCGGCGATGCCTTCCTTAAGGAGGGTCCGCGTTATCAGGGCGCGCTTCCGGCGGCTCGACACCAACCCCACGTAAGATGGATCACATTGCAGGACCAGGCGCAGCGTCGCCAGGTCCTGCCGGTGGTCGCGGGTGGCGATCAGCACGCAGTCGCCGGGCGCGACGGCCAGGTCTTCCGCCTCGAGCGGCTGTTCGCGCAGCTGGTCCGGGTCGAGTCCGGGGAAGAACCCGGCGTCCAGCAGATCCCGCCGGTCGTCGTAGATCCGCAGCTCGAAATCGAGCTGGCGGGCCAGCACGGCCGTCGCCCGGCCCACGTGACCTGCGCCGAAGATGTGCAGCAGGGGCGCGGGCCGCAGTTCCCGCAGCAGCGTGAATCCGGCCCGGTCTTCCTTGAACAGGCCCCCGCTCCCGCGGATCGCCTCCCGCGCCAGCGCGGATGAATCCAGGTCGCGGAAACCGGTCGCAGCGGAGCTTCCCGGAGTCGACGTCTCACGGATCTGGCCCTCTTCGTCCAGCAGCATCCACAGCACTCGCGGTTCGGGATCGGCTTGAAAGCGGGTCAGCAGGATTCGGCGCATAACCGGGTCCGGCGGCTCACCCGATCTTCCGGGCAGCCATCCGAGGGACGCGGCCAGCCTCTTCCAGAAGCGGGACGCCTCAGAGGTGAACGGTTCCAGGAGAAATCGCGCGCTGCCGCCGCAGATGCCGCCCTCGGCTCCCAGGTCCGTGTTGTTCAACTCGAAGCTCTCGCAGGCGACTGTTCCGGTCTCCAGCGTCTCCAGCGCCCGCTCGATGATCCGCTGCTCGACCGGGCCGCCGCCCACCGTTCCGACGATGCGGCCGCGTGATACAAGCATCATCGGGTAGTCCTTGCGGGGGACGGAACCTTCCCGCCAGACCTGCGAGCAGAGTACGGCCTTGCGCGAACACTCGTGTTCCGCCAGCGCTCTGATCAGTGTGCGTTCCATGCCTGTTCCATTCGCGATTGTCTCACCTTCTTGCCGCGGCGAGATGCTGCATCAGCGCTTCCAGGACCGCCCGGCCCACGGCCATGGCCTTGTCGGCGACTTCGGCGCAATTCACACGCGCCCCGCGCGGATCCACGTCCGCTATCTTGAGCCCGGGCCTTACGGGCACCTCGGGATGCAGCAGGCCGCGCACGATTCCATCGAGGGGCGCCCGGATCTCGTTCTCCGCGGCCTGCTCGCCATGGATGCGACCAAGGAGGTTCCCCTGTTTCACCAGCTCGCCGATGCGCTGCACCCACTCTAGAGTTCCAGGGACCCTGGCATAAACCACGCGCCGGCGGCTCTCGCCCCCCAGTTCGCCGGGAACGCCCGTGTCGGAACTGGCCGGACCTTCGCGGATGATCCGGCCCAGCCGGGCTCCGCGGCGGGTCTCGATGACGGCGTGACAGTCTCCGCCCGCCAGGAAGCCGGGTCCCAGACCCACGCTGAACTCCACGCGGTCGATCAACCTTTGCTCAGCCGGCCCGATCCGGGCGGCGTCCGGGTCCTTGAGCATTCTGGCGTCGACGACGCAGTAAGGATCCAGGCCCAGCAGGGCCTCCTCCCGGTCCTGCAGCACGGGGATCAGGCCGCCGTCCAGCAGCGCTGTCGCTTCGCTCCGTTCGGCGGCCCGCGCCACGATGCCCTCCACTTCCATCGAGCCCTCGCGCAGGGCCTCGCAGAAACAGACGCTGCGCCGGATGGCCAGCGGCTTCGCCAGGTCGCTCATGCAGACGCGGAAACCGCAGCGGCGCAGGCTCAGAGCGCAGGCGCTGGCCAGTTCCCCGGCCCCGCGGACCCAGATCAAGATCTGCGAACGGCGATGGACGATCATTACTCCACTAGCGTGCTTCTTAATGCCGCCGGCCTTCACCGGCGCTCTATCCGCGACCCGCGGCTTCGGCCCTCTCTTCCAGGTAGCGGTCCATGTCGCGGACCGTTCCCCGATCCTCGACCTCGACTTCGAGGGTCTCCTCCGCGTGCCGCTCCAGCACCCGGCGCCCTCCCGTGTCCCCCTCGAGTTCCAGCAATTCGGAACGGAACTCGGCCGAGAAGAAGCAAGGCTGCCCCGGCCGGCCCTCGCAGACGGGACGCAGGATCCGCGGGCGCAGCTCCGCCACCCGGTCGAAGAGCCGTATCACGGTGTCATGCCGGATGAACGGCCGGTCGCCCCCGCAGAAGGCCAGGTAGTCCGCCTCCCCCCGCGCCGCCAGGATACCCGCCCTGAGCGACGAGGCCAGGCCTTCCCGGTATCGCGGGTTGCGGACCAGCCTGACCCGGTCCCCGTAACACTCGGACAAGCAGCGCTCCAGCCGCTCGGCCTGGTGGCCGAGGATCACCAGGATCTCGCAGGGAGCCTCGATGAACCGGGCTACGCTGCGCTGGATCACCGTTTCGCCTTCCAGCGGCAGCAGCAGCTTGTTGGGCGGGTGCCGGCGCGAGAGCCCGGCCGCGGGGATGATCAGGCTGATGCTCGGAGAATCGATCACGACATCGCTTTCCAGAAACCCTGTTGCACGCTGCCGAAGCTCGTGGCGCATCCGGAGCGGCGGGCGAGGGCCCCGGCCAGCCGCGCGGCCTGCTCGGGATGGGCGTCCGCCTTGTTCACGAAATAGCGGCGCGGCATCCCCTCCGGCACCATGGCAAGATAACCAACGGGGCTGCAGAGAACCTCGGCGATGAAGTCCTCGCCCAAGGGCGAATCGAAATCTATGCCCCAGTGCTCGGCGAAGCGCTCCGGTCGATGGACCAGCCCGTCCTCGAGGGTCGTGTCCAGCACGTCGGCCCCCACCACCAGGATCGCCAGGGAGCAGAAGTCCGGCGCGGGCGGATCGGGAGGGGCGTGGATCTTCAGCGGGCGGCTGCGCGCACCGTCACACTCGAAGAGGCAGCAGTCCGCGCGGCGGAGGTAGCGCTGCAGGTCCTCCGGCGACAGGCCGCGCAGCTTCTCACGGCTGTGATCCGTGTGCATCACGTAGAGGGGATTCCGCCGGCGGAACTGCTCGGCGAGCCCGGTGAGCTCAACGGTTTCGCGGTAGACCACTTCGTCGTCGTCGTGGCGGGCGGCCTTGGTCAGCGAAGTCAGCAGGACGCGGTCGCACAGGGAGGCCAGTTCGGATCCAAGCCGGTGGAGCAGGGCCGTCTTGCCGCCCCCTCCGAGCAGTGCGATGCAGTCGTGTCCGCCCGGTCGGGGGAGGCGGTCCAGCAGGGGCAGGAATTTCATTGGCAGATCGCCGGTGTCCTCCGCGCGAATCCGCGGGACGGCTCGTGTTACATGGTCAATCAGCCGGGTCAGCCCGCAGCGCGCCGGTTTCCACGTCCACCGCGTGCTTGACCAGCAGCGTGATCACCAGCAGCCCGATACCCCAGATTCCCAGGCTGACCATGGTTTCCGTCAGCGAGGGCAGGTACTCGAAGAGCTCGCCCAGCGGCGTGGGGACGAATCCGGGAATGATCAGGCCCACTCCCTTCTCGATCCAGATGGCCACGATCAGCAGGACCAGCGGGAGGTTGGCCATGAGCACGCCGCGGCGTTCGAAAGCGCGTGATATGAGCATCAGCAGCGCCGCCACGTTCATGCCGATCGAGGTCCAGATCCAGGGAACCAGGGCGTCGTGCCCATGCAGGCCGAAGAACAGGTAGCGCGCGCTGGCGATGTGGGCGCTGTCTGCGTAGAACTCGGTGAAGACCTCGGATATCAGCATGAAGATATTGATCAGACCTGAAACGAGCACCACCATTCTCATGAAGCGGATCAGCTCGCCCTTGATCTCGAAACGCGTCCAGGCCTTGACGGCGTGGAGCACCAGCACGATGAAGGCCGGGCCGGCGCAGAAGGCGCTGGCGATGAAACGGGGAGCGAGGATCGCCGTGTTCCAGAAGGGGCGCCCCGCCAGTCCGGTATAGAGAAACGCGGTGACCGTGTGGATGCTGATCGCCCAGACCACGGAAACGTAGACGAAGGGCAGGTAGTAGCCCTTCCTCGGTTCCCTTCCCCGGTAGCGCATGAACAGCAGGTACCCGGGAACGTGCAGGTTGAGCAGCAGGTAGCCGCTGAGCACCACCACGTCCCAGCTCAACATGGAGATCGGGAAATTGAAGCGACCCAGCAGGGGGATCATGTGCCACATCCTGTCGGGGCGGCCGAGGTCCACCACGACGAACAACAGGCACATCACGATGGCGCCGATGGCCACCATCTCACCGATCAGCACGCCGTCCTTGACGGACTTGATGTGATACAGGTAGCCCGGAATCACCATCATCACCGCGGCGGCGGCCACGCCCACCAGGAAGGTGAAATTGGCGATGTAGATGCCCCAGGAGACCTGGTCGGTCATGCCCGTGACGGCTAGACCCCCGCGCAGCTGGTGGACGTAGGCCCATAAGCCGCCGAGGATCAGCAGGAAGAGGAAGGCCAGCCAGAGCCGGTAGGCCCTCGAACCGCAGAAGACCGAGACCGCCGAAGACCGGACGAATCCTGGATACAGTCGAAGATGCTCGTTCATGCGCTGCTCCGCGCCTCGCTCAATCGAAGAAGTAGTAGAAGCTCGGTTCCGTTCCCAGGTCCTCTTTCAGAATGAAGGTCCGCTTGTGCTCGATCACCCGGCGGATCACGCTGTCGGGGTCGAGCAGGTTGCCGAACTTCCGGCTGCCCGTGGGACATACTTCCAGGCAGGCCGGATTCTGTCCCCGCCTGGTGCGGTCGATGCAGAAGGTGCATTTCTCCATCACGCCCTTCTGCCGGGGCCGGTTGCCCAGGTAGTGCATCTCCGGGTTGAGCTCTTCGGCGGGCAGTTCCGGGCTGGACCAGTTGAAGCGCCGCGCCCAGTACGGGCACGCGGCCGCGCAGTAGCGGCAGCCGATGCACCAGTTGTAATCCACCACCACGATCCCGTCGCGCTCCTGCCAGGTGGCCTCCACCGGGCAGACCTTGGTGCAGGGGGCGCTGTTGCAGTGGTGGCACTGGACGGGCATGTAATACCTGCCCTCGGCCGGCACCTCGTGCTCGTAGTCGTGGCGCGACTGCTCGAGGTCCAGGGAGCCTTTGTCCATCTCGAGCACCCGGATGTACTCGATCCGGTCGCCCCGCTCGCCGCGTCCCCGGTGCTGGTTGTTTTCTTGCACGCAGGCCTGTACGCATTTCCGGCAGCCGATGCACTTGGCCAGGTTCAGGGCATAGGCGAAGCGGACGCCGGGCAGGGGTCCTCTGGCGTTGAGCGTGATGTCTTCGCGCTGGAAACGTTCCCTGTACTCCTGCTCGAGGCGGGCCAGGATGCGCTGCAGCTCGTCCCGATCCAGCTCGTAGAAGTGCTTCTGGAAGAACTCGTCCAGCGAGAGGGCGCCGGCGTCCAGCGCGGCGAAGGGAATCCCGGCCAGGGCCGCCGCGGCGCTGATGGTCTTCAGAAACGCGCGACGCGGGAGTCGCGGCTCGCGCACTCGCCGATTCCCTCGCGGTCCCGGGCGGTTCCTTTCGATCGTCACCGTCCTGTTCCTTCGTTCCGTCTATTCATGGTCGTGATCCGCCTCCGGATGATCTTCGTTTCCGGCCACTCCGGCCTGCGGCTCCATCCAGAGGTGGGGGCCCAGTTCGTCGTACTCCCCGCGGTGCGCTTCGTGCGGCCTGGCTGAGGCGGGCAGGTTGTCCAGCCGGGCCACAGGCGCCGCCAGCGGCTGCATGGGCCTGAAACGCGGCGCGTGGGCCGTGTGACACTCGACGCAGAGCAACCGGGTGCTGCCTTGTTCGAGATCCAGCCGCGCGTCCCAGAAACCGTCGGTCCTGCCGTGGATGCTCATTTCCCAATCGCGCAGCTCGGGTCCGTGACACTGCCCGCAGAGAAACTGGCTTTCGTTGAAGCCCAGCGCCTCTTCGTTCATCTTGATCAGAGAGTCGCGATCGTTCCCGTCGTGGCAATCCAGGCACCAGAGGTTCGCCCCGCCGTGAGTCATCGTCCAGATGGAATCCTCGGGCGCGTAGCCGTTGTCCTCCATGAACTGCGCGACATGCAGGCGTTCGCCGATGCGTCGCAGATCCTCGGCGCGGCGATCCGCCGGGCGCTCGGCACCGAGCAGATCGGCGAAGGAAACCAGTTCGCCGAATTCCACGATCCGGGTCGCCCCCGTGGAATCCTCCCACTCGATGGGCTCGTAGTGCTCGTCCACCAGGAAACGCGGCCGGGGATTGGTCTCCTGGTCCGCGTGACAGTCGCTGCAGGGGTAGTAGCCGTGGTAGTTCTCCAACTCGTGGATCCTGTCCGAGGTCCGCTGTCCGTAGGCGGGTGCGCAGCCCCAGAGGATCAGCGCCAGGATGAACAGGTTGGATCGGGAGCTGGACATCAGTGCTTCCGTTATTCGCAATGGACCGGGTGCAATCTACTATCGTGAGGTATGGTTTGCAAAGCTGTTGACAGGCTGTAACACAAGAAAGAGGGCGGATCTGTTCCGCCCTCCATAGGTTACGATTCCGGAATCGGCCGGCCTAGTTGTAACGGTCCTTGAATTCCTTCTGACGCTTCTGCCTGGCCTTCTTGACCTTCGGATCTTCCTTGTTCAGCGACCACTTCCAGTGCCTGGTGTTCATCACCTGGTCGAGCCCCTCCTCCAGGGCGCGGACTTCCGCCGGCGCCGAACTCTTGAACTCGTGGATGATGTCCTTGATCTCCGGCACGAACTTGGTCATCCAGTGCTTGGCCAGGTCGTAGGTGCCGTGCCAGTGCGTGTAGTCGGGCGCCTGCATGGCGGCGGCGTGACGGGCGCGGCGGCCTTCGTGGTGCCAGATCTCGAACCAGGTCCAGTCGATGGGATGGACGAACTTGGCGTAGTCCTTCTGGGTCTTGAGCACCGCCGAGGCCAGCTTGTACAGCTTGAGGCCGGGTTCGGCGTACTTCTTGTCGTAGAGGTCGATCAGTCCCTCGTACTGGATGAAGAAGTTGTTCACGAATGCGCTCTCGTGGCAGTTCATGCAGACTTCCACCATGTTCTCGCGGCGCGTATCTGCGTGGATGGCCTGCGAGGAGAGGTTCCACTTCTTATCCGTCTCGTGAGCCAGCTTGGATCGCGGCGGACGGTTGTTCCACTTGATGCGCAGGCCGATGTTGTGCGTGATGTCCTGGTTCGCCGTGGCACTCATGTGACACGTGGCGCAGGTGGGCGCCGCAGTGTAATCCTCGCCCACCACCCACTTGGAGGATTCCATGTTCATTTCGTCCGCGTGGGCCGTGAAAGCGATGCCGTGCTTGGATTCGTAGAAGATCTCCCACTGCGGGTGATCCGGACCCAGGTGGCACTTGCCGCAGTTGTCCGGGTGCCTGGCCTGCGCGGCCGAGAAGGCATGGCGCTGGTGGCAGGCTGAGCAGGAGCCTTCCGAACCGTCGGGATTCACGCGACCCATGCCCGTATTCGGCCAGGTGGCCGGATCGAGCTGGCCGTTGTCAAGAACCTGAACGAAACTGCCGTGGCACTGCCAGCAGCCGTTGACCGCGGCGGCCGAGATTCCCAGTGGGTACATGGGCGTCACCAGGTCGTTGTTGCCCTCGACCACTTCGGCCAGGTGGTTGTCCAGGGAACCCATGATGCGACCGGCCTTGGAGTGATGCGAGTTGAGGAACTCCTCCACTTCCTTCACATGGCAGCGCTTGCAGTCCAGCGGGCTGACGATGGTCGAGATCACGAAGTCGTCGTGGGTGCCGTCCTTGAGGATGTCCGAATCGCCCGCCTGCGCCATGTGACACTCGTAGCAGCCCACGTTGGCGCCGTAGTGGGCGCTGTAGCCCCATTGCTGGTACAGGCCGGGATTCTGGTCGGCGTGGCACTCCACGCATTCCCGGGTTTGCGCGGAGAGCTCCTGCGGGAGGTTCGATTGGAAGGCCCAGGCCGATCCAACGAGTAACCCGCCGATACACAGAGCGGACAGGAACTTCATCTGCTTTCTCCCTTGCGGCTTTATGGTAATGTAGATCAGTGACGGCAAAAGTGGTTCAGAAAATAAACCCACCGGTAGATATAAGTTAGCTCCACCTGTTAAGAAATGCAACAAAGCGGTCGGAGATTGTCCTGGGAATGTCATGAAAATAGCATCACCGAGAGGAAACGCGCGTTTTCCTCGTTAAGTTGTTAACACATTGTTCATGAAGAGCTTAAGTTTACACAAAGAAAATAGGAACAACCTATATTCACGGTTCGTAAGCCAGCTCGACAATCCCGAAATACAAAGGAATGGAGAATGAGCAGAGCTGTGAATCTCAAAGGCCTGTCTGGATGCCTGGCCATCCTGATGCTGGTTCTTTCAGCAGCGGCTCAGGACCGCTACCGGGTGGATCCTTCCCACGCCCAGGTGGGATTCAGCGTCCGGCACATGGTGCTGAGCAAGGTCAGGGGCGAATTCAAGGACTTCGAAATTGAGATCAGGCTGGATGCCGGGAAGCCGGGAGAATCCTCGGTGCGCGCCGTGATCCAGGCGGCCAGCATCGACACGGGGAATCCCGACCGCGACGAGCACCTGCGCGGTCCTGATTTCTTCGATGCGGCCGAGCACCCGGAGATCGTCTTCGAAAGCCGGCGGGTCGAGGTCGCGGGGAAGGAATGGATCGCCACCGGCGATCTAAGCATGCACGGAGTAACACGGGAGGTCCGGTTGCCCTTCGTGCTGAGCGGCCCCCTCGTCGATCCCTGGGGAAAGACCCGCATCGGCGTGGAGACCGGTCTGACCCTCGACCGGCGTGATTACGACATCAGCTGGAGCAAGGTGATGGACAGCGGCGGCCTGGTGGTCGGCAACGAGGTGCAGGTGGAGATCGGCTTCGAGGCCATCAGGCAGTAGGGTCTCTTTCCTCAGGCGCGCTCGAACAGGTCCGCCTGTGGAGTACTATTCCCGCGCCTCCACGCTTATATCGTCCCTGTTGCCGCGCCTGTGTTCGATCGCACCGTCGGTGGTCGTCACGACATACCAGGCGCGGCCCAGGATCAGGGCTTCGGGATCTGTGAATGCCGGCTCGTAGACCGTGGCGACCCGGTTCTCCGGCAGCGGTTCGGTCCAGGGAGCTGCCGTGCGATAAACGTGCCGCAGGGAGGCCGACCCTGCGGTCCACGTGAGTGTCACCGAGATACCCTCGACTTCGATGTTCAGGTCTTCAGGCTGCGTAATGCAATCGCCTCCGTTGGGCGCCAGGGCGCCCATTCGGGGTCGCGCCGCTCCCCCGGCCGAATCGCAGTCCGCGGCCGCTTGATTATCCAGCTCGCAAACCATAGACTGGATTTTCACTGCGCGGGCCGGCAGGTCGGTCCGTCGGATCGAGAATTCGATCCACCCGGAGAGGTGACCGAGTGGCTGAAGGTGCACGCTTGGAAAGCGTGTGTAGGGTTTACCCCTACCGAGGGTTCGAATCCCTCTCTCTCCGTT
>CAZMSD010000044.1:0-32253 GCA_964568855.1 uncultured Bacteroidaceae bacterium | reverse complement strand
TGTCAAGATAGCCGGAGTCACATTATGAATGGTGGAGTTTTTGGGGGTAAGGCCACCTCCAGAGCTGCTTATCGAATGCGTCGTGGAAACGACCGCGGTGTAGCACAAACCGGTGGAATGCCGGGATTCATCGAGCCCATTTACAAGCTAGAATCATCGAGCAACACGTTCCTGATTGTACCCTGGCCGGATTGTCCTGAAAAGATAAACCGGGAGCATTCAAGCGCGAACCTGCCACCTTGGCTAAGCCGTTTCTTCACAGTTTTTCGAACTCAACCCCTACCGAACGTGATACGTGGCGAACGTACCGTAACCCTTGGCCAAACTCGTCATACCGACATACTCGCAACGAAAACCCCTTGCGCCCTCGACAGCCGCGATCGCGGCGAAAGGTTCTGAAGCATAGACTTCTCCCGGCGGTGTGATCGGTTCAATTCGCGCAGTCCAGCTCACGTGAGCACCTGAGTAATTTGCTTTTGCGGTGACGGGGTCGGTGAATTTATAGGCAGGTCCTGCATGCAGGCTGATGCGTAGACCGATATCTTCCGGCAGGTCTTCGGGCTTCCCTCTGATCTGCCTGGCTTTGTGCTTTAATTCCATCGCAAATTGACCCGCCGCCTGTATATCGTTGAAAACGATGTAGAGCGCATCTCCCCAGGTATTCTTGACCAGCACGTGCTCACTGTATTTCTGCAGCAACCGCCCCGCCATGCCGAACCAATGCCGGATAAACTCCGGTATCAACCGGTCAGGAATGCGACTGTAGCCCTTCACATCCGCAAAGAGCATTCCAACCATGTGTTGGCGGAAAGACTCAAGCCCGGCGCTTCTCTTTTGCCGTGCTTGCAGTGAAGGTCCAGGACCGATGACGCTGTGTCCATGCTGCTTGAGGATCTTGTCGATGCGGATTACTCGCGGCTTGAACCCCAGCTTCTCCCATATCTGCAGCATTGAAGAGGTTCCTCCCGGGTCTCCTTCTTTGCGACCATCCCACACTGCGAGCGCCTCTGGCTTAGTACCGAGATGACTTGCACGAATGATGGCGGTACCGCAAATACAATGGTTGGCGAAGTGAAACAACTCTCCCACCGGATCTGATCCCGCCAGGCCGAAGATCTTGACCGACCTCGCGCGTTTTTGAAGCCGATAGAAGCGCTCCAACCATTCGTGTTTGGAATCGCCGTGCGTCACGCTAGCCTTGAGAAATTCCTCGGGGGGCAGAGCCAGGCAAAGATTCGCTTCGACTTGCCGATTCTTCCTTTTCCGCGCCAATAGCTGCTCGACGAAGAGAATGTCAGAACCACATGCCGCAGAGCTGTAACCGATCTGGGCATCCATTTCATCAAGCTGGGCGGCGATCTCGTCTGCTACCGGGGGCACGATATTTGCTGGAAATCGTGGTGTTGGGCGATCATTCCGATCCACCATATGACCGGAGAAGACAACGACTGTTGGTAATCTTATGCAGTCGTCCAACAGCGTTCGAGGATAGCCCAGTTTGCCTAGGATCATCCTCGCCTGACGTCGCGTGGCACCAAGTCTGGCCGGAAAGTTGCCTGAGCTGGCAGTAGCGCTGCAGTAAAATTGGCGCGCACCGTCCAGGTCGTCGAGCAGCAAGGTGGCCTCGCCCATAGTTGCCAGGGTCCAGTAGTCATCCTTGCGAGGGCGTCTAGAATCTCCGCGTTCTTGCCCGCAAAGGTGTAGCACACGCTTGGCTGTTTTGACACTGTCTTCTCGCCTTCCCAAGAGAAGCGCCATAGTCGCGGAATTAATCCCGTTGTATGTTGCGTCCTCGAGCATTCCATCTGCCTGGGCTATTCGGAAACCCGCAGAGTAGGCTTGAAAAGCAATCGCAAGACTATCCCTTCCCTTCTTACTTCGGGGAGAGTTATCCCAGATGTCCTTGTGTGTTCGAGCAAGTAATCCAAATACCTCACCATCTTGCCTACCTAGATCCAGCAACTTCCGTGCAATAATAATCGCTCGATCCGTTGCTCCGCTACGGGCCAGCGCAAGTCCAAGCTCGTGGAGTAATTCAATACTGTCCGGATCTGCATCGAGGCCGGACATGAAGGAATCGTAAGCCGCGAGCGGTTCCCCGTGCTCGAGATGCATTCGGCCTTCTCGGAGATGTCGATCGACTATTCTTTGCGCGCGTCGCATCTCTTTATTGCCCCAATCACTGGTTTGCCTGTCCTGCGGTTAATCCCAGCCAGTCGGTCACTGTGATTCGCGATGCTGATAGTATAATATTCATGTTGCCTGCCCGGGCAGAAGACACACCTGTTCAACTGCGAGGAATTCGCGGCATCGACCGGAAATCAGTCTGAGTGTTACAAAGCCTCTCTGTGATAAAGCCCGCGCCTCACACCGGCTGCTTGTCGCTGATCCGCCGGCTTCTGGGGCAGGAGAAGGTGATCCAGGCCCTTGTCTCACGCGGTCCGCTCGATGCAGGCAGACGAAGCGGGCGTTCCTGACTGCAAACAGCGCAGCCGACGGTCTCCCTGGATATGAGTGTGCCGGATCATAACATCAAGCCATCGCATGAAAGCAGGCCCCAGTCGGCGCTGGTGGTATTGGTGCCCGAGGCAGAGGACTTGATCGGTTCCTTGCGGATGTCTCACGATCCAGTGGCCGAGCGGGGAATGCCGGCGCACATTACGATCCTGTACCCCTTCAAGGATCCTTGTCGCATCGACGATGCTGTGCTTGCAGAGCTGGCATCCTATTTCGAATCCCGCGACTCATTTGTGTTCACGCTCTCTGAGATTGCCCGGTTCCCCGGTGTCCTGTATCTCGCCCCCGATGACGACAGCCCATTTGTCGAACTCACCGGAGGATTGGCGGGCTTGTACCCTGAGTTGCCCCCCTATGGCGGCGCCTATGCCGAGGTGAAGCCGCATCTAACCGTAGCACACGCTGATGAAGATTCGGTTCTTGAACGTATCACGGCCGATCTCAAGGTCGTTGTGGAAGGGCGCCTGCCGATTGAGTCCCGCTTGACTGAAGTCTGGTTGGTGGAGGAGCGGAAGGGTCGCTGGGAGAAGCGTGTGGCATTCCAACTGGGAAAAGAATAGGCTGGTTTGCAGTCACTAACGCAATGCCTCCCGTGTGTCGCCAGGAACACCGCTGAAACGCAAGACCACAAGCAACAACAAGGAAATGATCGCTCTTCCTGTTCCTGTTCAGGGCATGATCGAATGGTGGTTGCCTCAAGTCCGCGAGATCCTGGACGAACAACTGCTGTCCGTAGTGCTCTACGGAAGTGTCACGCTGGGGGATTTCCAGCCGGGCTGGAGCGATATCGACGTCTGTGTCGTACTGGTTGAATCAGTAACGGAAGATACTGGTGAGCGGCTTGGCCGTGTCTACGACCTGATGCGGCGGCGGTATCTTGAAGAGCGGCGAGGAGGATGGATGTCGGGACAAGTATTGGAGAGTCACTACATTCCGGCGGCACTCGCATCGGCCACACGCGGGGATCTGGAGTGTTACATCGCCGGTGGCAAGACCGGGAAGCTGCAGCGTGGTGATCCTTTCCAGCCCTTCGATAGATACATGCTTGCGAAGCACGGGCAAACGTTCTTTGGACAAACGGTACGCTTCATGCAGCCCACGGCGGCGCAGTTGCGCGAACAGGCGGAGATCGATGTGTCCTCCCTAATGAGCTGGAAGTCTCAATCGGCTGTTTGGCTGGCTGCAATGCTTCACTGGATGGCGCGCTCGCTGGTATTCTGGCGGGACGGCAGACTGCTCTCGAAGACAGCGGCCTTGCAGCATGAAATCTCGCGAGATTGCATGTGGGAAGAGGCCTTCGACCTGGCACTCTCTATCCGCCGCGAGGGTAGTGACAGCGCTGCAATGCACAAGAAGGAGCTGCAGGAGTATTACGCGCATTTTTCCGAGCGTCTTTCTAGTGAGCTTCGACGGTTCATTGCCATGAGCTCACACAGCAACAGCATGAAACCGGAGAGTTGAGGTTCTGAGCAGGTGTCCAGTTTGATTCTGTGCGATTGCGGGATGTACTCATAGACCGATGAACACTTCAATTGAATTGAGGAGACAACCATGGAATCGGAACGCCTTGCGGCATTCAAGAATGTTCGCAGCCAGACCGGTTGCTGTGGCATCTGGTGCGGGAGCTGCGCTGTCGGCAACGGGTCCATCGCCAAGCTCACGAGGATATACGAGGATCTCCTTCGATCCTACGGTCTGGAGCACTGGGCTCCCGAGGATCTGGACTATGAAGGGCTCACGCGCGCCCTTGGTCTGGTCAAGGGCGCGGCTTCGTGCTCCGGTTGCCGGAAGGGCGGCGGCAGGGACGACTGCGAACTCCGGACCTGCTGCAAAAACAAAGCCCTGAAGGACTGCCTCGAGTGCGCGGCAGGTGCGGACTGCATGCACGCCGATCTGCTGGAGAACATGCGTTCCGGCGCTCGCGACGCGGGCCTGTCTCTCAAGGATGCTCAGGGCGCCGATGAGCCGCAACTCGAAACAGGGGAGGATGAACTGCGGTCGAAATGGCCGTCGTCCGTTCTCTTCATGGAAGAATCCATTGAATGAACCGATTCCGACAATTGGCGGGTGCCACGTAATACGACGATAACTCGGGAGAGACGAAAATGGACGGAATCTGGAGTGCGGTTTGGGTCATGCTTGGTGTCGTTGCGCTCATGCTCGTGATTCAACTGATGGACCTTCCGGAATGGCTGGCCAATTACTTCAAGAACCGCGTTCCAAGGCAGGAGTTGGAACAGAAGGTCCTCGACATGGAGAGGAGAATCGCGGCGCTTGAAGAGAAGATACGCTGAACTTGGCGCACTCGCCGTGAGAGGAAGCATCCATGGAGCACAGGGAGTATCGGAAACTGCACGCCGAATGGTATGAGCTGGTTTCCGGCGTAAAAGACCACGGCAAAGAGATCGATTTCTGGGTGCGAAGCATTAAGGGAGCGGGTGAGCCGGCGCTCGAACTTGGGAGCGGAAAGGGCAGGATTCTGATACCTCTCCTTGAGCGCGGCATCGACGTGGTCATCGCTTGGCGCAGCAAGAACAAATACGATGCCGCCACACACCTGTGGGAGAGATTGTTCATCGTCGAAAAGTTCGTATCCGGCCGTCTGGTGCAGACGGAAGCGAACGAACGGTGGGGCCGGTATTTCACGGCTGACGAGGCGGTGGGCTTCGCCGAGACCGCGGGTTTCGAAGAGATCAGGGCCTCGGACTGGTTGACCGAAGATCCACCGGGCAAGGATTCGAATGTGGTCACGGTGCGCTGCAGAAAGCCCTTAGAGTGACTTGAATGAACGCCAAGTTACGCGTCCGGGCACGCGCTGTCTTCCGTAATACACCTGCCAGGCTTGCGACGAACTGTTTACTAGTGACCACACGGGGCATTCGAAAAGCGACGGAACCAACATGTTCACAAGAATCGGCGCACTTGCCGTCTTCGTTACCGACAAGGAACGGGCGAAGGAGTTCTATACTGACGTCCTCGGTTTCGAGGTCGCCGCGGATCTGGGCCCCGACCTGTGTTTCCTGAAATCGAAGAGCGGAGCAATCGACATCTACCTCGAGGGCGCCAAGCGGCGCTCCGACATCGATGCTCAAAACAGCCGGCTGAGTTTCTTCCTGCGAACCGAGAGTTCGGCGGCGGAAGCATTCACGATGTTGCGCGAGGCGGGCGCCAGACTGCTCCAGGAGGCGCCCGAGGCCGTCGACGACGAAACAGCCCGCTTTCAGTTAATTGATCCGGACGGCAACATCATCGAGGTCTGCGGGGCGCGGTAGGACGCCGAAAATCGAGTCCGGGAGGAAGCGAATTCACTCGTCGCTGCGGGCCACCCTGAAGCCGGTGCCGATGGCCGTGTTGTCTGGTGGTCCGTAGTAACGATTGTAGGAGTAGATTCCTCCCTGGGGCGATCCCCAGTATCCGCCGCGGGCGGCGTATGACGAACTCTCGCCCTCCGGGGCGCCAAGCGGGTCGACCAGCGCGGAATCAGGATAGGCTTCGTAGAGATCGCCCGTGACTTCCATCAGGTTGCCAGCGAGGTCCCGGGCGCCCTGGGCGCTGGCCCCGCTGGGATAGGAGCCCACCGGCGTGGTCCACCCCACGCAGGGGGCATAGACGTAGAACCTGAAGTTGGCGTCGCTGCAGACAGGAGTATCGTCGCCCCAGGGATACCTGCGCTGATCTCCGTCACGCGCCGCGAACTCCCATTCGGCCTCCGTGGGCAGACGGTATCCTTCGGCGGAGTAGGGATCGTGATCCGGGCTCTGAACCCAGTCGCAGTAGCAGGCGGCCCCGTGCAGGGAGACTTCCTTCACCGGTTGGAAGGCCGGGTCGTAGCCCTCGGGATAAGCTTCTTCCGCATAGGCGTGTGTGGCTTCGCGCAGGTAGAACAGCCCGTCCTGGAAGCCGATCTCGCTGGCTGGCGCGTCCAGGTCCAGCAGCTCCACGCCGCAGGCGATTACCGAGTCCTCGTTCGCCGTGACGTGACCGCCGTCGTAGGCCCACTGGAGCCCTTCCAGGTAACTCAGGTTGCTGACCTCGTTCCTGCTGATCCAGAAAGCTCCCGTAAGCGTGACCTGGTGCTCGGTGTGGATCGTGCCCTCCTCGCCCATGGTGAAGGTTCCCGCGGGCACGAGGATCATCGTTCCGGATGTATCACTGGACTCGGCGGTCACGTGAAAGAAGCGGTGATCCGTCCCGGTGACGTGATACGCCAGGGAGTCCAGCCAGGCAATTTCCACGCCCGGAGCGTAAGGCGCGTAGTAGTGGCCGAACACGCGATAGCCGGTGGCCGCAGGAACTGCGCTCCAGGTCAGGAACACGGATATCGAATCCCCGGCGGGCTCCAGTTGAATGCCGACGATCGGGGCGTCCAGGGCGAATGTCGAGAGTGGAAGAAGGAAGAGCCACCTGGCTTTCATGATGCGGTCCTCGTGGTCTGTGTGTTCAAGCCGAATTCCATCCGCCGCGTAGAAAGCGGCGCGGAAGAGAAGAGTAGAAAAGACCGTCCATTTTCGGCAAGCAAAGAATCTGGGGCGCGAAAAACGCACGCGCGGGATGTGCGCACGGACGATCACGTGCATACTGGACGGGCCGGATCGGGAATTGAACCTATGACGATATTCCGTGTGTTTTCAGCGGAGGATCGCTGAATTGGATGGAAAGCGATCCAACCGCTACGCCAAGGCGAATCGACGCAAGCAATGGAAAAGGACAGGAAGAAATGGTCTACTATATCTCCACGCAGTTGGACTTGAAGTTCGAGCAGGCCGTCGAGGCGGTGAAGAATGCCCTCAAGGCCGAGGGTTTCGGAGTGCTGACGGAAATCGACGTCCAGGACACGCTGAAGGAAAAGCTGGACGTGGACTTCAGGAAGTACCGGATCCTCGGGGCCTGCAATCCGCCGCTGGCGCATCAGGCGCTCGAGCTGGAGGACAAGATCGGCCTGATGCTGCCCTGCAACGTGATCGTGCAGGAAACCGGCGAGGGCAAGGTGGAAGCGGCCGCCATAGATCCCCTGGCGTCGATGCAGGCGGTGAATAACCCGGCGCTGGCCGATCTTGGAACACAGGTGCGCGAGAAGATGGCCCGGGTCATCAAGAACGTGAACGTATCCTGACTCCCCACAGCACGCTGACTCGGCGGTATGGAAGCGGGAAAAGCCGGAAGGCGGTCCGCCGGACCAGGAGCCTGCCCGTCGCTCAGGTCTTCCGGGAAGACAATGCCAGAAACGGAGGCAGGGCCAACACGGCCAATACGCTGCCCACACCTCCGGCCTGACGCAGCCAGGGAATCCAGGCCAGGTCACCCGCCACTCGCAGGATCAACGTCGCATGGAGCAGGAGGAGCGGCGGATAGAACCACCTCACATCCTTGATCGTTCTCCCGGTCAGGGCGGGGAGGATGATCGGCGCGTGTCCGAGATCATGCTCATCACGAAGCCCACCAGGACGGCGTGCAGCACGGCATCGTAGAGCGGCCCGGCCGGCAGCCCGGGCCGGGCCAGCCAGATCGCCCCGGAGATTCCCAGCCAAGCATAGCCGGCCAGCAGGCAGACCGCCGAGTACCGCGGCTGTCCTGAGATCCTGATCGTCCGCTTCGCAAGATCGTTCGTCAGGAACCAGAGCGCGAAGGAGACCATCGACACCGCAAACAGCCGGACGCCTATTACCGGTTGCCCCAATGCCGCGATCAGTGCGCATGCCAGCAGAACCAGCATGGCCAGGTGCCAGATCCGGGCCGCCCGGCGGGGTCTCATCAGCCGGTTGAGCTCCAGCCGCTCTCCTGCGATGGTCAGCAGCAGGAAGGCCAGCCAGCCGGGGAGGGCCGGTGATACAACACCGTGAGTTATCCACTGGATGTTGCCCAGCAGCAGGCCGGCGGCGCCAAGCGCCATTTCGAGATTGAACAAGGTTCTCTGGGCGCGTAGTACGGGCACATAGAGCAGGACCAGTCCCAGGGACCCGACAGCCAGCAGGAGGGAAGCGCCCTGGGCGAGCCGCAGGCCTGGAAGGAGGCTCGCGGCGACCAGGAGCAGAGCGCCCAGGCCGTTGACCAGGGGAACCAGCCAGGCTGCCGGGCGGTCCAGCGCCGCTGAACGCTCCACGGCGATCACGGTTCCCAGGAATCCGGGCACCATGAAAGCGCCGTGTGACAGGCTGAATCCCGGACCGGCGAAGGGAAAGGGCACCGGCAGCCGGAGCAGCCCGCTCCACAGTCCGGCCAGCAGGACCAGCAGGGTGGCGGCCAGAAAGGGATAGGGCTTCATGCTGCCATCCCAGTGTCCGGCGAGCTTCGTCGGACATCATCTCCGGCTTCCAGGCCGGCTCCCAGACCAGCTCGACGTCCACCTGTTCGAGACCCGGCCATTCAGCCCGGAGGGCGCTTTTCACGCTGTCCGTGATCGTGCCGTGCATCGGGCAGGCCATCGAGGTCATGGTCATGCTCACGAATACGCTGTTCCCAGTGATCCTGAGTTCGTAGACCAGCCCCAGGTCGACGATGTTGAGTCCGATTTCCGGATCGATCACCCGCTTGAGCACGGCGCGGACGACCTCTTCCGTCATTTCATTATCCTTTCCACTGTCTTGTACGCCGTGAAGATAAGATAGACCGGATTCTCGCTTTTCGTGGTCGAGACGAACCGCCGCAGCACATGAAAACAAGTCGCACAAACATCCGGCAACCACAACAGGAGCCAACCAAATGAGCGAGTCGAAAGCTCTCATGATGAAATATCGCTGCCGGGGCGCCCGCGCCCTCGTGATGCTTCATGAACGGGAACTGCGCCGTTTCTGTGACACGTGGTGGCAGGCGAAGCGCTCCGGACTTCAACTGCCGAAAGTCGATCATCCGAATTACGCCTCCCTGGAAACCGTCCTCAGGCACGTGTTACAGTGCGCCCGCCTGTACATGAACTGGATCTGCGAGATGCTGGAGCTGCCCGATCCGCGAATTCGAAAAACCCTGGAAGCCGCAGCGATCGAGCGCAGCCTGGACGACCATCTGGATCACGTCCTGGAGGCCTGGAGCACGCCCTTGCTGGACGTGCCGGAGGATCGCCTGCTCAAGCCGGAGTACGAAGCCCCCTGGGGCGTGAAGTACTGCATCGAGGCAATGCTGGAGCACGCGGTGATGCACCCGATCCTGCACCGCTTCCAGTTGGAGGAGCTGATGGGCGGGGAGTCAGAGTAAGCTCCGATCCGGGCATCGATATTGATTGCTTTATATGCATAGATAGTGCATATTGCCAAACATGAGAACCACTCTGAATATCGACGACGATCTGCTGCTACACGCGCAGAACTTGACGGGGATCAAGGAAAAAACCTCGCTGGTCCGGATGGGCCTGGAGGCACTCATAGCGCTTGAGAGCGCAAGACGCCTTGCAGATCTGGGAGGCAGCGAGCCTGGGCTCCGCCCGGTGCCAAGGCGTAGATCCAGGGCTTCCTGATGGTCCTGGTCGATTCCTCGGTCTGGATCGATCATCTCCGGCGCGGCAACAGGCGATTGCATGAACTGCTTGATGAAGGATGCGTACTCTGCCATCCATTCGTGATCGGCGAACTGGCCTGCGGCAACCTCCGCAACCGTTCCGGGATCCTTGATCTGTTAGCTAATCTCCCCGCTGCCTCGATGGCGGATCATGCCGAGGTGCTGAAGCTGTTGGAGATCCATGGACTGCATGGGCAGGGCATTGGATGGGCGGACGCCCACTTGCTTGCTTCCGCGCTGCTGACGAAATGCCGTCTCTGGTCGCAGGACAAACGGCTCCGCGCGGCCGCTAAGGCATTGGGCATCGCTGGATAGGAAGGGGCCCAGAAGGAATGGAACGAGCGGATTGTGCAGCCGGGATGCAGGGTTCAACCAACCTCGGTGTGTCCTGGGCGGTCTTCTTGAAAGCGGTTTCTTGAGCTGACTCATTCCTGTCTTGCATTACTGCCAAGGAAAGTCTTCATGTAGAGAGCGTGTCTGTTGAGAATCGGTTGTGAGAAATAAGTGCGCGGTAGGTCAGTCATACAGCTGGCAGTTCGTAAAAGGACGGCCTACGCTGAGGATTCGATTCCCTGCAGAGACGCAGAACCGACGAACCTCAAGAGCACTCCCGTCTGTATCACAAACTGCCTGATTCCTGGTGAATCGATAAGCGTGCGTCCAGATTACTCCTTCCTGATTCTGGTCATTCAGCTGGAGGCATCATGTTCGCAATCACCAGCAACAGCGCCCTCCAGCATTCTCTCCTTGTTCTGCCGCTTGTGATACTCCTTTTCGTGTCTACTTCTACAGCGCAAGAGATATCCTTCAGCGAGCAGATAACGCTTTCGGATCGGTCAATGTGCCCGAAATCAGTCTTCAGCGCAGATCTTGACGGCGATGGGGATTTAGATGTTATCTCGGCATCAAGTATCGACAACGCTATCGCCTGGTATCGAAACGAGGGGATCGTGTCTGTACCACCCCGCGAACCTTCACAATCAGCACCGGCATCTCCTGCCTTGCTGGCGAATTCCCGAACCCGTTCAATCCCGCTACAACGATCGCTTTCAAGCAGGCTCATCCGGCGGGCGTGCGAGTGACGGTCTTCAACCTCTCTGGCCAGTCAGTGCGCGAGTTGATCCATGGTCCGTATCCACAAGGGGATCACTCGATCCTGTTCGATGGCAGCCATCTGCCCAGCGGCATGTACTTCGTTCAACTGTAGACGCGCAGGCAGGTTGAATGCAGGAAGATGCTGCTGATCAGGTGAGCGTTTCGGGCGTGTAATACGATCCGGGCACGCATTGACTCCCTGTCCCGCAAAATCGATCCTACTTCCACATCCGGGGATCGAAGGAGAAATCGCCCCACTCTTCGATCCGGACGCGGCTGAAATCCGGGTGTCCCGGGTTGAGCAGGATGTTGAACTGGTTTGGGACCAATACCGAGGGAAGAGCCAGGGCCACCGACCGATTATCAGCCATCCATTTCGTGCCAAGATCCTTGCATTGATCCGGAGTCGGGAACTCGCGCCAGTTCGCGGGAAGCTGCTCAAGAGCAAACTGCTCGATCTTCAGCGGCGCGGGAATCTCCACGCGGAACGCGAAGTGTGGGATCTGTTTGTCTGCTGATACCAGGTGAACGAATGATTCCAGCGCGGCCAGTGCCAGGCAGTCGGCCAGGTACACCATCGGCGTGCCGTGGTGATTCCAGCGACCTCCGTACAGGCGCGCGCCCTCTCCGCTGAACGCGTCGGCCCGCCGTGTCTTCTTCAGCAGCCGCCACGCCTCTCTCACGAAAGCACACCGTATTCGATGCGCCCCAGGAGGTCCTCCACTTCGCGCGTTCCCGCTTCGGTGCTCAACAGGTCCATGGGGATCCTGTTGTTCAGGCCAAGTTGAGCGCTTCGCAGCCACGAGCGAGCGGCATCCTCGTCCCCGAGTACCTCCCGGGCGGCGGCGAAGACGCGGGCGAGACGAAAAAGACGGTCGCTGATCCCCGGACTCAGGCGCCGGTCCGGTGTCCTGCGAGCCCGTCCGATGGTCTTCAGACTGACGCCGAGTGCCGCCGACATCTGTCGATCAGACAGTTGCAGCAGCGCTTTCACTCGGTCCAGGGACCTTGGCGGGAAGCCAATCACAATGCGATCGGAAACGTCCAGCAGCGTGACGATCTTACCGCGAACTCCCAGGATGCGGGCGATGTTCGTATTCACATTGGAATTCCCGCTATGGTACAATGTCTTGTTGAGGATAGTCAAATGACTCCAGGAGTGCAAGGCAAACTCAGCAAGAAGCGATAGAACCTTCCGCACGGTTCGATCTCATTTACATTTCCTGCCAGAAATAGAGAATCCGGCTGAGGGCATGCGATCCTCCAATGTCCCACCCCCCGCTCATCTTGTCCGGCGAAAGCGAAGGAGGACAGGATGAGTGCCGCCAACCTTTGGATCCCCGCCACCAAGCGCGAACTCGTGCGCAGCCTGGCCAGCGTCTACCAGGGCCAGGAGGAGAAATTCAGCCGCATGAGCAAGAAGCAGCTCATGGCCATCTTCTATTACCTGCGCCGCAGCCGCGGCTTCTTCTGCTGATGTGTTCTCCGGTAGTATCTTTGATGCGGGTGCCGCCCATCCCGGGCGCGCGGGAAATCCGGCCATGCGCAGGTCGGATCGATGCCTGGAACCATTGAACTGTTTCTCCAGGCACGGGAGGAATCGAATTCGGACTAGGGCCTGTTCACGGCAACGCGCGAATGCTGAAGGAATAGGAATTGAACAGCCTCGAACGACAGCTGTCGCTGGTGGCCTGCCTGTTTCATCACCGCTTCGGCCGCACGCTGGCGGAAATCCAGCGCGATCTCCCGGCCTACGGCGCGGGCGAATCGGGGCGCAAGAAATTCCAGCGCGACCGCAAGCTGCTCGAGGAGCTGGGAATCCCCATCCGCATGCGCATCCAGGAGGGGGACGACGAGGACGGCAACCTCAGCTACCGCTATCAGATAGACCGCCGCGAGGTCTTCGCCCGGCGTATTGAATTCAGCGAGGATGAGCACCGGGCACTCACGCTGCTCAGCGACCGCCTGCGCCGGGCCGAGGACTTTCCCCTGCGCGAGTTCGCGCGCAGCGCCTGGGAGAAGCTGCGCAGCGGCACGGATTCAGCAAAGGACGCGGCGGAGCGGCGGCTCTTCCAGGCGGCGGACTCCCTGCGCGGGGGCCCGGATCCCGCGGAAGCGAAATGGCTGGATCTGGCCGGCGAGGCCATCTTCCGGAACCGCAAGCTCCGCCTGGATTACAGGACCCTGGGCACGGGCAAGGAGAACCGCCGCGTGATACATCCGCACGGACTGGTCTTCCGGCGCGGCCGCTGGTACCTGGCGGCCTGGTGCGAGCTGCGGGATTCCTTCCGCGTTTTTCGGCTGAGCCGGATCATCGACGCCGAACTCACCGGCGAGAGCTTCACGCCGAATCCCGAATTCCGCCTGGCGGAGCAGGCGGGTGACGCGGCCTGGGAGTTCGGCTTCGGTGAAGGTCCCACGGCCGAAGTGCGATTCGACACGGAGGTATCGCGCCTGGCGGCCCGGCGGCTGAAAGGCAAGGCGGAACTCAGCGAGAGCGAATCGGGTCTTCGGGCGGAAATCCCGGTGGGCATTGAAGAAGCCTTCCTTTTCTGGCTGCTGGGCTGGGGACGCCACGCGCACCTGCTGGAGCCGCCGGAAATGAAACGGCGGCTCGCGCTGTGGCTGGGGAAAGCGCTTACCAGGTACGAGGAGGGCGCATGAAACCGGGAGCCCGCCTGGGACGCCTGCTCAACCTGCTGCCCTACCTGAAGCGCCACGAAGGCGAAACGCTGGGACATATCTGCGACGACCTGGGCCTTCAGCCACTCGAACTGCTGGAGGATCTCCGCCGGCTTTCGGCCACCAGCTACGGCTGGTATTCGGAGGGCGACCTGGTGGACGTGTACATCGAGCAGGACCGGCTGAAGGTGCACACCGGGGGCTTCCTGGAGAAGACCGTGCGCTTTACGCCGCTGGAAATGCTGGCGATTCGCTTCGGTGTCGAGTATCTCAGGGCCCTGGGCCTGGGTCATCTGCTGCCCGACCTGGATAAGGCGCTGACCAGGCTCGAACGCGAACTCGGCTCCGCCGCAGGCCAGGGCCTGGAGCGCATGCGGCAGGCGGTGTGCTACATTCCCGCCTCCGACCAGCACGAGGAGCTGCTTGGGGAACTGCTTAAGGCCATCGGCGGCAGGCAGGGCCTGAGGATCTACTACTTCAGCGTGCGGAGCGACCGCTACAGCCCTCGCAGCGTGAATCCTCTAAGCATCAGTTTCCGCCAGGGCGCGCACTACCTGCTGGCCTACGACCTGGACAACTCGGCGGTCCGCACCTTCCGCGTGGACCGCATCGGGGACATCGCGCGCGAGGACCGCACCTTCGATCCCCCAGGCGAGGAATACCCGGGTCAGCCTGAGTCGGGCTTCGACGAGGGCGGCGAGGAAGGCGATCAGCGGGCGCGCATCCGGCTCGAGGGCGTGCTCTCGCGCATCGCCCGCGAGGAAGAGTGGCCCGCCCTCAGGGAAGATCCCGAGCAGGCGGATTGCCTGCTCTGGGAGCCCGAGGTCCGCGGGCCGCACTCGCTGATCCGGCTGCTGCTGCCCTTCTGCGGCGAGTGCGAGGTGCTGGATCCTCCGGAACTGCGCCGGAGAATGCGTGATACACTGCGCGAGATCCGGCAGGGCCTGGCGGATCAGCAATAAGCCTGAATCCCCGTGGCGGCTTCGCCCACGATCAGCGTGTGGATGTCGTGGGTTCCTTCGTAAGTGTAGACGCTCTCCAGGTTCATCATGTGCCGCCCGCACTGGTATTCCAGGCTGACGCCGTTGGCGCCCAGCATGGTCCGGCAGGTGCGCGCGGTCTCGAGGGCCATCTCCACGTTGTTGCGCTTGGCCAGGCTGATCTGGGCCGGTGTGACGCGGCCCGCGTCCTTCAACTGCCCCAGCCGCAGCGCCAGGGCCTGTGCCGCGGTGATCCGCGTCAGCATCTTCGTGAACTTGGCCTGCTGCAGCTGGAAGGAGGCCACCGGCCGCCCGAACTGGCGGCGTTCCTGCTGGTAGCGCAGGGCCTCGTCGTAGCAGGCCTGGGCGGCGCCGATCACGCCCCAGACGATTCCGTAGCGGGCCTGGTTCAGACAGGAGAGCGGACCGCGCAGGCCTTCCACACCGGGCAGGATGTTATCCTTGGGCAGGCGCAGGTCCTTGAACACCAGTTCGCTGGTCACGCTGGCCCTGAGCGAGTACTTGTGCCTGTGGTCCGGCGCGCTGAATCCTTCCATGCCTTTCTCCACCAGGAAGCCGCGCACCACCCCGTCCAGCTTGGCCCAGACCACCGCCACATCGGCGATGCTGCCGTTGGTGATCCACATCTTGGCGCCGTTGAGCAGGTAGTGGTCGCCGCGGTCCTCGGCCCTGGTGAGCATCCCGCCGGGATCGCTGCCGAAGTCCGGCTCGGTCAGGCCGAAGCAACCCACGGCCTGACCCGTGGCCAGGCGGGGCAGCCAGCGCTCCTTCTGCTGCTCGCTGCCATAGCTGAAGATGGGAAACATCACCAGGCCCGACTGCACCGAGACGAAGCTGCGCAGGCCGCTGTCGCAGCGCTCCAGCTCGCGGTTGAGCAGGCCGTAGGCCACGTTGCTCAGACCGGCGCAGCCGTAGCCCTCCAGCGTTGCGCCGAAGAAGCCCAGCTCGCCCATCTCGGGAACCAGCTCCATGGGGAATCGGTCTTCTTCGAAGCAGTCGACGATCCGGGGCATACAGCGTTCGCCGACCCAACGGCGGATCTTCTCCGCCACCGCCCGCTCCTCTTCGCTGAGCAGGGCGTCGAACTGGTAGAAATCCACGGCCTGGTAGATCATGATGCGTCCTCCTCTCGTGGAAAGCGGCGGTCGATCCCCGCGCCTGCAGGCTGCGCTCGTCGACCCTTCGCAAAGCATCAACTTCGTTTATCTTATTCTTCCCATGGGCTCCCGGCGGGTGAACGGCGAGCCCTTTCATGAAGAAGGGGACGCTCGATGCGCCTCAGCCAGCGCCGCCGCCAGATTCCCTTTTATATTTTCGTGGGCATCATGCTGCTCGCGCTGATCCAGTCCTGCTGGTGGCTGATCTACCAGACGGGCGAAGGGCAGCGCTATCGCGAGCTGCAGATGCGGGTCTTCGAAGAGCGCGCCCAGCTGGCGGAGCGGGAGCTGGCGCTCAAGCCGGATCCGCTGAGCGAGGCGGAGCAGGCCGAGTTCCTCGAGCGCCATCCGGGCCTCACCCTGATGCGCAGCAACCGCTTTCCCGGCGGTTTCGAACCGGCGGTGGCCGGCGAGACCCTCGAAAGAATCTGGGCCGATTCCGCCTCGAAAACCCGGATGTTCCTCTACGAGGGCGCCTTCTTCACGCTGCTGATCCTGGGCGGCGTGGCGCTGCAGTGGCTGGCCCATCGTCGACTCGGCGAGGCGGCCGACCAGCAGTCCAACTTCGTGGCGGCGGTGACCCACGAGCTGAAGTCCCCGCTGACTTCGATCCGGCTGTACACGGAGTTGCTGGCCCGCGAAGACCTGGAACCGGCGGCGCGCCGGCGGTCCGCGGAGGCGGCACTTGAGGATGCGGACCGCCTGAACCGCCTGGTGGAACAGATCCTGCAGGCTCGTACCCTGGATGTCCGCGATGCCCGGCTGGATTTTATCGTGCTGGACCTGGGCGAGTTTCTCGAGGACTGGACGGCCGGAATGCGCGAGCGCGTCGCCGCCCGCGGGCGGAACCTGGTGCTGGTGGAACCGGGCCGGCCCCTGCCGGTCCTGGTGGATCCCGAGGCCCTGAGCACGGTGCTCACGAACCTGGTGGACAACGCGGTAAAATATTCTCCCGGGGGGACGGAAATCCGACTCGGGGCAGTCGCCCGCGGCCGGTACGCGGAACTGGCGCTTGAGAACAAGGGAGTGGGGTTCGAAAGCGGGGAGAACCGCCGGCTCTTCGAACGTTTCTACCGGACCGGCAGCGAACTTACGCGCAAGACCCCGGGAACCGGACTGGGGCTTTACATCGTACGAGAGCTGCTGCGGGCGATGAAGGGTCGAGCCGGCGCGGAGAGCGAGGGACCAGGAAAAGGGGCCCGATTCCTGGTGCATCTGCCACTCCACAGGAGTTGAGCATGGCCAGAATTCTGATTGTGGAAGACGAACGGCACATCGCCGAGGCGGTGCGCCTGCACCTGGAAAACGCGGGGCACGACTGTCGGGTGATTGAAAACGGAGATACGGCGCTGCGCGAGATCCTCGAGGGCAACGCTGAAATCGTGCTCCTGGACGTCATGCTGCCGGGGCTGGACGGCTTCGAGGTCTGCCGCCGCGCCCGCGCCGAGGGCTCGCGCCTGCCGATACTGTTCCTCACGGCCAAGGACCTGGAGGACGACCGCGTGAAGGGTCTCGAGGCGGGCGGCGACGATTACCTGACCAAGCCTTTCAGCATGCGCGAGCTGCTGGCGCGCATCGAGGGCATGCTGCGCCGCGAATCCTGGTACCGCGAGTCGCCCGCGGTGGGCGTGGTCTACCGCTTTGCCGGCCACGAGGTCCACTTCGAATCCTACGAAGCCCTGCTGGCCTCCGGTGAGCGGATCCAGTTGACCCAGAAGGAATGCATGCTGCTCAAGCTGCTGGTGGAGAAACGCGGCAGCGTTGTGGAGCGCCACGAGATTCTCGACCGCGTCTGGGGTTACGAGAACTACCCCTCCACGCGCACCGTGGACAACCTCGTACTGCACCTGCGCAAGTACTTCGAACCCGACCCCGCCAATCCGCGGCACTTCCTGTCGGTCTACCGCGTGGGCTACCGCTTCGTCGGGGACCGCGAGGAATGAGCCGCGACACGGAAACAATGCCAAAGATTCATAACGAGGAACAGCATCCGATGGAATTCAACCGGCCTTTCCGGCGTAATACACCGTCCAGCAGTGCGCGACCGATTCTGGCCGCCCTGGCGGCGATCCTGGTCGCCGCGAGGGTCGCGCATGTCGCCCCTCCCGCCGCCCCGGCGGACACCTTCGATCCCGAGAAGGCCGTGCCCGTGGAGGTGCTGCTGTCGCACGAGGCCCTGCTGCCGGGCGAGCCGGCCCGGCTGGCCGCCGTGTTCCACGTGCCGAAGAACTATCACATCACCGACATCAAGTACGAGATGTTCTTCGTGGAAGCGGACACGCTTCAGCACGTCCGCCTGGACAACCTGCGCTATCCGCCCGGCGTGAAGGAGCACGGCGAGAAGGTCTATCGCGGGGATGTGACGGTCTTCGGCGACGTCACGGTATCTCCCGGGGCGCAGCTCGGCACCATCGACTGGACCGTCTACGCCGGGTACCAGATCTGTAGCGAGGTGGGCGACCTGACGTGCTACATGCCGGTGGAGAAGACCGTCGAGCTGAAGCTGTCCATCACGGACGAGGCCGATCTCGCCCGGACGGCCAACGCGGAGGTCTTCGGGGGAGGCATCGACGGGGGCGGGGCGGAACTCAGCCTGGAGGACCGCCTGCAGAGCGCCCTGCAGCGCGGATCCTGGCTGGCCTTCGTGCTGGTCTTCGTGGGCGGCGTGCTCTCCAGCCTGACGCCCTGCGTGTATCCCGTGATACCCATCACCATCAGCTTCATCGGGGCGCGCAGCAAGGGCAAGCTGCACGGTTTCATCCAGTCCCTGTTCTTCGTGCTGGGGATGGCCCTGGTCTACTCTTCGCTGGGCGTGGTCGCCGCGCTCAGCGGCAAGAGTTTCGGATCCTTCGGGGCCTCTCCGGTGATGAACGCCGCAGTGGCCGCGATCTTCCTGACGCTGGCGGCGGGCATGTTCGGCGCCTACGAGATGCAGATGCCGTCCTCGGTATCCGCCAAGCTCCAGAGCGGCGACCGTTCCGGTCCCCTGGGCGCGATCCTGATGGGGGCGGTGACGGGATTCATCGCCGCGCCCTGCGTGGGACCGATCATCGCCGGGCTGCTGATATTCATCGCTTCCACGCAGAGCATCTTCACCGGCTTCTTCCTGATGCTGACTTACGCCCTGGGTATGGGGCTGCTCTTCCTGGTGATCGGCACCTTCGCGGGCGCCCTGTCCACGCTGCCGGGGGCCGACAGCTGGATGGAGACGGTCAAGAAGTTCTTCGGCGTGGTGATGGTGGCCATGGCGCTGTACTTCCTGCGCTTCCTGATTCCGGAAGCCGCCATGCCCTACCTGTCCGGCGCGGGACTGGTGATCTTCGGCGTTTACACCGGCGCCTTCCATCCCCTGTCGGAGGAAAGCGGCGGCGCGGAGAAGTTCTACAAGGCCCTGGGGCTGGTGGCCGTGGTGCTGGGGGCCAAGTTCCTGATCTGGGGCTGGGGCGCCCCGGGAGCTGGAATCGCAGGTCTTGCAGGTACCGCGGAACGCGCCGAGTTGGAATGGGAGATCTCGAGCCCGCAGTCGGACCGGCATGTATCGCTGCTGGAGGAGGCCCGGTCCGAGGGGCGGCCGGCTGTGGTGGATTTCTGGGCCGAGTGGTGCGTCCAGTGCAGGGAACTGGATCACAAGACCTGGGTCGATCCGGAAATCTATGCCGAGGGACAGCGCTTCGCGCGGATCAAGATGGACATGACGGACAGCGAAAGCGTCTGGGCGCAGACGCAGAACGAGCGCTTCCAGGTGGTGGGCATGCCCACCGTGATCTTCTACGACAGCGATGGAGAAGAAACCAAGCGCTTCGTGGGCTTCAAGAAGCCGCACCGCGTGCTGGAGTACATGCAGGCGGTCCGCTAGCGCTTTGGCCTCTGCGCTGCCGCCGGCCTGCCACCCAGAACGCGAACGCAGTAGGTGTTCAAGCTTTCGCCGAAGCGCAGCGCGTTGATGGCCAGTTCCTTGTGAAGCGCAGGGCCCACGCGTACCAGGAATTTTCCGGAATACTCCTTGCCGGCGGTGGCCGGAGGCAAGGGTTCGCCGTCCTCCTTGCACAATGATATCCACTCGTCTACGGCCCTGCATAGCGCCCGGTAGACCTTGATCTCGTCGTCGCCGTGAATGCCGCCCAGCATCAGGCCGGGACAAGTCCCGACGTAGCACCGGTCTTCGTCCGACCACGCGACGATTTTCAAGTATCTATCGCTTGGCTGCATCTTGCGCCTCCTCGAGGGCCGCTCGCACGGCACGCTCCTGATGCGGCTTCGCATCGTCACCCGGCTTCCCGCTGATAGTGATCCGGATACCAGCAGGATGCTTGAAGTTCCGGTGACCGCCTTTTCCGCTCCGATGGATGAATCCGGCGGACTTCAAGTCGCGCATGAGATCACCGACCTTTCGTGGCATGGATTATGGCACCACTCTGATACTAATTAGTCAAGAGGAAGAAACCGCTGTACTGAATCGGCGTATGAGAATGGCGCACGTGTCACACGTATTCAATCTGACGGGAAGCGCGCCGGTCACGGGCATTCCGCGGAAATGTGATACGAGCATTTCCGTCGGCCTCTGTATCACGCCCGCAAGAATTCGGCCTTGGACCCGAAGCCGAGTCTCGGAACCACTTCCGCGACGCTTCGGAAAAAGCTTGACAGGCTGAAAACTCAGTTATACACTCGACTCTAGGTTCTCGGTCAGCCGGGAACTCCACAGGGGATATCCGCTCCGCACATTGTCGGAAAGACAAAATCGCGACTCTCCGGGGCCTTTATCCCCTTTTCTTTATACGCGCCATGTACTGAGCCACCTGCTGCGATCAAGGTCGCGCGCTCCATTTGGATCCGTCCGAAGTCTATGCACATCATCGAGATCTATCATTCGCTGCAGGGTGAAGGACCGTTCACCGGGCTGCCCACGCTCTTCGTGCGCACCGCAGGCTGCGACCTGCGCTGCAGGTACTGCGACAGCAGTTTCAGCTTCCAGGGCGGCATCGAGTACGAAGCCGGGGAGATCCTGACCCTGCTGGCGGAATGGCCCTGCCGCCGGGTTCTGGTCACGGGCGGAGAGCCCCTGCTGCAGAAGGACCTGCCCAGCCTGCTGGAACTGCTGCTGAAGGAGGGCTACGGAGTGTCCGTGGAAACGGCAGGCCATCACGACCTGAGCGCTCTGCCCCGGGAGGTGCTGCGGGTGGTGGACGTGAAGACGCCCGACTCCGGCGCCGCGGGCAGCTTCCGGGAGGAGAACCTGGCGCTGCTGCATCACGGCGACGAGCTGAAGTTCGTGACCCTGAGCCTTAAGGACGTGGATTGGGCGCTGGCATTCTGCGCCCGGCCCGACCTGCCGGAGGGTCTGCGGCTGCGCATCTCGCCCGCCTGGAGCACGCTGCCCCTGGACCAGGTGGCCCGGAAGATCCTGGACAGCGGACTGGACGTGGGCCTGTCGCTTCAGCAGCACAAGATCATCTGGGGTGAACGGCGTGGTGTGTGATCCCCGGCCCCTTGCCATCGTGCTGGCCTCGGGCGGCATGGATTCCTGCGTCACAGTGGCGGAGGCGGCGCGCGGGCATCGCCCGGCCCTGCTGCACGTGAGCTACGGCCAGCGAACCTGGCGACGCGAACTCAAAGCCTTCCACGACATAGCCGACCACTACGAGGTGCCGAAAGAGCTTCGCCTGGTGGCGGACATCGACCACCTGGCGCGCATCGGGGGCAGCTCGCTCACCGATATGGCCGAAGCCGTCGCCGACGGGGGCGGCGAAGAGGCGCGCGAAGTGCCGCGCACCTACGTGCCCTTCCGCAACGGGAACCTGATCAGCATCGCGGCGAGCTGGGCCGAGGTCATCGGCGCCGCGTCCATCTGGCTGGGTGTGGTGGAGGAAGACAGCTCCGGCTACCCCGACTGCCGCGTGGAGTTCATCCGGGCCATGGAGCGGGCCTTGAACTTCGGCACGGCCCGGGTCCCAAGCCTGAAGCTGGAGACCCCGCTGATCGAGCTGGACAAGTCGGACATCGTCCACCGGGGCCTCGAGCTGGGCGCCCCGCTGCACCTTAGCTGGAGCTGCTACCGCAACGAGGACCAAGCCTGCGGGCGCTGCGATTCCTGCCTGCTGCGCTTAAGGGGCTTCCGGCTGGCCGGGGAAGAGGACCGGATCAAGTATGCCTAGGTGGGCCTGCGAGCAAATCGATGAGTATTCCCTCAGTGCAGATACCTTCGATCCACCAGCGGCATGTCCAGCAGCGCCTGCAGTAATTGGGCGCATTCGGCGGCGTCCTGGCGGGCGCCGGCACTCCAGTCCGCCAGGCGG
This sequence comes from uncultured Bacteroidaceae bacterium, assembly GCA_964568855.1. Classification (GTDB taxonomy): domain Bacteria; phylum CAIWAD01; class CAIWAD01; order CAIWAD01; family CAIWAD01; genus CAZMSD01. The sequence continues at coordinate 10,017 of CAZMSD010000044.1, read as the reverse complement.
TCGAGCTGGCCGCGAACTTCCAGCGCGCAGTCGCAGGGTATGCGCAGGTGCCGCATGGCGCCGATCAGGCTGATCAGCACCGATTCGGCGGCGAGCAGATCGCCGGCCCTGATCTCGAAGTGGAAGCGGTCGATCATCTGCTGCAGAAAGCGATCGTCAAAGTCCACGGTCATCTTCCGGACTCCTGAAAAGTACTGAACCGACCGTTGAATGCGGGCGGCCGGTTGCGGGTCCTCCCTCCAATCCCCGTCAGGGGCTACCAACCATATCGAGTTTCCGGGCGGCGATATTCAGCAGGATGATTTGAGAATGCTCCGGCCGCCGATCTTGTGTCGGCAAGTCGCGGCCGTCAAACCCGGCTTCTCATTCATCCCGCTTCTCCATACCTTAAAAGGTTCCAGCAGCCAGCTTTACGGAGTCCCACATGAGCCAGCCACAGCGGAGTCCGCGACCCATCCGCTTCGTCACCGCCGCCAGCCTCTTCGACGGGCACGACGCCTCCATCAACATCATGCGCAGGGTTCTGCAGGACGAAGGGGCCGAGGTGATCCACCTGGGGCACAACCGCAGCGTGCGCGACATCGTACAGGCGGCGGTCCACGAGGACGCCCAGGCCGTGGCCGTGTCCAGCTACCAGGGCGGCCACATGCTCTTTTTCAAGTACATGAAGGACCTGCTGCGGGAGGAAGGCGCGGGCCACGTGCGGATCTACGGCGGCGGCGGCGGCGTGATCGTCGCGTCCGAGATCCGCGAGCTGCACGACTACGGCATCACGCGCATTTACAGCCCCCAGGACGGTGCGCGGATGGGCCTGGAGGGCATGATCCGGGATATGCTCGAGGGCTCGGATTTCGACCCGGCCGAGCTGGAATTCCCCGACCTGGCCGCCCGCGTCGCGCGCGGCGAGGGGATCGCCGTGGCCCGTGCGCTCACGCTGGCCGAGCATCACGCGGAGGGGATCGAGTTCAACAAGGACCTGCGGAGGCAGCTCGACGAGATACTGGCCGCGGGGACCGGGGCCGCCGCGCCGGTACTCGGTATCACGGGAACCGGCGGAGCGGGGAAGAGCAGCCTGACCGATGAGATCGTGCGCCGCTTCACCGAGACCTTCCCCGAGGGGCGCGTGGGCATCGTCAGCGTGGACCCCACCAAGCGCCGCAGCGGTGGAGCGCTGCTGGGCGACCGCATCCGCATGAACAGCCTTTCCGACGGGCGCTGCTTCATGCGCAGCATGGCCACTCGGGGCAGCGGCAGCGAGTTGTCGCGCTCCGCGAAGGAATCGATCCAGGTGCTCAAGGCCGCCGGCTGCCGCCTGGTGATCCTCGAGACCAGCGGCATCGGCCAGGGCGCTTCCGGCGTAGTGGACCTGGTGGATCTCTCGCTCTACGTGATGACCAGCGAATACGGCGCCGCCAGCCAGCTCGAGAAGATCGACATGATCGATTACGCGGACATGGTTGTGCTCAACAAGTTCGAGAAGCGCGGCAGCGAGGACGCCCTGCGCGACGTGCGCAAGCAGTACCGGCGCAGCCACGGCATCTCCTGGGACCTCCCCGAGGAGGAGCTGCCCGTCTACGGCACCATTGCTTCGCGCTTCGACTGCAACGGCACCGACTGGTTCTTCGACCGGCTGCTGGAAAAGCTGGGCGCCCTGCGCGGCGGTGATTTCGACCACGCCCTGCTGGCCCGGGACGCCGGCATCACGCGACGGCAGTTGATCCCCTCGGACCGCGCGAGTTACCTGGCGGAGATCGCCGGCTGCGTGCGGGAATACAAGCGGCGGGTCGGCGAGGAAGCCGATAAGCTGCGCCGCGAGGAGTATATCCGCACAACACTGGAGGAGCTGCGCTCGCGATGCGCGGAAGGCGATTCCCCGGCGGAGCTGGAGCGGCTGCACGCCGAAGCTTCGGAAGCCGTGAGTCCCGAGGCCCGTCGCTGCCTGGACTGGTATCACGAGATCCGCGAGAAGTACCGCGGCGAGAGTTTCAGCTATACGGTGCGCGGCAAGGTTTTCGAGCAGGAACTCACGCGCGAGTCGCTCGCCGGAACGAAGATCCCGCGGGTGGCCCTGCCGAGCAGCCGCGATCGCGGCGAACTCTACAGTTTCGTTGCCCTGGAAAACCTGCCCGGGTACTTCCCCTACACCGCGGGGGCCTTCCCCTTCAAGCGGCAGGGCGAGGATCCCACGCGCCAGTTCGCCGGCGAGGGCCCGCCCGAGCGCACCAATCGGCGCTTCCACTACCTGTCGCGCAACAGCGAGGCCAAGCGGCTCTCCACGGCCTTCGATTCCGTGACACTCTACGGCGAGGATCCCGACGAGCGGCCCGACATCTACGGCAAGGTGGGTGAGTCGGGAGTCAGCATCTGCACGCTGGACGATATGAAAGCGCTCTACGCCGGCTTCGACCTGACCTCACCGAGCACCAGCGTCTCCATGACCATCAACGGCCCGGCGCCCATGATCCTGGCCATGTTCCTCAACACGGCCATCGACTTCAACCTGGATCGCTTCCGCGAGGAGCAGGGGCGCGAGCCCGGGGAGGACGAACTCGCAGAACTGCGGAGCTTCACGTTGCAGAACGTGCGCGGCACGGTGCAGGCCGACATCCTCAAGGAGGACCAGGCCCAGAACACCTGCATCTTCTCCACGGAGTTCGCCCTGAAGATGATGGGCGACATCCAGCAGTGGTTCATCGAGCAGGGAGTGCGTAACTACTACAGCGTCTCGATCAGCGGGTATCACATCGCCGAGGCGGGAGCCAATCCCATCAGCCAGCTCGCGTATACCCTGGCCAACGGTTTCACATACGTCGAGTATTACCTGAGCCGCGGGATGAAGATAGACGACTTCGCGCCCAACCTGTCCTTCTTCTTCTCCAACGGGCTGGACCCGGAGTACACGGTGATCGGCCGCGTGGCGCGCCGCATCTGGGCCGTGGCCATGCGCGACCTCTACGGCGGCAACGAGCGCAGCCAGAAACTCAAGTATCACATCCAGACCTCGGGCCGCAGCCTGCACGCCCAGGAGATGTCCTTCAACGACATCCGCACGACCCTGCAGGCCCTGCTGGCGGTGAACGACAACTGCAACAGCCTGCACACCAACGCCTACGACGAGGCCGTGACCACGCCCACCGAGGAAAGCGTGCGCCGGGCGCTGGCGATCCAGTTGATCGTCAACCATGAATTCGGCCAGACCAAGAACGAGAACCCGCTGCAGGGCGCCTACATCATGGAAGAGCTGACCGAGCTGGTGGAGGAAGCCGTGCTGGACGAGTTCGTGCGCATCAGCGAGCGCGGCGGCGTGCTGGGGGCCATGGAAACCCAGTACCAGCGGGGGCGGATCCAGGAAGAGTCCATGTACTACGAGCTGAAGAAGCAGTCGGGCGAGCTGCCCATCATGGGCGTCAATACCTTCATCAATCCCGACGGGCAGGAAGTGCCCGAGGACATCGAGCTGGCGCGCTCCAGCGAGGAGGAGAAGTCCGGGCAGGTGAAGCGGCTGCGCGACTTCCAGGAGCGCCACGGCGACGAGACCGCCGAGGCGCTGCGGCGGTTGAAGCAGACGGCCCACGAGGGGGGGAACATCTTCGACGAGTTGATGCGCGCGGTGCGCGTGGCCAGCCTGGGACAGATCACCCACGCGCTCTACGAGGTGGGCGGGCAATACCGGCGCAACATGTAGCCGGGGATCCGATCTTCCCGAGTCACCGCCGGGAGCGCACCAGCAACTCCGTCTCGCCGTAGATCTGCTCGTCTTCCCCGCAGCGCAGCAGGAAGTCCTGCAGGCCCGCGGTGGGCGCGGTGAGCAGCAGTCGGTCTTCAGCGCGCGTGTGCTCCACCAGGTCGGGATCGGCCTTCAGAAGGTGATCGACGTAGTCGATGTCGAGCATCGCCAGCCGCAGGGTGTCCCCGTCAAGCGCGAGACGAAAGAGGCCGTGCACCGGCAGCAGGTGATACGAATAGAAGCCGTTGAGCTTGGGTTCCCGCGGCAGCAGGTCCATGAAGCGCAGGCCGTCCAGCTCGAAGACCGCCGCGGTGAACTCGGCCGGCTTGCCGTCCTCGGAGTGGATCAGCCGGTAGGTCGATTCCTCTTCGAGCAGGAAGACCCAGGTGTCGCCACCCTCGCAGTCCTGCCAGACGCCCTCCAGTTCCGCGACGGGCAGGATCAGCCCTGGTTCGGTCCAGGGATGGATCGACAGCACGCATCCGCTGAGCAGCGGAAGCAGCGACCAGACCGCGACCAGCCGGAGGGCGCCGGTGAACCGATTCGCCCACCCGCGGGCCGTATTTTCTTGCCCGGGACTCTTGCGCAAGAGTGGCCGCTTCGCTTGGTTAATGACATGAGCGTTCATCTCTTCCGTCCCCTGTTCATTCTGTTCCTCGCCCTGGCCGGCGTCGCACAGCCCGTCGAGGAGGACAGTACCACCGTCGTGTCACGGTACGAACAGGCCCTGGCGCTTTTCGAGCGCGGCGCTTACGCCAAGTCGAAAGCGGTCCTGGAGCAGTTGTCTACCGACACCGATTTGTCGCCGGGTCTCCTGGACAACTGTTACTTCTGGATCGGCGAGTGCTACTACGCCGAAGAGGCCTACCTGGACGCCATCGCCTGTTTCTTCAAGGTGCTCGATTACCCCCGGGCAAACAAGGCCGAAGCGGCCCACATGAAGATCGCCCTGGCCTGGTACAATCTCGGTGAGCGCGACAAATCCTGCCGTGAGACGCGGCGCCTGATCCGGCTCCATCCCGAGGGCGAATATCTTGCGCGCGCGCGCAGGCTCCAGAGACTGGTCTGCCGCGAATCTGCCTCGGGCGGTGAATGAAAACAAGGGCCGCTTCCCTGGCGCCGGGCAGGCCGCCCGCATCGCCGCGGATGAAAAGGACCGGGCGGACACTCGCGCTCGTCCTCCTGCTGCTGACCGCCCGTCCCGGCGGTACTCGCGAAGACCCGCAAGACGTGCCCTGGCCCAGCCAGTCCAGCCGTCGCATCACGTCGAATTTCGCCGAACCCCGCGGCCGTCGGTTCCATGCCGGCGTCGACATCTCCACCCTGGGGCGCCAGGGCTACGATCTTTTCGCGCCCGCCGGCGGCTGGATCAAGCGGATCGGAGCTTCGTACTACGGCTACGGCAAGCAGTTGCTGATCGCGGGTGACGACGGCCGGGAGTACCTCTTCGCCCACCTGCTGGATTTCTCCCCGGAAGTGGAAGACTACCTGGAAGCGCGCCAGCTGAAGGACATGGAGTATCACCAGACGCTCTATCCTCCCCGAGGCCGTTTCAGGGTCGGCCGCGGTGAGCTCGTCGGCAGGTCCGGCTCCTCGGGCTCCGGCCCGCCCCACCTGCATTTCGAGGTCCGCGACGGAAACGGCTTCGCGCTCAATCCGCTGACTCACGGGCTGGGCGTACCCGACCGCCGGACCCCCGTAATCCAGGAGCTGGCGGTATTCGCCGCGGACGAGGGGGTGCTGATCGACGGTTCGCCGTTGCCGGCTGTTATGCGCGTCGAGCGGCTGAAGTCCGGCAGCTACCGGCTGCCAGACACGCTGCGAATCAGCGGTCCCGTGCGCTTCGCCCTGCGCTGCTACGACAGGGTGAACGGGAGCCGTTCGCGACTGGCGCCCTACCGGCTGCTGTTGAGGGAAAACGGCGACACGCTGTATCACGGCGTCTACGACCGGGTGCCCTTCGCGCAGAACAGCCAGATCGCGGGCGAGGTCAATCGCTGGCTGCTGGAGGAACGGGAGCGAGTCTTCCGCAATCTCTGGCCCGCTCCCGGAGACCTGCCCTTCTGCCGGGACGCGCTCCAGGTCCCCGGCGAGGAGCCCGGCAACGGGATCGTCGATCCCGGCTGGTGGGTCCATCCCGACGCCACTGTGGAGATCCGTTGCGCCGACGTTCGCGGCAACGAGGCGCGGCTGACGGTTGCGCTGCTCTACGGGGACTCCGCCCTAGGCGGCTGGACGCTGGACGAGGGACTTTTTCTCCAGCAGCCGGCCCAAGGGCGGAGCGAGGTCCTGCCCGAACCCGCCACCTGGTGGAACGGCGGAGCCCTGTCCCTGTCTTTCGAGTGGCCGGAGCGCCTCGAAAGCCTCCACGTGGACGCGGGAATACCGCTGAGCGCGCCGCTGCTCAAGGGTGCCCTGAAACCCGGCGGCGTGACGCATTTCCTTTTCCTGGACCGCGGAGTCCTTGCCGCGGAACGCGTCCGCGTGGGATTCCCGCTGCGAACTCCCGAGCAGGCGCTGTGGATCGACCTGCGCGGTTTCCTGCATCCCGGGGGCACCGCCGTGTCGCACGCAATCCCCCGGCCGCCGGTCAACGGCGCGCTCTCAGCGTCGGATATCACGGCGGGCGGCGGGGAATCGACGGCGAAAGGCGCTGCCGGCGGGCGGAGCGGAACCCGGGGCGCGGCCCTGCTCGAGCTGCATCCGGGCACCCTGCTGCGGGACGAATTCGTGATCGCCCGCTGGCTGGATCCGGGCGGTGACACGCTGGAAATCGGCCCGCCGCAGCTGCCCGTCGCCGAAGCAGGGAGGCTGTGGATGCCCTGGCCGCAGGCAGAGGACAGCCTGCGCGGTCGCATGGGAATCTGCCGTCGTGAACGCGACGAATGGAAGTGGTGCGGCGCGCAGAGCGATGAATACGGACTGAGCTGCCCCTTCACGCAACCGGGTCGCTATCTTGTCCTGGCGGATACGCTGGCGCCCCGCCTGCGCGCGCACAAGCCGGGCCGGCGCAGCAGCGCGGAGCGTCCCGTGTTCGTCTGGGAATGCCGCGAGGATCTTTCCGGCGTCGTTCGCGTCGAGTTGTGGATCGACGGCGAACCGGCGCTGCCGCGCTTCGACCCGGACACCGAGCGTATCCTGTACCGGCCGCGCAAGCCACTGGAGCGGGGGACGAAGAACCTGCTGCTGCGTGTCGAGGACCGCTGCGGCAACGTGGCCGAGCACCGCCGACGAATCCGCCTCCGCTGAGGGAGCGCCATGCTGTATCCGCTGCCGTTGCGCGACGATGCGCCGGTCTTCCATGCCACCCCCGTCACACGCTTCCTGTTCTGGAGCAACATCGGGATCTTCATCCTGCTGAGCGTGCTGACACCCTACGACCTCACCGTGGCCCGGCTGGGCCTGGTTCCCGCCGAGCTGCTCCGGCTGACCGATCTCCCGCCTTTCGCACCCTGGCCGCCACCGGTGAACCTCCTGAGTCACATGTTCCTCCACGGCGGCATCCTGCACCTGGCGGGCAACATGCTCTTCCTGCACATCTTCGGTAACAACGTGGAAGACATGATGGGCTCTGCGCGCTTCCTGGTCTTCTACCTGCTGTGCGGAATCGTGGCCGGCTTGAGCTTCTCGTTGGCCCACTCTTCCTCTGGAGTTCCCCTGGTGGGCGCTTCGGGCGCCATCAGCGGAGTGATGGGTGCCTACATCATACGCTTCCCCCGTGCCAGGATCGACACGGCCATCATGCTGCTGGTCTTCGTGCTGGCCAGAATCCGCATCCCCGCTTTCATCCTGCTCGGCTGCTGGGTCTGGATGCAGTTCCTCTCGGTCACCAGCGGCCGGCACGACGGCGTGGCCTACGAAGCGCACCTGGCTGGATTCATCCTGGGCATGCTGGTTTCAGGATTTTTCATCAACCCTCTGTACCGCCGGTGGCAACTCAGGCGCTAGGCCCTAGTCCACCAGGCTGCCGGGATCGCGCTTACTGATATTCGACTATCACTTGACTCTATGCTGCTCCTCTCTATTATATTGTCAATGCGCTAACAGTTTCGAAGCTGAACGAAGGGGATGGAGCAAGCCTGAAACCGGTCCGGAACATCGGATTTATCGAAGTTGGTGAGAATTCTACCAGAATAGTCATCCTTCCATCGCTGAAATGTTCATCCAGCTGGATTCTGTTCCGGATTTTTGGTTAGCGTGTTGACAAGGTGAAGCTGTGATGAGTGGAAATGGAATGACAGGCATGGTGACCGGAACGCTGGTTTGCCTGGGCGCCGTGTTGCTGCTGCTGTCCTGCGAGCAGATCGATCCCAAGAGCACGGGGCCCAGCCTGGGCGAGGACGCCGTTCTGCTGAGCTGCGAAGGGTGTCACATCGAGCGCAGCTACCTGAGGAGGCTGGCCGTGGACGACGACCCGGAAAGCGGGGGCGGTGGCTGAGGCGGCGCGGTGGTTCAGTTGGAACCCTACCAGAAGGTATACATCGAGGCCGAGAGCACTTACGCTGAGGTGGATCCCTTCCACGCCGAGATCGGCTGTGTGACGTGTCACGGCGGAATGGAGCCGGTGGTTTCCGAATCGGAGGCCAGGCTCGACCTGTGGCTGGCCATGATGGAGGCGCACGAAGCCGTGATCCACTACGAGGAAGACGGCGAACCGGACCGCGACCAGGTGGGCGACCACAACCTGGTGCGCGATCCCTCCACCGCCGCCGACCTGAACTGCAACGGCTCGTCCTGCCACGGCAGCATCGTCGAACGCAACCAGAACAGCATGCACAGCCAGCTCTGGGGCGAAAAGCACAAGGTCGCCCTGCGGGCGGGCTACGAGAGCTGGGAGCAATGCCCCCAGTCCCTGCGCGACAGCTTCAACGGAGAGTGCATGTCCTGTCACACCACCTGCGGACAGTGCCATGTCTCACGACCGAACTCGGTGCACGGCGGCTTCCTGAACAGCCACCTCTTCCAGCGCAGGCCGGAGATCGACAACAACTGCACGGCCTGTCACGGCTCGCGCGTGGGCAACGATTTCACCGGACATCTCGAAGGCAACGAGCCGGACATCCACTTCGAGCAGGGCTACGACTGCTTCTTCTGCCACCAGGAAGACCTGCACGGCGACGGGCGGACCGACTACACCACCCGCTACGAGGTGGAAGGCCTGCCGCGCTGCGTGGACTGCCACGCCCTCAGCGCCGACGACAACCTGTATCACGAAAGACATTGGCCCGGAGGCGAGAACTCCACCTCGGACCTGGCCTGCTACGTATGCCACAGCCAGCCCTACACAAACTGCATCAACTGCCACACCGAAGGCGTGTGGAAGTCTGAGGATCCGCAGGGTTATGCCGAGTTCCCGGGTTTCCGCATCGGCCACAACAGCGGCAACTGGCCCGGTCACGATCCGGAGGAAGAGGAATGGGTGGTGGTCCGCCACATCCCGATTAGCCAGGACAGCTTCAGTCCGTGGGGCTGGGAGAGCTTGGCGAACTGGAACGCCTTCGAGACCTGGGAGCTGGCCAGCCCGCACAACATCCGGCGGATCACGCCGCAGACGGCGGTCGCCCTGGAAGGAGAGGTCAACGACGGGAACTGCGGCAACAACTGCCATTCCGTCAGCTGGGCGCCCGACCTGGAGGCCAACCAGCAGCTGTACCTTTGGAGCGCTTACGTGGACAGCCTGGGCCAGCACATCACGGGTGTCGACCAGACCGAGACGGAAGCCAACGCGAACGTGGTCGTGGACGATCACCTGCCGGCCTATTGGACCATACCGGAATGATGAAGCGCACGGCCTTGGGCGATTCGGTATCCGCGGACCCCATCGAGACCATAGGCGATGAGGACTCAATCCTCCGGCACAAGTCGCCGGAGCACGATACTGTAACTAAGTGAGACAAATCGAAAGGGAGGATCTGTGAAGAGAATCCAGAAAATCCTCGTGTTGGCCGTCGCCCTCAGCGCCTGGACCTTCACGGGCTGCTCGAGCGACAGCGGAACCACCCCCGCCGAGACGGTTTTCGAGATGCTGGTGGAACTGCTGGATCAGAATTTCGGTGATTGGATCACGGCATGGAACCAGACCGCCCAGTACGTTAACGATAACCTTGCCGATCTCCATATCCTTGACCTGCGATCCGCCGACGACTTCGCGGCCGGCCACATCGACGGCGCCGTGAACGTGGATTACGGCACCTTGCTGGACGAGGCGGCGAACGCCGGAACGAAGCCCGTCTGCGTGGTGTGCTACTCGGGTCAGACCGCGGCCTACGCGGTGATGGCCCTGCGCATGA
>CAZMSD010000043.1:0-32405 GCA_964568855.1 uncultured Bacteroidaceae bacterium | reverse complement strand
AATGAGAAACCCGGAACACGGGCTTGAGAAAGGTCACTCTATATCAGTGGACTAGCCGCGGCGCGAAGGCGTTCGCGGGTTGAGGGAAGGAGCCGGTCATGGAGCGTCTCTGCGTGATCCAGGCGGACATCAGCCGCCTCGACGTGGACGCGGTGGTCAACGCCGCCAACACCACGCTTATGGGCGGCGGAGGCGTGGACGGGGCGATCCACCGGGCGGCCGGCCCGGGGCTGCTCGAGGAATGCCGCGGCCTGAGCGGCTGTCCCACGGGGGAGGCGCGGATCACGGGAGGCTACCTGCTCCCCGCGCGTCACGTGATCCACACCGTGGGGCCGGTCTGGAGCGGCGGCGCGGCCGAAGAGGCCGGGCTGCTGGCCTCGTGCTACACGAACAGCCTCAGACTGGCCCGCGAGCACGGCCTGCGCAGCGTGGCCTTTCCCGCCATCAGCTGCGGTGTCTACGGCTATCCCCTTGACCGGGCGGCGCGGATCGCCATCCGCGAGGTCCGGGCCTTTCTCGAGCGCGAGGCGCTGCCGGAGCGCATCTTCCTCGTCGCCTTCGATGAACCGACGCTGGCGGCCTACGAAGAGGCATTGGGCTGAAGAGCCGGCGGGCCGGCAGTCCCCGGGCGCCTGCACCGCATTCCTGTGCATCCGATTCCTTAGCTTGAGTGCTCATCCGCGGCCGCCGCCGGCTCAGGCGGCAGGTATCACGGGCGGAAATCCACGGAGCCCGCCGGTTGGACTCAGGCTCCCATTTCCGCGAAGGGAGGAACTCCGATGAAAGTGCTGGTGATCGGATCGGGACCGGGCGGCTACGTGGCCGCCATCCGCTGCGCCCAGCTCGGCATGCAGGTCGAGCTGGCCGAGCGCTTCGCCGACCTTGGCGGCACCTGCACCAACGTGGGCTGCATTCCATCCAAGGCCCTGCTGGATTCCACCGAGCACTACCACAACGCGCGGAAGAACTTCAAGCGCCACGGCATCGCCGTCGAGGGGCTTGCCGCCGACTGGCCGGCCATGCTGAAACGCAAGGACAAGGTGGTCAAGCTGAGTTCCAAGGGCATCCGCCTGCTTCTGGAGCAGAACGGCGTACGCGTTCACCAGGGCATCGCCTCTTTCATCGAGCCGGGCCGCCTGCGCCTGAAGGCCGATCAAGGCGAAACGGAGCTCGCTGCGGACAGGGTGATCGTCGCCTCGGGATCCCGGGCCATGGATCTGCCCTTCGCCCGGATCGACGGCAGGCGCATCCTCGGTTCGACCGAGCTGCTTTCCCTGCCCGAGGTGCCCGAGAGCCTGCTGATCATCGGCGCCGGGGCCATCGGCCTGGAGCTGGGTTCGGTCTTCGCGCGCCTGGGCACGAAAGTGCGGGTCTTCGAGGTCCTGGAACGGGCCCTGCCCACCATGGACCACGACCTGGGAACGGAACTCGAACGCTCCCTGAAACGCCTGGGGCTCAAGCTGCATCTTCAGCACCAGGTACTCGAAGTGGAGGCGGAAGAGAACTCGGTGCGCCTGCTGGCTAGGGATCCCGGGGGGACGGAGACGGAGCACCGGGCGCAGTACTGCCTGATGGCCACCGGCCGCCGGCCCTGCACCGAAGGTCTCGAGCTCGAGCGGCTGGGCCTGGAAACGGACGCGCGCGGATTCATTCCCGTGGACGAGGGTTTCCAGAGCGCGGTCCCCGGCGTCTACGCCGTCGGCGACGTGATCGGCGGCCTGATGCTGGCCCACAAGGCGGAAGATGAAGGCGTCTGCCTAGCCGAGCGTCTGGCGGGCCGCGAGGCCCGCCTGAACTACGGGGCGATTCCCGGGGTGGTCTATACCTGGCCCGAGGCGGCCTCCGTCGGCGCGAGCGAGCAGGAGCTGAAAGAGTCGGGCCGCGCCTACCGCTGCGGCCGGTTTCCCTTCGCCGCCCTGGGAAGGGCCCGCGCGGCGGAGGAGAAGGAGGGCCTGGCGAAGGTCCTGGCGGAAGAGGACGGCGGCAGGCTGCTGGGGATCCACATCATCGGTCCCCGGGCGGCGGACATGATCGGCGAGGCCGCCGCAGCCCTGGAACATGGTTTGAGCGCCGCCGAGCTGGCGGCAGTCTGTCACCCGCACCCGAGTTTCAGCGAGGCCCTGAAGGAGGCCTGCCTGGCGACGGAAGAGCGGGCGATTCACCTGTAATACACGTAGACGGAGGGGGAGATGTCGGAAATGAGCGAAGCGCTGCGGCCTTTCCAGGCGGCGGACAACGAGTACAAGAACCTGGTCTTCGAGCACATTCGAGTCGAGCACTACCTGCCCGCCATACGGGAGGCCCTGCGCATCGCCAGGGAAAGTTTGGGAGAGATCAAGAGCAACCGTGAAAGGCCCGATTTCCGTAACACGGTGGAGGCCCTGGAAACATCGGGCGAAGATCTGAACCTGACGGCGGGCACCTACTTCAACCTGTTCAACGCCCACGGCAGCCCCGAGCATCATGCCCTGGCGGGTGAAATCTCGTCCCTCATCGCGGAGTACGAGAGCGACCTCAGCCTGGATGAAGAGCTCTTCGAGCGCGTGCGGACCGTCTACGATACCCGCGGCGAGCAGGACCTGAGTCCCGAGCAGTCGCGGCTGACCGAAACGGTCTATCGCGGTTTCACGCGCAACGGCGCCCTGCTGAACGAAGCGGACAAGGCCCGGTTGCGCGAGATCGACCGCGAACTGGCCACCCTGGGTCCCCGGTTTTCCCAGAACGAGCTGGCCGCCACCAACGCCTTCGAACTGCTCCTGAAGGACGAAGCGGAATTGGAGGGTCTGCCCGTCACCGTCCGCGAAGCCGCCGCCCACGCCGCCCGGCGGAAGGGTTACGAGCAGGGCTGGCTGATCACGCTGCAGGCGCCCAGCATCAAGCCCTTCCTGACCTACTCGGCGCGGCGGGAACTGCGCGAGAAAGTGCTGCGGGCCCAGAATGCAAAAGCCTACGGCGGAGAATACGACAACCAGGGGATCCTCAAGCGGATCGTCCGTTTGCGTCACGAGCGGGCCCGCCTGCTGGGGCACGCCGGCCATGCCGAGTACGTGCTCGTTGAACGCATGGCGGAGACACCCGCTGCGGTGACCTCCTTCCTGGACAGGCTGCTCGAGGCCTCACGGCCGTCGGCAGAGCGGGAAGTGCGGGATTTAAGGGAGCTGGCCCGTGAAGTGGACGGCCTCGAAGACTTCCAGGGCTGGGACGCCTCGTACTACACCGAGTTGCTGAAACAGCGCAGGCTGAAACTGGACGAGGAGGAGCTGCGCCGTTACTTCAAGCTGGAAAACGTGCTCGAGGGACTCTTCGAAGTGGCCGCGCGGCTCTACGGGCTCAGCTTCCGGCGCCTCGAGGGTTTCAGCGTGTATCACGAGGAGGTCGCGGCCTACGACGTGCGGCTGGGCGACCGCCACATGGGACTGCTCTACCTGGACCTGTTTCCGCGGGAGACCAAGCAGAGCGGCGCCTGGGCGGCCAGCTTCCTCAGCCAGGGACTCTACCGCGGCGAACTGCGCCGGCCCCACGTGTCCATGGTCTGCAACTTCACGCCTTCCACGCCCGAGCGGCCCTCGCTGCTGCGTTACGAGGAAGTGCGCACGCTGTTCCATGAGTTCGGCCACGCGCTCCACGCCCTGCTCTCCGAGTGCCGCTACCAGGCGTTGAGCGGCCCGCACGTATACTGGGATTTCGTCGAGCTGCCCTCGCAGATCATGGAGAACTGGATCCTTGATCAGGAGACCCTGAATCTCTTCGCCCGCCATTATGAGACCGGCGAGACCATCCCGCCGGAGCTGGTGACGCGCATGCGCAGTCTGCGCAGCTTCATGGCCGGATACAACACGCTGCGTCAGCTGCGTTTCGGCTTTCTGGACATGGCCTGGCACCTGGAGGACCCCGGCGAAGTGGAGGACACGGAAGCCTTCGAGCGCGAGAAGCTGGACCGGACGCTGCTGTTCCCCGAGATTCCCGGATCCCTGATCTCCAGCAGCTTCTCGCACATCTTCGCCGGGGGCTACTCCTCGGGATACTATTCATACAAGTGGGCGGAGGTGCTGGACGCCGACGCCTTCGAGCTCTTCAAGGAGCGGGGTATTTTCAACCGCGAGGTGGCCGAATCCTTCCGGGTGCAGGTGCTCAGCCGGGGCAACTCGGCTCACCCCATGGAACTCTACCTGGCCTTCCGCGGCCGGAAACCCGATCCCGAGGCCTTGCTGCGACGTTGCGGACTGCTTTGATATTCGCGATTGAATTAGCGCGGAGCCTGTTTTCAGATTCACACGAGTTTGATAATTTCGAGCTCTATCGAAACGGCGGATCCGCTCCGCCCGTCGCGTGACACAAAACCGCTCTTTTGGAGGTCGAAATGACGGAAGCTGTTGCTGCATTCATGCAGGAAATCATAGCGAAGAACCCTGCCGAGACAGAGTTCCATCAGGCAGTGGAAGAAGTGGTCGCATCCCTGATGCCCTTCCTGGACAAGAATCCTCATTACCGCAAGGCCAAAGTGCTGGAGCGAATCTGCGAGCCCGAGCGCGTGCTCATGTTCCGTGTTCCCTGGATGGACGACGAGGGCGAGATTCAGGTGAACCGCGGCTACCGCATCGAGATGAACAGCGCCATCGGCCCCTACAAGGGCGGGTTGCGCTTTCATCCCAGCGTGACCCTGGGCATCCTGAAGTTCCTGGCCTACGAGCAGGTCTTCAAGAACAGCCTGACCACGCTGCCCATGGGCGGCGGCAAGGGCGGCTCGGATTTCGATCCCCACGGCAAGAGCGACATGGAAGTGATGCGTTTCTGCCAGGCCTTCATGTCCGAGCTGCAACGGCATATCGGCCCCAACACCGACGTGCCCGCCGGCGACATCGGCGTGGGCGGCCGGGAGATCGGCTTCCTCTTCGGCCAGTACCGCAAGCTGCGCAACGAGTTCACCGGCGTTCTGACCGGCAAGGGCCTGAACTGGGGCGGCAGCCTGATCCGGCCCGAGGCCACGGGCTACGGCGCGGTCTACTTCGCGGCCGAAATGCTGAATCACCGGGGCCAGAACATGGAGAGCAAAACCGCGCTGGTCTCCGGATCCGGCAACGTGGCCCAGTACACCTGCGAGAAGTTGCTCGACCTGGGCGCCAGGGGCCTGACCCTTTCCGATTCCAGCGGCTACATCTACGACGAGCAGGGCATCGACCGCGAGAAGCTGGCCTTCGTGATGGAGCTGAAGAACGTGCGCCGCGGCCGCATTCGCGAGTACGCCGAGAAGTTCCCCGGCGTGGTCTACACGGCGATGGATCCCAACCTGGATCACAACCCGCTATGGAACCACAAGGCAGACATGGCCTTCCCCAGCGCCACCCAGAACGAGATCAACGGCGCGGACGCCCAGAACCTGGTCAACAACGGGGTCAACGTGGTCTCAGAGGGCGCCAACATGCCCTCCACCCCCGATGCGATCAACGTCTACCTGGAGAACCGCATCCAGTACGGCCCGGGCAAGGCGGCCAACGCCGGCGGCGTGGCGGTTTCCGGACTGGAGATGAGCCAGAATTCCATGCGCCTGGGCTGGACCCGCGAAGAGGTTGACCAGCGCCTGGGCGGAATCATGAAGGCCATCCACGAGCAGTGCGTGACCTACGGCCAGGATGGGGACTACGTCCACTACGTGAACGGCGCCAACATCGGCGGTTTCGTCAAGGTGGCGGACGCCATGATCGACCAGGGCATCATCTAGGGCCCTCGGAAATTTAGCCGACCAGGGTCGTCCCGCGGGACGGCCCTTTTTGCTCCTGGCAGGTCCGGTTCTATGGCTTTTTTTGATTGAAGCCTGATGCTCTTGCTTTGCAAAGCCGGGTTTGGTATTGCTGTTTCACCACTAATGAAATCGGAGGTCGCCCATGCGGCGGGAAGTAACAAGCATCATCGCGCTGGTCGCCCTTCTGCCGATATTCTGGTTTCCCCGGCAGGGGCATGCGCTGGGGGAGGTGCTGATCAAACTGCGACCAGATTCCCTGCTGCACGAGATTCCACCAGGCACGGCTGGCGGAGCGCTGTGCGTTTTCACACACGACAGCCTCTGGCGCGATCCGACCTTTCAGCAGGATCTGCTCTCCTTGCGCAAGGCGGGCTTCCGCTGGCCCTGGGGCAGCCGGGGCAACGCCTACGACTGGCGCGAGCACACGGTCTTCGGCGAGGGCACGGACTGGCAGAGCGTGGACGCGCCGCACCTGATCCGCATTCTGAGGGAGCTCGAGGATCGCAGCGGCCTAAGCATTCCCATCAGCCTGAAAGTGCCCTTCGGGGTGTGCGACGCCGCCGACGCCGCGGATCTGGCGGACTACCTGCTGGCTCCGGCGGGGGCCAGCCAGCTTGCTCAGGAACGCGATTCCCTGCTGGCGCTGCTGGGGGTGGAGCCCGGGCCGATCGAGGTCTCCCTGATGGAGATCGGCACCGAAATCTACGGATACTGGGAATGGCCCTGGAGCTGGACCTGCGAGGACGCCGAGAAGTACTTCATGGGCGGAGACCAGTTGCGCTGGTACGACGCGGGGCACAGCCACGGAATCGACATGCCCGACACCCTGGGCTGCGGACAGGTGCCGGTGGACGGCCTGGTCGAAGTGCGATTTCCGCCGCTGGCGCCCGACGGCGCCGATCTCCGGGTGGCCCTCTGGGAGGCGGACCTGCAGCAGTACATCCTGGTGCTGGACGAAGAACTGGCCCGTGTTGAGGACCTGAGCGGCTACGGACCGGAGGATCCGGTCTACGTCGTGCTGGCGGACAGCAGCGGAGTCCGGGTGCCCGCCGGATTTCAGCCGCCCGATCCCCTGCACTTCCTGCTGGTGGAATACCGCAGCGTGGGTCACGACGGCGCCATCGCATTCGCCGATTCGATCCGGGAGCGCCTCGATGAACTTTCGCTTACCGCGCCGCCCATCGCTTTCTGTCATCCGCCCTACGACAAGAATCCCGAGTTCGCCCAGTACGTCGAGGATCACATCGAGCAGATCGCGGCCGGCCTGGACTGCCGCGTGGATCACCACTACCACATCAATCCGCCGCGCGTGAACCATGCCTGGGCCCTGGGCGACGTGGACGTCTCGCGCGCGGCCTGGGATGAAATCGAGGGCTGGTGCGGCCAGTACGGCCTGAGCTGGGGGATCACGGAGTGGAACTACAAGTGCCTCGGGCACCTGCTGGACAATCCGGGTTACACCGGACCGGGCTCCGCCGCCTTCACCGCCCGCTACCTGGCCGAACTGGGCTGCGCCGCCGGACTGGACAACTTCCTGGGCGCCTGGCATTTCCGCACGGCCGTTTACGGCGCCGCCAACCTGCTGGCGCTCTATGTATACGATTCCGAGGATCCCTCGCAGTTCGTCGCCGAAACACGCGGCACGGGCTTTCGCCTGGCCGGGGAAATGCTCGACGGACGGGCGGTGCCGCTGAGCATCGAGCGTGATACAGTAACCGCGTACAGCTACGATTACTATTCGGGCCTGCCGGATTCCTGTTACGGCCTGCCCGAGGCCTTCGCCTACGCTTCGCTCAAGGAGGACTCGCTGAGTCTCCTGCTGATCACGGCCCGCGATGATTCCACGCTGGATCTGCGGATCGAGACCGGCTGCACGATTCGCGAGGTGGAACTGGAACTCTGCAGCCCGGTCGACACTACGGTCGCCGCGCAACTGCTCTGCGCCGAGGGCTCGCTCGTCGAGGGCTGGTCCTTCAATCTCGAATTGCCCGCCCGCAGCCTGGCCCTGCTTAAGGGAAGGCTGGATCCCGCGGGCCCGCTGCCGCCCGTGGACGACCTGGGGATCCGCCTGGAGGGCGGCGAGGCCGTGTTGAGCTGGAGCGGCATTCCCTGCGCCGAGTACTACGACGTCTACCACTCCGAATCGCCCTTCGACGTCGCGGGTCAGGGAACGCTGCTGGACAGCGCTCTGATTCCCGAGTATCACATACCTTTGCCCGGTTCCCCGGCGCGCGCGTTCTTCGAGGTCGTGGCCCGCCACAGCCGCTGAGTACCCGGGCTCACCGCGGAAAGCTTATATTCTCATCCCGGCGCCCGGGCCTTCAATGCGGTTGCCGCGCCCCGTTCAAACGGAATGTCGATGCAGCGAAGCAAGTTCGATCACATCTCCGGCTTCCAGAGCCTGATCCAGCAGCGGATCAACGAGATCCTGCTGGTGGCCAGCCTCTACGACGCATTCATCCTGGCGCAGGACGGCCAGCTCCAGGAATTGATCACCAGCGAGTTCGCCAACCTCAATCTGTATCACGCACCGCGTATCACGCGGGTTTCCAAGGCCAGCAAGGCGCTGGAACTGATGGAGGAACGGCGTCCCTACGACATGATCCTGATGACCATGAACGTGGGCGACATGCACGTGATGGACTTCGCCAGGCGTCTCCGAGAGCAGGGCGTCAAGACGCCGATCATCCTGCTGACCTACGACAACCGGACCCTGGACGAGATGCTCGCCCAAGACGAGCGCCTGCCCTTCGACCGGGTTTTCATCTGGCAGGGGGATTTCCGCATCCTGCTGGCCATCGTCAAGCTGGTGGAAGACCAGCTCAACGTGGAGCACGACACCAAGGTGATGGGCGTGCAGACCATCATCCTGGTGGAGGACAACATCCGTTTCTACTCCTCGTACCTGCCGAGTATCTACACCGAGATCGTCAAGCAGGCCCACCGGCTGATCGACGAGGGATTGAACCTGGCACACAAGATGATCCGCATGCGGGCGCGGCCCAAGATCATCCTCTGCAACACCTTCGAGGAAGCCTGGGCGGCCTTCGAAAAGTACGGCAACCACCTGCTGGGCATCATCACCGACCTGGAGTTCCCGCGCGAGGGCCGGGACGATCCGCTGGCGGGGGCCCTGCTGGCGCGCAAGTTGCGCGACTGCTGCCCCGAGCTGCCGGTGATGATCCAATCCAACCAGGAACACGTGCAGCAGATCGCCGGGGAACTCAGGGTCAGCGCGGCCTACAAGAACTCCCCCACCCTGCTGCACGAGCTGCGCAGCTTCATGCGCGACAACTTCGGCTTCGGCGATTTCGTCTTCAGGCTGCAGGACGGAACGGCCATCGCCCGCGTGCGCGATCTGCACGGGCTCGAAAAGCAGCTGGCCGATGTGCCCGACGAGAGTCTGCAGTATCACGCGGAACGGGGTCACTTCTCCAAGTGGCTCAAGGCCCGCACCGAGTTCGGCCTGGCCCGCAGCCTCCAGGTGCGCAAAGTGAGCGACTACCCGGACCTCGCCGCCGTCAGGGCCTACCTGGTGCAATCGCTCAGCGACTACCGTCAGGATCGCACGCGCGGCCTGGTAGCGGAATTCAATCCCGAGACCTTCGACGCGGGTAACAGCGTGGCCCAGATCGGCAGCGGCTCCATGGGCGGCAAGGCGCGGGGCCTGACCTTCGTGCGTCACCTGATAAACCTGGCCGAGCTGCGCGACCGCTATCCGGACGTACGGATCGCGATCCCACCCGCGGTGGTCCTCTGCACCGAGGTCTTCGACCAGTTCATGGAGTACAACGAACTGCAGACCTTCGCCATAGGCTGCGACGAGGACGAACTGATCCGCGGGCGCTTCCTGGACGCTCGCTTCCCGCCGCTGTTCCAGATCGACCTGCAGCACCTGGTGCAGTTGATGGACTACCCTCTGGCCGTGCGCTCTTCCAGCCTGCTCGAGGATTCGCAGTACCAGCCCTTCGCGGGCATTTACAGCACCATCATGCTGCCCAACAACCAGGCCGACGCTTCGGAGCGCCTGCACGAGCTGCTGCAGGCCATCAAGCAGGTCTACGCCTCCACCTATTTTCAGGCGGCCAAGGGCTACATCCGCTCCACGCCCTACCGCATCGAAGAGGAAAAGATGGCGGTGGTGATCCAGAAGCTGCAGGGCAGCCGGCACGGGGACCTGTTCTACCCCGACATCTCGGGCGTGGCGCGCTCTTATAATTTCTACCCCAGCGAACCTGCCCGGCCCGAGGATGGCGTCGCCGGGGTGGCTCTCGGCCTGGGACACCTGGTGGCCCAGGGCAGCGAGGTGGTGCGCTTCTGCCCGCGCTACCCGAAACGCTCGAGCACCTTCAAGAGACCGGAGGACGCCCTCAAGTTCTCGCAGAAGCAGTTCTACGCACTGCGTCTGCAGGACCACCCGGCGGCCGAGGAAGTGGCGGGGGACGCGGGAGAGCTGGTGCTCTGCGGGCTTGATCGCGCCGAAGTCGACGGGACCCTGCAGTCGGTGGCTTCGGTCTACTCGCCGGAGAACGACGCGATCTACGATGGGCTGTCGCGACCCGGCGCCCGCTTCGTCAGTTTCGCTCCGGTGCTCAAGTACGACGTGTTTCCCCTGGCCGACATCGTGAGTCGTCTGCTGAAGATCGGCGAGCGGGGGATGAGCCGGCCCGTGGAGCTGGAACTGGCGGCGAGCCTCCACTCGCCGGCAGGGGAGCCGAAGGAATTCGCCGTGTTGCAGATGCGGCCCCTGGTGCTCAGCCGCGAGCTGGACGAGCTGGACTTGACGGGGGTGGAGCCCGGAGAGACCTTGTGCCGCAGCGAGAAGGTGCTGGGCGCGGGCCTGGTGGATCACATCCACGACCTGGTGATGGTGGACATCGAGCGCTTCGATCGTAGCCACAGCAGGCAGGTGGCCCAGGAAGTCGGCCGGTTCAACCGGCGCCTGAGCGCCGAGGGCCGGCCTTTCCTGCTGGTGGGCGTGGGACGCTGGGGATCATCGGATCCCTGGCTGGGCATTCCCGTTTCCTGGGACCAGATCTCGGGCGTGGGCGCCATCGTGGAATCGGGTTTCCGCGACATCGTGGTCACCCCCTCCCAGGGCTCCCATTTCTTCCAGAACCTCTGCGCCCTGGGCATCGGCTACTTCACGGTCAATCCCGAGCAGGCGGACGGCGAGCTGGACTGGGACTGGCTGCGCGAACAGGTCGAGAGCGAGCGGATGGACTACGTGCGGCACCTGCGCTTCAGGCGGCCGATCGTGATCATGATGGACGGTCGCCGGCGAATGGGTGTGATACTCAAGCCTGAAGCATGATGGATCGAGGGCCTGCAGGAGAGCCGGCCGTCTCATTCCAGCAGTGCACTACCCCGCCCGGACTCGAACCAGGAATGTCTGGACCAAAACCAGAAGTGTTGCCAATTACACCACGGGGTATGATGGACGGGGCCGGGAGGCCCCGGACGCGTTCTATGCCAACGTGTCCGGGTTGTGATGTCCGGACCGGAAAACATGGGCCCCAAAGTCCGAAACTGCGCCGGGATTGCCAAGCGGTCGGCGGGCGTGATACGCGGAAGAGAACGCGATCAGAAGGGCCTTGCCCAGTCCAGACGGAATTCCAGCATCCGCTCCCGGCTGTCCGCCGGTTGCTCCGCGGGCCGGTAGAGCTTCCAGGTGCTCCACTCCAGCCGCAGGTTCAACACGCCCAGCGATGATGCGGTTGGCCGGCGCCGGTTCGCCCCTTGGCCCCAACCCCGCTCGAAGGCCAGCCGCAGCTCCAGGCCCAGGCTCAGGTAATCGCTGGAATCCAGCACCCCGTCCAGGAAGGGCGCCGGCTGCGGATCGACTCCGTCGCGATGGGGCTGGTCCAGGTCGCCGCCCACGTTTCGCAGCAGGAGACCTTCGGGATCGTATTCGTTGCCGCCGTGGACCAGACGCCCGCCTTTTGCCGTAAAGCACATCAGGCCCGCCGCGCCCCCCAGGGGACCCGCGGGCGGCAGGCCGAAGTCCAGCTCGTGCCGCCATTCCCACTCCGTGGCCCGGGTGTTGGGATCCTCGAAGGGCCCCAGGCTGCGGCCGGCGTGGCTGTACTGGTTGATGGTCTGGAAGTGGGTTCCGAAGTAGGGCCTGCTGCGCGTATGCTCCAGGGTCAGCCAGCTGATGCCAGGAATCCGCAGGCTTCCCAGGTACATGTCCCGGATCTCCCCGCCGGGTCCCCGGGGACCGGCCGGCAGAGGACACAGGCAGAGGCCCAGCTGGGAGGCCGTCTTCTGGCCCTCGTAGTGCTCGCCGAAATCCTTCAAGGTGTAGTCGTCTATCGCCAGGTCCGCGTGGAGCAGCCAGACCCCGGGCAACGGCGGCCTCCAGCGCAGGTCGAGGAAGATCAGGGTGTTGTCCTTGTCTCCCTGGAAATGCTGTTCGCTCCAGAGGAAGCTGGCCGGCGTGAGATAGCCGGGACCCGGACGCCGGTCTCCCAGAACCACCAGCTCGCCCAGACCCAGGGCCAGGCGGCGGCCGGACCATTCCAGGCGGTGCGCCACCAGCCATTTCTCGCGCCAGGGCAGCTTGGGGCGTCCGAAGCCGGCCTGTTGCAGCCGCGAGCTGTCCGGCAGCAGGCTCTCCAGTTCGCCCAGCGTCATCCGGTAGCGGAAGGGCGGGCTGTCCAGCAGCAGCATGAACTGGCCCACGGCCGGCGCCGCGTCGCCGCGCAGCAGGACGCCGCGCAGGAGTCCGTTGCCCCAGCGCAGGTGTTCCTTGAGCAGCCCCAGGCAGAGGAGGCTGCTCCGGCCCGGGGAGAGACCCAGCGCCGCACCAGCGCGCGTCTCGTCGTGGGTGAGCTCCTTTCCGCCCGCCTCCAGGTGGGTCCAGATCCAGCTGCGGTCGGTGGTGAAGGGGGGCTCATCCACCAGAGGCAGATCCCCGCTCAGGCCCGCGTCGCGGAAGTGCATCCAGAAGCTCGTGTGACTAAGCCAGCGGGCCTCCAGGTCGATGCCGTTGGCTGATTCCTCGAGCGCCCTGCCCGCGGTGTTGCCCGAGAAGCGCCATCGCGCGTGGGAGAGCAGCGGATCCAGCGCCAGGCCCAGGTCCGCGGTGTTCCACCGCAACAGGGCGGAGGCCGACGGCGGTTCTCCCGGACTCGCCGGCGGGATCCAGGGCAGGGCCCGCCGGTGCCAGTCCAGGGACGGGCTGCCGGGCAGGTCGGACCAGTCGCCGCGAGGCATGGGCCAGGCGGAAGAGGGGATGCTCGAGTCCTCGTCCAGCAGCCAGGCGCGAGATGCCGCCGGAAAAAGGGAGCCGCTCGGTCCGTCGAGGAATCCCCCCGCACCAGTCGCGGACGCGGAATTGTCGCCAGGGGCCGGATCTCCGGGCGACACGCGCAGGAGCAGCAGCAGAGCGGCGCAGCGAATAGAATGTGATCCACGGTTTCGCAACAGGCGGGAGTCTCCGGTTCCATTCACGATCTCTGAGCGGAAATGTACAATTTACACCGCTGTGCCATTCCCGTGGGATTTGAAACATGCCGGGTTGGCCGGGCGAGCGCCAATTTCTTACGTTTTAGGCTGTTTGAATCAGCGGGCCGCGGCGACGTTTTCGGACGAGCCATTCGCTCCACCGCTGTTCGCGGACTTGACCGTGTCACAGAGCGCGACCAACATCATCATAGGAGGCACCATGAAAATGCTGCTGAAACTGTGTCTGCTCGGCCTGGCGACGGGCGCATACGCCGCAGGCGAGTTGGTGGACACCGCAGTGCGTCACCACATCCAGGCTCCGGACCACGCCAGCCGGACAGACTCCGTCTGGTATTTCGAGGACTTCGAAAACGGCTGGAACGGCTGGAGCGGCGTGGACCTGACGGCGATGGACCCGGTCTGGCACACCTCGGACTTCAATGCCTGGGACGGGGATTCCTGGTGGTCGGGCATGGAGGAGCTGAACGGCTACGACAACCACTGGCTGCAGTACCTGGAAACGCCGGAGATCGACCTCGGGGCCGCCGCGAATCCCGAGCTGAGTTTTCAGTTGCGCTACGCCACCGAGGCGCCGGGGGGCGAGCCCGCGGGCTATGACGCCTGGGACGCCTGCAACGTCTGGATCATGGTCAGCGACGGTCCCTGGGAGGTTCTGGAAGGCTTCAGCCGGCCCTACGACGCCGCGAGCTGCTACAGCTTCGGTTACGAGTTCGGCATGGGCACCGGCATTCCCGGCTGGGTCGACGATTCGGGCGGCTGGGACTGGGTCACCCGCGACATGAGCGAATACGCGGGCAGCACCATCACCCTGCGTTTCGCCTTCTGCAGCGATCCCGCCTACTGCACCATCGACGACCCCGACGTCTGGGGCATGATCGTGGACGACATCCTGATCGACGACAACGGGGACACCTACCTCGAGAACGACGCCGACGGCACGGCCTTCCCCGACGACCTGGAGCCCGTCTCCGGCGGCGACGTGGCCGGCCAGTTCTGGGAGATAACCGACGAGAACGCCCACAGCCCCAGCAACTCGGCGCACGTCAGCGTGTCCGACAACCTGATGAACGCGCTTGTATCACCCGAGTACGAGATCCCCGAGGGCATGGACACCTGGTTCGAGTTCTGGATCTACAACGACATGCAGGACGCCGACGGCGACGGGGACAACTCGCTGGAAGACTACTACCACGTCGAGGTTTCCACCGACGGCGGTCTGGTCTGGCAAAACGTGTTCTACGACTACGGCGACGTGTCGCGTCCCGGCTGGCAGACCTGGGAGGACTACGTGCCGGGCCTGCCCTACAACGGCAACATGACCCTGAGCCTCAACGAATACGCCGGAGAGAGCGTGCGGCTGCGCTGGCGGATCACCACCGACGGCAACGACGACGGCGGTGTGGGCGACGGGATGTACATCGACGACGTGGAGATCTGGGCCAGCGACGTTCCCGCCAACGACGTCGCCTGCACGCAGATCATTCCCGAGTATCCGCGCACAGAGGGTGTCGACTGCGAGACCTACGTGGAGTACGCCAATATGGGCAGCGAGTACCGCTCGCAGGTGCAGGCCTGGATGGTGGCCAACGAAGTGCTCGACGGACCGATCCTGCCGCGGATGGACATCCCGCCGCTGAGCAGCGAGAACCGGATCTACGAATGGACGCCCGAGGTCGTCGGCGAGAACGAGCTGAAGAGCTACGCCAACAATCCCGACGACCAGAACAACGCCAACGACACCTTGTGGGTCAGCCCCATCGACGTGCTGCCGGCCGGCGAGTACCGGCTGGGCTACAGCTTCGTCGACGCCGTGTATTACTTCTCGGGCGGCGACCCGGCCATGTTCGTGGAGTGGCCAGACGGCGTATCACAGGAAGACGGACTGCTGGTGACCTACGTGCTGGTGGGACTCTACGATCCCGACGGCACGGGCCACGGGGGCAACGACATCCGCCTGCACCTGATGGAGGACGACGGCGGGGTGCCGGGCACGGAGATCTGGTCCCAGGACTACACCCTGGGCGCCGGTGACGCCATGGTGCTCTGGAACTTCGAGGTGAACGACGAAACGGCCGTGGCCTACGACGACTTCTGGGTCTGGGCCGAGCGCCTGGACGACTACCCGCATCCCCTGGGGGCCGACCTGGTCTACCAGCCTTTCCACTACGCCGTCACCGACGGCATCGACTTCGACCTCGATTTCAGCGACGAGGACGGCAACGAGCTGATGATGTGGATCGACGCCGAACAGTATCTCGACGTGGCGGAACGGAGGAGCGGTCCCGCGGCCTTCGTGCTGGAGCCGGCCTATCCCAATCCCTTCAACCCGCGGACCAGCATCCGCTTCAGCGCGCCGGCCGGCGAGCGGGTCAGCCTGAAGGTTTACAACCTGGCCGGCCAGGAAGTCGCCACGCTCTTCGAGGGCCCGGGCACGGGATCCCATTCGACGGTCGTCTTCGACGCCTCCGGCCTGGCCAGCGGCGTCTATTTCGCTCGTCTGCAGGGTGAAGGCGACGTGGCTCGGACGCAGAAAATGGTGCTCGTAAAATAAGCGCCGAATGCATTCGACGGTTCCGTCTGGACCCGGGGAGTGTATCACAGCACGTAACCATTCGCCCCCGGTGTTGTCTCACAGGTACAGCACCGGGGGCTTTCAGTTCAATATGCTGCGGTCGGGTGTCCGCTATTGAGCCGCTGTATGGAATGCCGGGAGCGGGACTCGAACCCGCACGGCCTAGGGCCAGGAGATTTTAAGTCTCCAGTGTCTACCAGTTCCACCATCCCGGCGCGGTCCTAAGATAGGCCCCGTCGCGGATCATTCATAGGTCCGCCACGGATCGCTGGGAGCGCGCTTAAGGGGGCGCCGGACGGCGTAACAGTAGAGACAGCCGAAGGCGCAGCTGTCGTAGACGCCGATATCGCGCGCCCGGCAGCAGCCGCAGCCCGGACGCGTGGGAGCGCTGCCCAGGGCGCCGGGGGACAGGCCGGCGCGGCGCTCGAAGAAGTCCCCGTCCACGCAGCGGCCCTGCCGCACACCGGAGTGCTCCAACATCTCGGGTTCGCAGCAGGCCGCGGGACTGAATCCTCGTTCCACGGCGGATTCCACCAGGGCGTCCAGCAGATCGCGCCGCTGCCGCCGGTCCGGGTTCCAGACGCCGCAGCCCAGCTCCTCGAGGGGCAGCAGGTTGCGGCGCGTCTTGTGATACAAGTCCAGCCAGCTCAGCGTCAGTCTCCTCGTCAGGCCCTGGATGCGGTCCGCGAGTCCGTCGAAGGTCTTAAGGATCTTTGCGGGAGGACTGAGCTCGGAGAGCAGCAGGGGGTCGAAACGCCAGACCAGGGCCTCAGCGCCCAGCGCGGAGGCGATGCGCTCCATGTCCTTCAGCACGGCTCCCGCGGCGGGCGCCTTCCTCTCCAGCAGCCGATCGAGCCCGGTGATCGTCACCTGGAAGAGCAGCCGGTCCGCACCGTAGCGTTCCACGAGCTCGGGCAGGAAGCGCAGCAGCGGTCCGGGCCGTCGACTCCAGAAGACGAAACCCAGGACCTCCGGTGGTGCGAGTGAAACCCGGCCGACCTCTCCGGTCCAGGGATGGGGCACGCCGATCCAGCCGCGCCGCACCCGCTCCATGAAAGGCCGGGCGTGGAAGGCCGGCAGGTCCATCCTGCGGCTGGCCGAAATGACCTCGGCCGGACGCTTCGCCCCGGGTTCGCCGATCATGTCTCACATACCGAAATAGCTCTGAGTGAGACGCCCCGCCGAAGCGGGGCGCTGAAGATCGCTTGGGATTGGTCTCAGTTCTTGGAAAGGAAGTCCTTGATCCAATCCGTGGTTATGGTCTTGGGCCGCTCGAGAGGCAGGCCCAGGGCGCGGTCCCAGATCAGGCTGGCCAGCACGCCGAGGGCGCGGCTGACGCCGAAGAGCACGGTGTAGTAGTCGTATTCGGTCATCCCGTAGTGCACCAGCAGGCAACCGCTGTGGGCGTCCACGTTGGGCCAGGGATTCTTGGCCTTGCCGTGCTCCAGCAGGATGTCGGGAGCCGTCTCGTAGATCATGCCCACCAGCTTGAAGAGCGGATCGTCGGGCAGGTGCTTCAAGGCGAACTCACGCTGGGCGGTGTAGCGGGGATCGGTCTTGCGCAGCACGGCGTGGCCGTATCCGGGAATCACCTGGCCGCTGTTGAGGGTGTCCCACAACGCCTTGCTCAACTGTTCCACGGTGGGCACGTCCACGCCCAGTTTGTCGCGCAGCTCGTAAACCCAGCGCAGCACTTCCTGGTTGGCCAGGCCGTGCAGCGGCCCCGCCAGGCCGTTCATGCCCGCGGAAAGCGAGAGGTAGGGGTCCGAGAGCGTGCTGCCTACCAGGTGAGTGGTGTGCGCGCTGACGTTGCCGCCCTCGTGGTCCGAGTGAATGGTCAGATACAGGCGCATCAGCTCGCGGAAGGTCAGCTGGTCGTAGCCCAGCATGTGAGCCAGATTGCCCCCCCAGTCCAGGGCCGGATCGGGAGCGATGTGATCCGCGTTCTTGTAGCTGCGCCGGTAGATGTAAGCCGCCACATGAGGAAGCCGGGCCAGTAGATCCATGGTGTCTTCGTAGGCCCATTCCCAGTATTCGGCTTTCCGCATACCCTTGCGGTACTGGGCCGCGTACTGGCTTTCCGTCTGCAGGGCGAGAATCGCCGTGGAGAACTGGGTCATAGGATGCGTGTCGACAGGCATGGCGTCCAGCGTCTTGTAGACGTGGTCGGGAATCCGGGCCCGGTCTCTCCACTCGGCGCTGAGTCCCTGCACCTGTTCCATGGTGGGAACCTCGCCGGTAAGCAGCAGCCAGAACAGGCCCTCAGGCAGGGGTTCCTCGCCCTCGTCCGCATGGGGAAGCCGCTCCTGGCAATCGGGGATTGTATAACCCCGAAAACGGATGCCTTCCATCGGATCGAGGGCCGAGGTTTCCGTCACGATGCACTTGACGCCCCGCATGCCGCCATAGGCCTGCGCCACTGTGCATTCGCTGATCACTTTGTCGCCGTGGTCGACTCGCAGCTTCTTCACTTCCTCGATCATGGGAGGAATCTTCTCAGCCAGAAGGGCTTTCAGCGTGGACATTGGATACTCCTTTCTAGCGGTATGGTTGTCGGAAGAGTAGCCGCCCGGAGCAGTTTCGCTGATGCAGGCGGCGGGTGGGAACAGACGTGAATTTGTTAACAGAATAAAGATAGGAAATGCGCAGGTCGAATCAAGTAGGGTATGGCGCGCGCGCTTCGCGCGACGCCATACCACCGCGCATGCAGCTCCCGCAGCGCGAGCTTCGCAATCGAAAGCCAAGCGGCGCTGCATACCCTGCGCGGCTGATGCCGAGGAAAGGCCGTCGCGCGACGCCATACAACTGCGCATGCCGTCAACGCAGCGCACCCGCACAGATTCGCTTGGGCTCTCCGGGAGGGGATTTGTAGCTTGCGGGCTGCCGGTCGACCGGGCGACTCGAATCTGGGAGCAGGTCCGGGCGATGGCCGGCCTCTTGGACCCCCCGCACAGGTTTCCACAGGTGAGGAATCGATCATGAGGACAGCTTCAACCAGGGATGCAGCAAGAGGCTTCGTCCTGCTGCTTGCCTTCGCGTTTTCCTGCGCCGCTTTCGCCGCCGGCGATGCGGAGCCCGTTACACGGAAGAGTGAGTCGATCGTCGGAAGTTCCGGTACGGCGGGAACCGGCGCCTGGGTGCCCGGCCAGGTGATCGTGCGTTTCAGGCAGCGCGTCGAGACGGGCGAGGCGGGCTCCCTGCTGGATCCGCTGCGTTTCCGGCCCGGCCGGCTGCTGGTGCGAGCCCTGGACATCTACCTGGTGGAGCTGCTGGGGAACCTGGAAGTAGAGCAGGCCCTGCGCCTGCTGCGCCGGGATCCCGACGTGCTTTACGCCCAGCCCGACCACCTGCTCGAGCTGCGGCTGACCTTCCCCGACGATCCCAGCTTTGCATCGCAGTGGGCCCTGGACAACCCGGACAACGACGCGGATATCGACGCTCCGGAGGCCTGGGATTTCACCACCGAGGGCGTCGATCCGGGAGGCGATCCGGTGGTGGTGGCCATCGTGGACAGCGGCATGGAGCTGAGTCACCCGGATCTGGCCCCGGTGCTGTGGATCAACGAGGGCGAGACGCCCGGCAACGGGCTGGACGACGACGATAACGGCTATGTGGACGACGTCAACGGCTGGGATGCCTACCAGAACGACGGCACGATTCCCAACAGCGGCCACGGGACCCACGTGGGGGGCATTTCGGGTGCCCGCGGAAACAACGGCAACCAGGTCTGCGGCGTCAACTGGGACATCCGCCTGATGGCGGTGGCCGCCAGTTCCGGGCAGACATCGATCGTGATCGCCGGTTACGGCTACGTGCTGGACCAGAAGCTGATCTGGCTGGAAAGCGAGGGTGGCGCCGGTGCCAACGTGGTGTCCAGTAATTCCAGTTTCGGCGTGAATTACGGCGACTGCGAAAGCCCGAATTACGAGGCCTGGAACGACTTGTACGACGCCATGGGCGAGGCGGGCATCCTGTCCACCGCGGCCACCATGAACATCAACGCCGACGTCGATGTCCAGGGAGACGTACCCACGGGCTGCAGCAGCGACTACCTGATCGCCGTGACCAACACCACCGACCAGGACGTGCGCAACTCGGGCGCGGCCTACGGCCTGGAGAGCATCGACCTGGGCGCCCCCGGCACGCACGTGCTGTCCACCTACACCGGCGGCGGGACCCAGTACCTGACGGGCACTTCAATGGCCGCCCCGCACGTGGCAGGTGCGGTGGCCTTCCTGCACTGCACGGCCAGCCAGGACCTCTACGGCATGATCCAGGAAGATCCGGCCGTCGCGGCGCTGGAAATCAAGCGGATGATCCTCGAGGGAACCGATCCCCTGGCCAGCCTGGACGGTATCACGGTCTCGGGTGGGCGGCTGAACCTGCGCAATTCGGGCGCGCTGGCGCGTAATTTCGACCTCCCTTTCCTGCCTTTCGACCTGCAGATCGCCAGGAAGCCGGGCAATCGAGTGGACCTGAGCTGGCTGCCCATCCCGGATGCGCTGATGTATTACGTGGAAGAGGCGCAGAATCCCTGGGGTACCTGGGGTACCTGGACGCGCCTGGACAGCACCCAGGAGCTGAGCTGGAGCCGGCAGGTGATACACGGCTCCAGGTGCTATCGCGTGATCGCCGAGTTACCTGATGATTGACGATTACTGTGAATGCGATCACTCGTGATCGCCGATCTGACGGATCAGTCCTGGGGCGCGGGCAGGTGTCCCAGGCTGAGGGTTAGCTGCCGGCGCCTGAGTTCCCGCTCCACCGATTCCAGCAGGCTGCGCATCTTGCGGCGGTCCTGGAAGATGTTCAGGCTGTCCGCGTCCACTACCAGCACGGGCTGATCCCGCATGCCGGCGATCCAGTCCCCGTAGAAACGGTTCAGCCGGCGCAGGTATTCCGGATCGATCCCCTGTTCGAAATCGCGCCCGCGCCGCTTGATCCTGTCCAGCAGGGTTTTCACCGAGGCCTTGAGGTAGATGATCAGGTCCGGCTTTCTCAGGAACTGGCACATGTTGTGGAAGAGGCCTGAGTAGGTCTGCCATTCGCGGTCGCTGATGTGCCCCATCTCGTAGAGGTTGCGGGCGAAGATCTCCACGTCCTCCCAGATTGTGCGGTCCTGCACCACGCCGCGCTGGCCCTCGCACATCTCCAGGTGGCCGCGGTAGCGCGATTGCAGGAAGTAGATCTGCAGGTGAAAGGACCAGCGGTCCATGTTCCCGTAGAAATCGTTCAGGAAGGGATTGTCGGCCACGCTCTCGTAGTGCGGATCCCAGCTCAGGCGCTCGGAAAGCCAGTCCGTCAGCGTGGTCTTGCCCACGCCGATATTGCCCGCGATGCCGATGAAGCCTCTCATCTCGCCGTTTCGCTATTTGCGGTCCATCACCCAGACGCCGCTCCAATCCGGTCGCGGGGTCCTGCCCAGCAGCAGACAGCGTTCGTGCAGCACCGCCGCAGGGCCGTCCCCGGGATCGCGTTCGAGCATGCGCTCGAAGCCCTCGCCGGCCTGCTCGAAATTCCCCCGCATGTAATACTCCAGCGCAGCGGCGTATTCGTCCCGCCATTGTTCCTGTGTCACGCCGGAGGGCGGTCCATCTTCCAGCTGGTGAATGTCCACCGGTTCGGTCTTGCCCATCACGCGCACCCGGTCCACGCACCGCGTCAGGTGGCTTCCATCCAGCCTGCGCAGCGTATTGTCCGAGACCAGGATCCCGCAGCGGTAATGCTTGGTCAGGCCTTCCAGACGGCTGGCCAGGTTCATGGCGTCGCCGATGGCCGTGTAGTCGAAACGGATCTTGGAGCCGAAGTTGCCCACCAGCACCGGCCCGGTATTGACTCCCGCGCCGATGACCAGCGATTCAAGCACGGTCCCCGCGAATTCCTCCCTGAGCTCCACCAGCTTGCGCTGCATCCCCAGGGCCGCCCCGGCCGCCCGCCGGGCATGGTCGGGGAGGGGCACCGGCGCGCCGAAAAAGGCCACCACCGCGTCGCCGATGTACTTGTCCAGCGTGCCGCCGTGCTCCATGATCAGTTCCGTCATCACCGAAAGATAGCGGTTCAACAGAGCTCCCAGCTCGTCCGGCTCGCACTGCTCGCTCAGGCTGGTGAAGGAGCGGATGTCGCAGAAGAGGAAACTGAGTTCCCGCCGTTCGCCGCCCAGGCTGAGCTGCTCCGGGTGCCGGATCAATTCCTGCACCAACTCGTGTGATACATAGCGCGAGAAGGCGGAGTGGATCCACTTGCGTTCGCGCTCCTCGCCCAGAAAGCGGTTGGTGATGGCGCCGGTGATGGCCAGGATCGCCGCGATGCAGGGCAGGACCACCGGCACCAGAGTCTGCCAGCCGCCGAGGCTCAGCGCAGCCGCTGTGAGCAGCGCGGCGAGCATGGCGCACTCGATCAGCAGCCCCTTGCGCAGCCGCGGAATGCCGAAGGCGAAGGCCGAGCCGAAACCCATCGCGGCCACCATGAGCACCACCACCAGGGCGCCTGCACTGCGCACGGGATTGCCCTGAAGCAAGTTGTAGAGGGCCGTGGCGTGCACTTCCACGCCGGGGTAGATCTCCTGGATCGCCGTGGGTTTGATGTCCGCCAGACCCGCGAAGGAAGAGCCGATGAAGACGATTCTGTCGCGGAAGAGTTCGCCCGGCACCCGCTCTTCGAGGACGTCGTAGAAGGACAGATACCGGAAGGTCTTGAAATGGCCCGGGAAGTTCAGCAGCAGGCTCCCCCGTCCATCCAGCGGAAGCTCCATCCAGGGAATGTTTCCGGGCCCTGCGACTCGCAGCAGGTGCTCCGTGCCCTGCGCACTGACCACTGGCAGGTCCCGGATGCCGGCGGCCACCGACAGGGAGAGCGAGGGGTAGACGTTTCCCGCGAATTCGGTCAGCAGCGGAGCGCGCCGTATCACGCCGTCCGCGTCCGGGCTGGCGTTGACGAAGCCCCAGCCCCGGGCCGCGTTGAGGGCCTTCACCATGGCGGCTTCCAGGCGATCCTTGGACCAGGTGCATTCAGGGGATCCCGAGTACTCGATCCGCCGCCCGGAAGTCCTCAGACCCGGAGGCGGCTCGCTCATGGGGTAGAGGAAAGTGGAACTGTCGGCGTCGGTGAAGGCCAAGCCGAAATAGACGTTGCCCGAGCGCTTGACCCGATCGACGAAGAGCGAATCGGTCAGGGGGTCCAAGGGATCGAAGAGCACGTCGAAGACCACCGCCCGGGCGCCCCCCGCGTTGAGGATCTCCATCAGGCTGATGAAGTGGCTTCTCGGCCACTGGTAGTAGCGGCCCAGCTTGTGGACGCTGCGGCGGTCGATGTCCACGATCAGGATCCGATCCGTGGCGGGATCCGCGCCCCCGCTGGTGAGGCGGACCCGCAGGTCGTAGGTGCGGGCCTCGAACTGGCGCAGGATTTCGGAGAAGGGGGGCAGCGCGGCCAGCAGGAAACTCAGCACGCAGGCTGAAAGCCCGATCAGTGCGACGCGCAGGCTGCGCCGCGCCCCGGGGCTGAGGGAGTTCATCACCAGATCAGTTCATCCCGCTCGTGATTCCACTTGACCCAGGGATCGAGCGCGTCGCTCCCGGGATCGAATTCCTTGAGCCGGTAGCTGCCGTCCGGTTGCAGGATGAAGGTCATCCGGCCCACCACCTGCAGCCACTCCTTCAGGGTCACTTCGTAGGGTCCTGGTACCGGTTGAGGACCGGGAACCTTCTCGCGGCCGGGCTCGGATTCTGTTTGGGGCTTCACGCCGGGTTCGCTCCGCGCCTCCGGCGTCACGGATATTCGGCGATTTACGTCCACCTTACCCTCGTAGACCCACATCTGGAACGTGGAATCGCGATGAGCATCGGCCCTGAAGGTGGTGCCGCGGACAGCCATCACGGCCGTGGGACTCTGGACTTCGAAGCTGCGCTGGCCCACCTTTCTGAGGTTTGACCAGATCCGGCCGAAGAGGATCTGCAGCTTGCCCTGGATGCGGTTCTCTTCGATCTGGAACTCTTCGAGATCCAGCATGGATTGCTCGCCCATGCGCACCAGGCTGCCGTCCTGGAAGAGCAGCTCGGCCCGGCTCTCGCCGCCCGTGCGAAGTACGTCGGACTGTCTGAGCGGCTGCTCCAGTTTCACGGCGTCCCAGGTGGTCGCGTCCTTCCCTCTGAGGCGGACATCGCCTACGTAGAAGGAGATTCGTCCGATGGGCGGAGTCGTTTCCTCTGCAACCGTGGCGGCGGCCCACCCGGCAATGCAGAGCAGGACCAGAACATGAACCCGGATCAGGGTCGGGGTGTGGATCGGCATCACAGGACTCCTCCCACTGAGATTCCTTTAAGAACCGGCGGAACGTTTGGCTGTGTGAGTGCTGAAAATTTATCATTTTCATGCAGGATTTGGTGGGGCTGCCGGCGGCCTGATCAGTTCTCCCGATTTCGCCAGCTAGCGCTTCATGAGAAGGAACCGGACCGGATAGCCCCCATGCTACTTGAACCACAGCCCACCAGGTTGAACCAGATGATCCCGAACAGGCCCAGAGGCGCACACCGAAGGACGAACCAAAATGCCGAAACCGCATGGAGAATCTCTCCGTCTTCGATCGCCCTGATGCTGGCGCTGCTGCTGGCGGCCGCGCTGCCGCTGGGCGCCCAGGAAAAGTTCTACAGCTACTATGAAAAAGGCCAGCGCTACCTGGAGACCGGCGATCACCTGCGGGCTCTGGGCGAGTTCAGGGCCGCCGCCTCGCTGGAGTTCGAGGACGTCAAGCGCAAGCGCACCTACGGGACCCGCTTCATCCGCTACTACCCGCACCTGAAAATGGGTTTCTGCCACTTTCACTTGGGAGAGGGTGAGCTGGCCAGGCAGGAGCTGGAGCTGCACCTGGCTTATCGGAAGAAAAGCAAGGAAGCCCGACACCTGCTCGACCGTATCGCGGCGGGAGACCTGCCCGAAGTTCAGGAGCGGGTCATCCTGGAAGAACCGGAGATCGCGCCGGCGGGCGAGTCGGCAAAATCCGAGCTTCCTCCGCCGGACCCGGGCGGGACCGGCCCGCTCGAGAGTCTGCTGGACGAAGGTTCAGCGAGTACTTCCTCGGGTGAAGCCGCACCGCTGGAGGCTGCCCCGGCTGAATCGGCGTCCCCCGACAAGGATTCGCCCGGCCTCTTCGACTGGATGTCCGACCGGATACAGGACGTGGGCGAGGCCATCTCCGCGCAACCGGACATGACCTACGTCCGCAGCGGCGGGGTGCTGGCCTATTCGCCCGAGGCCGTGACACAAGTGGGCTCCCGGCTCTCGCTGGCGGTGATGCCATTCCAGGTGACGGGCGAATCCCGCGATGTCGGCGTCCATGCCGCGGAGACCCTGGTCACGGAATTCGTCAACCTGCGGCGTTTCCGGGTGATCGAGCGCAACGCCGTGGACGAGATTCTCAAGGAGCAGGCCTTCAACATGAGCGGCATGGTGGACGAGCGCCAGGCCGTTGAGGTGGCCAAGCTGGTGGGCGCGGACGCCCTGGTGATGGGCAGCATCACGGTGACGCGCGGTTTCGCCAGGATCAACGCCAGGGTGATCGACACGGAGACCAGTATCACACTGGTGGCGCGCATGGCCGAATCCCGCAAGAGCGGCATCCGGAACATCGACCGCGAGGTGGCCAAGCTGGCCATCGAGGTCTACAACGACCTGCCCCTGCTGGACGGCACGGTGATCAACCTGGAGGCGGGCGAAATCTTCCTGGATATCGGCTCAGGCGCCGGGCTGCGCAAGGGTTCCAAGCTGGTGGCCTACCGCGAAGGCCGGCCCATCGTTCACCCGGTCACAGGGGAAGAGCTGGGCAGGCGCGTTACGCAACTTGGCGAGCTGGCGGTGGTCCAGGTCCAGGAGCGCATGTCCATTGCCCGCACCCTGGGCGGGAAGCAGCAGCCCTTGAACGTGGGCGACAAGGTGGTGACGAAATAGTTTAATGTGATACAGGTGTTCCGGGGTTGCTGAACCAGTAGACTGGAGTGCTACTTCCGGGAAACGGGACTTAATGAAAGGGGAGCACCCATGAGCTTGTGGAAGAGTGTTTGCTGCGGCGTACTGGTCACCGTTTTCTTTGGAAGTTCTGCAACTGCGGCGATCAACTGGAACATCACCGGAGCGGGGGCCAGGGCCGAGGGCATGGCCGGCGCCTTCATCGGCGTGGCCGATGACGCCACCTCGGTGGTCTGGAATCCTGCAGGTTTGGCGACGCTGGAGCGACCCGAGGCTTCGGTGGTCAACCGATTCGTGTCCAATTCTTTCGAATCCGACTATGTGGACGACCAGTACGACCAGACCAGCAGCGACAACCACTACGTGCTGAACTTCATCAGCGGTGCATTTCCGGTGCAGCTGGCCGACGAGCGCAAACTGGTTCTCGCCCTGGCCCTGCAGCGCCAGATCGATACCTACAGCGAGGACCGCGATGGAAGTTCCAAGGGCGGGGCGAGCACCATTTCACCCGGCCTGGGCTTCCACATGAATCCGGTGTTGTCGCTGGGTGCCACGGCGAACATCTGGATGGGCAAGACGGACGGAGAGGGCGTGGCCGATACGACTCCTTACGATTGGGAAGAGAAATTCTCCGGTTTCAACCTGGGCCTGGGCGTCCTGGCGGACCTCCAGGGTCTCGAGAACCCGATGCCGCTGCGACTCGGCCTGTCGTTACGGCTGCCCTTCAAATTGAACGTGGATGTTTCGAACACCCTGGATCCCAATCAGTACAACACTTCTGGTATTACAAAAGTCGAGATGCCGCTGATGATAGGGGTGGGCGCCTCCTGGCGCATCGGAGAGTTTTTCACATTGGCCTTCGACCTGGAGAACCGCGCCTACGGCAAGAGCAAGGTCAAGACCACCTTGGACGAGCCCCCGACCGGCGGCGGGGAATACATCGTGGAAAACAAGCTCAGCTGGAGCGAAAAGGACCTGTTCCAGTACCGTGTGGGAGTTGAGTATCTGCTGGTGACCGACATCGGGGTGATTCCCCTGCGCGGGGGCTTCCGCAACATGCCCACCACCTTCGCCGACATCAACTACGACCCCGTGACGGACGACCTGGTCTACGGCGACCAGACGGTCGGTTTCGGTTTCTCTCTGGGCACGGGTTACATCCACGAGCGCTTCAGTATCGACCTGACCTGGTCTCATTCCAGCTACGAATGGAACTGGGAATGGTTCGTGGATGACCTCAACTCGGTGGAGAAGACCTCCACCAGCACGATCACGCTCAGCGGGATCATCTATTACTGATAGAGTACTCGGCCAACGGAAAGCGCGAGTCGAACATGAAACGAATTCTCCTGCCGCTGCTGTTTCTCAGTCTGGCGCTCTGCGCCTTCGCCCAGACCCTCAGCCGGGTGCAGGCCAAGGGCTACGGCGAGACCCGGGACCTGGCCCTGAAGGACGCCATGCGCGGCGCCGTGGAGCAGACCGTGGGCATAGTCATCGGCGCCGAGACCGTGGTTCAGAACTTCGCCCTGGTCTCGGATAAGATTCTCAGCAAGTCCCTGGGCTACGTGCGCGGCTACAGCATCATCGAGGAGCGCAGGGAAATCGACGGCGAGTGGCTGGTGCACATCGACGCCGAGGTGGGCGAGATCCTGGACGCCATGATCGCCGACGAGCTTGCTGTGCGGGCCCTGCTGGACTGGATGCAGAAACCGCGCGTGATGGTCCTTTTAGCCGAGAAGAACCTTGAGGACAGCGAATCTGTGGTAGCCGAGACCGCGGTGACGCGCAGCCTGCTGGACCTGGGCTTCGACGTGGTGGACCGTAACGCCGTGGACTGGAGCAGGGCCCGCGAGATCATCGAGACCTTCGGCCAGCTCGACCGGGACCGGATGGCGGCGGTGGTTTCGGGCGCCACGGCGGACCTGATCTTCGCCGGACGCGCCCGCGCCACGCCGGGACAGGCCTCCGGCGTCGTCGCCTCCGCCGGCCTGGCCAGCGTCCAGGCGGTGCTCAGCGGCCGACTCTACCGCATCGACACCGGGAGGGTGCTCTCGGTGCACCAGACCGACGCCACCAAGGCCCACGTCAACTCGCAGGTGGCCGGCGCCTCGGCCCTGGAGCAGGCGGCCCTGGCTGTGGCTCACGAAGTGCTGAAGGAAGTCCTGCAGAAATGGGCCGCACTTCAGACCCAGTCCCTGGAGGTGGAAGTGGAGGTACGCGGAATGGACTTCCGCCAGCAGAGCGCCTTCATCGAGCACCTGCGCAGCCAGGCCATCGTGAAGTCGGTGACCGACCGGGGCCTTCAAGGCGGCGTCTTCCGCTGCGAAGTGCAGCTCGACGGCCGGGCGCGCAACCTGGCCATGCTGTTGGACGGATTCAGCGCCGGGGGCAAGAGCTGGATGGTGGAAACCTTGAGCGAGCGCCGGCTGGTCCTGGCGCCGGAATAGGCCGCTGGAGCTGAGGATCCGGTTTACTATTCTTGGGGCGCCGGGGAGACCGCGCCCCTTCGTTTTTACACCACGTTTCCAATCGGGCGCCGGCGCGTTCGCTTCCCCGTCGACGGCTCCGGAAAGCGGGCTCTACCATCGATGCGCCGAATGCCGAGAACCAGCCGACTCCCCTGCATAGTACAACACGAACTATTCGCCACCCTAGCTCAATCCGGTAGAGCAACGGTTTTGTAAACCGTAGGTTAGGGGTTCAAGTCCCCTGGGTGGCCTCCAGCCGAAGCGCCCGCCGAAAATACGTGATACACGAGAATAAGCAGCGCCCCGCGTCACGGAGCGCTGCTGTATCACGAAGTGTTGAATACTCGATCGCCGGGGGCGCAATCCCCGGGCTTCACTTCTTCGGAGCGGGTTTCGGTGCCGGGGTCGGTTTCTGTTTCTGCTTCGGCTGTTGTTTCTGCACGGACTTCTGCTTTGCTTTCTGTGCCTTTTGCGCCTTCTTGCGCTG
The DNA here is from genome assembly GCA_964568855.1 of uncultured Bacteroidaceae bacterium. Classification (GTDB taxonomy): domain Bacteria; phylum CAIWAD01; class CAIWAD01; order CAIWAD01; family CAIWAD01; genus CAZMSD01. The sequence continues at coordinate 3,708 of CAZMSD010000043.1, read as the reverse complement.
TTTCTTTTCGAGTTTCCGCTGCTTCTTCTCGGTCTTGAGCTGCGCCTTGCGGGCTTTCTTTTCCTGCTTGCTCAGCTTGGCCGAAGGCTTTTTCCCGGCGCTTTGTTTGGTGCTCAGAGTCTTTGCTCGAGTATCGGTGAGGCGCTCCTTGCGCACCACTTCGTTCCCCGGCCTGGTTGACACCGCCGGGTCCGCCTGCCGGCGGATGCTGTTCTTGGCCTGCTGGGTGCTCCAGACATGCTTTTCGGAACCGGCCGGCGCCTGGGGCGCTTCACGCAGGCGCGTGCGGATGTCCTTCGCCCGGACTTCGACCAGGCGGCGTTCGCCGATCTGCGACCAGTTCTCCTTGACTGCGATGGAGGGCTTCACGCGCTCGCGCCAGCGGTCGCTGTAATGCCGGTGACGCGTCCAGACAGTACGGCTGCGCCAGGGTGTGGTATCGTAGTCGTAGGGGCTGCCACCGCGGATGTAGACGTAGACCACGGGCGGACGCCACCAGCCGTGCCAGGAACCCCAGAGGAAGCAGTGGCTGTAATGGTAGAATCCGTGGTAGTGGAAGACCACTTCCCAGCCGCAGTAGCAGTGACCCCCGTGGCAGGTGGGGTGCCAGCAGTCGCAGTAATGGCACCAGTAGTCGTAGTGGTGGCGGTGATGCACCGAGATGCCCACCGATTCCTCTTCCTCGGGAGGTCCGTAGACCTCGATCGCGGTGACGGCGTAGTTGTCCAGCTCACGGGTTGAGCGGGTCATCCGGTAGTTCAGTTCTTCCAGGTCCTCGGGATCGGGCGCCAGGAACTCCCAGCGGGAAGGCTTGATGCGCCTGTACTCCAGGGTGTGCACGGCCACCAGGCGCTCGCTGCCGTCCACATGGCCGGCCAGCACGGGGTAGATCTCGCGGTACTCGCCGGACAGCACTTCACCCCGGCCGTCCACCGTCTCGGTGGGGAAGATCAACCGGGCGTAGCCTTTGGGGTCGAGGGAGTAGAGGTAGACGAAGCCGTCATGCTGCACGTCCAGCCGGATGGAATAGGATTCACCGGGGGCGAGTTCCTGCTTGTCCGTCGCGATCAGCACTCGGGGGACGGCCCCGCGGGTGCTTGCATTTGACTGCAGCGCCAGAGCAAGAACCAGCAGAGCAACGAAGATCTTGAACCAGCGGTACAGTCCTTCTGCGAGGTGGTTTCGCTGCATGATGTCCTCCCTTGCTTATGCCGGAATATGCCGAATCCGACTCACATCCGACAGCCGAAATCGCTGTTCACAGGCTTTGAACGCACGAAGCCGCATTTCGTTTCATCCTTGATCCCCATATTGTGCGCCACGCGTCATGGAGCCCTTTTTCAATATCGTCCTGGTCGAGCCCGAGATTCCCCAGAACAGCGGGAATATCATCAGGCTCAGCGCCTGCACCGGCTGCCGCCTGTTCCTGGTGGAGCCCCTGGGCTACAGCCTGGACGACGCGCGGCTCAAGCGGGCGGGGCTGGACTACTGGGAACGCGCGGTCTACTCCGTGGTCTCCGACCTGGACGGCCTGCTTCAGGCGCATTCCGAGGAGCGCTTTTTCTTTTTCAGCTCCAAGGCCCGGCGGCCCTACACTGAGCCCGAATACCGCAGCGGAGACTTTCTGGTCTTCGGGAAGGAAACGCGGGGTCTTCCGGCCGAACTGTTGAATTGCTATCCGGACCAGGCCTTGCGGATTCCCATGCCGGGCCGGACGCGCAGCCTCAACCTGGCCAACAGCGTGGCCGTGGCGGTTTACGAAGGCCTGCGCCAGCTGGGCGTCCGGTGATCGACGGATTTTTAGGGAGGAACGAGTTTGAGGATCGAAGAACGGATCCAGGCGGCACTTTCCGACGCCCTCAAGGAACATTTCAACGCGGATCTGGCTCCCGCGGAATTCGATCTCGAGCCGCCCCCCGATGCGAGCCTGGGCGACCTGGCCTGCGCCTGCTTTCCGCTGGCCAAGCTCTGCCGCCGCCCTCCCCAGCAGATCGCCTCGACGCTGGCGGAGAGCCTCGCCTCGCTGCCCGGAATCGCCGGCGCCGCGGCCGCCGGACCCTATCTGAATCTGAACATCGAACGTCCGGCCTGGTTCGCCCAGGTGATCCCGGCGGCGCTCCGGCCCGCCGAGGATCCGGCGAGCCTGCTGTATCACCTGCTGCCCGAACCGGAGCGCGCATGCGTCGCCCTGGAGTTCTCCTGTCCCAACACCAACAAGCCCCAGCACCTGGGGCACGTGCGCAACAACATCCTGGGCCAGGGACTGGCCGAACTGCTGAAAGCGGTGGGGCACCGGGTTATCCGGCTGAACCTGATCAACGACCGGGGCGTCCACATCTGCCGCAGCATGCTGGCCTGGCAGCGCTGGGGCAACGGTGAAACGCCCGAGAGCAGCGGGCTCAAGGGCGATCACCTGGTGGGCCGCTACTACGTGCTCTTCGCAGAGAAACTGAAGGAAGAGCAGGATGCCTGGCTGAAGGCGCGGAACTTAGGTCCGGCGGCGATGGACGAGGAGCAGCAAAGGGAAATCCAGCGGAGATTCGAAGAGCAATCGGAGCTGCAGGGCGCGGTGCGGGCCATGCTGCGGGCCTGGGAGGAAGGCGATCCGGAGGTCCGCGCGCTGTGGGAACGCATTAACGGCTGGGTCCTGCCGGGCCTCGAGGAGACCTACCGCCGCCTGGGCCTGCGTTTCGACAAGGTCTACCGCGAGAGCGAGACCTGGGTCCTGGGCCTGTCCGTGGTGAAGCGGGGCCTGAAGGAGGGGCTGCTTAAGCGCAACGAAACGGGAGCCGTGGTCTGCCCGCTTGGGGAACTGGGCCTGGAACCCAAGGTGCTGCTGCGCAGCGACGGCACCAGCATCTACATGACCCAGGACCTGGGCAACGCCGTCACCCGTCACGAGGAGCTGGGCTTCGATCGCATGATCTACGTGGTGGGCAACGAACAGGAGCACCACTTCAAGGTGCTCTTCCACATCCTCAAGCGCCTGGGCTACGAGTGGGCGGAGCATCTTCAGCACTATTCCTACGGCATGGTCAACCTGACCACCGGCAAGATGAAAAGCCGCGAGGGGCGTGTTGTGGACGCGGACGAACTGCTGGACGAGCTTGAGGAGGCCTGCCGCAGGATCATGGAGGAAAGCCGCAAGCGGGCCGAGCTGGACGAGGCGGAGCAGGCCGCCATCAACCGCAGTCTGGCCCAGGCGGCGCTGAAGTACTACGTGCTCAGGGTCAATCCCCGGCTGGACATGACCTACGATCCCGAGGAATCCATCGACCTGGCGGGAAATACGGGTCCCTATCTGCAGTACGCTCACGCCCGGATCCAGAGCCTGGTACGCAAGAGCGGCCTCGATCCCGCGGCGGTAGGGGAGTTCGCGAAACTGGGCCAGCCGGAGGAAGTGGAACTGCTCAAGGCCCTGGCCCTCTGGCCGGAGCAGGTGCGCCTGGCCGCCCAGCAGCTCAACCCGGCCCGGCTGGCCGGCCGGACCTACGAGCTGGCGCGGGCCTTTTCGCGCTTCTTCAACGCCCACAGCGTCTACGACCGGGTGGAAGATCCCGGGCTGGCCGCGCAGCGCGTGGCCCTGGTGGCCGCCGTGGGCGTCGTCCTGAGGCAGGGCCTGGAACTGATGGGAATCGACGCTCCGGAAAGGATCTAGACCTTATGGAGTGACCGGCCTCCAGTCCGTAAACTCGCGTGCTATCAGCC
>CAZMSD010000042.1:0-32724 GCA_964568855.1 uncultured Bacteroidaceae bacterium | reverse complement strand
TGTACACTAATTTCAGAGGAGGAACTGTCTCGGTTTTGTTGACACATACCGCCGCATCATGCGATGAAGTAAACTACCAGCATCCAAACAGAGTGTATTGTGTCGGCTGGACTACACCAATAGGATCATATCCAACGGGAGCCTGTCATCTAGGTTTACTCGACCTTGCTGGTAATGCTTGGGAATGGATTGGGGATCTGTACGGCAGCTATAGTGCCGAACCACAAACAAACCCACTTGGCGCAGAAGCTGGTAGCAATAGGGTCGTGAGGGGCGGATGCTGGGATTCTACTTACATGAATCTACGTGGAGCCCATAGGTACTCCTATATCCCGGTTCCTGGCCCCGATTTCCTTCACATCAGCTTCCGGATCTGTCGAACAGCAAATCCTTGAACACACAAGTCACTGCAGGTAACGCAAACGGTTACGCAAATGCGGTTGGTAAACCCAACAAAAATAATGGTGGTCTGATTCTACCGATAAGGAGCATATTCAGCATCTGTGACAGAATGACAGCTAGTTTTCGAAATTTGTTTAGAAAAACAAAAAAACAAAAATTCTATAAAATGAAAAAAACAGCAGTATATAGTTGTCATTCTGTCATAGACCTTGTAACTAACTAATAATCAACAACATACAAGAAATCACAGTTGTCATTTTGTTGTCACTTATGACAGCTTTTCTGTCACAAATCACTGAGCTGCCGCAGAAAAGTTGAACAGGGTTGACCCCCGTTTCTTGTGATCAGCGTTTCCTGCCCAGGGCCTCCGCGTATTCCCACGGCGACCGATTTCCAAGGCTTGAATGCCTCCTGACCTGATTGTAATAATCCATCCTGGCGGCGACCACGTGTTGCAGATCTTCCAAGCTCTGTGCCTCCAGCAGCAGGGAGCGATTCTCGTTCTTGAAGCGACTGTTGAATGCTTCCATTTCAGGGTTGTCCTTCGCCCCGCGCAGAGCGTAAGACACGCGTGCGCCATCCCGCTGCAGCAGTTGCGCCAGCCAGTCATGACTCGTAAAGACCGGGTCCCGATCGTGATGGACGATGATGCCCTTAGGTGTCCTATCCCATTCGGCCAGGCCGTCAACCGCCTGTATCCAGGCAGCCAAGGCCAGCTCTGTGTTCGCCGCAGCGCCGACTGCATAGCCCAACACTAACTTGGTGCGGTGATCCAGCAAGGGAATCAGAAAGCCCTTGCCAGTGGCATAGACGAGTTCTGTGAAGTCCGTGTAGAGAGCCTCGAAAGGTCCGATCTCGTCAAGGCCCGCGACCAGATTGCACTTCTCGCCGATCTCGGCGATGGCCTGTCGGATCGCGCTCATCTTTGGAGGGCGAACAGATCGCACCAGTACCAGATCCAACAAGCGATGAAGCTTCCGGATGACCTGTTCGCCAACCACCACGTCATGGACTTCTTCCAGCTCGGTCTTGGTCCTTCGGTAGCCGTATTCCGGATGCTGCCGGGCAACGGTCTGAAGCGGTCCCTTCAGGTCAGCGTACTTCTCCTTGTAGGGCCGGCGAATCTTCGTCCAGTAGTGCCAGGTCGAACGCGGCAGGGACAGGGCGGCCAGGGCCGGAGCCAGGCCGAAGGGCTCTCTGGCTTCCTTGACGAGTTCGACTTTATTCTCCGTAGACATCAGCTGCGGCTCAAGAAGTTTTTTAAAAGGGCGATCTCCACCTCTTTTTTGCCCAGGAGCTGCTCCAGATCGGCGATCTTGCGCTCGGCTTCCTGCGTGCCGGTGATACGCTCGAAGACGGCGGGTCCGTTCTCCAGGAAGACCTGCTTCCAATTGCCGATCGTGTTAGGATGGACGCCATAGGCTTTTGCGATTTGGCCTGGCGTTTTACTGCCCTGAAGGGCTTCGAGGACGACTTGGAATTTCAGTTTTGCTGAGTAGCGGCGAGTGGATTTGACCATGGCGAGCGACCTCCTGAAGTCCCGGCAAGATAAGCATGCCGGGCATGGGTTCTGGGGGTCAACTCCACAAAGGACCTATGTTCAACTTTTCCACGGCAGCACCGGCTGCTCACTCTGTAGTCATAGCAATGAGCCGTTATGAATACATGGTTAGCAGTTATCACGACTGCTCTCTCAGCATCCGAATCATCGCGGGCGTAAGACCCGAGACTGTCGATCGGAACCAATGCGACAGTGGACCAGAGTTGATTGCCCATTCCATCATATCGCGAGAGCAGATGCCGGAAGTTTGCTTGGTTGCCGTAGGGGTCGATGTAATAGACCATTGAATAATCGATCTCGTGCACGATCACACCTCCGGCCCCGTCCGGAAACGCCTTTCCGACTTGGTCACCAGGAATTGGATTAGGATTCAGTTGGTTGGGTGGAACAACGAATTCGCCATCCGGAGAAATCACACTGAAACCGGCATCGATTCCAGAGAACCACGGTGAATTCCATAAAAGGAAGAAGTTCCCTTCGCCCGTTAGACAACCACTTGTATGTTGAGGGCTGACAGAGCTGATCGCCCCATCGATGATCCAGTCGAAACGCGTACTGTCCAACTGGGCAAGGGCAACGGTTGCAACAAGCAGTAGGTGTGACAGGATGACTGATCGTACGATGTTCACGGTATGCGCCTCTGACCAAGGGGATCGTAGATTACAGTGCGCTGTGTGAGGTTGAGCAAATCCTAATACTTCGAGCGGGTTATGGCAACGAATAGGTGCATCACAAAACTATTCTCATAGCGTTCATGGTCTGTTAACGCGACAAGTATGCTATTGGGATCACCCTGAATCGGTATCTACCAGTCCTGCCCAAACGGGAGCTGATGAAAGTCCCACCTGCGGTGGGACTGAAGCGTATCACAATCCGCTGTCTTACATATGAATCGGCTTAGCTGCGAATGGAGGGGATGAAGAATGCAGGATCACCCTTCCCGCTTGAAGACCAGCAGGGCCAGGGGAGGCAGGATCAGGCGCAGTCGCTGGGGATAGCCGTCGCAGGACAGGTCCTCGCTGTGGCAGCCGCCGCGGTTGCCCAGGTTGCTGCCCGCGTAGCACTCGGCGTCGGTGTTGAAGATCTCGCGGTACCAGCCGGGTTGGGGGACTCCCAGGAAATAGTCGTGCCGGGGCACGGGAGTGCAGTTGGCCACCACCACCAGCTCGTCCCCGGGATCGCCGCTCAGCCGAAGGAAGCTGAAGACCGAGTTGTAGGCGTCGTCCACCCTGAGCCAGCGGAAGCCCTCGGGCGAGAAATCCAGGCGTGTCAGGGCCGGTTCGTGCCGCAGCAGCTGGTTCAGCTCACGCACCAGGTTCTGCACCCCGGAATGTCGCACGCTTTCCAGAGCGCGCCAGTCCACGTCGCCGATCTCGGACCATTCCCAGCGCTGGGCCAGCTCGCCGCCCATGAAGAGCATCTTGCGGCCCGGGTGACACCACATCCAGCCCAGCAATAATCTCAGGTTGGCGAATTTCTGCCAGTCGTCGCCCGGCATCTTGTCCAGCAGCGAACCCTTGCCATGCACCACCTCGTCGTGGGAGAGCACCAGCACGAAATTCTCGTGCCAGGCGTACACCAGCGAGAAACTCATCAGGTCGTGGTGGAAACGGCGGTGGACCGGATCGAGCTCGAAGTAACGCAGGGTGTCGTTCATCCAGCCCATGTTCCACTTGAGGTTGAAACCCAGGCCGCCCAGGTAGACGGGCCTGGAGACCATGGGCCAGGCCGTGCTCTCCTCGGCGATGGAAAGGATGCCCGGGTGGCGCTCGAAGAGCAGGGTGTTCAGGTTGCGCAGGAAGTCCAGCGCCTCCAGGTTCTCGCGGCCGCCGTGCTCGTTGGGCAGCCACTCGCCTTCTTTGCGGCTGTAGTCCAGGTAGAGCATGGAGGCTACCGCGTCCACCCGCAGGCCGTCCACGTGGAATTCCTCGATCCAGTAGAGGGCGTTGGCGTAAAGGAAATTGCGCACTTCCACGCGCGAGTAGTTGAAGATCAGCGTACCCCAGTCGGGATGTTCGCCCAGCCGCGGATCGTCGTGCTCGTAGAGGGCGCTGCCGTCGAAGCGGGCCAGGGCGTGGGTGTCGCGCGGAAAGTGGGCGGGCACCCAGTCCAGGATCACGCCGATGCCCCGCTGGTGCAGGTGATCCACGAAGCGGCGCAGCCCGTCGGGATCCCCGTAGCGGCGCGTGGGAGCGAAGTAGCCCGAGACCTGGTAGCCCCAGGAGGCGTCCAGCGGATGCTCCATCACCGGCAGCAGCTCCACGTGGGTGAAGCCCAGCTTCTCTACGTAGTCCGCCAGGCGCTCCGCCAGCTCGCTGTAGTCGTGGAAGGGAGGATCGCCCGACCAGGGTTTCATCCAGCTTCCCAGGTGGACCTCGTAGATGGTAATCGGCCCGTCCAGCGGATCCCGCTTGCGCCGGGCGGCGAGCCAGTTCCCGTCGCCCCATTCGTAACCGCCCGTGGCCGCCACCATGGAGGCGCTGCCGGGACGCAGTTCCGCAGCCCGGGCCAGGGGGTCGGACTTCACGTGGATACGGCCCTGCTGGTCGCGGATCTCGAAGCGGTACAGGTTGCCTTCCTGGAGCCCGGGCACGAAAAGTTCCCAGATCCCGCAGGAGCCCAGGGAGCGGCAGGGGTGCCGTAAACCATCCCAGGTGTTGAAGTCGCCCACCACGGAAACCCGCGAGGCGTTGGGCGCCCAGACCGCGAAGTGCACTCCCTTAATCCCGGCGTGCTCGATGCAATGGGCGCCGAGGGCCTCCCAGAGCTTCAGGTGCCGGCCCTCGCCGATCAGGTGCAGGTCGAGCTCGCCCAGCACGGGCGGAAACAGGTAGGGCGAGCGGGCGGTCCAGCGCTGCTCCGAATCGATGACGTATTCGAAAAGCGAGTTCGCCGGATCGACGGGGGCCTTCAAGCCGGCCTGGAACTGGCCCGGCGCCCACTCCCTGAGTTCGATCGCCTCCGGCCGGCCCTCTCCGGGCAGCAGGCGCACGCTGGAACAGCCGGGAGCCCAGATCCGCAACTGCCAGGAACCCGGCGCCAGGGGATCGGGATGCTGTCCCAGGAATTCGAAGGGATCGTGATGCCGACCCTGGCTGAGGCGCTGAAATGCGTTCATCCGCTCTTTCCATACTGCAAGAAGAACCCGGGTCGCGTCGTCGCCCGGGTTATCGACAGACTCTCTTAATGGAGCTGAGGGGACTCGAACCCCCGACCTACGCATTGCGAACGCGTCGCTCTCCCAGCTGAGCTACAGCCCCGTGAATCGATCCAAAATGGTGATACAAGCCAGCATATGCAAGACGGCCCGGGAACCGGTCGGCCGGCCGGCGAGGGCCACTGGGTTCCGATAGAAATGCCTTCCGCGGATCCCGGATGGATCGGCTTTGCACGGGAATCCAGTGCTCGATAACTTGGGTCATGTTCCCAGGGTCAGCGAGGAAAACCGTCCCCTCGACAACAGCGGCCGCGCTGGAACCTGTGCCCGGAAGGGTCACGGCGGCGGGGGAATCCGGCCCATGAAGACGCCGCCGCGACTCCGCCTCCTGCAGATACTCTTTCTGGCCACCCAGGTTTTGCATGCGGATGCGCTCCGCGCCGACTGGCAGGTACTGGACCGCCTGCCCGAACTCTACGCCCTGGAACTGCTCCCGGACGGCCGGATCCTGGGCAGCGCCCGGACACTGGACCGGCTGCTCTTACTGGACAGCCTGGGCCGGAAGATCGGCGGGGCCGGCGGGCCGGGCAGCGGCAGCCTGGGCTACTTCGAACCCAGCGAGACTGACGGGCGACTGGGACTCAGCGTACTGCTGGCCGACCGCCAGAACCGCCGGATCTGCCGCCTGGACCGGGAGCTGGCCTACCAGGGTTCCCTGGAGCTCGAAGCTGCCGCCTCCCCCGACTGCGAGCGGCCGGACCTGCTGGCCATCAGCGCCACCCAGGCGGTGGTGGTGGCGGACCGCGAGGCCGGCGGCGTCCTGCTGCTGGAGACCCTGGGCGAGCGCTGGCGAACGCTGTACGACTATCCTCGAGGCGGCGGCGCTCCCGGCTTCCGCGCTCTGGAGGTTCTGGGTGAGACTGTCTACCTGCTGGAGAGCGCCGGAGACTCTCCGGCAGCCCTGTGGACGCTGGGTACCGAGGGCGGCCTGTGCGAGCGGATCGAAATGCCCGGTCTTCTGGCCCTGCACCGGGATGCGCGTGATACACGGCTGCTCCTGCTCAGCGAAGCAGGGGAGGAAATCCGGATCAGCGAACTGGGGCAGGAGCCCGGGGCGCCGCATCCGCCCGGTCCCGGGAAGATCATGCACACGCTGTCCCGGCCGCCTTGCCGGCCGCGGGACTTCCTGCTCCTGAAGACCGGGCTGCTGCTGGCCTGCGAAAACGGCCCGCCCTGCCTGTTCCTCCTGGAAGCCGGCGAGAGCGCCCCGGCGCCGCTCGAGTGGGATCCCCGCCCGTGAAGCACGGTCCTCCCGATACACTGATCCTGTTCCTCCTGCACTGGGTCCTGATTTGCGGCGCCCGGGCGGCTGCTCAGGAAGAAAGGGCGCCGGACAGCCTGGCCGCCTTCCCTGGATTGCCCTCCCTGAGCCTTGAACGACAGGCCAGCATCGAGGCCCGCACCGAGTTCACCTTGCCCGAGACGCCGGTCCGTCCGGGATCGGTGCGCATCAGCGCCGGCCGGCGCCTGCTCAAGGAAGGCCTGGACTTCCGCCTGAACGCCCACGACGGCCGGATCCTGCTGATGGACGCGGGCCTGAGGAACGAGTTGCTGAGGGTGCGCTGGGAGGTGCTTCGCCTGGATCTGCCTCCGCCGCTCTCCCTGCATCCCGCCGAATCCCTGCCGCGGATTCACCCGGACAGCCTGCGGCCCGGCGCCGAGGGAGCCCTGGCCGTGCTCCCCGAGCGCGAGGAGCAGATTCCCTCCGAACTGCGCTACAGCGGGTCCTTTCTGCGTGGCATCAGCCTGGGCACGGGCGGCAACGTGGGCATGGAATCGGGGCTGCGCCTGCGGGTGGACGGGCAGATCGGCCGCGACGTGGAGGTCGAGGCTTTCCTGGCCGACCGCAGCACGCCGATCCAGCCCGAGGGCCGCAGCCAGTCCCTGGAGGAGATCGACCGCATCCACGTCAAGATCCGCAGTCCGCGCTGGGAGGCCACCCTGGGCGATTTCGACCTCGCCCTGCGCCAGGGGGATTACATGGACTACCGCCGCACCGTGGACGGGATCCAGGGCGGCTATCGTGACCCGCGCCGCGAGCTGCGCCTGCACGCGGCCCAGGCCAGGGGCCGCTTCCACCGCATGGAATTCTCCGGCCGCGAAGGAGTCCAGGGCCCCTACCAGTTGCGCACCGCCCAGGGCAGCGATCTGATCGTGGTTCTGGCGGGCAGCGAAAAGGTCTGGATCGACGGCCTGCCGGCCCGCCGGGGAGAGGACCGCGACTACGTCATCGATTACGGCATGGCGCAGATTCATTTCACAGCCCGGCGTCCGATCACCTTCGAGAGCCGCATCACTGCGGAGTTCCAGTACAGCGAAAGGGTCTACACGCGCAACCTCTACGGCGCCGAGGCCGCGGCCCGCAGCCCGGGCGGGGCCTGGGAGCTGGACCTGGCCTACGCCGCGGAGCGGGACGATCCCGACGCGCCCCTGGACCAGTTCCTGGACCAGGAGGACCGCGAGCTGCTGGCGGCCGCCGGGGACAGCACGGAGGCCATGCTGGGCAGCGGCATCCGGCAGGTGGACCCCGGCGAGGGCAGCTACCGCCTGGTGGGGGAGGGCGGCCAGTGGGGCCACTACCAGTTCATCGAGGCCTTCCTCGATTCGCTGGGCCTGCCCGAGCTGCCCGATTCCCTGGCCGGCGAGTTCATCTACGAACTGTACTTCAGCGAGCTGGGCGCGGGAGAAGACGGCCGGCTGCTGGGGGACTACGGCCGTCGCTTCACCAGCGCGGGCCGGCCCTGGTGGCAATACGAGGGTCCCGGCGGAGGGAGCTGGGCTCCCGTGATCTCCCTGGTGGCGCCCACGCTGCAGGAGCTGCTCGACACCCAGCTGGCATTGAACCTGGGTGGAATACGCATCGAGCTGGAGAGCGCTCTTTCGCGGAGCGACCTCAACCTGCTTTCCGCGCGGATGGACGAGGACAACCTGGGCGCCGCCCTGCGGGGGCGCCTGAACTGGCGCGGCTCCACCCTGAAAGTGGGTGACCGTCTGCTGGGCCGGCCCTCCCTGCGGCTGCTGGCCTTAAGCGAGCAGCAGGACTTCCGCACCCTCTCCCCGGTGGACGAGGTGGAGTTCGAGCGCACCTGGGGCATGAGCCGCCAGGGACGGGGCTCCCTGAAACGGGCCGAGGCGGAGCTGGGCCTGGCGCGCGGCGACTCGCTCTACCTGCGCGGCGGCTATTCGAGGCTCGATCGCGAGGGGGAGCGCAGCCTGCGCCTCGCTCCCGCCTTCATGCTGCGCAGGGGAACCGGCCCCTGGGGCGGCGGGGAGGCGAGCTGGCGCAGCTACCGCGGCGAGCTGCTGCATTCCACTTTTCGCCGGCTGGACCTGGGCTGCGGATGGGATTTTTCGCGCACCTGGATCTCCATCGCCTATTTCGGGGAGCGGGAGGAACGCGGCCAGGGCGATTCGGCTTCCACCATCACGGAGCGCAGCGGAGAGCGCTTCGGCGAGTGGTCGGGCCGGATCGAACGCCGCTTCGGGGAAGCCCTGCGGGGACATGTCGATCTCAGGCGGCGCTTGCGGGAAACCCTGGGCGTCGGGCCGGCCTGGGAGAACCAGGCCCTGGTCCGACAGGGCGCCGCGCGGCTCGCCTGGTCGGGCCGGCTGCGGGGCGAGCTGGAATGGACTCGCCGGCTGGTGCACTACTTCGAGCTGGATTCCAGCGACACGGTCCGCGACGTGGCCCTGCTGGATCTGCACGCCGGCGGGGAGCGCCTTAACTGGAACCTGCTCTACCGGGCCGAGAACAGCCTGGTCCAGGAACGCCTGACGCGATACGTCCAGGTGGATTCCCTGGAGGGCCAGTACAGCCGGGATCCCCTGAACCCCGAGGTTTTCGTGCCCGATCCGGACGGCGATTACATAGCGGTGCAGGTGGAGACGGGCCGTCAGAACACCGTGGCCAGGGTGGAAGTGGAGACGGGACTGCGCTGGCAGCCGCTGCCCCGGATGCATGCGGACACGCGGATCAGCCTGGAGGACGCGGGCTCCCACGTCGAGCCCCTGCGCCTCTACCTGCTCGATCCCCGCATCGTGCTGGGAGATTCCACGCGCAGCGGACGCTTTCGTATTCGCCAGGACCTGGAGCTGCGGGAGGGCGGCGGCTCGGAGTCGAGGACCGCCGGGCGCCGCTGGCGGCTGCGCTACGAAGAAAGCCGCGATCTGGACCGCCTGCAGCTGGTGAATCCCCGCCGCAACCTGCTGCGCCGCCTCTCCCTGCGCCTGCGCTGGAGTGGCGGTCCCTTCCGGCTGGGCGCGGAACTGCTGCACCGCAGACAGGCGAACCGCTATTCGGCCCACCCCGACGCCGATCGACGGGTGCGGGCCTGGGAGCTGGACCTGCGGCCGGGCCGCGAGCTGGGGCGGAGCCTGCTGCTGAAGGGCGAAGTACAGGCCGAGAGCGGGCGCGAGGATCGCGGGCGGCAAAGCGGACGCCGCCTGTCGCTGGAGCCCTCGCTGGAATGGCGGGTGGGCGAGCGCGGCACGCTGCAGGCGGAATTCCAGTGGCAGAGGGCCTGGGCCGACGATGAGCGCATACCCTACGAGCTGCTGAGCGGCGCGCGGGTGGGCCTGACCGTCAGGGCGGGCCTGGAGGGCCGGATCAACCTGGGCCGGCAGACGCGGCTGACCCTGAGCTGGCGGATGGACCAGCTTCCCGGTCGCCGGGTCCAGCATACCGGCCGCGTTCAGATTCAGAGTTTCTTCTGATGTCATCGATGGTCTCAAAGTCCATTGCGAAGGAGGGTGCGCGGCTCGCTGCGCAGGTCCTGCTGGCCCTGGCCTGCCTGCTGCCGGCGCTCGAGGCGACCTCCGCGCAGCCGCCCTCCGCGGAGTTCCTGGTGGCGGAAGAGCTCGAGATCCTGGGAAACCGCAATTTCAGCACGGCCCACCTGCGACGCCTGCTCGGTGCGGGAAAGCTGCTGGACCGGGAAGCCTGGATCCTGCGCCTGGATTCCCTGGCGAGGGCCTACGCGGAACGGGGCTACCCGGCGGCGGAGCTGGAATCCGCTTCTCTCGTGGATGTCGGGGGCGTGCCCACGCTTCAGAACGTGGAGCTTGACGAGGGCCCGCGGGTGGTGATGGGACGGCTGATCATCCGGCCCGAGGAGGACTGGCTGCCGGACCCGGCGGTCTACCTGCCCGAGGGGCGCATGGTGGAACAGGGCTTCCTCGAGCAGGGCCTCCTGGAGCTGCTGCGGGAGCTGGAAGAGACGGGTCGCCCGCTGAGCAGCCTGCGGCTCGCGGGGATCAACCTCTGGCCGGATACGCAGGAACGGCTGGTGCTGGATCTCGAACTGCGGCTCGACCATGCCCTCGAGATCCGCCCGGGCGAAGTATATTTCCAGGGCCAGCAAGTCAGTCGCCCACGTACGCTGCTGCGGATCTCCCGTCTCAAGGCGGGCCGGCTCTACGATCCCCGGCGGATCCGCGAAGCGCGGCGGAGGCTGCTGGCCACCGGGTGGTTCCGTGAGGTCAGGGGGCCCCTGCTCTGTCGCGGGCCCGAGGGCCACCTGTTGCTTGTGGAGCTTGAGGAACTGCCCAGCTACCGCTTCGAGGGTCTGGCCGGCCTCCTGCCGCCGGAGGGGGAAGGGCAGCCTGCCCGGTTCAGCTTCCACCTGGAATTCAAGCTGAGCAACATCCTGGGCACGGGCCGCCGGCTCGACCTGCTGGCCAGCCGCCCGGACGGGATTTCGCAGGAGCTGCGCTTCGCCTATCGCGAGCCTTTCCTGCTGGGCAGTCCGCTGGGCGCCGGAATCGAACTTGCGCAGCAGGTCCAGGACAGCAGCTGGCTCAGGAGAAGCGCCGCTTTCGACCTGGACTGGGAAGTCCTGCCCGGCGTGGAACTGGGCGCCCGGATTTCCAGCAGCGAAGTGTTGCCCGATTCGAGTGCGGGCTACGTGCTGCTGGGCATCGACCGCAGCCGCAGCATCAGCTGGGCCAGCCGTGTCCGCGCGGATCGCCGGAACGATCCCCGCAATCCTCGCCGGGGCTGGACCGCCGAGTTCCTGGCCGAGCTGCTGGATCGCAGGCTCCTGGAGTTCCGCGGCCTGCCGGCGCGGGGCGAGAACCGGAACCTCCGTCGCCGGCGGATGGCCTTCGCCGCCTACATTCCGCTGGGCAGGAGCCTGGTGGCGGCGCCCGCACTCGCCGGCGGTACGTTGAGCGGCGCGGATCCCCCGCTCGAAGAGCACTTTTCCCTGGGCGGCGCCCGGGGCCCGCGCGGCTACCGCGAGGGGATCTTTCGCGGCGAGGATTTTGCCCTGGCCCAGGCCGAGCTGCGCTGGCTCTTCGGTCCGGCCAGCAGAGCGGCGCTGTTCTGGGATACCCTGCTCTGGGAGCAGGGAGGAAGCCGCAGGCTGCGTCACGGTCTGGGGCTGGCGGTGGTTCTGCCCGTCCGGCACGGCCAGCTCGAACTGCAATACGCCCTGGGCGAAGAGCGGCGCCTGATGAGCGGCCTGCTGCATCTGCGCCTGCTCAGCAGGTTCTAATCGTGGGACACAGGGTATGAACCAGACGGCCGAATCCCGCGCCGGAACCATGCGCAGCCTCCTGGAATGCTCGCGGCCGCTGAACGTCCTGCTGGTGGTGCCCGGCGTGCTGCTGGGCGCCATGCTGGTAGGAGGCCTCAGCTCCCTGATACTGCCGGATCCCTGGCTGGCCGCCCTGGCCGCGGCTCTGACCCTGGCGGCGGGCAATCTCTGGAACGACCTGGCGGACCAGCCCGAGGACCGCATCAACAACCCGCAGCGTCCCCTGCCTTCGGGGCGCCTCTCGCCCCGCGCCGCGCTGGCGGCTTCGCTGGTCCTGGCTTCGGCCGGGCTGGCCGCGGGCGCCGCGGTCTCCGCCGCTTCCGCCCTGCTGGTGGCCTGCTGTGCCGCCGCGCTGGCCTTCTACGCCCGGGCGGGCAAGGGCATTCCCGCCCTGGGCAACCTGCTGGTGGCGGCCCTGACGGGCGTGGCGGTGCTCTACGGCGGCTCCTGCGCGGGCAGTTTCAAGCACGCCTGGGACCTGGCCTACCCGGCCTTCGTGGTCAACCTGGGGCGCGAGCTGATCAAGGACGCCGCCGATGCCGAAGGGGACCGGCGGGCGGGCCGCAGGACCCTGGTGATGATGCTCAGCGACGGCGAGCTCCGCCTGGCGCTGCGGCTGGTTCTCGCGCTTCTGCCGGCCTACGCCCTGCTCGTGCTGCTGTTCTGGAGCGCGGGTGCGGGAACGCGCTGGACCATGCTGCTGGTCCTCCTGCTGGTCTCGCCCTTGGCGCTCAGCGCCGCGTGGGGTCCGCGCCTGGGCCACCGGCTAAGCTGCAGGGCGGCCGAGCGCAGGCTGAAACTGGCCCTGGCCCTGGGCCTGCTCTGTTTTATTCCCGCGCTGCTGCTGGGCCGTTGAAGCGCGTCCATCGTCTCCGTAATACAAGCCCTGGGCAGAAATATTCTGGTGAGGGGAAGATGATCGATCCACACCTCCGGCTGCCGCCCCTGATCCTGGCCTCGGCCAGCGCCCGGCGCCGGGAGATTCTCGGCCGGGTAGGCCTCGACTTCGAGGTCCAGGTTCCAGAGACGGATGAACGGGCGCGAAGGAGCGAGGGCCCGGAGGACACCGTGATCCGGCTATCCATGGAAAAGGGCGAAGCCGTGGCCAGCGCCCGGCCCGGATACCTGGTGATCTCCGCCGATACGCTGGTGCTACTCGGCGACCGGGTACTGGGCAAGCCCGGCGACGAGCGGCGGGCGCGCGAAATGCTCCGGGGACTCTCCGGGCACTGGCACGCAGTCTGGACCGGCTACTCCCTGCATTTTCAGCGCGCGGACGGCCGGCTGCTCCGCCGAAGCGGAAGCTGCAGCACGCGCGTCCGCTTCCACAACCTCGAGGCCGCTCAGATCGAGGCTTACGTGGCCAGCGGGGAACCCTTCGACAAGGCCGGCGCCTACGGCATCCAGGATCGCGGCGCCCTGCTGGTGGCCGAGATCCGGGGTTGCTATTTCAACGTGATGGGTTTCCCTGTATCACGCGCATACCGCGATCTGGTCGACTTCGCCGGTAAGCTGTAAATTGCATGTGGACCGGTTCGCATGGAGCGATGTGTTATGCTTGCCGCAAAGTGGTCAGCTTCAAGGCGCAGCTGCGCGGATGTAGCCATCTACTTCAAGCAGGTGTAACGCAGAAGATGACCGCTGTGCGGCAAGCCCGAAGGGTGCGCGCGCTATCGAAATAGAACATCAAGATCAACCCGTAGTGAATCACACGTTGCACTATCCTGTCCTGACGCGCACAGAACGCGTCGATTCATGGGAACCGGTCCACTAGGATGGACGATCAGGAGCTGAGAATCGCATCCTTCATCAGGGACCTGCGCGAGGCCCGCGAATACTGCGGCGTGTCCTTGACGCAGATCTCGGAGGAGACGCGCATCAGCCTGCACTACCTGATGGCCCTGGAGGAGGGGGAATGGCCCCTGATCCCCTTTCCCTACCTGCGCGGGTACCTGATCAGCTATTCCGAGGGCGTGGGGATGAATCTCGAAAAGGTGCTCAAGCGCTTTGACGAGCTTCAGTACCTGCCGCCGCATGACGATACGGGATTGCACGGGAGCGATGATTCCGCGATGCCCGAGCCGGAGCGAGCCGGCGGGGGCGATCCGGACGCTGAATCCTTGAGCTCCCCCCTCGAGCCAGGCCCCTCGCAGGGCGAGGCGGATGAACGGCTGGTCCCCACGGTCTTCGAGGTGCTGCCGCGGGTCCACAAGCTGGCGCTGGGGGCGGGGCTGGTGCTGGCCCTGGCCCTGTTGGGCTGGGGACTGGTCAGCCTGCGCCTGCCGGGCTGGCTGAACCCGGGCGATTCTTCCGTCGGCGGGGAATCCTCCAACCGCCGGGAGGGCGGCGAGCATCCTGTGGAGGTGCTTCACAGCGACGATCCGACGAGGATCGAGCTCCGGCTTGAACGACCGGCCGCCCTGCGCGCCTTCAGCAGCGACAGTCTCTACTTCGACGGGACGCTGCGCGCGGACAGCACGATCCTGATCCGCAGCTCCGGTGAAATCACGCTTCTGCTGGAACGCCTGGAGGACCTGGTCCTTTTGCGCGACGGCCTGCGGGTCGAGCTGCCGGCAGATTCAGGAAGCGCCGAACTGCATGTATCACGCCGGACAGCCAGCGTAATCAAGCGGAACAATTGATGGCCAACCTGAAGATCCACGACGATCCCGAGGGCGGCGGAATGCTCCAGCCGGAAGAGACGACGATCCTGGTGGTTGACGACGAGCCCTTCAACGTGGATCTGCTGCAGATAGAACTCGAGGACCGCGGTTTCCAGGTGGCGACCGCGGCCAACGGCGCGGAAGCCCTGGAGGTGCTGGGCCGGCGGAATGTGCACCTGGCCCTGCTGGACGTGATGATGCCGGTAATGGACGGAATCGAACTCACGCGGCGGATCAAGGCCGATCCGCGCTGGAAGTCCCTGCCCGTGATCCTGTTGACCGCCCGCGGGGAACTCAGCGACAAGGCCGAAGGCTTCCGGGCCCTGGCGGACGACTACGTGGTCAAGCCCTTCGAGATCGAGGACGTCACCGCCCGGATCAAGGTCCAGTTGCGCATCAGCCGCCTGGAAAGCCGCAAGCAGAGTCTGAGCCAGCACCACTCGCGGATGGCCATGGTGGGCGCGGCGGCGCACGAGCTGGCTCAACCCCTGGCGGGGGCCACGGGCTACCTGCAACTCCTGCAGAACAGCCTGGAACGACGGCGGCTCAGCGATGGGGAAATCCAGCAGCGCCTCGAGCGGATCAGCGGCTGCCTGCTGAAGACGCGCGGCCTGGCGGACAAGATGGCCGCCTTGGAAGCGGTGGAGATGGAGGACTATGCCTGCGGCCTGCACATCGTCAACATTCATGCACGCAAAGGGGAAAGCGCCGGGGGAGCCGGACAGAAGGCCGACGGCGACCCGGCAAGCGGGCTCCCTCCAGCAGGGGCGGCGGCGGGCGGTGGAGAACGCATTCTGCTGGTGGACGAATTGCTGGCGGGGGACCAGCAGCTGCAGCTGGACCTCAGGCGGCAGGGTTTCGAAGTTGCTGTCGAGGCGGATCTCGCCGGCGGTCCTCTTCCACTGCTGGTCCTGCTGCTGGTCCGCGATTCCTCCGAGCAGGTGCGCGGGGTGCTCGAGCGGATCCCGCTGGGAGCACAGGAGCTGCGCCCGCCCGTACTGGCGCTGCTGCCCACGCCCGCTCGCCCGGACGATCGCCACCCCGGTCTGGAACTGCTGCGGGTGGGAGTGGACGACGTGCTGGTGCGGCCTTTCCAGATGGAAGAGCTGCTCCTGAGGATCCGCAGCCGAATCAAGCTGCACCTGCTGCGCCTGGACGAGCTGGAGTTTCGCCGACTGGGCGCCGCTGTGGAGGTCTGCGAGCGGGCCCTCGAGGAACTGGTTCCCCAACTGGCGGCCTGCGAGCGGACCATGGCGGAACTGCGCGCCCCCGACTCCGAGTTGCCCGAGGGGCTCCAGCGACTGGCCGGCGACCTCGAGGGCCTGACGCGCACGGTCCGCCGCCTGCAATCACGTGAGATCGAGGGGCTGGGAAGAGAGCCATGACTTCCGCAGGGAATTCATCCACGTCGGGGACCGAGGAGCACCGGGTTCCGATTCCCCTCCTGGACCTCATGTCCGTCCTGGCCGATCCACAGCGACGAGGCCTCGATCCGGTGAAGCTGATCCGGGATACCCTGGGCGCGTTGAAGGAGCGCAGCGGGGCCGCCTTCATCGAGTTCTTCCCCCGCTCCAGCGACAGTCTCTACGCGCGGCGGGATCCTTTCCTGGACGTGGAAGCGTTGGACGAGGACCTGCGCAGGGACCTGGTGCAGGTATTCGATGAGCAGGACTTCGAGCACTTGAGCCTGCTGGGTATTTCACAGGCGCTGGC
Source organism: uncultured Bacteroidaceae bacterium (assembly GCA_964568855.1). Classification (GTDB taxonomy): domain Bacteria; phylum CAIWAD01; class CAIWAD01; order CAIWAD01; family CAIWAD01; genus CAZMSD01. Next base: position 16,632 of record CAZMSD010000042.1, on the reverse strand, counting down.
CCGCTGTTCCGGTCTGGCGGCTTTCAGCCGGAAGCGCGGCCTGCAGAATCTGCTGGCCTTGAAGGTCGAAACCTTCAACGGCGAAGAGGGGCTGCTGATCTGCGGCTTCGACGAGAACCGCAGTGTGGATTCCCTGCTGCTGGTGGGAATGCGGGCGGCGGCGCGCGAACTGGCGCTGGTGCTGCAGATCGACGATTTTCGCCGCGGGCTGGACGAGCTTCGGCACCAGACGGACGAATTCGAGCGCGGGCAGCGCAGGCTGCAAAAGGAAATGGAACACGAGCGGCACTCCCTGCGGCGCGAGAAGGACAGCGCCCTGGCCCGCGTCGAGGAGGCCCAGCGGCTGAAGAACGAGTTCCTCTCTTCCGTGAGCCATGAATTGCGCACGCCCCTCAACGCCATCCAGGGCTACACGCGGATCGTGCTGCGGGACGAGAACCTGAGCGAGCGCCAGCGGATGAGCATGGAGCGCGTGCTTACCAGTTCGCGCAACCAGCTCAAGCTGATCAACAACATCCTGGACTATTCCCGGCTCGAGGCGGGGCGGATGCACGTGGATCTCGAGCAGTTGGACCTGGCGGCGGTGGCCCGGGAAGTAGTCTCCCAGCTGCAGGCCCTGGCCGACGAACAGGAACTCGAACTGGCCGTGGAGTTTCCCGAGCAGGGCATCCATACCGTCAGCGACCGCGCCAAGGTGGAGCGCGTCCTGATCAACCTGCTGGGCAACGCCATCAAGTTCACGCCCCGCGGCAGGGTCATGCTGCGTATCCGCACCGGGGGCGGAATGACGGTGATCGAGGTGGAGGACTCGGGAATCGGCATCCATCCGGACGAGCAGGAGTTGATCTTCGACCATTTCCGGCAGGGCGAAGGGTCCCACCAGCGCTCCCATTCCGGAACCGGCCTGGGCCTGGCCATCAGCCGCAGCCTGGTCAACCTGCTGGGTGGGCGGATAGAGGTGGAATCCACCCTGGGCGAAGGCAGCGTGTTCCGCATCCAGCTGCCTCTGTTCCTCGACCTGAGCACGGCCCGCCAGGCGCTGGGACTGGACGAGGAGGAGGATTTCCTGAGCTCCCCGGGATCGACGTCCCCGCCGGTCACGGTATCCACTGAGCCCGGGGACCGGGAGAACTAGGCCCTAATTCACAAGGATAGATGATGGAATCTTTCAGCAATCCTCCGCGCGCTCGGATCAGGAGGATCCTCGAGGAATGCCGCAGGATCGCCGTGGTGGGCATTTCGGACAAGCCCGAGCGACCCTCTTTGCGCGTGGCCGAGTACCTGCAATCCCAGGGCTATGAGATCCTGCCCGTCAACCCGCGCTTGAAGGAGGTACTGGGCCGGCCCGCCTACGCCTCCCTGGAAGAGTTGCACGAAGTCGTGGACGTGCTCTGCATTTTCCGGCGCAGCGAGGAGGTGCCGCCCATCGTCGAGCAGGCCCTGGCGCTGGGCATCCGGGTGATCTGGATGCAGGACGGGGTGGTGAATCGCGAGGCCGCCGGACGCGCCCTTGGGCAGGGCGCGGAAGTGGTCATGAACGACTGCATGCTGAGACAGCACCAGAGCCTGCTCGGCGCCGGCGACTGAGCCTTCCGATGAACTGGCTGCTGTTCTGGCGCGACGAACTGGACGGGGATGGCGTGGTCTCACTTCGGCCTGGAGACCGTCGGGGGCGGCATCTCCGGGAAGTGCTGGACGCGCTGCCCGGGTCCTTCCTGCGGGCGGGCCTCGTCAACGGGCCGACCGGCCGCGCCGAAGTGCTGGCGCTGGAACCGGAACTGCGCCTCAGGTTCAGGCCGGATACCGGCATCCACGGGAAGTCAGGGCCGGAGATCCACCTGTTGCTGGCCCTGCCCAGACCCCAGATCCTGCGCAAGGTGCTCTTCCTGGCTCCGCAACTGGGCATCCACCGGATCCTGCTCAGCCGCGCCGCCCGCGTCGAAAAATCCTACTTTCACAGTCCTTTGCTGAGTGCCGGCGAATGGCGGCGACAGCTGCTGCTGGGTATGGAACAGGCCGGATCCACCCGCCTGCCCGGACTGCTGATCTTCGAGAGGTTCCGGCCCCTGGTGGAGGATCGGCTGGCCGAGCTGCTGCCCGACGGCTGCCTGCGCCTGCTGCCGCAACCCGGTGCGCTGCAGGGACCGGAGACACTGCCCCGCCCATTGCCGGAAACCGTCTGCCTGGCCGTGGGTCCGGAGGGGGGCTGGGTGCCTTTCGAGCTGCAGCGCCTCGAGGCCGCGGGATTCCGGGCCCTGGCCCTGGGTGAGCGGATCCTCAGGGTGGAAACCGCGGTATGCGCCCTGTGCGCCCAGCTGCTCCTGCTCGCGCGGCTGGACGCCGGCCCGAAGCGCACCAACGAGGATTGCGAGGAGCCATGAAGATCCCCACAGGGTACACCGGCGAACACGCCTCCGCAGGAGGAGAGACGCCTCCCCTGGCCTGCTGGCCCAACCAGTTCGCGGACCGCGATTACGAGATCGCGATCGAGCTGCCCGAATTCACCTGCCTCTGTCCCAAGACGGGACAGCCGGACTTCGCCACCCTGCGCATCGTCTATGTTCCCGATTCCCTCTGCCTGGAGCTCAAGTCGCTGAAGCTCTACATCCAGGCCTTCCGCGACATGGGCATCTTTCACGAGAACGTGGTCAACCGCGTCCGCGACGACCTGCTCGCCGCATTGCGGCCGCGCCGCCTCGAGGTCCTGGCGGATTTCAACCTGCGTGGCGGCATCGCCACCCGCGTCAGCGCCGTCTGGCCGGAGCGGAAGGAATAGCGGCGCCGGTTTGTCATTCCGCGTGATGCACCGTAATTTTCTTGGTTAATCGAAGAGCCTGTGGTACAGGCTCTCCCTCAATACTCGCACAAGACGGATTCCGGATGCGAACAACACCCACGAAACTGCTTTTTCTGCTGCTCCTGCTTTCCGCCAGGTTGCTGTGCGCCGGCGCAGCGGCCGCCCAATCATCCACCGTACTCTTGGGTATCTCGGTCCGCGGAAACGAGAGCACGGACGAGAACCTGGTGCGGATCAACAGTGGTCTCGTGGTGGGCCGAGAGCTCAGCGGCGAGGACGTGCAGCAGGCCGTCCGCCAACTCTGGAGGCTGGGACGCTTCTCATCGGTCGAGATCGTGCTGGCCCGGGAGCTGCCGGAGGGGATCTACCTGGAAATCCTCGTGGAGGAACTGCCGCGCCTGGGCCGGATCGAGATTCTGGGCAACGACAAGGTCCGCAAGAACCGAATCAAGGAAGTGCTCAAGGCGGAGGTGGGCCTGGAACAGCCCCTGGGCGAACTCCAGCTCTTCAGGCTGCGCCGGGCCCTGCGCGAACTCTACGAGAAGGAGGGCTACCGGCTGGCCGAGGTGGAAGTGACGGTGCGCGACATCGTCGAGGGCCGCGGCGAGCTCTACGTGGTGATCAAGGAAGGGCGCCGCATCCGGATCGACGAAGTGCGGATCTCGGGTAACACGGCCTTCAGCGACCGCAAGCTGATCCGCAAGATGAAGAAGACCCGCCCGCGGCACATCTTCCGCAGCGGCAAGTTCGACCGCGAAGCTTTCGAAGAAGACAAGCTGAAGCTGGTGAGCTTCCTGCGCAACGAGGGCTACCGCGACGCCCGCGTGCTTAAGGACAGCGTCTGGGTCGATTCCGCCAGCGGCGACCTGATCGTCTCGATCGACCTCTACGAGGGCGCCCAATACGCCTTCGGCGAGGTGAGCTGGGAAGGCAACACCGTCTTCAGCAGCGAATTCCTCAGCCGGCAGTTGAAATTCGCGCCGGGCGAGACCTTCAGCGTCAAGAAGTTCGAGGAGAGCCTGCAGGAGAACCTGCACGACCTGTACTACAACAAGGGTTACATCCAGGCCGCCATCGATCCCGTGGAGCTCCCGCGCGGGGACAACCTGATCGACATCCACTTCCAGGTGGAGGAGAACAACATCTTCAGCGTGCACCGGGTGGAGTTCACTGGCAACGACAAGACCAAGGAAAAGGTGATGCGGCGCGAGATGCACCTGCATCCCGGTGATACATTCGACGTGGCCAAGCTGCGCCGCAGCCTGCGCGACATCACGATCCTTAACTACTTCGAGTCGGTCAATCCGCGGGTGGACATCTCCGGCGCGGACCAGGTGGACCTGACGGTGGAGGTGGTGGAGCGCAATACGGACCAGATCATGATGTCCGCGGGCTACTCGGAGCGCGACAAGCTGGTGGGTTCCATCGGCTTCTCGCTCAACAACCTGATGGGCAACGGCCAGATGCTGGTCTTCGACTGGCAGTTCGCCCGGGAATACCGCAGTCTGTCCCTCGAATTCCAGGAGCCCTGGCTCTTCGACCGGCCGATCCTGGCGGGCTTCCGGGTCTTCGACATCCAGCGCACCCGTTCCTATAACTGGGATTTCGACCAGCGCCGCCGGGGGGGCAGCCTGACCCTGGGCAAGCGGCTGCTCTGGCCGGACAGCTATTTCAGGGTTTCCAGCACCTACCGCTTCGAGGAATCGATCTATACCAACTTCGCCGAGGAAGCACGGGACGACCTGGTGCGCCGGGGCATCCGCGAGGACGACCCGGAGCTGGCCTCCACGCTTTCGCTGACCCTGCTGCGCGATTCGCGCGACCACCCTGAATTTCCGCAGAGCGGATCCACCATGCGGCTGCATTCGGAAGTGGGCGGCGGCTATCTAGGCGGCGACCAGGACTTCCAGAAGTACATCCTGGAAGCGCGCACCTACAGTTCGCTTTTCGGTAAGCTGATCCATTACAGTTCCCTGCAGACCGGCATCGTGGACGGCCTGGGAGTGGACGACGAGATTCCCTGGATCAAGCGTTTCTTCATGGGCGGTTCGGGTCTCAGCCTGGGAACGGCCCTGCGGGGATACGACGAGCGCAGCGTGGGCACGGGGGACGACGGAGGGCGGACCATGCTCAAGGTGGGCACCGAAGTCCGCGTCCAGTTGATTCCCAGCCCCACGGTCTACGGGCTGGTCTTCACCGAGGCGGGCAACGTCTGGAAGAACCTGAAATCTTCCAGTTTGAGTGACCTGAACAAGAGCGCCGGCCTGGGACTGCGCCTGCACATGCCCATGATCGGCCTGATCGGCCTGGACTACGCCTACGGCTTCGACCGCATCGACCGTTCCACGGGCCTGCGCAAGGGCCGCTGGGAATTCCATTTCCAGTTCGGCCGGGAATTCTGATCCGCATCCGCCCGGATCGAATCACGACGTAACAATTCAATCGTCTTGACCCATAGCGAGGAAACATGCTGAACCGTATCGTACCGCTGCTGGCCCTGCTGATGGCCGTGGGCTTCGCCGAAGCCCGTGATCTGCGAATCGGGGTGATCAATTCGGACCAGATCCTGGCCAACTTCGAAGAGTACCGCAATTCCATGCGGATTCTCCAGGAGGAACGCGCCGACTGGGATCGGCAGCTGGCTTCGCGGGAAACAGAGCTGCAGGCCGAGATGGAGGACTTCCGTCTGCAGGAGAACGCCCTTTCGCCGGTCACCCGCAACGAGCGCCGCTCAGAGATCGAGCGCAAGATCGCCGAACTCGAGGAATTCCGGGCCGAGATCTACTCCGAGGGTTCGGGCCGCTTCTTCAGCCGCAACCAGGAGCTGATGGAGCCCCTGGTTCTGAAAGTCAACGACGCCATCGCCGTGGTGGCCGAGGAGGAAGGCTACGACCTGATCCTGGACAACTCGGTCCCGGTGGTGGTCTTCGTGGCCAAGGACGCCATCGACGTCAACCTGAACCAGAAGGTGCTGAACAAGCTCCAGGGCGAAGAGTAATGTCTCGATTCCGGCTCGACCGGCTCGCCGAGCTGCTGGGGGCGCGCCTGGAAGGCGATGGCGCGCTTCCGGTGGAGGGCATCGCCTCGCTCGAGCAGGCCGCTGCCGGTCAGCTCAGTTTCCTGGCCAATCCGCGTTACCTGGAGCTGCTGGCCCGGACCCGGGCCGGCGCCGTGCTCCTGCGCGAGGAGGACCTGGAACACCTGCCCGCGGGGGCCGCCGCGCTGGTGGTGCGGGATCCCTACCTGGAATTCGCCCGGGCGCTGGAGCTGTATCACCCGGCACCCGCCTACGAGCAGCGGGGCCGCCATCCCAGCGCGGTGGTGGATCCCGACTCGGATATCCATCCCGAGACCTGGATCGGCCCCTTCGTCCACATCGAGCGGGGCTGCGTGGTGGGGCGGGGCAGCCGGATCCTGGCCGCCTGCACGCTCTACGAGAACGTGGTGCTGGGAGAGGACTGCCTGCTGCACGGCGGCTGCCAGATCCGCGAGAACTGCCGCCTGGGCGACCGCGTGGTGCTGCAGAACGGCGTGGTGGTGGGCAGCGAGGGATTCGGATTCACGCCAGACGGCCGGGGCGGTCTGCGCAAGATTCCCCAGACCGGCGACGTGATACTCGAGGACGACGTGGAAATCGGCGCCAACAGCTGCGTCGACCGCGCCACCATGGGCTCCACGGTGGTGGAGCGGGGCACCAAGCTGGACAACCTGGTGCAGGTGGCCCACAACGTGCGCATCGGCGAACACACCGTGATGGCCGCACTGAGCGGCATCGCCGGCTCCAGCGAAGTGGGCAGACACTGCAAGATCGGCGGCGGCGTCTCGATCTCGGGACACCTGCGCGTGGGCGACCGCGTGCAGGTGGGCGGGCGCAGCGCCGTGATCGGCTCCATCTCCGACGACCGCACGGTGGCCGGCTTTCCCGCGCGCGACCACGGGGACTTCCTCAAGCAGGGCGCGGCCCTGGCCAGCCTGCCGGATCTGCTGAGGAAAGTGCGGCGACTCGAGGGGCGCATCGCCGAGTTGGAATCCCTGCTTCGCCGGGCGGAATCCGGCGGGGGTGAACCTGAAAGGAAACCATGACCGACAGACAGCGCTCTCTTTCGCAGGAAGCTGCCGTCGAGGGGACGGGCCTGCACACCGGCGAGCACTGCCGGGTCGTTCTGCACCCGGCCGCCGAGAACCACGGCCTGATCTTCCGCCGTCGCGTCAAGGGCGGCAGCGTGGACATCCGGGCCGACATTTCCCACGTGGTGGACACGGAGCGCGGGACCGTCCTGGAGGTGGAGCAGACACGGGTCCACACCGTGGAGCACCTCCTGGCGGCCCTGGCCGGACTGGGCATCGACAACTGCCTGATCGAGCTGAGCGGTCCCGAGCCTCCCGTGCTGGACGGTTCCTGCATCGAATTCATCTCGGCCATCAAGGAGGCGGGCATCGTCGAGCTGGAGGCCGAGCGGGACTACCTCGAGATCGACCGCACCATCGTGTATCACGACGAGACCGGGGTGGACATAGTGGTGGTGCCCTCCGAGGAATTCCGGGTGACCTACATGGTGGACTACCGCAGCCCGGCCCTGGGTACCCAGTATACTTCGATGTACGGCTGGGACGAGTTCGAGCGGGAATTTGCCCCCGCAAGGACCTTCTGTTTCCTTTCCGAGCTGCTCAGCTTAAAGGAGCAGGGCCTGATCAAGGGCGGCAGCCTGGACAACGCCCTGATATTCGCCGACCTCGATTCCGAGGAGGAGCTGGAACGGCTCAAGGTCCATTTCGGACTCGCCGACCGCGAGATCGTCCTCGGCGACAGCGGGATCCTGGACAACGTGGAGCTGCGTTTTCCCAACGAGCCGGTGCGCCACAAGGTACTCGACCTGGCGGGCGACCTCTGCCTGCTGGGACAGCCCTTCAAGGGGCACGTGCTGGCGGCCCGCGGCGGACACCGGGCCCACGTGGAACTGATCAAGCTGCTCAAGCAGGAAGCCGTGAAGAAGAGCCTGCAGAAGGAATACCAGCAGCGGATCACGGGAGACGTGGTTTTCGACACGGCGGCCATCGAAAGGATCCTGCCGCACCGCTACCCCTTCCTGCTGGTGGACCGGATCACCGAGCTCAAGCCCGGCGAGTTCGTGCGGGGCATCAAGTCGGTCAGCGCCAGCGAGCCCTTCTTCCAGGGGCACTTTCCCGGGCATCCCATCATGCCCGGCGTGCTGATCGTGGAGTCCATGGGCCAGACCGGCGGGATCCTGCTGCTCAACAGCTTCGAGCGTCCCGAGGAGAAGGTGGTCTACTTCACCGGCCTGGACAAGGTGCGTTTCCGCCGTCCGGTCCGCCCGGGCGACCAGATCGTGATGGAGCTGCGGATGCTCAAGCAGCGACGCGGTATGTGCTACATGGAGGGCAAGGCTTTCGTGGAGGGGGAGCTGGCTGCCAGCGCCGAGATGACCGCCGTGGTGATGGACAAGTAATCCGCCGGCGGAAGCGACGTTTAAATGAACGAGACCGCAATCCATTCCACGGCGATCGTGGATCCTGGTGCGCGCCTGGGCACAGGCGTGAGGATCGGGCCCTACGCCGTGATCGAGGCCGACGTGGTACTCGGCGACCGCTGCGTGATCGGTCCGCGGGCCCTGATCGGCAGCGGGGCCCGGCTGGCGGAAGAAGTGCAGGTGTATCACGCGGCCAGCGTCTCCTGTCTGCCCCAGGATCTCAAGTACTCGGGAGAGCCCACGACTCTCGAGATCGGTGCGCGATCCAGCATCCGGGAATACGTCACGCTTTCGCGGGGCACCGCCGAGGCGGAAACCACGCGCATCGGCGCCGACTGCCTGCTGATGGCCTACGTGCACGTGGCCCACGACTGCCATCTGGGCGACCGCTGCATCCTGGCCAACGCGACCCAGGTGGCCGGCCACGTCAAGATCGGCGACTGGGTGATCATCGGCGGGCTGGTGGCCGTCCACCAGTTCGTGCGCCTGGGCCGGCACTCATTCATCGGCGGCGGCATGGAAGTGACCAAGGACGTGCCGCCCTTCGTGACGGCCAACGACAGCCCCCTGCGCTTCTGCGGTCTGAACAACGTGGGTCTCCGGCGCCGGGGCTTCGACGGGGAGCGGATCCAGCGCATCCGGCGCTACTACCGCCATTTCTTCGGCAAGGGCAGCGGAAACGCGAGCCAGGCGCTGCAGTCCCTGGAGCCCTCGGTGAAAGCCGATCCCGATGCCCGCCTGATCTACGAGTTCGTTCGTGCATCCGAGAGAGGAATCATCGGCGGATGAAGAAAGCCCGCCTGTTGCTGCATCCGGGGAGCGAAGGGCTCTGGAACATGGCGGTGGACGCCCTGCTGGCCCGCGCTGGGGAGGCCCCGCTGACGCTCCGGCTCTACGGCTGGAAAGAGCCGACCCTTTCGCTGGGCCACATCCAGGACTTCGACCGGGATCTCGCCCGCAGGACCCGGGACCTGGGGATTCCGGTGGTGCGCCGCGAGACCGGCGGCCGGGCCGTGCTGCACGACCATGAACTGACCTACTGCGTCTGCATTCCCCGGGAGTCGAAGTTGCACCTGAGCAGCCTGCCGGAGGCCTACCTGCGCATCCATCGCGCTCTGCATCGCGGCCTGGCCCGCCTGGGCGTGGAAACCGCCCTGGAAGCCCGCCGAACCGATCTGGCGGCGGCCTATCGCCGAAAACTGGGCCAGCTCTGTTTCACCGCCACCGCCCGCAGCGAGGTCCTGTTCGACGGCCGCAAGCTGGTGGGCAGCGCCCAGCGCCGCTTGCGGGAAGGCCTGATGCAGCACGGCAGCCTGGTCCTGGACCGCCGGCACCAGCGGATTGTTGAGCTCTACACGGACGATCCCGTACTCCGGGACCGGGCGCGCGAGGAACTGCTGAGGAGTACGGCCAGCCTGGGTGAAGCCCTGGGCAGGGTGGCGGCCTTCGAGGAGCTCTCGCGGGCCCTGGTGGCGGGTTTCGAAGAGGAGTACGGTCTGCGCTTCGTCGAGCGGCCGCTCGGCGACGCTGAATCAGAGGCCGCCGCGGCCATGCGCGAGTGCTTCCTGCCCGAGCGCGGCAGCGTGGCGATCCCGGTGGAGCTGCTTCCCCGTGCAGGTTGAAGTGCTAAGGGAGCTCCTCTCCGCGCTGCGCCGCGTGGAGGAGGGGGCCTACGGCGACCGCGTGCAGCAGAGCGTGCTCGGCCGGAATCCCCGCTGGGATCGAGCCGGTCGATCGGAATTCGTTTCCGCTTTCCGGCTGGTGCTCGAGCAGCGCCGCCGCCTGGACTGGATCCTGGAGCGCCGGCTGCGACGGCGCCCGCGCCCGCTGGTGATACAAGCGCTGCGGTTGGGGCTGGCCCTGCTGGAGGCGGGGCGGCCGGCCCACGCGGTGCTGGACCGCCTGCTGCAGAGCCTGAACGCGGTCTCCGAGGCCGAGCGCGGTTTGGTGAACGGCGTGCTGCGGGGCCTGCGGCGGGAGCCCGAAGAGCCGCGCCCGGAGCACTTCGAGCATCGCCGGGACTGGCTCTGCGTGAGACACTCGATCCCGGGCTGGTTCCACGACCTGCTGGAGCGCCTGGAAACACGGCCCTTGAGTGACCAGGATCTCGCCGCCAGGCTGGGAGACCTGCGGGAGGGCCGCCGGACCTGGTTCCGCGTCAATCCTTCGCTGTGGACGGCGGAGCGGGCGGTAGAGTTCCTTAATGGCGAAGGTCTGGGTGCCGGACGTGCCCCGGAGGACAGGGATTTCCTCGAACTGGACCGGCCGCCCGCCGGCGGACTGGACGAGTTCGCGCCTCTGGCCGACGGCAGGTTGCGGATCCAGGACCTCAGCGCCAGCGGGGCCCTGCGCCTGCTCGAGCCGCGCGAGGGACAGCGCGTGCTGGACCTCTGCGCCGCACCGGGCGGCAAGGCGCTGGCCCTGTCCGACCGGTTCCCCGGGATCGAACTCTGCCTGGTGGACGTGGACGAGGGCCGGGTCCGCGCCCTGGAGAGACGCATGCCGCCCAGGCTGCGCATCGAATGCGCGGACGACCGCGATTTCGATGAGGCGGGTTGGGACCGGCTGCTGCTTGACCTGCCCTGCAGCGGCAGCGGCAGCGCGGGGCAGCGGCCCGACATCCTGCTGAAGGACCGCGATCCGGTCGGCGAAGACCTCCTGAAGCTGCAGGCCGAGCTGCTCGAGCACGCCGCGGGGCTCCTGAATCCTGGAGGAAGGTTGGTCTACAGCACCTGCAGCCTCGATCCCCGCGAGAACGGTGAGCAGGCGGCGGCCTTCCTGGTCCGGCATCCCGAGTTCCACCCCGTGCCCGGATCGACGCCCCTCGAAGGACTGGACGAGCCTGGTGGATGGAGCTGGATTCCCTGGAGACGCGAGGCCGGCAGCCGGCCCGCGGGACGGCCGGGAGCCGGCGGAGCCTGGGCCATCGCCCTGGAGCGACGATGACCGCCTGGCTGATGAGAATCCTGCGCCTGGCAGGCCTGGCCGGCAGCGCCCTGGTCGCCGGCCTGCTGCTCCTGCTGCTGCTCGACGCGGTGGTCTTCCCTCTGTACACGCGGCAGGGGCGTGAAACGCGAATGCCCGATGTGATCGGCCTGGACCTTGAGGGCGCCCGGCGGGCCCTCAAGGGGCAGGGTTTCGCAACGCATGTGGAGCGCAGGAAATCCGACCCCACGGGCATCTATGGCACGGGCCAGGTGATGGAGCAGTTTCCCCAGGCGGGCAGGCTGAGCAAGAGCGGTCGCCGGGTCTATCTCACGGTGTGCTCGGGAGGGCACCACGTTGTGCTGCCGGACCTGCGGGGGCTGACCTTCAGGAAGTTCCGCGTGGGACTGGCGGACCGCGGGCTGGCCGTGGACAGCACCTGCCTGGATTATGCCTTCGATTCAGGGCAGGGACGCGGCACGGTACTGGCGCATTTTCCGGCGGCGGGCTGCTCTCTGAGTCCGGGCAGCGCGGTGGGTGCCCGGATCAGCCTCGGACCCGTGCCCGAGGCCGTCCAGGTTCCCAGCCTGCTGGGTCTGAGCGAGGCCGGCGCCGGCTGGGTGCTGCGGGCGACGGGACTGGAGGTGGGTCGCCGACATGTCCAGCTCGACGCCGCGCTGGATCCCGGCGTGCGCCTGCAGGATCCCGATCCGGGCACCAGCCTGGCCCCCGGCGATTCGGTGGACTTGTGGATCAACATGGGAGCCGAACAATGATCCGCATCGCTCCTTCCTTTCTTTCAGCCGATCTCTTCCGGCTCGAGCAGCAGCTTCGTGCATGCGAAGCGGGCGGCGCGGACATGCTGCACCTGGACATCATGGACGGTCACTTTGTGCCCAACCTGAGTTTCGGACCCGCCCTGGTGCGGGAACTCAAGCGGCGCAGCGACCTGATCCTGGACTGTCACCTGATGGTGGAACGGCCGGAGGACTTCGTGGAAGCCTTCGCCGAGGCGGGTGCGGACATCATCAGCATTCACCTCGAGACCGCGCGGCATCCCGACCGGTTGCTGCAGAGTATCCGGGAGCACGGGATCCAGCCGGCGCTGGCCCTCAATCCGGCCACGGGCATCGACTCCCTGGCCTACCTGCTGGAGCGCCTGGACATGGTCCTGCTGATGACCGTCAATCCCGGTTTCGGCGGGCAGAGCTTCCTGGAACCGATGCTGGAGAAGATCCGCGCCCTGAGGGAGTTGCTGGATCGCGAGGACCGGCGGATTCCCATCCAGGTGGACGGAGGCATCGACGATCGCAGCGGAGCGCGCTGCGTCGAGGCCGGCGCCGCGATCCTGGTCTCGGGATCGTACCTTTTCCGCCAGCGGGACCTCGCCCGGGCGATCCGGGAACTGCGGGACTGCGCCTCATGAAACCGGTGACCCTCGGCCCGGCGGGGGCTGCTTGATCCTGGTGGACTGATTCACTACTCTGTTCAATCATCACCCGGCAACCCTGTTGTACAGCATGACTGAAAGAATCGGCTGCACCCTTTTCCTCCTGGTCTGCGCAGGACTGCTGCAGGCTCAGGTCTTCGATCGGGTGCGCTCTCAGGAGGGAGCGGTCCATCCGGAGGACAGCCTGCTGGCGCCGGGAGAGGCGCTGTCGCCGCCAGCTTCCGGGGCGGCCGGCGAAGTGGTCTTCGTGGAAGGTCTGCTGAATCGCCAGCCCCTGGGCAGCGGGGACTGGATCAAGGCGCTACTGCACAGCCCGGTCGGAGGCGGCGACCGCGTACGCACCGGGCGGAAAAGCCGCGCCGAGATCGAACTGGGCCGCGAGAATCTGCTCAGGCTGGCGCCCGAATGCGTGCTGGACGTCCGGAAGCTGGCTGAGGAAAGCGCCGAACAGCGGGCGCGCACCGAGGTCTTCATCGAGCAAGGCGAGCTCTGGGCTGAGCTGGAAGGCCTGGACGGGGAGGCTTCCTTCGAGATCAGTTCCGAACTGGTGGGGGCGGCGATCACGGGGACGGCCCTGCGCTTCGCGGTGGATCGCGGCGAGGAAACCATGGTGCGCGTGTATCACGGCGAGGTCCGACTGGGAAATTCCCGGGATGCGCTGAGCGGCGGAACGGTCCGCGAGCTCGCGGACCTGCCGCGCTTGACCGGCGCCCCGTCTCCGGAAAGTCCCCACCCGGTGGAAGGACCCCGTCCGGTGGAGGGCCCCCATCCCGTGGCCGGCCCCCATGAGGTCAGTCTCGAGGAGTGGGTGGTCATCGTCCGCCAGATGCAGGAGGTCCGGATCGGCGCAGACGGGCGCGTGCGCTCTGCGGGCGCATTCAATGCGCGGGACGCCTCCGAAGACCGTGAATGGGTCCGCTGGAACCGGATGCGCAATCTCCAGCGCCGCGGCCGCTGATGGATCGCATGAATCGACCAATCGATCGAAATGCTGATAGGAGGATGAGATGAGAGCGAGCATCTTTGGAAGACTCAGCGCGCTGCTGCTGCCGCTTCTGTTCCTGGCGCTGCAGGGCGCGACGCAGGTGGTGCAGGAATTGAACGCGGGCAGCGTGGACTGGCAGCAGCGGGTGGTGCGCGCCAAGGGCATCGCCCAGCCGAGTCCGGTGGGCGGCCGGGCCGGCCAGATCCGCGCGGCTCGCATGGACGCCCTGCGCAACATCCTGGACACGGTGGAAGGCATGGTGCTCACCGCGGAAACCACCGTGGAAGACTTCATGATCAAGAACGACCGCATCGTCAGCGAGATCCGCGGGGTCTGCCGGAACTTCCGCGAAGTGGGAGAGCCCGTCTACATCAGCGACGGTTCCCTCGAGTTGACCGTGGAAATGATCCTGGGTCCGGAGTTCAACGATGTTCTGATAGGCGACATGGCCTACGCGCAGGGCGAACCGGTGCCGGTGCAGTACAGCGACCTGGAACCGGGCAGCGCCGTCTACACCGGGCTGATCGTGGACTGCAGCGAACTCGGCGTGCGCCCCGCCATGGCGCCGCGGATCCTTGACGCCTCCGGCGCTGAGATCTACGGCAATTCCTGGGTTGACCGGGAATGGGCCCTGCGCTACGGCATCGTGGGTTACGTGCGCTCACTGGAACAGGCCCGCGGCGAGACGGAGCGCGTGGGCGAGAACCCGCTGCTGGTGCGGGCCACAGCCAACCAGGGCCGGCAGCAATCGGACGTGGTGATACCGGACGAGGACGGCAAGGTCCTGCACGCCCTGAGCGAGAACCTGAAATTCCTCTCCGAATGCCGAGTGATCTTCATCCTGGGATAGTCCACGCCTCACAATTCATGGAGTTGACGATGAGTCGCGTACTGCGCATGCTGATGCTGGCGATGATTCCGCTGGCCCTGCTCTCCTGCGGCAAGAAACCGCTGCAGTCCGAGTCCCTGCTGGACACGCCCCAGACCCATACCGACCAGGGATTGCGCCTGATCGACCGGGACGAGCTGGATGCCGCCGAGCGCGAAATCCAGCGGGCCCTGGCCATGGATCCGAAGTACTTCCTGGCGCATTCCGCTCTGGGGCTGCTGCGGGCCGAGCGGGGCCAGGGGGAGGAGGCGCTCGAGAGCGCCGACAAGGCCGTCAAGATCGCGGATAACCGCTGGCAGGGCTACACCTTCAGGGGACGAATCCTCAGCATGGTACAGCCCAAGGACTGGTTCGAAGACGCCACGGATGATTTCGAGAGAGCCCTCAAGCTGCAGGGGAAAAAGGACGAAATCTACTTCTGGAAGGGGATGGCCCAGAAGCTCAACTTCGATTTCGCGGGTGCGGTGGCCACCTTTGGTCAGGTGATCGCCCAGCGGGGCGATTTCGGCGGCCGCGCCGACACGCAGCTGGAACTCTGCAACAAGATCGTGCGTGCCCGGCCCGGTACACGCGTGACCTCGAAAATCGCCCTGGTTGACGAGATCGACCGGGCCGACCTGGCCGTCCTGCTGGTGGAGGAACTCAAACTGCCGGAGATCCTGAACAAGATGCGGCCGCAGGTGCAGGATAACAGCTTCCGGGCACCCTCCGCCCGGACACAGACTGCCGACGCGCCGCAGGTGCCCGCGGACATCGCCGATCACTGGGCCAAGACCTGGATCCAGGACGTGCTGGACGCCGGCGGCATGGAGCTGTTCCCCGACGGTGAGTTCCACCCCGAAGCCGAGATGACCCGCGGCGAGTATGCCATGCTGATCGTGACCATTCTCATCGAGGTGAGCGGCGACCAGGGACTGGCCACCCGCCACTTCGGCGAGGCGAGCATGTTTCCCGACGTGCCCTCCAGTCACCCGCAGTACAACGCCATCGCCGTCTGCACGAGTCGCGGAATCATGAAAGCGGACCTGAGCACGGGAGAGTTCGGGCTGCTCAAGCCCCTTTCCGGAGCGGACGCCCTGCTGATCATCCGCCAGTTCCAGAACGTGCTCAGGCAAACATTCTAATCGGAGCACTCACATGATTTTCAACCGGGAAGTGCGGACCGGGTGGCCGAGCCTGCTGCTGTGGACGGCGGCGGGGTGCCTCCTGATTGCCTCCGGATGCGCCAGGCAGGCGGCGCCGCGACCGGACGATGAAGCCGCCCCCGCGGCCGTGGCGGAAGAGACCGCGCCGCCGGGACAAGGTACGATCCCTGCGGCCGAGGCCCTGACTTCCTCAAGCGCGGACCAGGCCGCGCCCTGCTTTTCGCCTGACGGCGGCACGCTGGTTTACCAGAACAACAGCGACGGGAACTGGGAACTCTACCTGCTGGACCTTGAGCACCGGGCCATGGCCCGCCTGACGGACACGCCCGAGGCGGAGGAGGCCCCGGTCTTCTCGCCCGACGGTGCCTGGCTGCTCTGCACGGTGCACGCGCCCACAGTCGATCCCTCGCCGCCGCGGGACATTCTCATGCTGCGCCGAAACGGCAAGGACCGGCGACTGATCGCATCCCACGGCGCGGACGACTGGTTCCCGCGCTTCACGCCCGACGGGGCCGCGGTCGTCTTCGTCTCCGATCGCGTCGATGAACGCAAGCAGGTCGAGGACGAGGAGCGTCGCAGCGCCGTCTTCCGCTTCCAGCTGGAAACGGAAGAGCTGGTGCAGCTCACGCCCGGCGAGGACGAGAGCGCACCCTGGCCGCTGGAAGACGGTCGTGTTGCCTATCGTGCGGCGGACGGACGCCTGATGAGCGTTCCACCGGCCGGCGGACCGCCCGAGCTGCTGCTGGATCCGCGGGACTGGACCCTGGGCCATCCCGTCAGCGCGGGCGCCGGGCGCTGGTTCATGACCGGCCAGCAGGGCGAGGGTGCGTCCATGATTCTGCAGCACTTCGAGGGCGGTTCCGAGCTGCGGTCCCTGCCGCTGGACGGCAGGAGCGAGGACCGCGGTCCGGCGCTTTCTGCCGATGGATCGAAATTAACCTTCTTCGGCAAG
>CAZMSD010000041.1:0-33317 GCA_964568855.1 uncultured Bacteroidaceae bacterium | reverse complement strand
GGTCCGCTCCGGCGGGCCTTTCGCGTGCGGAGAGAAATCACAAACAATGGCGCCGTTCTCCGGGAGCGTTTCGGACCGGCATCGCTGCGCCTCGCAACTGTCACGGCGGCCCATTTTACCGCCTGCTTCTTGCTCGTGGAACAGCCATGAGCTGCGAACCAGCCGAAAAGCTGTCCTCGCCGTGACAGCGCGATCCATCAACGCTGCCGGCCCGAAACGATCCCAGGCGCCCACCTCACTCAAGCGCCCATCCACCTTCGTGATACAACTCAAGAACCTCATCAACTTGAAGCGCACGATTGTACAGGCGGAAATCGTCCAGCAATCCTTTGTAACGTCCGCGAAGAGTCGTGTCATAGCGATGAGCCATGTACAGTGGTTGGGAGGAAGCGCGAAACTGACCCAGCACGTTCAGGTCAGCGATCACCGTGCCATTCTTGTATACCTTCAGGTTTGGAGAGTCGTAGACAAAGCAGAGATGCAGCCATGAATTTGTTTCCAGGTAGGGGATTGTGTACCGGTTATTGGCATTGTTGACCGGCGACATTTCGAAGAAGGATTCACTGCTTCTAAGACCTAGCGCGTAGTCCGCCCAGAGCGCACCGTATGTTGCTCCCTTTGAGAAAACATGCGGCCCATCACTGTCGACGGCGTAGTTGATATCGGAATCCGTGTTGATCCAGATTGAAAACATGGCAGCGGTAGTGAATCCCAAGCCATCCACATCCGTGACGACGATGTAATCGTCCACCTGGTCGAAGTGACACGCGCTCTGTGGATTCCCGAAGCGATCCGGCACGCTGAAGTCCGGGCCCCCGGACGGGTTTCCATGATGCCCGTTACCACTGGCATCGTTCGCGTTTCCGTCAAGGGGGAAATAGGCCACCAGCCCCAGGACAGGAAAACGCTGATCATCTGCGATGACTCTGGCGCGCATGGCAGGCAGCGAGGCTCCGGGATAATCTATGCCGGCATCCCAAACGATGTGCCGGTCGGTTCCGGATACAACACCCTCGCCGACATCTCCGAAGACAGTGACAACTGGCACATCCCAGGTGCTACCTCCATCGTTTGATATGGCCAGGTCAATCTTCATCGTGTCGTTTTCCGAGTCTTGCACGTCATAGAAGACGTCAACCAGTTCGGAAGGCGATGGCCGCTGCTGAGAACTTACGTTTGAGACGACGGGCGCCGTGTTCTGGGCATAACATGGAATGGCGATCAGCAGCAATAGTGTTTGCGTAATTGGTGTATTCATGGCAGTCCCACCCGTTCTGAATCAGTGGACACTTCAATTGTATCTCTTGGATGACTGCGTTCACCTTCGTGATACAACGCCAGGATCTCGGCGGCGGATAATGAGCGGGAATAGATCCTCACGTCATCCACGTTGCCGTTTACCGTGCCGGCCCACCACGGATCGTGGCCGTTCCCGCCGATGAACGTGCCGTAGTAATTCCGGTCCCAGTCTGAGCTTCCGAAAACCTTGGCCAATGCGCCCAGGCGCTGGCCGTCCAAATAGTAACTGAGAGAATCGCTGTTCGAGACCATCGCCAGGTGATACCAGACCTCCGCCGGCAGCGCTGAGGTGTAGAATTGAAGTGCCAATCCTGCGGCATAATGTTCCTCGTAGCGCACTCGGTTGTCCGAATCCAGAAACAGGGCTTTGTCCTCGTTGTGCGCCCGATGCAGGAGAATCACGCGCGCATTTCCGCTCGCGCTGTGTTTGAGGAACCAGGCGGAGATCGTCCAGTCGTCCTGCATTCCCGTAATCCATTTGTCTGTCGTGATCCTGTCATTGCTGCCATCGAATCGGTAAGCGCGGTGGGCAATGCCGAACCGGTCTTCGGTCAAGGTGGCTTCATAAACTGTGCCGTGGTTCCCGTTGTAGCTTTCATCGAGGGCATTCCCGTTGAACGGATAGTATGCGACCATCCCCCCGCCGGGTATCGGCTCGTCCTCCGCGCGAATTCGAACCCTCATCGTTGACGAAACCACGCCGGGGAAATCCTCACCTGCATCCCAGGCGATCGTTCTGCTTCCAGGTGATACTCCGGGACCGATATCGCCGTAGACGGTTGCGACGGGCACATTCCAGGTTGTTCCACCATCACTGGATGCCTGCATGTAGACCTGGAGGCTGTCCTGTTCGGCGTCCTCCAGGTCGTACGTAATCCGTACCAGTTCGGAGGGTTCGGCTTCCTGCCGGGCAATCACGTTCGATACCTCCGGCGGCGTGGCCTCCGCGAGCAGGACCATTCCCAGGATCAATGAAGCGCGTGAGACAAGAGACGACGATTCCATTTTTCCCACATGTTCACTTTGGTCCGGAGTTTCGATTTGTCCAGCCTGAAAATCAGGGCAGGCTCTGCACGGCTACAACCACGTAGAAGCCGGAATCTGTGGAACCGAGGATTTCCGGGTCCGTGTAGGTCGTATCGCCCACCGTGGCGATCACCAGATCATTATCCAAGGGCTGATAGGGCTGGTCGAGACGGTAGATCCTGTAGCGGTCCGCTCCCGGAACCGGCGACCATTCGAGCACGATAGACGCCTCAGATACGCTGATCGCGAGATCCGTGACCGGAAGCAGATCCGGGATGCCGCCGAATGTCAGGGCATAGGTGCCCCACGGTTCCAGCGCCGAAGAGGCTGTGATCGTATCTCCCGTTGCGGAAGCATCGACATCGATTGCACGCCAGGACTGGACATCCGTACGATAATGAGCCAGGTAGGCCTCGGGATGCAGCACATGATCAGGCCACAGGGTCTGGTCGGCCAGCACGCGCATCCGAGCGTGCCACGAGTCTGCCGGTATCGTCGAAGTCAACGTCCAGTGCTCAACGTAGGTGCTGTCCGCATTCAACAAGACGGGAGACAGTTCCCAGACACGCAGCGTGGCGAAACCTCCCGGGCTTTCAGTCACCAGCAGTTGGACCGCTTCGGGCGGGAACTGGACCCAGACTGAGTCCGAGGCCTGTGTCACATGGGGAATCCCGACGGTCACCAACCGGGAAGCCGACTGGTCATCGCCTTCACTCAACGGATCACGACCGTTCAGGAGTTCCATTCCATCCGGCTCGCCTCCCAGGTCGGTATCCGCGAGCCTGGGATTCGTCTGGTGGGTCAGGATCTCGCTCCCGTCGATCAGTAGATCAGAGTCGCTGTCGGCATCGTGCGGGAAGCAATCGTAGATGAATTCATTGCGGTTCAGCAGGCTGTCCAGGTCGTGATCCAAGTCCGGATCAACGACCGCATGGTAGACCTCCCAATCGTCCGGCATGAAATCCTGGTCCAGGTCGCCCGCGTCAAGAGGATTACCGTCGTAGCCGTCGGGCACCTTGTCCAAGTCGCTGTCGCGCTCCGTGGGATCGGTGCCCGCGTTCAACTCTCCGCCGTTGCTCAGCGCATCGTAGTCGTAGTCGCCCATCGGCGAGTCCACGATCTCCAGCGATCCGAAATAGTGTTCCTCCCATTCGTCGGACAGGCCGTCTTCGTCGACATCGACGGTGTCGGAGACCACTATGCCCACCGGTACCGCCAGTGAGCCGATGTTATCGACGGCGTCGCGCGCGGCTACCGTAACGAAGCAGGTCGCACCAGCCTCCAGGCCGCTCAGGGAGAATGCAGTGACACCGCCGACGTCGATTGGCGATTGACCCTCCACTGCTTCCGATCCGCCGTACGGCGGCTGCGCGCGATTCCCGTAATACAGCATGTACGACAGTGCATCCGGTACCGGGCTCCAGGAGATAGACAATCCTCCGGGAGGCTGCACGCTGACCCAGAGCGAATCCGGAGGATCGGGAGGCAGGTTGTCACCGAACGCTTCGGGTTGTCCAAGTACAGGTGCGCTGGGTAGGCTCAGGTTTCCATCGAAATCATAAGCCGCCACCTTGAACTGGTACTGTTCTCCGTTGAGCAATCCTTCCGCATCGTGATGGCTGAGCGCGCCGATATCCAGGGTGTCGGAGAATGTTTCAGCAAGGCCGTAATACAAACGGTAGCCGCTGAGGTCGGGATCGGCAACCGCGGCCCACTGAACCCGAACCGCCAGGTCGCCGTTTATCGAACCCTCTATAACGGGCACGGCAGGCGCCGTCTGGTCGCTGATGCTCAAGGTACCCGGGCTGACCGTGCGAACGGGCAGGTTTCTGCCATCGTCGATCCAGCCGACGATCCAGTAGTCCCCTTCCGTGAGCGCGCGTCCATCGAACTGGAATAGAGTATCCTCGATTCCTTCACCCAGCATGATCAGTCCGTCGCCCGTGGAAGTGGTGTCCAGTAAAAGGGTCATCATCAGTGCGTCGGTGATGTCCGGGTCTTCCCAGGTCCAGTTCACGGTGAAGGTGTCGATGGATGCGCCGCTTTCGCCATCAGGCGAGAGCAACTGTCCGTTGGGCGCCGTGTTGAAGAGATAGAGCCCGGCAGTGTAGAGATCGCTCTCTTCTTCATCCACGCCGGAGATCACGAGGGTCCAAAGTCCCGGCTCCGGCTCAAGCAGGCCGATCTTCTGGAAATCTTCCTGGGAATAGAAGTCCTGGTCGGGATTCACGATCGCGCTCGTGCTGTCGTATTGCACGCTGTCGGGATCGATCAGACTCAATCCGGCCCAGGCGCCCTCGTACAGTCCCAGGTAAAACATGGCCTCTGCCTGTCCTTCGGGCATCTCCATCTGGGCGAGCACTTCCGTTCTCACGCGGTTGTCCCGGCTGGCCACTTCCCGGATCCAGAGCTTCCTGACACCATGGCGTATCCCGCGCCCTGGGTCGAGTTCGCTCTCCAGGTCCATGTTCCAGTCGCAGTACCAATCCTCTGGAGCATTCCAGAACAAGACGCAGCCCGGGTGGTTGACGCCCCAGTCGCAGGCGGCGCCGATTCCCAGGTTCGTCACCAGCGCGTCACCCTGGGTGCAGTATTCGATTGGAATCAGGTCCGAAAGTCCCGGTCCGATGCAGACTTGGGCATCGAAGGCTCCGTACAGCCGGGTCTCGCCGTGGCGGGAATCGATGTTGACATCCGCCATTCCATTGAGGAACCAGAAATCATAGCTGGGGATGTATATGTCGCCCGTGGCATGAACCGCTTCGCCAGGTACGATATCCAGCTCCGCAGAAGAGAGATGCTGGCCCACCATGTACAGGTCGCTGTTACTCACCAGCCTCCCCGAGGAGTAAACAGCCAGATCACCGTCCATCTGCATGATCGGGGAGCTTACGCCGGGCAAGTTGCTGATCGTCACTACGCTTGCTTCCAGCAGCAGGGGGGACCAGGTTCCTTCGCAGTTCACATCTGAAGCTGAGCCACCCAGGGACGTGAGAGCAAAACCCGTGCTCCCGATGGGTACCCCCGGCCCCAGATCCACGGTTACATCGAATGAGTCGATGTAGTACGGTTCACATTCACTGCTGAAGGAAAATCCGATGTGGATCCCTACCTGGCCGGCCGAGATACCCCCACTGGCCGACATGGCCAGCACTTCTTCGTCGTAGTCGAAGTCGATCCGGCCGCTACTCAAGCCATAGTTGCCGATCGAGAATTCCTGTGGAAACTCGATCGATCCGGCCAGATCGACGCCCTCAGGCCCATAGTACAGGTTGGAAAGACAGGCGGAGGTGATTCCAGGAAACAGCACGCATCCGTTAACCACCTTGAAGAATGGAGGATTGAATACCGCATTTTCCAGTTCAAGATTGAAGCCGCCGATATTGAAGTCCACTTCATCCAGAACCAGTGCTCCCGATTCGATACCGCTGCCGCTCAGGACCAATTCAGAGAAACCGATCGTGCCGCCTCCCCCGAATCCACTGGGTATCATCAGACGGGGGTTGACAGCCCTCAGCGATTCGTTTTCCCAGGTCAGTGAATCCACCAGAAGCTGCATGCCGCCCAGCTCAACCAGGGGACCTTGTATGAAGCTACTCCCTGAAACCGAACCGTCGTTCAAATCGATCGTGAAGCTCAGGTCCACTTCGGGTTGGCCATCGCTGTCGCCGTCGATATAGTCCAGCTCGACATGCGCATGGCCGGAAACCGTTGCCCCGGCGGGATCCAGCTCGATGTTCAGCTGCTGAGGATCCAGGTTGAAGCCCATCAGATCCTGCATGAGATAGCTGGTTGCAGCGTCGGTGAACACTCCTGTATTGATGTTCAGAGTGAAGGATCCTCTGTAAAGCGGCGTCAGCCCTAGCAAGGGCAGGTCCAGGAATAGATCCACCGTTCCACTGCTGACAACTTCATCACCGGCGATGATGACGCCCGACTGAGCGTCAAGCTTGACCAAGGGATCCGGTCCCTTCGGATGGGTGAAAATGCTGACGCTACCGTTGGCGAAAGTGCTGTCACCCACGGTCGTGATAGATTCCGCTTCGATGGTGAATGATCCCGCGATCAGGTCGCTGACTTCACCACCCGTTACGGTCAAGTCCGTGTTGGTTTGCTGGGTCGCCGTCAAGTCATCCGAGACCGTCACGCGGATCGAATACACCGTGGCGGGTGCTGTATCCGGTACGGTGAAAACGGCGTTCAGGCTGTCCGTACCCGCGTAAGACAATGGCTGAGACGAGCCCAGTCCGAAGTCACTCAGATCGGCCCAGGCAGACAGGAGTTGCCCTTCCGGATCTGTTGCCGCTACGAGGAGTTCCACGCTGTCCATTCCGGAATTGCTAACGGTGGTAGGAATGCACTCGGCCCACAAGATTTCAGGCGGACCGTTGTCCGGATCCACCAGTACCGGTCCTCCAGGCGCTACGATCTCTCCATCCACCTCACAGATCCAGGAATAGGTGCCGTAAGTCAGATCGCAGAATTCCACGAGACCGTCGAGGCCTGTGCTGCCAGCCAGCTCCTGGACGCCTTCCTTCGATAATCTCACCAGCGCTTCGCTGACCGGTACGTCCAGTTCCAGTAATTGAATGGTCAGGCAGTCGCGAAGGTTCGTATAGTTGGTCGAGTAGTCACCCACCGCCCCGATATTAAAGGTCCTGAGTTCGCTGAACCTCGAAGGGCTGCCGTCTATCATCGCGGCGACTTGCCAGTAGTAGGTACCGCCAGCGGAGAAGTTGCCCGGCAATGAAGTCCAAGTGGTCCCATCGTTGATTTCGTAGGTGATCAACGGATTGACGAACTCACCCGGGTAATCAGCTTCGAGTGGATCTTCCACCAGTTGAGAAGATTGGGAAACCTGGACCAGGTAATCTGTGGCTCCCTCGTATTCTTCCCAGATGAATGTGAGCAGCGGCGACTGGGAAGAACCGGGGAGTGGTTCAAGCAATTGAACATCCGGAAAGGTCGTATCCAGGGTGAAAAGATCGCTATCCGCGTAGCCGGTTTCGGCCACGGTTACGTGGACCAGCACCAGAACCAGAAGCGATGCAAAATATAATGCAAATCTTTGCTGCAACATGCTGTGCCTGCACAATTATGAGATTATAGCCGCTTTACTCTGCGGATGCCAATACCAGTTCAAATCATTTAGAGTGAAATCGTCCTGGTAATGAATTGCTTAGCGGTGTTGTGTATAGCCGGGCTTCAGAGCCTTTTAATACTAGTATCTCAGTGTTATAGGGTCAAGAATAAATGTCTCACGTCCAATAAAGCTGTCTAGCGGCCCTGCCAGATTGGATGCAGCGAAAGACAGGCTTCGGTCATCATGATTGTCTCCCGACTCCGCGATTCTGGATTCGACCCTCATCGCCCTCCCCGATGCAGAATCCTCGTCTTCGATCTCAGAATCAGCAGCACCACGAATAGGAAGACTGCCAGCAGGAAAATCGGCGTCCAGAGGGCTTCATACTCGAATCGCCCCTCCACGGTGAAACCCCTGAGATAGGCCAGGCAGGTGAAGACCGTGACCGCGCCCAGCCAGGCGGGCGGTTCCTTGCGCAGGACCCGGCGCAGGGAGAAAGGCAGGTCGGCAGGCCTGTGGTTGCGCAGCCCGGGCAGGAAGGCCGGCGTGGCATCGGCCCAGTCCTGGTAGGTCCGGCTGAATTTCTCGCGCAGGAAGGCCTCCTCGGCGAACATGATCCGTTCGTAATACAGGGTGAAGGCCAGGGCGGCGATCAGCGCCAGCCACCAGACTCCCAGGGAACACAGCACGCCCATCATCATCAGGAAGTTGCCGAAGTAGAGCGGGTGTCTGATGAGCGAGTACATCCCGGTGCTGTTCAGACTCTCAGCCACCTGCCCCGCGCGGTTGCGTCCGGAAGTCGAGCTGGCCGCGCAGCCGATGGCCCGGGCGCGCACCAGCAGCCCGGCCAGCGTGATCGCCAGGCAGGCCAGCCGGAAGAGCTCCATCGCCCCTGTACCCGCCAGCCTCTCCATCCTCGCCGAATCCGTGAGGGCCGGCAGCAGCAGAGGCAGCAGGCAGAGCGGCAGGAAGCTGCGGCGGCGGAAAAGCCAGTTTCCCTGGCTGCGGAATTCTTCACGCAGGGCCATGAGAGATTCTCCTGAGTCCGACGGATTCCTAGTCCGGCAGAATGTACTGAACTCACACTGGCCGGCGACGCCCCGGAGCTCAGCGGAGAGATCGATACGAGCTGTATTACAGTGGCGCAGGGTATCGGTATCCCCGCGCTGATCGTACCGCTCCGTCACCTGCCTGCAAGGCCGGCGTCAGCAAGGCAGCCGCGGAATTGCAGGAATGCTGTTCTTCATGGTGGCGCATTCACCCCGGAATGCGTACTCTCCCGTGACCGGCGAACAGCATCGGCCGACACACGACGGCAAGGGGAAGATTCATGACGAACACGGGCATCGTCCTGCGGAACGCAGTCGTTCTTATCTGTATCACACTCGGCGGACGGGGAATCCTCCTCGCCCAGGAGTACGCCGAACTATGCGGCGAATGGAAGGGCGTCGAAGGGAACAGCGCCGACCTCGAATTCGTGGACGAGGGAGAGCTCGTCTTCGGCGGGAGGACCATGTACTACGCACTGGCCCCGGGCGTACTAAGACTTTGGGAGGACAGCGTTCCTTTCGACTATCCTATCCGTGTCGACGGAGACCGGCTGCGACTTAGCCTGGCCGACGACCGCGAACTTGTCTTCCGGCGCAGCGGCGACACGCAGGCCTCTTCTGATTGGACGGGCGCACCGCCGGCGGGTATATCCGGGCAGGCGACGGCGTCCGCAGGCTCATCCGATGGGCAGGGCGAAGGGCTAAGGGAAATGCTGCTATCGGCGCGCTGGTGCACCATCTCCGTCAGCGGGGGCGGCAGCGCCTCGAGCAACAGCATCACCAAGTACCAGTTCTTCGCCGACGGCAGCTACTCGACGAACAGCACTTCCGAGAGCTTCAGCACTGGGCAGGCCGGCACCGTCGCCGGACAGAGCGGCTCGGGCGGCAGCGGCCGCTGGAAGATCGAAGGTGGCCGGTTGTTCATGGCCGAGGGCTGGGAGCCCTTCGAGGTGGTGCCCATCGAAATCCGCTATACTTCCGGCGGTACGGCCTACCTCTTCTCGGACGGGAAGGAATATCAACGCTGCGAGATCATCGAGAAGTACTGGGATTGATAAAGGCAAGTCCCCGACAAGGCGCAATAAGCCGCACCGGGGACCCGAGTTCAGGTTCATGTGAGACAAGAGGCCGCCTCACAAAGCGGCAGCCCGGAAATCATTTCAACAACAGCACTTTCCGTACCGACCGCTCTCCACCGCTGGAAAGCTGCACCAGGTAAACGCCGCTGGCCAGCGCTACGCCGTCCAGGACGACTTCATGGCCGCCCGCCGCGTGCAGGCCCTCGGCCAGCACCATAGCCCGGCGGCCCAGCAGGTCGAAGACCTCGAGCCGAATTCCGGTGGACGTCCCCAGCCGGAAGTTGATCCGAGTGGCCGGGTTGAAGGGATTGGGCCTCGCGGGCAGGAGTTCCAGGTTCGCGGGGAGCGCCGGCGGATAGGGATCCACCGCCACGGAGCTTTCGCACTGCGGCAGCAGCACCGCCAGTCCCTGGTCGCCGTCGGCGATGAAGACGTTCTCCTCCCCGGCGTAGATTCCGTTGCACACGCCTTCGGTGTCCAGCGTTCCGTGGAGCAGGGGATCCCATGGACTGCTGATGTCCACGACCTGGACCCCCGCGCTGTCGTCGGCGACATAGACGAAACTGCCCGCAACCGACAGGTCCCTGGTCGGCCGCGCCAGGCCCAGGTTGTTGATCAGCCGCGGGTCCGAGGGATCCAGCACGTACACGACCTGCAGGCCGGCCTCGCCGCAGCCCACGTAGAGATAATCGCCCCGCAGCGCCAGCGCCTGTGCCTCGCCCGGGAGATCCAGCTCGCCCAGGACGACGGGAAACTGCGGTTCGTCGATGTAGGCGATGATGAGGCCCGCGCCGCCGTCGGCCACGTAAGCCAGGGCACCGTCCAGCAGCACGTCCAGCGCTGCGCCGGGCGTGTCCAGGGTTCCCAGCAGCACCGGCGCCGCGGGATCCTCGAAGTCCACGAGCTGAATTCCCGCCGAGTCGGCGGCCACGCAGGCCAGCCGACCCTCGGCGTCCACGCCCTGGGCCGGTCCCGGCAGCTCGAGCACGCCTGCCAGTTGCGGCTCGCCGGGCAGCTCGAGATCCACCAGCAGGAGCCCCGCTGAGTCGGCGGCCACGCAGGCGAAGCCCTCGGATAGGGCGATCCCCAGGGAGCGACCTTCCAGGTCGAGTTCGGAAAGTAGCTCGGGGGAGGAGGGATTGCTCACGTCCACCAGCCAGAGACCGGCGGATCCCATGCTCAGGCCTGCGGTTCCGTCCTGCAGGTCCAGGTCGGTAGTGGATCCGATCGAAGGCAGCGTGGCGAGAGGCTCGGGCGAGGCCGGGTGAGAGGCGTCGATAACCCGGATGCCGTAATCGCCGTCCGCCACGTAGGCCAGGTTTCCGTCGGTCGCCACGGCATAGCTCCAGCCCGGGGTGACGATGCTGCCGGCGTGCTGCAGGTCCGGCGGAAAGCCGAACTGGAAGACCTGGGTTCCGCCCGCCCCGTCCGCCACGAGCAGCTCATCCACATGCAGCGTGATCTGGGAGGCCCAGCCCGGCGTGGGATAACTCTCCACGATGAAGGGCGCTTCCGGATCGACGACGTCGACCACGTGGATTCCTTCCTCGCCGTCCGCCACGTAGGCCAGGTTATCAAGAACCAGCACGTTGCGGGCGATGCCCGGCGTATCCAGAATGGCCAGGGGGATCGGTGCCAGGGGATCGCTGTAATCGATGGTCAGCAGGCCGTCGGTGCGCGCGGCCAGGTAGACCACGTCCTCCCGGATGTCCACGCCCACCACCGGCGCGGGAGTCGACACGCCGCCCACCAGGTAGGGGTTCTCCGGGTCGCTGAAGGAGACGCACATCACGCCCGTGCCCCAGTCGGCCACCCAGGCCAGCGTGTCGGCGACCACCACGTCCATGGCCCAGTCCCAGGTGTTGTAGGTACCCAGGAGCTCGGGCTGGGATGGATCGCCGACGTCGAAGATGTGCAGCCCCGCCGACCCGTCCGCCAGGAAGAGCAGGTCGTCCTGCTTGACAAGGTCCCAGGCATGTCCGGGCGTGTCTTCGCTCGCCAGCAGAACGGGCTGAGTGGGTTCTTCCAGGTCGAAAACCTGCAGACCCCATTCCCGGTCTGCAACATAGGCGTAGGTCTCGTCCAGGATCACTCCGCGGGCGTGACCGTCCGTGGCTGCCTGGCCCACGATACGCAGGTAGTTTTCGTATTCCAGGCACTGCTGGGCTTCCGCGAGGTTGAAAGAGGACATCAGCAGGATGGCGATTCCGACGACGTATGGCTTTGACATTACGGGGGTGCTCCGGATTGCGGACGGGTGTAATACAAAGCCAATGTACTGAATCCCCGGCATTGGACAGAGGGATCGGGTTGCCAGGTGAGGCTCTTTCCGATTCTTCGCGCGAAAGCGTAAGAGCCGGTGTACAGATGCGATTGCCGATTATCCATATACAATGTTTTACGAATGCTGCCAACAATATCGGCGCAGAGCTTTTCCCTACCGTCTTATCCTGGAATAATCTATGTTGCCGATAGAGCTGGAGCGTAATCCGCGCTCCCTTCCACACGTGATACGCAACCTGGACTCCAAGGAGGTGTGTCATGTCCCCCCGTTCCGTGTTTCCCGCCGTGTTACTTTTTCTGATTCTGCTGTGTCAATTCCCGGCAGGGGCGAATCCCAGCCCCATGACCATCCTGTCGGAAATCGCCGAGGACGAGTCCGGCTGGTGGATCGAACTCCACGCCTGGGGTCTCGAAGAGAACGGGATCACCAGTCTGGACGACTGCGCCCTGGGC
This sequence comes from uncultured Bacteroidaceae bacterium, assembly GCA_964568855.1. Taxonomy (GTDB): domain Bacteria; phylum CAIWAD01; class CAIWAD01; order CAIWAD01; family CAIWAD01; genus CAZMSD01. The sequence continues at coordinate 21,045 of CAZMSD010000041.1, read as the reverse complement.
AGCGAGGCGGGCATTGCCGCCTTCAATCCGGGAATCAGTCCGGAGAGTATTCATCCGGTTGTCGATCAATCGGATCTGCAGAGCCAGTTCATCATCGACTGGAGCGGAGATGCGGTCTGTTTCCTGCGCTTCGCCGGGCAGGATACCCTGGCTTTGCAGTGCTGCGAGTTCGGCGAGGGCTGCTGGGTTCAGGCGCCTCTTCCGTGGCAATCGCTGTTCTCCTATTTCTTTGCCAGCCCCTGGTGCAAGAGCGACTGCCCCACCCCGGGCGAAGAAAACTGGGACTGCACCTTCGGTACGCTCGAAGGTTTCGTCCTGGACAGCCTGGGCTTCGGCACGCCGGGTTACTGGGTGGCCGGCGCCGATCCCCTCGGCACCCTGGAATTCCATACCACAACGGATGATCAAGGCCGCTACTCGGTGGAGGTCTGCTCCCGCGTCCACGAGATCTGGGCCACGAGTTATCCCTGGGGCGGGGAGGAGACCGCCCACGTCGTGATTCAAACGGAACCGGATTCAACGTACCAGGCGGACTTCGTGCAGGGAACCGTGGGAGTCGAGGGTGGAACTCCCGCGACGCCCGCGGGCCGGGCACTGCTTTCCAACTACCCCAATCCCTTCAACCCCGAGACCAGGATCCGCTGGCGGCTTCCGCCGGGCTTCACGGCATCGGCCGTGTTACGCGTCTTCAACCTGCTGGGCGAGGAATTGAGGGCTTTCTGGATTCCCGCCGGGCGACGGGAAGGGGAACTGCGCTGGGACGGTCGTGATACGCGGGGCAAGGATGTCCCCGGAGGCATCTACCTGACGCAGCTGGAAAGCGAAGGCCGGCCCATGGCCGTCGATCGCATGCTGCTGCTGCGCTGAGAGTGGCCGGCGTGACACGAGATTATCGGCCCGGAATCGCCGGTCGGACCGCTTCCCGTGGATGGGTCCGGGCCGCGATTGCGAGTAGAGAACCAGGAGCAAGATCATGCTGATGAGGATTCTATCTGCGGCGCTTCTGCTGCCCTTGACAGCGGCGCTGGCGAACCCCATGCCCTTCATGATCCTGTCCGAATTCGGCCGCGAAGAAGATGGCGGCTGGATCGAGATCTGCCTGTGGGGCCTGGAGACCCAGGGTTTCGAGAACCTGGACGATTGCGGCCTGAGCTGCGAGGCGGGAACGGCGTCCTTCAGTCCCGGGCTGGAGATCGTAGAGGACTTCTACGTGCTGCAGCCGCAGGACCTGCTGGAGGAGCTGGACATCGACTGGAGCGGAGACGGCATCCGCCTTCTTCACTTCACGCCCCAGGACACGCTGGTGATCGAGGATTGCGCATTCGGCGAGGGCTGCGACGTGCTGGCGCCGCTGCCCGGCCAGTCCCTGGCCAGCGATCACGCGACTTACTGGTACATGGACGGCAGTCCCACACCGGGAGAGCTCAACGACCAGGCAGGCACCATGGGAGCCGTCGAGGGTTATGTGACGGACAACCTTGGCTTCGCCACGCCCGGCTACGAGGTGATCTATGAGCCGGCGGGCTGGGGAATCGAATTCATGGTCCTGACGGACTTCCTGGGATACTACTCGTTCGAAAGCAGGACCCGGCGGCACGAGATCTGGGCGGAGGATCCGCAGAGCGGCGTGGAGACGCCCCGCCAGACCCTCTATCTAGAACCCGACTCGCTTCACCGGCTCGATTTCGTGCAGGGTACCGTGGGCGTGGAGGAAGGTCTTTCCGCGACACCGGCAGGACGGGCGCTGCTCGCCAATCATCCCAATCCCTTCAATCCCCGGACCTCGATCCGCTGGCGGCTTCCGCAGGGTTTAACGGCACGGGCCGTGTTACGCGTCTTCAACCTGCTGGGCGAGGAAGTGAGGACTTTTGCGATTCCCGCCGGGCGAGGGGACGGGGAACTGCGCTGGGACGGGCGTGATGTACTCGGCCGGGAGGCTCCCGGCGGCATCTACCTGGTGCTGCTGGAGTGTGATGGACAGCGGCTGGCCTCGGGACGGATGCTGCTGCTCAGATAATGCGAGCTCCCGAAGCGCGGGTCAGGCGCGGTCGTTCTCCCTGGAACCGGGCAGCAGGCGGAAACCGCCGGCCGCCAGCAGGTAGAGCAGCAGCGCCGCTCCCCCGGCCCAGAGGTAACCCGTGCTCATGCCCAGGGCGGTGGCCAGGGGCGGGGCCAGCACCGAGGCGAAACCGTTGAGTCCCCAGGCCCAGGGCAGCAGCGCCGGCCTCCCGCGGTTCAGTCGCCGCAGGCCCAGCGGCATCGGAAAACCCATCAGATAGCCGGGAACTGCGATCAGTCCCAGGGCGCAGAGCCGGCGTCCCCAGTCCGGGAGTTCTGCCGCGCAGGGCTTCAGCCATTGGAGAACCGGCGGAAGGATCAGGACCAGCAGCACCAGCGCCGCCAGCAGGACGGGCAGCAGCGACTCCGCCGCTCGCAGGCGCCCGGCGCTCAGGCTGCCCAGCCCCGAGAAGCAGAGCAGCCCGCCGATGGTCAAGGCCCCGGCAGTCAGCGGATCCCCCACCAGGCGCGTGAGGTAGGACAGCAGGCAGATCTCCAGCATCAGGTAGGCCAGCCCGATGGCGGCGAACCAGGCCGCCGTGATCCAGCGGCCCGGACAGCCCCGCATGCCGCCCGCCAGGACGGCGGGCAGCAGGCTGAGCAAGGCCCCCGCCAGGGCGATGACCAGCGCGGCCGCCAGCACGAAGAGCAGCGCGGGTTCGGCGTAGACCAGCCACAGCTCCCCATAACTCTGCCGCAGCGCGCCCAGCGAGGACAGGCGGCCGAAGTCGGCGAAGAAAGGCCGGTCGTCGGTGGGCGGCCGGATGTCGAAGGGCCAGTCGTCGATGAAGCGTCCGGCCTCGGCGGAACCCAGTCGCTCCAGGCCGTGATACAGCCAGTCGCCGCCCAATCCCTCCGGGCCCGGCAGGCGGTCGGGGTGGTTCAGCTCATCCGGCCGGATGCCCGGATACCAGACCGGCGTCAGCCGGCGTTCCCCGCAGGTTATCCGCAGTTGATCGATCTCGTCGGGCCGCCAGGGCCTGTTCCGGACCATCAGGCAGGCGCCGAGGAAATCCCGCACCACGGCGATATGGCGTGCGGGTTCCGTCGCGCCCCGGTCGCGCAGGGACTCGAAGAGCGTCGCCGCCAGTTTCAGGATGTCCCGCGGCGGCTGCTGCAGACCGCGGCAGGCGAGGAGGATTCCCTCGGGCGCCAGTCTTCCGAGACAGGCCGCCAGGCCCTCCACGGTGACCAGGTGGTTCTCGCGGACTCCGCCCAGGCCGGCCGAGGAGGCGCCCCAGGATTCCAGCGAGGAAAGCTGCAGCAGGTCGAAATCCGCGCCCGCGCGATCCACGAACTGCCGCGGATCCTCGACGGCCGAGACCACGCCTGCCCGCTGGAACACGGTGCCTCCGCGCGCCAGCAGCGGTCCCTCCATCAGGCGCGGCAGGTCTTCCAGCGGCTGCACCACCTGGACCAGGCGGGCGCCGTGTCGCAGGGCCAGCCAGACGTTGCCGCCGCCGTATTCTTCCAGCAGCAGAACCCTGGATCCGGCGGGCAGGAAGGCGTAAGGCAGGGACATCAGCGTGCGGTCCGCCGCCACGGCCTCGTCCGGCTCGTCCGCGTCGATGATCGAGGCGCTCCAGTGCCCGTCCACCAGCAGGGCCAGCAGCGGGGGCGGGCGGGTGCCGGGATCCAGGAAGGCCAGCTCGTGGAAGGCCGGGCCCTCGAAGACCTCCAGCACGCCCCGCGGGCCGGTCGCGGATGCCGCCGGCGTCGCCAGGCCCTGCTCCTCCAGCTGCGCTACACGGGCGCGGTACTTGTAGGAGTCAGTTACCAGGCGGGGCGGGTCGAGCAGCAGCCAGGCGGTGCAGCCCAGGACGCAGGCCGCGGCCGCCAGTGTGGCGGGAGCCAGGCGAGAGGGGCGCAGGTCCAAGCCGCGCGATTCCGTCGATCGTCCACCCTGGCGGACGCGCGGACGCGCGCCATGTAACACGCCGTCCGCCTGTGAGACACGGCGGTGGAGCAGGCCGGAGAACGGCAGCCCCGCCAGGCAAAGGGCTCCCGAGGCTGCGGCCAGCCAGGCCGGGGGCAGGATTCGCATCAAGGGCAGGGCCAGCAGGGCGCCCAGGGCGCTGCCCGCCAGGTTGACGGCGTAGACCCGCGGAAGGCGCCGGCCGGCCCGCATCAGGGCCAGCCCGACGGCCGCGCCTCCCAGCAGGAAGGGCAGCCCCAGCAGTGTCCAGTGCGCCGTCCAGGCCAGCAACTGGTCTCCCAGCAGGGCGGGCAGGAAGCGGGCCTCCAGGGGCAGCCCCCTGGCGAGCTGCAGACCCGCGGGCATGCTCAGTCCCGTCGCCAGCACCAGCCATCCGAGGACCGCGGGTCCGGCCTTCAACAGGCGCGTGCGCAGGAAGCTGAGCAGGATCCCGCCGACTCCGAAACCCAGCAGGGCCGCGCTGATCACCAGGAAGGCGAAGTGGTGCCAGGTGGAGTAGAGCAGGATCCTGAGCAGGCAGATTTCGAATGACAGCAGTCCCGTGGAGACAGCGAAGACGGGCCACAGGTTCAGCGAGGCGGGTTCGCGAAGTGGTGTATTCATCGGCTTGTCCGCCTTCCGGCGGCATGCATCACGCGCGCCCGGGAAGATGCCGTGATACGTTGCAGCGGGTCTTGTGAGTCATCGACGGGGCTCTTCGGAATCATCGCCGCCATCGCCCGGGGGTTGTTCGGCGCGCCCGGTCATGGGCACGAAGCGCACGGCCATTACGGAATTCGACCGGCGCCGGCCCTCCGGCGTCTTTTCAACCACCACCAGCCGCTGCACCGACCAGGTTCCGCCGATGGGGATCACGATCCGGCCGCCCGGCTTGAGCTGCTCCCAGAGCGGCGGGGGCAGGTGGCCTGAGGCACAGGTGACGATGATCGCGTCGAAGGGGGCCGCTTCGGGCCAGCCGTGGTACCCGTCCGCTCGTCGCAGCCGCACGTGCTCGAGCCCCAGATCGCGCAACGTGTCACGGGCCCGTTGCGCCAGCGGATCGATGATCTCGATGCTATAGACCTGGTCCGCGATCTGGGCCAGCACCGCGGCCTGGTAGCCGGAACCGGTGCCGATTTCGAGCACCCGCGAATCCGGTCCAAGCTGCAGCAGTTCGGTCATCACGGCCACGATGAAGGGCTGGGAGATGGTCTGACCGTGGCCGATGGGCAGGGGAGTGTCCGCGTAGGCTTTGGCGCGCTGCTTATCCGGAACGAAGGCGTGCCGCGGCACGGTGCGCATGGCGCGCAGCACGGCCGAATCGCTCACCGCCTCGCGGAACATCCCGCCCCCGGCGATCTGGCTGCGCACCATCTGCTCGCGCTCGGCGACGCGCTCCCCGGTACCCAGTATTCCGCCGCGCTGAAGGGCGGCGGTGCGGTCGGCGGCGGGGGCCGCGGGAGCCCAGGACAGGACGGGCAACCAGGAAACAACAGCCAGGTGCAGGACCAGAATCGCGAGCCCGCGAAACGAATTGCGCCGCGAAGGGATGGGCGAGGTCGATCGACGAGGATCCCGGGAGAGGATCGCCGCCCTGGACGCGGAAACGAAATGATGCATCTCGCCCTCCACAAGCGTCACCTAAGTCGCAGGCCTCCGGCCTTGGCGGAAAACCGGCGATTCGGCCCGATGATATTCGCAGTATAAGCGCTGCAGGGCATTCTTACCAACAAGAAACAACGCCGCTCGGGAAAGGGCGATGACCGCAATCAGGCAGGGATATGGTCGAGTGATCATCGCGACCGCAGGACACGCGACACGGTGAAATCGCACCCGGTCGGGACCCGATAACAATTGTATGGAACCAGTGGATCGATCGAATGGGCACCGTGAGCCGCCGGGAGGACTCGGCTCTCCATCTTGGCACGCGCGTTGCCGGTGCTCTTCAGGATCCCATCATCCGGTGATGGACGCTCAACCATACTTTGAACAACGAAAACATCATATCCATGCGCAGGCCCGTATTGTGTTTGCGGTCCGCCGTTCTCGACAAGGGTGCGCCGGATCCTGAACACATTCGGGGATGCTCACGAGCTTAGGAGAGACACATGAAAGGCATTCTGAAGGGATTTCTGCTGCTGACCCTGACGGCGGGCGCGGCGCTGGCCGGCACGCTTTCACCCGGTCTTCAGAGACAGATCGCTTCTATGAACGAGAGCGAGTCGATCACCGTGCTGCTGGCCATGCGCGATCAGGCGGACATCGCCGCTCTTGACCGTGAACTGCACGACCGGCTGGCACCCATGGCCGAGCGCCATGAACGCGTGGTGAGCGAACTCATGCAGACGGCCACGCGCAGCCAGGCAGCTCTCCTTGCGGATCTTGACGACCTGCGCTTCGCCGGCCGCGTCAACGGCTGGACTTCCTACTGGATCCTCAACGGCGTGGTGGTGAACGCCTCCATCGGCGTGATTCGCGAGCTGGCCGCTCGCCCTGACGTGGAGCGGGTGGAAGCCGACCTGGTGGTGGAACTGATCGAGCCGGTTTCAGTGGATGACGCCGGCCGCGAATCACGCGACATCGGGATCACTCCCGGAGTGGAGGCCGTCAACGCCGACCGGTGCTGGTACGAGCTGGGCATCACGGGCGAGGGCGCCATCGTGGCCTGCATGGACACCGGCGTGGACGGCAACCACGAAGCCCTGAGCGCCCGCTGGCGCGGCAACTTCGCCCCCGCCGACGAATGCTGGCTGGACCTCCTGGGCGGCGGCACCACCTTCCCCAACGACAGCCACGGACACGGCAGCCACGTGATGGGCACCATCACCGGCCTGGCCTACAACGACTCGATCGGCGTGGCCCCCGCCGCGCAATGGATAGCAACCAATCCCATCAACCAGGGAGTGGGCGGCGCCTTCGACAACGACGTGATCGACGCCCTTGAATGGTTCGCCGATCCGGACGGCGATCCCGGAACCACCGACGAAGTGCCCGACGTGGTGCAGAATTCCTGGGGCGTCAACGAGAATTTCGGATACAACGACTGCGATTCCCGCTGGTGGACGGCCATCGACGCCTGTGAAGCGGCCGGCGTGGTGCTCACCTGGTCCGCGGGCAACGAGGGCCCCGGGGGCACCTCCCTGCGCAGTCCGGCCGACCGCGCCGACACGCCCTACAACTGCTTCAGCGTAGGCTCCACCGGGCACTCGCCGCCCTACAGCATCAGCAGCTTCTCCAGCCGCGGTCCCTCCGGCTGCGGCGGCGCCTACGCCACCAAGCCCGAGGTGGTGGCTCCCGGTTCGGACATCTACTCCGTGCAGGCGGGCGGCGGCTACACCTACATGAGCGGAACCTCCATGGCCGGACCGCACGTGGCCGGCGTGGTGGGCCTGATGCGCAGCGCCAACCCCGACCTGGATGTGACCACGATCAAGCAGATCCTGATGGACACCGCCATGGACCTGGGCGACCCGGGCGAGGAGAATACCTACGGCTGGGGCATGATCGACGCCTATGAGGCCGTACTGCAGGTGATGAGTGGCTACGGCACGGCGAACGGCACGGTGACCGACGCCGGCTCCAGCCTGCCCATCGTCGCAGCATATGTCGAGAATACCGGGGGCAGCCAGTACGATTACACCGACGGCGTCGGTTTCTACGAGATCATGCTGCCCGCGGGCGACTATGTTTTCCAGTACAGCGCCTTCGGCTACAACAGCACCACCGAGAACCTCACAGTTCCCGCCGACGGCACCGTGACACGCGACGTGGCCCTGACCGCCGTGCCCGACGCCACGGTCTACGGTTACGTCTACGACCCGCTGAGCGACCCCGTTGTGGGAGCCGAGATCAGCGCGGCCGGCACGCCGGCGACACCGGTCTACAGCGGGGCCGGCGGCTACTACGAGATCGATCTGCCGCTGGGTGATACATACGAGATGGTGGCTACGGCCGCCGGTTACGGCGCCGACTCGCACATCATCACCCTCAGCGGCGACACCCAGGTGGACTTCAACCTGCCCGAGCTGGTCCTCGAGGACTTCGAGAGCGGTTTCAGCCTCTTCCCCTGGCAGTTCGGCGGCAGCGCGGACTGGTTCCAGGCCAGCGACTACGCCTGGGAGGGAAGCTATTCCGCCCGCTCCGGCGATATCGGCAACAACCAGACCAGCAGCATGTTCCTCGAGCTGGAAATCGCCGTGGCCGGGGACATCAGCTTCTACTACAAGGTGTCCTCCGAGGCCGGCTACGATTACCTGCGCTTCTACGTCGACGGTTCGCAGATGGGCTACTGGGCCGGCGAAATCGACTGGACGCTGACCACTTTCCCCGTGAGCACCGGTCTGCACACCTTCACCTGGACCTACGAAAAGGACTATTTGGTGAGCAGCGGCCAGGACTGCGCCTGGGTGGATTACATCGTATTCCCCACCATGGGCCTTCCCGAGGACCACGATCCGCCGGTGATCACCCACACGCCACTGTCCGACACGGCCGACACGGCGGGGCCCTGGACCGTGATCGCGGACATCAGCGACCTGAGCGGCGTGGCCTCGGCCGACCTGGAGTACAACATCGGCGGCGCCGGCTGGATGACCACTCCCATGAGCCCCCTGCTGGTGGATTACAGCGGCGACATTCCCGGGCCGGCTTCCGTGGGCACGGTGATCGAGTACCGCATCCGCGCCGTGGACGCCAGCGAATTCGCCAACGAAGCGCTGAGCGAGACCTGGAGTTTCCAGATCACCCCGCCGGTGGGCCTGGAGTACTGCCAGGACTTCGAGGGCGGCTTCGACGATTTCACGGTGGAGACCTACGATCCGGGCGGCAGCACCTGGGAGATCGGCGATTTCAGCGGCCAGGGCAACACGGCCTACATCCAATACAGCTATTCCGGCCAGGAGGACCACGCCGCGCTGATCAGCCCGGTCTTCGACTGCAGCGACCAGGGAACCGTAGAGCTGAGCTTCTGGCACCATCTGCGGATGGGCTGGAGCGGCGCCTGGACCGACGCCTACGTGCGCGGATCCATCGACGGCGGTGCTAACTGGGACTACCTGCTGGGCGAGTGGCACGCCGACAACGAGCCCGAGGAGATCACCATCGAGGGGACCGAGATCCTGGACATCACGGGCTGGGCCGCCGGCGAAGCGCAAGTGCGGATCATGTTCGAGTTCCACGACGAGTACGACTGGTACTGGCACGTGGACGACGTCTGTCTCACGGGCACCCTGGGAAGTATCACGCCCGACCCGGTGGAGATCACGATCACCAACCTGGGCGGCGGGCAGCTGATGCTCAGCTGGGATCCGGCCTACGGCGCCGAGAGCTACAACGTGTACACGGCGGGCTTTCTGGGAGACGCCTGGGTCTTCGTGGACAACACGGTGGACACGACCTACCTGCTGAACGCGGGCGCCAACGAGACGGCCCTGTTCATGGTGCGCAGCGTGGCGGGCGAACTGCTGCAGTCGCGCGAGGTCAGGATGCTCGATCCGCTGCACAACTGGCGCCCGACCGTTCCGCGCGGCAAGTAACGCGTATCACGGGCGCGGTACACGATCGAAGCCGATGAGGCGCAGTGCTGATCCGCTCCGCATGACATAGCATAATCCCCGTGGAGGGGGAACCGGCCGCGGATGATCCAGCGGTGATACGCGGCCCTTGGGGCTGTCCTGGTGAAATCAGGGCAGCCCCTGTTCTTTCGGTAATCGCGGTTCCGGAAAACCCGGATCGCAGGCGGCCTTTATCGTTCCGGCCGCGCGGGTGGGATCGCCGATCCTTGAAGCTGGGAAAACGGCTTTCCGGCCGGTCATTCTCCTCAGGGACATCATGGCAAGTGCGAGAGGGAAGCATTAATTTTTTGACACTTTTTGGCGTTCAATTCCGGAGGAATCCCTTGAAAGGCCGCGTTCTGATTATCGACGACGAGGCGGAGATCCGCCGCAACCTGACCTTCGGGCTGACCCAGGAGGAATTCACCGTGGTGGCCTGCCCCGACGGGATCTCGGCGATCCACGAGCTGGACCGTTCCCGAGAGGAAGGCATCGGCTACGACTACCTGGTTACCGACATTTTCATGCCCGATATCGACGGCCTGAAGATCCTCAAGGTCATCAAGAGCCAGTATCCGGAATTGCCGGTGCTGGTGATCACCGGTTTCGGCGACGACCGCCTGAAGGATATCGCGCTCTCGGAGCACAACACCGGCTATCTCGACAAGCCCTTCGAGATTCCCGACCTGGTGGCCGCGCTCGAGCGGCTTGCCGCCGGGGCGACCACCAGAGAACTGGCGACGCCGGCCGCTGCGCCGGGCGAGGGGACGCGCGAGTCCGTCAGCGCCTACCTGACGGTCCGGATCACCGAGCCGGATCGCAGCATCGACATCTTCAACGAGCTCTACCAGATGGAAGGCGTCCAGTCCTGCGAGGCCGTGCGTGGGGACGTGGACATCATCCTGCTGGCCCAGGCGGATTCCGTCGAGGGCATCCAGGACTTCTTCGAGCGGGTGGGCGCCCTCAAGGGCGTGGAAGTGGCCTCCATGTCCCCCGTCAAGCGCCCCAAACTCGACCGCGACGTGGACGAGTTCATCGAGGTCTACAAGAACGCGGTCAAGCAGGCCGCCGGAGAGACGGTCCGCAAGCAGCCAGGCACCACCAGCTACATCATCGTGGACATCGACCCCGAGTCCATCCAGCAGATCTTCACCACGGTCTTCTTCATCGACGACGTGGTCTTCTGCGACGTGATCGAGGAGGGCGGCAAGCTGGTGGGCATGATCACCGGGCAGGAGGCCGTGGGCCGCACTCCCCGGATCATCGAGAAGCTGGGCGAGATCGACGGCGTGCTGCGAGTGCGCGAGGCCAAGATCATCAAGCTGGTGGAGGATTGACCCGCGAGGCCGGCCGAGCATCACGGACCGCCGCACCGCGACAATGAAAGGGCGGAACCACGAGACCCCAGGAAGAATCCTTCAGTTACCGGCTCTGGCGCTATGACGGCGCGCCGGGCGAGTTGATTCCCCTGCTGCAGTCCGCGCAGGAACATTTCGGTTACATTCCCCGCCGGGCGATCCGCTACATCTCGGGCGTGACGGGCATCCCCGAGTCCTCGGTCTACGGCGTGATCACTTTCTACAGCCAGTTCCGCCTGCAGCCCATGGGCCGCTACGTGGTCCGCGTCTGCGCAGGCACGGCCTGCCACGTGGCCGGGGCCAAGACCCTGGTGGAAACGGTCCAGGACGAGCTGGGCATCGAGGTGGGCGACACCACCGAGGACGGCCTGTTCACGCTCTTCACGGTGGCCTGCATCGGCTGCTGCTCGCTGGCCCCGGTGATCATGATCAACGAGGAGACCCACGGCACCCTGACCCTGGCCACGGCCAGGCGGCTGCTGCGCAGGGTCCGGCGCAGTGAAAGGGCCAAGAGCGCCTGAGCGCGTCCTCGCCTCCGCGTCCGCACTATACGTACGCGGCGCGCAGGCTTTCGAGCGCACCCCCCGCCTGTACGCAACCTGGAGCGCAATCAATGAAGAGAATCGTTGTGGGAATGGGGACCTGCGGGCTTTCCGCCGGCGCCCGTGAAACCTACGATACGCTGCGCGAACTGGCCGAAGAGCACGCCGGACGCTGCGAGCTGACCATCGCCGGCTGCATCGGCATGTGTTACAGGGAACCGCTGGTGGAGATCCGCGAGAACGGATCCCGCAAGATCTACGGCGAGGTGGACGCCGAGCGGGCCCGCCGGATCTTCGAGTATCACCTGCTGGCGGGCGATCCGCCCGAAGAGGATTCGCTGGCGCTCAGCGTGGACGCCGGGGGCCGTCGCGTGGACGGCGAGCTGGCCTTCATGGAACCGCAGGAGCGCATCGTGCTGCGCAATTGCGGCCTGATCAATCCCGAGTCCCTCGAGGAATACGAGCAGCAGGGCGGCTACCGGGGTCTGCGTAAAGCCCTGCTCGAGATGGAATCGGCTGAGATCATCGAGGAGGTCAAGGCCTCGGGCCTGCGCGGCCGCGGCGGCGCGGGCTTTCCCACCGGGCTGAAGTGGTCCTTCGCCGCCGCCAACGCGGGCGATGTGAAGTACGTGGTCTGCAACGCAGACGAGGGCGACCCGGGAGCCTTCATGGACCGCTCGGTGCTGGAGGGCGACCCCCACGCGGTGCTGGAGGGCATGATCGTCTGCGGAAAGGCCATCGGCGCGGGCTTCGGCTACATCTACTGCCGGGCCGAGTACCCGCTGGCCATCCGGCGCCTGAACATCGCCATCGAGGCCGCTCGCGAGAAGGGCTACCTGGGGCGGGACATCCTGGGCTCGGGCTTCGACTTCGAGATCAAGATCAAGCAGGGGGCGGGCGCCTTCGTCTGCGGCGAGGAGACGGCCCTCTTCGCCTCGATCGAGGGTCAGCGGGGCATGCCGCGCATCCGCCCGCCCTTTCCCGCCGAAAAGGGCCTCTGGCAGAAGCCTACCAACAACAACAACGTGGAGACCTACGCCAACGTGCCCTGGATCATCTCGCGGGGCGCGGCGGCCTACGCGGCCTTCGGCACCGACAAGAGCCGCGGCACCAAGGTCTTCGCCCTGGCGGGCAAGGTCAAGCGCGGCGGCCTGGCCGAGGTGCCCATGGGCACCAGCATCCGCGACCTGGTCTTCAAGATCGGCGGGGGCATCAAGAAGGACCGCGAGTTCAAGGCCGTGCAGATGGGCGGTCCATCGGGCGGCTGCATCCCGCACACCCTGGCCGACACGCCGGTGGACTTCGAGAGCATTCCCGCCACGGGCGCCATCATGGGCTCCGGCGGAATGGTGGTGCTGGACGATTCCACCTGCATGGTGGAGATGGCGCGCTTCTTCCTCGACTTCACCCAGCACGAGTCCTGCGGCAAGTGCACCTTCTGCCGCATCGGCACGCTGCGCATGCTCGAGATCCTCGAACGCACCGTGATCGGCGAGGGCGAGCCCGAGGACGTGGAGAAGCTGAGCGTCCTTTCCGAGCAGATCAAGGAGGCCAGCCTCTGCGGCCTGGGGCAGACGGCGCCCAACCCGGTGCTGACCACCCTGCGCTACTACCTGGAGGAATTCGAGGCCCACATCGCCGAGCAGCGCTGCCCGGCCGCCAGCTGTTCGGCGCTGGTGGATTTCAGCATCGACCCGGAGAAGTGCACCGGCTGCTCGATCTGCGCCCGCGACTGCCCGGTGGACGCCATCTCGGGCAAGCCCAAGGGGCTCTACGTGATCGACCACACCGCCTGCGTGAAGTGCGCCAAGTGCATGACGAGCTGCAACTTCGACGCCGTATTCAAGAGCTGAGGGAAGGGGAGCATGTCAAGCGTCAAGATCACGATCAACGGACAGGCCGTCGAGGCGCGCGAGGGCCAGACGATCCTGGAAGTGGTCCGGGAGCAGGACCTGGACAGGATCCCCACGCTCTGCCACTCGCCCGAGCTGAAGCCCTACGGCTCCTGTTTCGTCTGCACGGTGGAGGTGGCCGGGCGCCCCAACCTGGCTCCCTCCTGCGCCACGCGCGTGACACAGGGAATGGAGATCGAGACCCGCAACGAACGGATCCTGGCTTCCCGCAGGACGGCCCTGGAACTGCTGCTCTCCAACCACTACGCCGACTGCGCCTCGCCCTGCCAGGAAGGCTGCCCCGCGGGGGTGGACGCCCAGGGCTACATCGCCCTCTCGGCCATGGGGGAGTACCGCCGGGCGGTGGACCTGATCCGCGAGACCAACCCCCTGCCCGGCATCTGCGGCCGGGTCTGCGTGCGCAAGTGCGAAGTGGTCTGCCGCCGCGAGGAGGTGGACAGCGCCGTGGGCATCAACGCCATCAAGCGCTTCGTCACCGACGTGGAGGGAGTCTACGACGGGACGCCCGAGCGCGAGCCCGACCGCGGGCTGACCGTGGGCATCGTCGGCGCCGGGCCCACCGGCCTGACGGCGGCCTGGTTCCTGGGCCTCAAGGGTTACCGCCCGGTGCTCTACGAAGCCATGGAGCGGGCGGGGGGCATGCTGCGCTATGGTATCCCGGCCTACCGCCTGACGGACGAACTGCTGGACCAGGAAATCGACTTCATCTGCCGGGCGGGCGCCGAAATCCGCACGAACTTCCGGGTGGGCGATGACGCAAGCCTGGAAGAGCTGGTTCAGCGCCACGACGCCGTCTTCCTGGCCGCCGGAGCCTGGGCGGGCAAGCCCATGCGCGTTAAGGGCGAGTTCGAGACCGAGGGCGTGGTGGCCGGCGTGGACTTCCTGCGCGAGATGGTCGAGCGGCCGCAAGAGCTGCGAGGCACCGTGGTGGTGGTGGGCGGCGGCAACACGGCCATGGATGTGTCACGCACATCCTGGCGCCTGGGGGCCGACAAGGTGATCCTGCTCTACCGGCGCACCAAGAACGAGATGCCGGCGGACAAGCTGGAGATCGAGGACTGCATCGACGAGGGCGTCGAGATCCTCGAGCTGGCCGCCCCGGTGGGCATCGTGGCCCAGAAGGGCCGGCTGAAGGCCCTGCGCTGCATCCGCATGAAACTGGGCGAGCCCGATTCCTCGGGCCGCCGGCGCCCGGTGCCCAGCGAGGGCAGCGAGTTCGACCTGCCCTGCGACCTAGCCGTCTCGGCCATCGGCCAGGATCCCGTGCTGGAGGGCCTGACCGAGACGGGCGGGAAAGATCCGCTGGATGTCTCACGGTGGAACACGATCGAGATCGACACGCGCACCATGCGGACAAACATTCCCGGGCTCTACGCCGGCGGGGACGCGGCGGACGACGGGCCCACGGTGGTGATCGACGCCGTCCGCGACGGGCAGCGGGCGGCCAGGGCGATCCACGCCGAACTCTCCGGCGAGGAGCTCGAGCCCGAGCCCTTCGCGGTGCGCAAGTCCTTCTGGTCCGTGCCGGGACAGGCCGAGCTGGGCGAGCTGCCCGAGAGCCCGCGGCACGAGGTGCACCACCTGCCGGTGGAGGAGCGCGAGGGCAGCTTCGAGGAGGTGGCCACCGGCTTCCACTTCGAGGACAACCGCCACGAGTGCGCCCGCTGTCTTTCCTGCGGCTGCCTGCGTTTCGAGGACTGCGACCTGCGCCTCTACGCCCAGGAGTACGGCGTGGACATGCAGCGCTTCAAGGGCTACGTGCGCAAGCACCGGGTGGACGAGCGGCATCCCTACATCGTCTACGACCCCAACAAGTGCATCCTCTGCTCCCGCTGCATCCGCACCTGCGAGCGCGTGCTGCCCATCTCGGCCCTGGGCCTGGTGGGCCGCGGATTCCGCACCGAGATGCGCCCGGCGATGAACGATCCGCTGGTGGAGACCAACTGCGTGAGCTGCGGCAACTGCGTGGACGCCTGCCCGGTGGGCGCCCTGACCGTCAAGTACCCCTTCCCGGGTCGCGCCTCCCTGAACGCGGAGGAAACGGAAAGCCACTGCGCCTTCTGCTCGCTGGCCTGCCCCGTGCGGGTGAGGAGCTTCGGCGGTTCGCGGTGTTACATCACTTCCTCGGGAGTCCCGGGGGACTACCTCTGCCGCTACGGCCGCTTCGGCGGCGAACTCTTCGCCAAGCAGAAGCGCATCGAGCGCCCCGCCCTGCGCGTGGACGGCGAGTACCGCGAAGTGGAACTCGACGAAGCCTGCGCCCACATCGCCGGGCGCCTGCGCGAGACCGCGGAAATGCACGGCCCGGACTCGGTGGGGGTGTTTGTATCACCGGAACTCTGCAACGAGGAGCTCTACCTGGCGGGCCGCATCGCCCGCGAGGGCCTGGGCAGCGGCAACGTGGGTTCGCTGTCGATCCTGGGCACCGGCCGCGAGGCGGGCAGCCTGGACCGCCTGCTGGGCATCACGGCCTCCACCGCCGACCGCGGCGTGCTGGCCGACGCGGACCTGGTGATCTGCAACAACACCAGCATGGAGGCCGACCACCTGGTGCTGGCGGTGGACGTGATCGAGGCCGTGCGCGGGGGAGCTGGGCTGATCGTCAGCAATTCGAGCCTGGACTCAGCGGACCAGCTGCTGGCCGACGTGTGCATGGATCCCATGCGGGGCCGGGCGGCGATCCTCTGGAACGGCATCCTGCAGGTACTGCTCGACGAGGAGCGCTTCGACGCCGACCTCCTGCGCGGAATTCCCGGCGCCGGGGAGTTCCTGGCCAGCCGCGATTTCCCGCTGGCGACCGTGGCCGACCTGACGGGCGTGGACGCGGAGCGCATTCGCAAAGCCGCGGGGCTGATCCGCGACGCGCGGCGACCGGTCTTCTTCCACAGCCCTGACAGGCCGCAGGACCAGGCACCGGGGGACATGGAGGTGCTGGCCGCCTTCGTGGTGCTGCTGCGCACCTCCGGCCTGCGCGCCGACCTGCTGCTGCCGCGGGTCAACGCCAACAGCGCCGCCATGGATCTCATGGGCGCCGATCCGGCCTTCCTGCCCGGCCGCAAAGCCGCCGGCGGGCTGCCCGGGGCGGGGAACCGCGAGGAGCTGCGCGGCCTGCTGGCCGAGGGCCGGATCCGCGCCGCCCTGATCGTGGGCGAGGATCCCCTGCGCAACGACCGCACGGCCTCCTACTTCCAGAACGTGGACTTCCTGGCGGCGGTGGACTGGACCGAGACCGAGACCACCCAGTTCGCGGACGCGATCCTGCCGGCCGCCACCTTTTTCGAGAGCGAGGGCACGCGCTGCAATTTCGAGGGCCGCGTGACACATTTCCGGCGCGCGGTTCAGCCACCTTCGGGCTACCCCGGCTGGAAAGTGCTGGCCGCGCTGGGAGAAGCCCTCGGCCTGAAGAACGGCGCTTCACGCGTGGAGGACCTGGGCGGCGAGATCGACCGGGTGGTGCGCGAGGCGCTGGGCGACCGCGCTCCCTACTACTGGAACACGGGTGAGGAACGCCTGGGCGGCATCGATGGGCGGCTCTGCTCCGCCGAGGTGCGCGCCCGCGCGGGCTCAATCCAGCCGCCCTTGACGCACAGCGAACGCTACAAACGGGAAATCCGCGAGGTGGGCACCGAGAGGTTCCGCGTCAGGTAACACAGGGCCCTCCCCGCGGGAAGGAGCTCCGGCCATCGAACTCAAGAACCTGATCAGCCTGTTCACCGGCTGCTTCGACTTCCTCCTGGTGGTCGACGGGGACGAGCGGATCCTGCATTCCAGCCGCCTGCTCTGCAGCGCCTGCGGCATCGAACAGCTTCCCGAGAAACAGCGCGTGCTCGAGCAGGTGCTCTGCTCCGTATCGCTGGGCGCCTGCCGCTCGGCCATGGCCCTGGCCCGGGGAGGCCAGCGCGCCGACGCCGTGATCGCCGGCCGCCGGGACCCGGACGATGCCACCACGCTCAGGACGGGACGGCTGGAGGACGAGGGGCGCGAGCTCTTCGTGTTCTTCGGCTCCCGGATGGACAGCCTGGGCTCCCTGGAGGACTGGGAGAAGGACGAGCGGATCAAGGAGCTGGCCTGCATCTACTCGGTGGTGGAGTGGATCGAGGCCTCGAACTCGATCACTGAGTTCTTCGAGCGGTTGCCGGCCTACATCGGCGACGGCATGCGCTTCCCCGAGCAGACTGTGGTGCATTCCGTGTATCGCGGCGTGCCCTTCGGACCGGAGCCGGCCTGCGACAAGATCATCCGCACCAGGCTGGTGGTGCTGGGCGAAGAGGTGGGCGAGATCCAGGTGGGCTACCGGGGAGTGGAAAACGAGCTGCTGCCCGAGGAGCAGAAGATGCTCTCCGAGATCGGACGCATGCTCAACCAGGCCCTGGCGCGCAAGGAACTCAGCCAGCGCTTGAACGACAAGCAGAAGGAAGGCGAGGAATACCGCCTGCGCGCCGAGGAGCTGGAACAGCGCATCGAGAGCGGAAAGCGGGAGCTGGAAGAGCAGAAGCGGAAGCTTGGCGCACTCGACTCTTACCTCGAACGGCTGGACCGCGGCTGGGAGGAGACCCAGAGCCGTCTGGAGTCCCTGCTCAAGGTGGTCCCGGACGACGTGATGCTGATCGACCGCGGCTACAACGTGGTGATGACCAACCGCAGCGGCGCCGAGCCGGGCGACAAGTGTCACAAGACCTTTTTCGACTCGGAAGAGCCCTGCGCCGGCTGCCGGCTGCCGCAGGTGCTGGCGGACCGGACGCCGGCCTCGAGCGAGATCGAGCACGGCGAGAACTTCTACCAGGTTCACGCCATCCCCGTGCTCAACAAGCAGCAGGAGGTGGAGGGCGTGGTGGAATTCCACCGCGACGTGACCATGGAGAAGACCTACGAGCAGCAGCTCCAGCAGGCGGACAAGCTGGCTTCGCTGGGACAGCTGGTGAGCGGCATCGGCCACGAGATCAACAATCCCAACCAGTTCATCCGGGGCAACATCAAGATCGTGCGCCAGGCCCTGGAGGACATCCTGCCCGTGGTGGACGCCCACCAGGCGGAGCACCCCGGGTTCAAGGTGGCCAACCTGCCCTACGCCTTCTTCCGCGAGCACATCATGACGCTGGTGGAGGACATGGGACACGGCTCCGAGCGCATCAAGGGCATCGTCGAGGATCTCAAGCGCTTCGCCCGCCGCGACGAGGGCCAGCTGATCGACACCATCGAGCTCAACACGCTGATCGAGTCCGCCGCGCGGCTGGTCAAGAAGGAAGTCCACAAGCGCGCCGAACTGAAGCTCGAACTGGATCCAGGGCTGCCCACCTTCACCGGCAACGCGCAGAAAGTGGAGCAGGTGCTGGTGAACTTGATCGTCAACGCCGGGCAGGCCATGCGCGAGGGCGAGAAGGGCCTGGTGACGGTGCGCACGTGTTACGAGGAACCCGATGTGCGGATCGAGGTGCAGGACAACGGCCGGGGCATGACCGAGCAGACCCGCAAGCAGATCTTCGATCCCTTCTTTACGACCAAGCGCGCCAAGGGCGGCACCGGCCTGGGCCTGGCAATCGCCTACAAGATCGTCGGGGAGCACGGGGGTAGTATCACGGTGGAAAGCGAACTGGGTCGGGGGAGCCTGTTCCGGATCGCCATTCCGACGGGACCCGGGCATGGATCGAGGAATGTCGACGGCGAAGGCGCGGGGGAGGCCGGCCGATGAAGCGGATCCTGATCGTCGACGACGATTCGGCGGTGACCAATTACCTGATGGTATTCCTGGTGCAGACCGGACGCTTCGAACCCGTCGTGCTGAACGAGTCCGGCGAGGTGCCCGAGCTCCTTGAGCGCGAGGATTTCGACCTGCTGCTGCTGGACATGGACATGCCCCAGCTCAGCGGCATGGACATCCTCAAGGCCATGCGCGAGCGGAGTATCACGCTGCCCGTGATCGTGCTCACCGGCGTCAGCGACGTGGAACTGGCGGTCAAGGCCATGAAGCTGGGCGCCTTCGACTACCTCACCAAGCCCGTGGACGAGGAGCACCTGCTGGAGGTGATGGGCGCCGCCATGGAGCACGGGGAGCTGCACCAGAGCATCGAGGACCTGCCGGAGCGGCCGCTGCGCGAGGACCTGGATCACGCGGAGGCCTTCCGCAGGCTGCGCACCGAGGACCCCGGCGTGATCCGCGTGCTGCACCAGGCGGAGAAGATGGCCGCCAGCGACCTGCCGATCCTGATCTGGGGCGAGCGCGGCACGGGCAAGGAAAGCCTCGCCCGGGCGATACACGAAGCCAGCCAGCGCCGTGAAGGCCCCTTCGTGGCCATGGACGCCTCGGCCCAGGATCCCGAGCATTTCGCCGCGGACTTCTTCGGGCAGGCCCGCGACTGGAGCGGCCGGCGCGAGGAGCGGCAGGGCTTCCTCGAGCAGGCCGACGGCGGCACGCTGTTCTTCGACGGGCTTTCGCACCTGGCCAAGCCCATGCAGGTGCGCCTCAAGCGCGCGATCCAGGCCGGCGAGTTCTACCGCGAGAGTTCGACCGAGGTCCGCGGGATCGACGTGCGCTTCATCGTTTCCTCCAACGTGGACCTGAACGCAGGCGAGTACCAGGACCTCTTCTCCCGCGACCTGCTGTATCACCTGATGGTCAACTCGCTGCACCTGCCCGCGCTGAGAGAACGGATGGGCGACCTGTCCCTGCTGGCCGATCGCTTTCTCAGGCGCGAGCTGAAACGAACCGGGCGCGGTCCCCTGCGCCTGGCGCCCGAGCTGCTCATGCAGCTTCAGCGCTACGACTTTCCCGACAACCTGCGCGAGCTGCGCACCATCGTCGCCGCCGCCGTGGTCAGCGCCGAGGGAGACGAAATCGGTCTTGAGGAGCTGTCCCCCTACGTGCGCAGCCGTATCGAGGAGGGCGGCGCCCCGGCCGGCTGGGAGGACTTCCGGCCGCGCAGCCTGGCCCAGGTGGAGCTGGAGCACGCCAGAAAGATGCTCGAGTACTACGGCGGGGCGCGCGAGCGCTGCGCCGGGGAGCTGGGGATCAGCGTGCCAAGGCTGGATGAGATTCTGGGTGGGGAGGGGGAGTAGGCCTACCGCAGCAGCAGCACCTTGCGAGATTCCAGCCGATCATCGACTCCAGCCTGGATCATATAGACTCCGCTTGAATAACCCCGGCCGTCCCAGTGGTACCGGTGATCGCCGGCCGCCAGGTAATCGTCCTGCAGCACAGCCACCCGCTCTCCAAGAAGGTTGAAGACTGAAACACTCACTCTGCCGGGATGTGAGACTGTAAGCGGGATGTGGACGACCGGGTTGAAAGGATTCGGCCAGGGATCTCCGAGGCGAAAAGCATGCACTGCCGGATAGCTTCCATCACGCTCTTCCACGGATACGCCGTCGCAGTTCAGGTCCGATGCGCCGATGATTCCGCAGTCCTCCGTCCAGCACGGTGAATCATCCTGAAGTCTGAAATCCAGCGAGTCCTGGTCGCAGAACAGCGGATCCGCGACGCGGTTGCCGCCCAGATCGTCTACGTCCACGAATTCGTCGCCGCCGGAATTGTTCCAGGTCAGGTTGCATGAGACGGCCGCATTCCACCCTCCTGCCAGGGACGCAGCATTGTTAGCGCTGATGTTCGATTGTCCGCAGGTGGCGTTGTTCAGATTCAGCAGCGCACCGATTGTTGAACCTGATTAACCACCATACTCAGCAGGTTAAGTCTTTGTGAAACAGCAACTGATT
>CAZMSD010000040.1:0-33439 GCA_964568855.1 uncultured Bacteroidaceae bacterium | reverse complement strand
CTGTCCTGACAAACACCGGAAGGCCCGCAAACGCGGGCCTTTCGTTTTTCAGGCCGGCTCACAGATCGAGGGAAACCGGACCGGCACAAGTCTTGATCCATCTTGTAAACGACAATACATTGTCGATCGACTGATTGTCACCAGCGTCTTCGTTTCTTCATTATTCAACAATCCGGTCCGCGCTTTGGAAAAGCATCGGACGACCGGTCGCCTGGACGCTGTCAGAAGCACACAGCATCCCCGCCTGACATGCGGTGGAGCGTTTCGGCTTTAAAGTGGAGGTATCATGAAGACTAAGATCCTGCTGCTCTGCTGCATGATTGCGGGCGCCGCCTGGTCGAAGGGACCAACCTGGAAACCGGTCGATCCGCCTGATGTGAGTACCGATTGGGGACTGACAGCGCTCTCCTTCAGCGCTCCCGAGGATGGATGGGCTGTCGGTTCCGACATGGAGAACAGGACCGGTGTTCTGTTGCACTGCAGAGGCGGCGGCTGGCAGGCCGTGGACCCGCCCGCCGTCAGCGGGGACTGGGGATTGGACGGAGTTCACTTCCTGGGTCCCGATGAAGGCTGGGCGGTGGGACACGACCGTGCAAACAAGCAGGGAGTCATCCTGCACTACGCCGGTGGTTTGTGGACAGTGGCGAAGGTTCCTGAATTGGGTCTAAAAGACTGGGCTCTGAAGGACGTCGACTTCCACGATTCCGAACAGGGTTGGGCCGTGGGAGGTTCCACAAGGGCAAGGGCGCGGCGGTCCTGCGCTTTGGCGCGGGAACGTGGACCGCGGCAGGCTCTGACGAATTCCTGAGCGGACACCTCTTCCGAGCGGTCGCGATTCCCTCAGAAGATGAAGTGTGGATAGGCGGTCAACGGGAGGGACATCTGGCCGGCATCATCGCGGCCACCACTCCCTGGGGTACATATGAGTTGCGGATTCGCGGAGAATCGTGGGCAGAGATCAAGCAGCCCCTGATGGGCAGGAACTGGGTGCGCAACGACTACTGGTTCTTCGGAAGCGACGACGGCTGGATGGTGGGTTTTCTGCCCGATCAGGAATTCAAGGCCTGGCAGGGCAAGATCGCTCGCTGGGACGGCAAGAAGTGGAAAGGCGAGAAACTGGACAAGGTGAGCAAGCACTGGGAACTGAAAGCCGTCGATTTCGAATCGGTCAAGAGCGGTTGGGCCGTGGGCAGCGATATCAAGCGTGACACGGGAGTCCTGCTTGAATTCGCCAAGAAGAAGTGGAAGCCGGTCGGAAAAAAAGAGCTTCCCGAGATCAGCGGGGACTGGATGCTCTGGGATGTGAAGCACGATGGCGGACATTCCTGGTGGGCAGTGGGCAAGGACTTCGACGGCGAGCGGGGCGTGATCCTGCGTCTCGAGTAGCGAAGCGTTATTATTACTGCAGTAACGCTGGGAATCCCGGGGCGGACCGATGTCCGCCCCGTTTTCTGGATCGTCGGGGAGGGCTTCGATCGGATAGCAGGAGTGGCAGAACAGCCAGCGCAGGACATGCTCGATTCGCAAGTGATCCGCAGGATGGCGTTTTCCGCGGGCGCGGACATCGCGGGACTCGCCGACCCCCGCGTGCCCTGCGATCATGCATCACAAGTCAGGAGCTGGGTGGAAGAGGGACTAGCCGGGCCGATGGAGTGGTACGCGCGCAGCCTGCCGCGCCGCCTGAACCCCCTTGGGTTGCTGCCCGAGGCTCGCAGCGTTCTCTGCATCGGCGTGTCTTACAACGGGAGCTGCGTATTGCCGGCCCGCGGGCCGCGGATCAGTCGCTACGCCCTGGGCAGGGACTACCACCGCGTGTTACACCGCATCCTACGCGGCGTAGTACATAGATTGCGCGCCGTCCGACCGGAGCTGAAGCATAAAATCTGCGTCGATACGGTCCCGCTGCTGGAGCGGTACTGGGCCTGGCAGGCGGGACTGGGATGGATCGGCAGGAACTGCATGCTGATCAACCGGCGTTTCGGTTCGTGGATCTTCCTCGGCAGCCTCCTGCTCGACCTGGATCTCACCCCGGACGCGCCGGTCGCCGATCGCTGCGGGACCTGCCGGCGCTGCCTGGACGCCTGCCCGACCAGTGCATTTCGCGAAGCCTATCGTCTGGACGCGAATCGCTGCATCAGCGCCTTGACCATCGAACTCCGCCCGCGGCACGCGAGAAGCAGGCCTGAAGACAGCGATCGACCGGCCGCCCTTCAGCGGGGAGTTTCAGAACCAGACGCCCCACCCTTACCGGCGGAATTCCATCCCATGCCCGGCGGCTGGCTTTTCGGTTGCGACGACTGCCAGACGGCCTGTCCCTGGAACGGCAAAGCCGAAGGCGCCGGGCACCCGGATTTCCGGCCCGACCCCTGGATCTTGAACAGGATGCAGTACGGCGACTGGCCCGATCCCGGAGATGAAGATTCGCTCCGCGCGTTCTGGGACCGCCTGACCCGCGGGAAGGCGCTGCGCCGTATGAATCCGGACATGTTTCGCCGCAACCTGGTTGCCTGTCTGTCAGACTCCGGTCATCGAGCGAGTGATACAATTCCCGAGCGCGGTACCTGAGTCTCTGGTCAGGCTCCGCCGTGGCGCTTCCTCGGTCCGCCTTTCACTTCCTCTTCAGTACTTAACTTGTTTACATTCAGGACCGGCTGCAAGAGCCGTGTATCGGAAAGCGAGCCGACGCGCGCCACCGGCCTGATCTGAAATCCGACAAACCCTGGATCCAGGAGGAAATGAACTCGACCGGCATGCACCGCAGTATTACACGGTTCGCCCTGAGCTGGTCCATCCTGCTCATCGCAGGGCTGCTGCGGGTTCCCGCGCTCCAGGCCGTAGACCTCGACGTGCGGCAGCTGAACAGCGTCCGCACGGTGGCGCTGGACAGTATGGGCCTTTGCTGGATCGGAAATCCCGACGGGTTGTTCCGCTTCGACGGGCGCTTCCTGATCGCCCAGGATTCCTGGGCGGGTTATGACGGCGGTCCGGTGCAGACAGCGGCGGTGGACGGACGCGGGCGCCTGTGGATCATGGCCGAGAAGGGCCTCTACAGGCTCGAGGACCAGTTCCGCCAGGTGGAAACCCAGTCGCCCGTGCTCGATGCCCGGGGCCTGTCCATCGCCTTCAGTGGAGACAAGATCCTGCTGGCCACGGATCGCGGCCTGGTGGAGCTGGACGAACGCGGAACCGAGCGCGTACTGCTCACCGGCTTCCCGGTGTATCGCCTGCTGGCCACGAGCAGTGGCGAGAATTTCGCCGGTACGGCGGGCAGAGGCCTTTTCGCCTTCGACGGGGACGGTAATCCGCTGCCCACGACGGAGGAATTCCGCACGCTCCTGCCCATCGTACTCGACCTGGCGGAGGATGATTCCTCGCGGGTCTACGTACTGGGAGTGGATCGCCAGAACAAGACGCGCCTGGCCGGACTCAGCCGCGATCGCAGGGACCTGGACCTGCTGGACAGACTCAACGAGCGGCTCGAGAGTGTTCTCAGCCCGCTCGCGCTGGGTTACACCACGCAACTGGCCGCCGTGGACGGTCATGTGATGATCTGGATCAATGCCGCCTGGTATCGGATCACCCAGACCCAGGAACTGGAAGGCCCGCTCATGAGCGGCGATCTCGGGCTTACCTGGCCTTTTCAGAAGCCCGCATACCACCTGCCGCAGCTCACCCGGGAGGGAGGTACCGGCCGTTTTCATCTGCTCAGCACGGATTCTGGAGTGCTCGTCCAGCAGGAGGGCGAGGTCGAGCTGATCTGGCAGGATCTGTCCGGAACCGAGAGGACCCGCTCCAGGCCGATCCAGGTGCTGGGCGACGGGGACCGCAAACTGATCCTGCTGGAACAGGCCGACGGAGGCCGGCGGCTGCTGTCAGTGTCTCCGGAAGGCTATCGAGAAGTCGCCGTGGATCGGGAACTCTGCCCCGACCTGGCCGCCGTGCGCACCATCTGCTGGAGCCCGGGAGGCCGGGGGCGCGGAGAATTCCTGCTGGGTCTCGAAGACCGCATTCTTCTCCAGTCCGGTGATCGAACCCGCGTGCTGACCGAGCGCTTTGGAGCATCCTGGATCGAACCCTTCACCGATGAGCTGGTGCTGCTTTCAGGTACCGGAGGTGCCGCGTTTTTCGACGGCGAACGCCTGCGCGAACTGCGGATCCGGGAACCGGTGCTCCTGGCCACTCACGACGGTTTCCGAGGTATTCTCGCCTGCTGTCGCGAGTACCTGCTGCGATTGAACGCCCTGAACGAGCTGGACACCCTGGCCTATCCCACCACCACGATCAAGGGGGCGCCATCCGCGGCCGCCGGCGGCAGTCCTGGTGATGATGTCCGTCAACTGCTGGCCGACGGCGCCGGGCACTTCTGGCTGCTCGCCGGGGAAGAGCTTTTCTACCGCTCCAGCGACCTGGCGGGGTGGACCCGTCCCGCCGCGGGGATCGACCTCGCGGCGAACGGCATTCTCTCCATGGCTCTGGACGGGACGGGGCGGCTGTGGCTTTCAACCGGCGGCGGAACCGGTGCGCTGATTCCCGACCGGCTTCCGCCCGTGGCCGTGCTGATGCAGGATCCACGCAGGCTGGATCTCGGAGATCCGGATCTGGAGCTGGTTTTCGAGGCCGCCGATCCCATGTCCACGGAACAGTCCTCCCGGGTGCGCGTGCGGCTGGATGACGGGGACTGGACCGCCTGGATGAAAGCGCCCAGCCGGCTTCCACTCGGCGAGCTGGTGGGAGGCGAACTCAGCGAAGGATTCCATCGCCTGCAGGCTCAGGCGCTGGATTCATGGGGCAACCTCAGTGCCCGGCCGCTATCCATACAGCTCTATCTTCCGGAGCAGACGCACCGATTACCATTCCTGAGTCGTTTCTTCCTGCTGGCGGGCCTGATGCTGGTCAGCGTGCTTGCCAGCATCCGCTTCCCGGGGAGACCTTCCATCGTGTTCAGCTTGCTGTTGGGCTGTCTGGCCGGGGCCTGGATCTTCTTTTCCACGGACGAACCCGTGCTCTGGCTGGCGCTGCCTTTCATTCTGCCCCTGGCGGCTTGGAGCATGTCCGAACACCTCCGGCAAAGAAGACTGGCGGCGGAAAGATCAGGATCCACCGGGGAGGACGCCTCATACGGCGGAATCCTGGAACTGGTGGACCTGTTCCGGGAATTCGGCCACAGCGGCACCGCCACCCGCAACATCGATCGGTTGATTCGCAGCAGCCGCAACCTCTACGAAGGCGGCCGACCGGATCCCGACGTGAGCGAACGATTTCAGGAAGCCCGCCGCGGATTCATGGACTTGACCCGGCACAGCCTGCTGGCCATCGAGGAATCCATCCAGCGGCTCCCCGAGCGGGATTGCCCGGTGACGCCGGAACAGCTGGACCAGTATCACGAGCGCGTGGCGGCGCTGATCGATGAGTTGATCGATGCCGAAGAACTGCCGGACGAGGAGGGGCTCGAAGAGCTGGCATTCCGCCTGAACCAGCTGCAGCAGCACCTGGGGGACCTGGAACACCGCGTGGACCTGCGGATTTCCTCCTCGCCGCTGAAAGTGCTGGACCTGGTGATCGACGCCCATAAGCGGGAATTCGGCGGCCTGGAGCTTGCTCTGCGCTGCGACCGCGATCTGAAGCAGGTGCTGGCTCGCCTGCCGGTGGACAAACTCCAGTTCATCCTGGACAACCTGGTGGACAACGCCATCTACTGGATGAAGGACAGCGAACGTCCCCGCCTCGAAGTGGAGCTGGTGGAACGCCCCAGCGCTCTGCAGATTATGGTGAGCGACAACGGCGCCGGCATTCCGCGGGACCGCTGGGAGCAGATCTTTCATCCCGGGGTCAGCGGGAAGCACACTGAAGCTGCCGCGGAAACTATCGAAGGGCGAGGGTCCGTGGATCAACCGGAAGACGAGAACCCGGGCGGCGAAGGATCCGCGGGGAAAGATGGCCGGCACAGCGGCTACGGCCTGTACCGATCCAGGGAGATCCTGGCCCGTTTCGGCGGCAGGATCGAGGTTCTGCAAAGCAAGCCCGGTGTGGGAACCACCTTCCTCCTGGAGGTGAAGAAAGTGGAGCCTGAAAGGCCGTCCGGGGGATAATTCGGAGGCTGGGATGCAATCCATTCTGATCATCGACGACAACGAGGAATTCGTTGAGGATCTGGTCCACGGCCTGCACAGGCACTATGAATGTCACACGGCCGAGACCGGCGAGACGGGATTGGAACGCATGGCCGGGCTGGATCCCGATCTCGTGCTGCTGGATTACGACCTGGGCACCGGCCTCTCGGGAATCGATATCCTCAGGAACATGGTGCGAGAATTTCCCGACACGCCGGTGGTGATGGTCACCAAGGAAAGCGGCGTGCGTACCGTGGTCAAGGCCATGAAAGAAGGCGCCTTCGACTACATCATCAAGAACACTTCCCGCGACGAATTCCTGGACACCATCCGCAAGGGCATGGCCCTGCGGCTGGTCAAGGTGGAAAACGCCTACCTGCGCCGGACCCTCCAGGAGTCGCTGGGCCGCCTGGTGGGCGAATCGACGGCCATGGAGGGACTGAAGCAGGAGATCCAGGATGCGGCCGCAACCGAGTTGGCGGTCCTGATCACGGGCGAGACCGGCACGGGTAAGACCATGATCGCCCGCATGATCCACGAAGCCTCGCTTCGCAGCTCGCATCCTTTCGTGGAAGTCAATGTCTCGGCCATCGAAAAGGAGCTCTTCAACAGCGAGGTTTTCGGGCACGAGAAGGGCAGTTTCACCGGCGCGGTGGGCACGAAGAAGGGGCTGACCGAGCTGGCCCAGCACGGAACCCTGTTCCTCGACGAGATCGGCGACATGGATCCCCAGGCGCAAATCAAGCTGCTGACGGCTATCGAATCAGGCGTGATCCGCCGGGTGGGCGCCGTGAAGGACATTCACGTGGACTTTCGCCTGGTAGCCGCCACGCACCAGGAGCTAGAAGAACGGATCCGCGCGGGCCTGATGCGCCAGGACCTGTTCTACCGGTTGAACCAGATCCTCATCCGGATCCCGCCCCTGCGGGAGCGACACGACGACCTGCCTCTGCTTCTGCGCTACTTCATGCAGAAGCATTTTCCCGCCAAGGCGGATATCGAAGTAGCGTCCGAGACGATTCGGATTCTTGCGGCCCAGCCCTGGCCGGGAAATGTGCGCGAGTTCGAGTCGGCCGTGCAGCTGGCCATGGTACGCTGCGGCGAAGGGCCCCTGGAGGCGCGGCATTTCAATCTGGGCGCCCAGGGAAAGGTGGCCGCTCAGGATGCGGATTTCAGCCAGCTCACCGATCAGCCTTTCGGCGAGGCGAAGGAACTGCTGCTCTTCCGGTTGCGTAAAGCTTTCCTTGACAGGTACATGGGTGAGGGATCAATGAAGGAGGCCGCTGAGAAGATCGGCATCAGCCGCGAAGTGCTGCACCGCTGGGTCAAGGACCGCAAATCGAAATCCTAGGGGACTGGCGAAATACCGAATCGAAAGCGATTTGAGCAGCGGCGGAAGAATGCTCCCGGTAGGAATCGAACCTACGCACACGGTTCCGGAGACCGTTGCTCTATCCACTGAGCTACGGGAGCGGTCGTCCTGTGATAATCCGAGCGGTGAACATACCTTCTTTACCCGCGGCAATCAAGAATCAGCGGATCGATCCGGCTGCACAGTAGTTCACCTGGCACCGCTTGCTCTGCCGCGGCAAGCTTAAATCGAACTTTTGAGCTTTGCGTTAACGTGAGGTGGATCACCTCCCGATTGCAGCGATTGCATTTTCTTAATATGCAGAAGCCGGACCCGGCGGAAGCCGGGCCCGGATCCGAGCCCTGATGGAGGTGGCTATGATTGTTCGATTCTGGGGCGTTCGCGGTGGGATTCCCACGCCTGAGCCAAGTAAGATCCGCTACGGCGGCAACACGAGCTGTCTTTCTCTCGAGCTGGATGATGGAACGCTGATCATCCTCGACGCTGGGACCGGGATCCGCCTTCTGGGCAATGAGCTTGAAAAAACAACACGTTCGGGCGATCTGCATGCCCACGTGGTCTTCAGCCATCTGCACTGGGACCACATCCAGGGAATTCCCTTCTTCAAACCACTGTTTCAGCCGGGCAATTCGCTCCATTTCGTGGGACGTGCGGATTTGCAGGCTTCGCTGGAAGGACAGCAGACCTTCAACTATTTCCCCGTGGACATGGCCTGCATGTCCGCCGCCAAGACTTTCAGCATGGTGGATCAAAGCGAATTCGCCATCGGCGGCGCGCACGTCACCAGTCGCAGGCTCAACCACCCCGGCGGATGCCTGGGCTACCGGTTCCAGGTGGGGGACTGCTCACTGGTTTACGCCACCGATACCGAGCATCTCAGTCAGGATCCGGATCCCGCCGTGCTGGAGCTTGCGAAGGATGCGGACATTCTGATCTACGACAGCACCTACACACCCAAGGAATATGAACATCGGCACGGCTGGGGCCACAGCACCTGGAAACAGGCCATCGTGAATGCCGTGGAGGCCCGGGTCAAGCACTTGATCCTGTTCCATCACGACCACGATCGCGACGACGACCAGATGGACGAGGTGGAGAACAACGCCCGCAAGGAATTTTCCCACTGCACCGCAGCTCGCGAGGGCATGCTGATCGACATGGACGAATCCCGGGAGGGCGACGACTGGGGCGTCGAGATCAGCTATCCGGACGGCGAGGACAAGGTTCTGCTGGCCCGCCCCGCCGATCGGGCGGAGAGCGTACTGCGCGAAGTGTCGGCCCGCTTCCCGGAGAATCGGAGTTTCCGCCTGGACGCCACCCCCCTGCGCGATAGCGGCGGCGAACAGCTCCGGCGCGTACTGCTGCAACTGGACGCACGCCTGCGCATGCCCCTCGTGCTGAGCAACCTGCTGCCGGAGCAGCTGCGCAGCCTGTCCTCGCTGTCGTTGAGGAGGGTGCGGGTGCCCGGCCTGAATTGCTGATTGACTCACCCGAGAAGACTCATTCACCCCAGCCAGAAGTGGAGTATTAGGCTTTCCGCGGGCAACTTCTTCCCGCTGGGACTTCGCAAGTTTTCCCCTTCCGAAGTTCTGAACTTCCGAAGTGCCGAAGTTACTTCTCCAATAAAATCAATCATTTAATTCTTTCGTGCTGAGTCCCTGCGGACCCGGATTCAATGGCACGAAGCTTGCCGAAAGCGAAAGCGCCAGGCATGGAGACGATTCCTTCCATACCCGGCGGAGCAGCCTGAACAGCCACTGGAGAAAGCGTGATCAAGGGACTCTGGGATTCAGGCGCGGGCATGATCGCCCGAGCCCTGCAGCAGGATGTGACCGCCAACAACCTGGCCAATCTCAATACCGCCGCTTTCAAGGAAGACCGCCTGAACTTTCGCGACATGGTGGAGGGACGGCTGCTGCTCGATCGGGGCCGCGGACTGCTAAGCCCCGAGCGCCGGCTGCGGGCCGGCTTCGAAACGCGCTTCCAGGAGGGCAGCCTGCGCGGCACCGGTTCGCCTCTGGATTTCGCCCTGGAAGGGCCGGGTTTCTTCGTCGTCGAGACGCCGGACGGCGATCGTTTTTCCCGGGCCGGCCATTTTTTCCGCTCGCCGGATGGATTTCTGGTGACCCCCGATGGGCTTTCCGTGCTGGGCACGGGCGGCAGGATCCGTCTGCGCCCCGGTCCGGTGGAACTGGACGATGAGGGGCGCCTGATCCAGGAGAATACCGTTGTAGCCGAGTTCCGCCTGGCTGAATTCGAGGACCCCGGGATCCTGGCCAAGCTGGGCCGGGGACTCTTCGTTCCCGTGCCCGAGGACACACCGCCCCTTCAGGCGGAGGAAACTCGGATCCACCAGCAGATGCTGGAGTCCTCCAACATCCAGGCCGTGGAGCAGATGGTGAAGATGATCGAACAGGAACGCATGTACACCTTCGCCCAGCGGGCCCTGCGCATCCAGGACGAGAGCCTGGGACGCACGGTGAGCGAGCTGGGCCGGGTGAATCGCTGAGAGGAGCCCAGATGATTCGCGCCCTGCACAGTGCCGCCTCGGGCATGTTCGCCCAGCAGCTGAACATCGACAGCATCGCCAACAACCTGGCAAACGTGAATACCACCGGCTTCAAGAAGAGTCGCGCCGAGTTCCAGGATCTGCTCTACCAGAACCTGCGCACCAGCGGGGTGGCCAACAGCCTCGGCAACGTCCAACCAACCGATTTACAGGTGGGCACGGGAGTGAAGGCGATCAGCCTCACCCGCAACATGGTCCAGGGCGACGTGGTCCAGACGGGCAACGTGCTCGACATGGCCATCGAGGGCGAGGGTTTCTTCCAGGTCATCCAGCTGGACGGGACCGTGGCCTACACGCGGGACGGCTCCTTCAAGCTCTCCAGCGACGGGATCGTGGTTACCAGCGACGGGCTGACGCTGGAGCCGGAAATCAGCGTGCCCGAGGGAACCCTGGACATCCAGATCAGTCGCGACGGAATCATCAGCGTGCTGGTGGCCGGCGATACGGAACCTGTGCAGGTGGGCACGCTGGAGATGGCGGTGTTCACCAATCCCGCCGGGCTGCGCTCCATCGGACAGAACCTGTATGAGGAAACCGCCGCCTCGGGCGCGCCCCTCCTGGGGACCCCGGCCACCGAGCAGTTCGGGCAGCTGGCCCAGGGCTTCCTGGAAAGCTCGAACGTGCAGGTGGTGGAGGAGATGGTCTCGATGATCAGCGCCCAGCGGGCCTATGAAATCAGCAGCAAGGCCATTCGGACCAGCGACGAAATGCTGGCCACGGCCTCCAGTCTGCGGCGCTGATCCAATTTGAAGGATGAAGGGCTGACATGAAGCTCCCGGGTGCTTCCGCGATCCTGCCGCTGCTGTGCATCCTGGCGGTCTGCCGTGCGGTGGTTGCCCTTCCGGGGAGTGCATTGTCCGCGGAAGACAGGGGAGGACTGCATGCCCGGGTGGAGCGACTGATCAGCGAGCAGGTCCACGCGGGGATCTGGTCCCACCTGGACAGCCTGCAGCTCGAAATACGCCCCTTCGTCTGCAAGTCCCTTCCCGCAGATTGTGAGATCGATCTGGAACCGCTGACGGAACGGCTGCGTGGAACGAACATCTTCCGCGCCCGTTTCCGCCGGCAGGGCCAGACCCTTCGCGTGCTCACGATCTCGGTCTTCGTGCGCTGCTGGGAGCCCGTGGCGGTGGCGGCCCGCGACCTTCCACGGGGATTGATTCTCTCGACGAACGATCTGGCGCTTAAACTGCGCGAAACCACCCAGCACAGCAACCTCGACCTGCCGGACCCCAATGAGGCTATCGGCCTCAGGATCGAACGTTACCTCGGACGGGGCCGGATCGTCCATCGTCGCATGCTGCGACAGGTTCCCGACCTGAACCGCGGGCAGGAGATCAGCCTGACGGTCCGCAGCGGTGGAGTGGTCGTCAGCGTCCCGGCCAGGCTTGAGCGCGACGCCTGCCTGGGCGAGACCGTACCGGTGCGGCTGGTGGACGGCGGGAAGCGGTTCCGCGCCAGGATCCTCTCGGATGGCTGCGCGGTGGTGGAGGCCTCCAGGTGAGACGAATCATGTATTACACAGCGCTGGTCTGCGGATTCCTTGTGCTCGGTCCGTTCCTGGGACCCGCGCGATCGACTCCCCGCGCCGAGGGCGTGACGCAGATCGCGGTGGATTCGTGGTTCGCCGACTCGCGGAGTTTCCGGGTGGGCCAGCTGCTGACCGTGCTGATCGTGGAATCCGGCAGCGGCAGCAACAACGCCTCCATCAATACAAAGCGCGAAGACGGGCTGGAGGTTGGCGTCAAGGGCGGGGGCGGCCCGCTCACCTTCGTTCCCGACATCACCGGTACCGCGGACACGCGCAACGAGCACAAGGTGAAGGGCGGCAATACGCGCAGCAACAAGCTGACCGGCAAGATCACCGCCGAGATCGTGGCCATCGATGCCGACGGCACCCTGATCGTGGAAGGCATGCGCATCGTCGAACTGGACGGGGAGCAGCAGATCACCGAGTTGAGCGGCCGCGTGCGGCCCGATGACGTGAACGCGGACAACACGGTCTACAGCTACAACATCGCCGATGCCCTGATCCGTTACACCGGGCGGGGCATAGTCCGCGACTCGCAGCGGCGCGGCATTTTCAGCTGGCTCTTCGGGTGGATGTTCTGATGGGCGCCTTCGTATCACGCTGCCTGGCCCTGTTGCTGGTCCTGGCCGTCCAGGGCACGGCCTTCGGCGCGGTGCGGCTGAAGGACATCGCTTCCTTCAAGGGCACCGAGGCGCTGGACCTGATCGGCTACGGGATCGTGGTGGGGCTGGACGGAACGGGCGACGGCAACCGCAGCCTGTTCACGCTGCGCTCGGTGGAGAACATGCTCAAGCGCTTCGGAATCAAGCTGGAGCCGGGACAGATCAAGCCGAAGAACGTGGCGGCGGTGATGGTGACCGCTGCCCTGCCCGCCTCGGCCCAACCCGGCGACCGGGTGGACGTGACGGTCAGTTCCCTGGGCGACGCCGGAAGCCTGATGGGCGGCATGCTGCTGATGACCCCGCTGACCGACCGGGAGGGGCGGAACGTGATGGTGCGCGCCCAGGGTCCCGTGTCCATCGGCGGCTTCAACTTCGCCGCAGGGGGCAGCAGCATCCGCAAGAACTACACCCTGGTGGGGCGCGTGCCCGACGGCGGCACCGTGGAGGAGGCGCCCGGTCTCAGCATGCTGCACAACGGAGACCTATTGCTCAGCTTGAAGCACGAGGATTTCACCAACGCGCGGCGCGTCACGGAAGCCATCAACACGGCCTTCGGCGAAGAGCTGGCCTCGGCCCCCAGCGCCGGCCTGGTCCGCGTGGCGCTGCCCGCCGACTACTCCGAGGGAGACAAGCTGGTGGAGATGGCCTCGATCATCGAGAACCTGGAGATCGAGCCCGACCTGCGAGCCAGGGTGGTGATCAACGAACGCACCGGAACGGTGGTAGTGGGCGAGCGGGTCCGCCTCTCGCCCGTGGCGGTGGCACACGGAAATCTCTCCGTGATCATCAAGAGCCAGCAAAGCTCCCAGACTGACATTTACGCCGGGTATTCCGCGCTCGAGCAGCAGAACGAGATCACCGTCAGCTCCGAGGAGGCGCGGCTGATCGTGATGGAGGACATGGCGGAGGTGAACAGCGTGGCCCAGGCACTGAACACGCTGGGCGTCAGCCCGCGCGACATCATCTCGATCTTCCAGCTGCTCAAGGAGGCCGGAGCCCTGCAGGCCGAACTGGTGATCATCTAAGATCCGGAAGTAATGATCGAAGGACAGTCCATCCGTGGGAATCACGTTCCTGAATCCGCCCTTCCCCAGCGGAAGGAAACGGACCGGGAGCAACAGCTCCGTGAGACAAGTCTCGAATTCGAGCGGCTGCTGGCGCAGCAGATGATCGAGTCCATGCAGTCCACGCTCGAGGGCGGATTCTTCGAGCGGGAGGACAGCTCGTCGCGCTGGTACATGAACATCTTCAACCGGGAGCTCGCGGCGGAGTTAACGGGGAAGGATGGACAGGGGCTGGCCCGCGCCTTGTACGAGCAGGTCGCCCGGCGGGACTGGGCCGCAGATCCCGTGATCCGGTCGGCGCATGGTTCGAGATCGTTCGATCCTTTTACCGCGATCAAGCCTGAGGCCGATGCGGCGGAGCGGGTCCGGCGCTCCGCGGCCCGTTGGCGGGCGCCCTCCTCCGAGCGGCGCCGGGAGTTGGAGCAACTGGTTCGCGGGCTGGCGCTGCGCCGGGGACTGGACGCCGACTGGATCGCCGCCCTTGTGGAGACGGAAAGCGCCTGGGACGAACGCGCCCGCTCCGCCAAAGGCGCCCTGGGTCTGATGCAGCTTCTGCCCGAAACGGCCGGGGCGCTGGGTGTGCGCAACCCTCTGGATCCGCGGGAAAACGTGGAAGGCGGACTGCGCTACCTGCAGGACCTGCTGGGACGCTTCAAGGGCGACCGGAGACTGGCCGCCGCGGCGTACAACGCGGGCCCGGAAGCCGTCGACAGGCACAGAGGCGTGCCCCCCTTCGCGGAAACGCGCGTATACGTGGAACGGATTGAAGCCCTCATGCGGGAGAAACAACGATGAACAGTCGCCTGGATCACATTCGGGTCGTGGCCGACCTGCTGAACGAGCAGGCGGGCCTGTTCGACGAGATCCACCAGCAGCTCGAACGCCAGCACAGCGCTCTGGCCGCTTCGGACACGGGCAGCCTGAGGTGTCACACGGAGGAGCTGGAGCGGATCCACCGGCTGATGTCCGGAGTGGACGGCCGGCGGCGCCGGCACCTGGAAGCCCTCGGGTCGGGGGAGGGCATCCCGGCGGAGCGGATGACGCTGGGCAGCCTGGTTGAGCTGGCCGGTCCGGCCCTTGGACGAAAGCTCTCGGCGGCCGGCAATCGCCTCAAGGAAGGCCTGCGGCGGGTCGAATCCCTGCGGCCGGAAGTGGAGAGCCTGCTGGAGAAGAACATCGAGTTCTCGCGCCGCGGGTTCACCTGGCTGCGCGAGGCGGGGCGCGGAGGCGAAACCTACGATAAGAGCGCCAGGATCCGCCAGTCGGAAACGGACAGCCGCATCATCGACAGGACCGCCTGAAATGTCTTCGTTGAACGGCATTCTGGACACCGCGCGCAGCGCCCTGCTGAGCCACCAGCTAGCGCTGGGTATCACCGGCCACAACATCGCCAACGTGAACACCGAGGGCTACAGCAGGCAGCGCCTGGAGCTCGCGGCGCGTCCGGCGACGGAGGAACGGCCGCGTGAACTGGGCGCGGGCGTGACGCCACTCGGGCTGAGCCGCTTCAGGCTGCAGTTCCTGGACACCGAGGTCCGCAGGGAGGGCGCCCGCCTGGGCGGCGCCCGGATCGGCGACCAGGTGATGTCCCGGCTCGAATCGGTGATGGGCGAACCGGGGGCGCCCGGACTGGGGGAGGCGCTGGACCGCTTCTGGTCCGCCTGGTCCGACCTCTCCAACGAACCCGAGGATCCCGGCTATCGCATCGTGCTGGTAGAGGCCGCGGAGCAGCTCTGCCGCGACTTCAGGTCGGCCGCCGTACGCATCGGCGAAGTCCGCCGGGAGTTGAACGAGGAAGTGGCCGAGCGCGTGAACGACATCAACGAGTACGCGGAACAGATCGGCCGGCTCAACCAGCGGATCTTCAGCGCCGAGGTGGGCGGAGAGGTCGCAGCCGATCTGCGTGATACGCGCGACCGGCTGCTGGACCGGCTGTCCGAACTCGCGGACATCTCCGTTCACGAAGCGCAGAACGGCACCTTCAAGGTCTATCTGAGCGGCAAGGCGCTGGTGGAGGGACCGCACGTGTCGCGCCTGTCTACGCTCAGTACGACCGACGGCAACGGGAACGCGCTGGTGAACGCCGTCTGGGAGGAATCGGGCCGCGAACTGAGGATCGCGAACGGCGAGTTGAAGAGCCTCCTGGATCACCGTGATACACAGCTTCCGGACAAGCTGGCGGCCCTCGACCTGGAGGCCGCGGTGCTGGTGGAGGAGCTCAACGCACTGCACCGCGAGGGCTACGACCTCTACGGCAGCCTCGGAATCGATTTCTTCGATCCCGCCGGAGCGACTGCCTCGGAGATCCGGCTCAGCCAGGCCCTCGCCGATGATCCCGACCGCATCGCCGCCAGCGCCGACGGCTCGGTGGGCAACGCCGACCAGGCCCTGGCGATCGCCGGCCTGGGCGCCCGGGCCCTGGATTCCCTTCAGGGGAGATCCATCGAGGACCTGCACGGAACCCTGCTGGCCGAGATCGGCGCCCGGGCTCGCTCGGCGAAGACCGAGCTGGAGTCTCAGACCACCTTCGTGATGGAGCTGAAGAACCGGCGCGAGTCCTATTCGGGCGTCAACCTGGACGAGGAGATGACAGTGATGCTGATGCAGGAACAGGCCTACCAGGCCGCCTCCCGGGTGATCGCGATGGCGGACGAGATGATCGCCACGCTGCTGGAGCTGGTGTAGCACGAACTTCCGGACAACCGCAGGAGGAAGGATGCGCGTTTCCAACATGATGAACGCGGCGGTGCATCTGAGAACCCTCGAGAACCGCTCAGAAGCCTACGCGAGGGCCCAGCGGGCGCTCTCCACCGGGATCCGGGTCAGCCGTCCCAGCGACGACCCTTCGGACACGGCGCGGATCATGCGCCTGCGCTCCTCCATCGAGCGGAACCTGCAGTTTCAACGCAACGTCAATTCGGCCCGTATCCGCGTGGCCCAGGTGGACGCGGGTCTCCAGCGGGTGGAGGACATCTACGCGCGGGGTCGCGCCCTGGCGGTCCAGGGGGCGCAGGACACCCTGGCCGAGGAAGAGCGGCACATGCTGGCCACCGAGCTCGACCAGCTGCTGGAAATGACCATCGCCGAAGGTAATCGCCGTTTCCTGGGGCGCAGCCTGTTCAGCGGCAGCAACGTGGACCAGGATCCTTTTATCGCACTGCGGAACGAGGAAGGCCGGATTACGCGGGTCCTGTCGAATCCCGAGGGAACCTCGGGCGAGATCATGGCCAGGATCAGCGAGGAAGAGGAAGTTCTCGTCTCCTTCGACGGAGCCGAAGTATTCATGGGCGGCGCGCCGGAGGCGGAAGCCGACATCTTTTCCACCTTGATCCGCCTGCGGGACGGCCTGCTGGACAACGACTCCGAGGCGGCGGAAACGGCCATCGAGCGTATCGACCAGGCCCAGTTCAACCTCGGCCGGGGCCTGGCCGCCGCGGGGAGCCGGATGCGGCGGATCATGGACGTGGAGGACCGGCTGTTCGTGCGCGAAACCTGGGAAACCGAGCGTCTCTCCGAACTGGAAGACATGGACATGGCCGAGGCGGCCATGGATTTTGCCCTGCAGGAGGTCGGCTACCAGGCCGCCCTGTTCTCGATCTCGCGCGTGATGAGTAGATCCTTGATGGAATTCCTGGGCTGATCCCGCCCGTGAGTGTCACACAGTGAAGTAGTCCGCATCAGGATGGTGTACCACGAGGGCCGATGTGCTCTGCTGGGGCACCAGCTGCAGTTCCTCCGTGAGCTGCAGGCCTATCCGTCGGGCGCCCAGGATCTCACAGAGCAGCACCTGGTCCTCCAGGTCCGGACAGGCCGGGTAGCCGAAGCTGTAGCGGCAGCCGCGATAGTCCGAGACGGGCGCCAGATCCGCATCTTCCGGCTCTGCGCCGTCGATGCCCAGCTCCCCGCGAATCAGATGGTGGATGTATTCCGCCAGGGCCTCCGCCGCAGAGACTCCCAGGCCGTGCACGAAGAGATATTCCTGGTAGCGGTCCGCTGTCTTGAGTCCGGACGCGTACTCGGCGGCCCGGGCGCCCATGGTGACCACCTGCAGGCAGAGCAGGTCCCGGCGACCGGAGGAACGGGGCAGGAAGAAATCGGCGATGCAGCGTCCCGGCGATCGCCGGGCGCGGGGAAATTCGAATTCCCAGCGCGGTTCTTCGTCCTCCGGCCCCTCGTAGACCAGCAGCCGCCGGTCCTCCGAGTTGACAGGGTAGTAGCCGTGGATCGCCGCGGCTTCGAGCCAGCCCTCCTCCCGCGCCTCCCGTTTCAGACGTTCGTAGTGCGGAAGCAGCGTATCACGCTCCAACTCGGCGTATTCCTGCGCGCTCAGCTTGCCCTTGCGGAATCCCCAGTCCCCGCAAAAGAGGGCCGAGCGGTTCAGAAAGGGCCAGATCTTGTCCAGGTCGATGTCCCGTGTCACGCGGCTGCCCCAGAAGGGGGGCCGCGGGACCTGCTCCACTGGTTTGGGCAGGTCCCGGTCTTCTCGAACCTGCCGACCGGCCGGGTCCTCCCCGCCCGAGCCTGAGAGCCCGCCCCGGGTGATTTCGATGCCCGCCGGCGCCGGTTTCCGCTTCGCCGCGGCGATTGCCGGGCCGGTCCCCGCGGATTCTGCCTCCTGCGCGTCACGGCCCGCGTAGTCGCTCTCCCCGCCTTTGCGGCCGAAGAGCCTTTCCATCAGGCGCAAGCCCTCCATGGCGTCCCGGGCGTAGTACACCTCTCCTTGGTATATCCCGGCGAGCTCTTCTTCCACGTATCTCCGGTTCAGCGCGGCGCCGCCGAGGATCACCGGCAAGTGGATTCCGGCCTCGTTGAACAGCAGCAGGTTCTCGCGCATCACCACGGTGGAGCGCACCAGCAGGCCGCTCAGGCCTACCGCGTCCGGCGCGAGTTCCCGCAGCTCGTCCAGGATCCGCTCCGCGGAGACCCGGGTGCCCAGGTCGCTCACTCGGTAGCCGTTGTTGCAGAGAATGATCTGCACCAGATTCTTGCCGATATCGTGCACGTCGCCCTTGACCGTGGCCAGCAGCAGGTGTCCACGGTGCTCCGCTGCGCTTCCCGAGTCTTTGATCAGCGGCTCCAGGTGACGCATGGCCGATTTCATCGTCTCGGCGCTTTTAAGCACGAAGGGCAGTTGCAGGCGACCCTCGCCGAAGAGGTCGCCCACCTTCAGCATGCCCGCGAGCAGGATCTCGTTCACGATCTCAAGCGCCTGGCGGGAGGCCAGGGCCTCGTCGAGTTCCTTTTCAATGCCTTCGCCGCGGCCGTTGAGGATCCGCCGCCCGAGCCGCTCCTCCACCGGAAGGGCCCGGGCCGGTACGGCTTCCTCCGCCTGTTCTTCAGCGCCCGAGGACAGTTCGAGCAGCCGCTCCAGGGGATCCCCCCGCGATGCGTCACTATCGATCAGCCGCCGGCAGGCGTCCGCGAGTTCGTCCGGGATCCTGTGGGAAGGCAGGATCCTGCCCGCGTGCAGGATCGCCGCGTCCAGTCCCGCCGCAAGGGCCCGCTCGAGGAAGACGCTGTTCAGGGCCCTGCGGAGGTCTGGTTTTAGCCCGAAGCTGACATTGGAGACGCCCAGGCTGGTGCGCACTCCCGGGATCCGCGCCTTGATCAGCCGCAGGCCCTCCAGCGTGGCCCGGGCGCTGTCCCTGAGTTCGGGATCGCCCGAGGCCAGGGTGAAGGTCAGAGGATCCAGCAGCAGATCGCCCGGGGAGAGACCTTCTCCCACGGCAAGGTCCACCAGCCGCATGGCCGTCTCCAGCTTGCGCCGCGGCTCCTTCGCCATGCCTTCCTCGTCGATGCACAGGGCCACCACCGCGGAGCCGAAGCGCCGGCAGAGGGCCAGCAGTTCCCTGGCGCGGCGGCCTCCGTCCTCCAGGTTGATCGAGTTGATCACGGCCCGGCCGCCCAGGCGCTTCAGTGCGCTCTCGACGGCGGCCGGTTCCGTGGAGTCGATCATCACCGGCAGCTGCACCGCGGTGTTCAGCCGGTAGCAGAGCTCATCCATGTCGCCGGCCTCGTCCCGGCCCGTGAGGGCCAGGCTGAGATCCAGGATGTGCGCGCCCTCGCGATGCTGCGCGGCCGCCATCTCCACCATGCCTTCCCAGTTCTCGGCCTGCAGCAGCCGTCGAAAGCGGCGCGAGCCGTTGGCGTTTAAACGCTCGCCGATGATCAGGGGCGCGGGACGCTGGTCCAGCGACACGGCGGCGTACAGGCTCGCCACCTCGTCCGGAACTTCCACCCGGCGGTGCCGGGGAGCCAGGCCTCCCACCCGCTCCACGAGAGCTTCCAGGTGGGCCGGGCGAGTACCGCAGCATCCGCCCACCAGTCCCGCGCCGTGTTCCAGGACGAAACGCTCCTGCCAGCGGGCGAATTCCACGGGACTCAGGTCGTAGACCGTCCGGCCCTCTTCGTTGCGTGGGAGACCGGCGTTGGGCTGGACGCTGAAGGGAGTGGGACAGCGCTGCGCCAGAGTGCGCACGTGGCCGCTCATGCGCTCGGGGCCGGTGGCGCAGTTCAGGCCGAAGAAGGCCGGCCTGTAGGGCAGGAGGCTGCACATGGCCGCAGCCAGCTCGCTTCCCAGCAGCATGGAACCGCTGCTTTCCATCGTCACCTGCAGGCCCACCGGCAGGAGTCTGCGCCGCCTGCGGAACACCCTGCGTACGGCCTCCAGCGCCGCCCGGACCTGGATCAGGTCCTGGCAGGTCTCCACCACCAGCAGGTGGCAGCCCCCTTCCACGAGTCCGTCCATCAGGGGTTCGTAGGAGTTCACCAGATCGTCGTAGCGGATCTGACCGAGACTGGGCAGCCTGGTGCCCGGCCCGATGGAACCTGCCACGTAGCGGGGCCTGTCAGCCGTGGAATGGTCCTCCGCAACACTGCTGGCCAGGCTGGCGCCGGCCAGGGCCAGGTCCCGGCTTTCACCCGCCAGACCGTAATCCTCCAGCACCACGCCGAAGGCGCCGAAGGTGTTGGTCTCGATCACGTCACAGCCGCAATCCAGGAAGGAGGAGTGAATCTCCCGGATCAGCGTCGGCGCAGTCCGCGAGAGCCATTCATTCAACCCCTCATGACCCTCGAAAAGTCCAGGATCGGGATCGGCGGACTGGATGCTTGTGCCCATGGCGCCGTCGAAGACGATCACCTTTTCACGCATCTGGTGAGCGAAGGGCTTCATATGCTTTTCCGTTCTGTTCGCAATCCGGCAAATGCTTCACATATTACGCATATTCAAAGGGATCTGGAGCAAAACCCAGGGGGAGAATCCAGGATGCAGATCGGCGATTTCCTTGCCCGGCGCGAGGACCCATTCTTCAGTTTCGAACTGATTCCTCCGGCCCGCGGCACCTGCATCAGCGATGTCTACGAACTGGTGGACTGCCTGATGCCCCATCGACCGGCCTGGATCGATGTGACCAATCACGCGGCGGATTCCTGGTTCGAGGAATTGCCCGACGGCTCCTGGCGCAGACACATAGTCCGCAAGCGGCCCGGCACCCTGGGTCTCTGCGCCGCCATCAAGTACCGCTATAATATCGAAACCGTTCCGCACATTCTTTGCCAGGGCTTCACCCGCGAGGAGACGGAGGACGCCCTGATCGAGCTGTCCTACCTGGACATTCGGAATCTCCTTGTAGTGCGGGGCGACAACGTGGACTGGAAGGTTGTCCGGCCCGGCCGGCGAAACCAGCACGCCCTGGACCTGGTCGTTCAGGTCATGGACATGAACCGCGGCCAGTACATGCACGAGATGGTCAGCAGCTCGCCCACCAGTTTCTGCGTGGGCGTCGCCGGATACCCCGAGAAACACTACGAATCGCCCAGCATCTCCTACGACCTCAAGCACCTGAAGGCCAAGGTGGACGCGGGGGCCGCCTACATCGTGACACAGATGTTCTTCGAGAACGAACACTACTTCCGCTTCGTCGACCGCTGCCGCGAGGCGGGTATCCAGGTTCCCGTGATACCGGGCCTCAAAGTGCTCGACCGCAAATCCCAGCTCACACGGCTGCCGCGGAACTTCTATATCGCAATGCCGGAGGGTCTGGTATCCGAAGTGCTCGAGACCAAGAAGGCCGAACAGGTCCAGGAAATCGGCTGCCGTCACGCGCAGTCACAGGTTCGCGGCCTGCTGGAGGGCGGCGCCCCGGGGATTCACTTCTTCGTCACCAGCGATGCGCCGCAGGTGGCGCGTGTGCTAGAGGGTCTCTAAGCTCACCGGCAGCCCGGAGGAGAGTGGGATGTCACACGGGATTATGCTCTGCATTACTCTGCTGCTCGCCCTTCCCCTGAACCGGGGCGCGGCACAGGAAGATTTCGACGAGTACAAGCGCCGCGTCCAGCAGCAGTGGGACCGGCGGACCGAGGAGGTCTGGACGGGCTGGGCGCAGCGGCAGGCCGACCTGGAACGCAACTGGGAGGCCTACCAGGAGCGCGTGCGGGAGAACTGGCGCGAAGTGGTGCTGCCCACGAAAGCCGAGTGGGTGGACTACGCCCGGGACTACCGCAGCCGCAGCGTGGTGAACTTCGACGACGAGCACCCCGAGCGACGGGCCGGTCTGCGCGTTGAAGTGCTGGTGCCCCGCGACTCGCGAAATCCACGGGCGGAGGCCGAAGAACGCATCCGTGAAGAACTGAACCGCGTGACGGATCCGCGCGGCTCGGGCGAATTCCTGGAGGGGAACCTGTCGGACGGCCGCGGCGGCGTCCTTGAGCGGGGCAACGTGGACCGCACGGCCCGCAACCTGGCTGGCGGAGCCCGTCCAGTGGAGGAACGGGATCCGCAGGGCAAGGAAGTGCTGCACTACACGGTGGAGGTGCCCATGGTCCCCGGTCATCTGGAGCGTCGCGCGCGGAAATGGCGCTCGCGCGTGGAGCAGATGGCCGCGCATTACAGGCTGCCCGCCGACCTGGTCTTCGCCGTGATCCAGACCGAATCCTACTACAATCCGCTGGCGCGCAGCCACGTGCCGGCCTTCGGCCTGATGCAGCTCGTGCCCCGCTACGGCGGCAAGGAAGCCTGGGAGATGGTCCACGGGCGCGCCGGTGAACCCGGCCCGGAAGTCCTCTACGACGGCGCCAGCAACATCGAACTCGGAGTGGCCTACCTGCACAAGCTGCGCTACACGTATTACGGCAAGGTGCGGGACGACCGCAAGGCCGAGTTGCTGATCACCTGCGCCTACAACACCGGGCCCGCCAACACCAACAAGGCCCTCACCAGCCGGGGCGGCTCCTCGCGTGAGACATCGGGTAAGCGCAAAGGCTACAAGAAACCGCTGGGCGCCACAGGCAAGTTCGCGCCGGCCCTGGAGGTGGTGGTGGGGCTGAATCCCGAGGAATTGAAGAGCAAGTTGCTGCGTGACCTGCCCTGGGAGGAGACCGTAGGCTACCTGGAGAAGGTCAGCACGCGCCGGAAGAACTACCTCGCCTGGAGCGGCGGGCGGAACTGACCACGAAGAGCACGAAAGTCTTCTGAAGCAAGATCCACCACGAAGAGCATTACGGCCGCTACAGGAAGAATGAAAAAAGCTCTTCGTGCTCTTCGTGTACTTTGTGGCGAGAGACTCCGCTCGTGCAAACCCATCGGCAATGCGTCGCCGCTCCCTATTCTCCCAGTCCCAGCCGCAGGTCCTCGATCAGGTCCCCAGCGTTCTCAACGCCCACGGAAATTCTGACCAGGCCGTCGGTGATACCCGCGGCCCGGCGGACCTCCGGGGCCATGCTGGCGTGAGTCATGCTCGCCGGGTGCTGGATCAGGCTTTCCACTCCGCCCAGGCTGACGGCCAGCCGGACCAGCCGCACGCCGTCCATCAGGTGCTTACCCGCTTCCAGCCCGTCCGCCAGCTCGAAGGCGATCATGCCGCCCATCCGGCGCATCTGCTTCCGGGCGAGCTCGTGCTGCGGGTGGCTGGGCAGTCCGGGATACCAGAGCCGCTCGACGGCCGGATGGCCTTCCAGCCATCCCGCGATGCGCTGGGCGTTGCTGG
The DNA here is from genome assembly GCA_964568855.1 of uncultured Bacteroidaceae bacterium. GTDB lineage: Bacteria > CAIWAD01 > CAIWAD01 > CAIWAD01 > CAIWAD01 > CAZMSD01. The sequence goes on along the minus strand of CAZMSD010000040.1, from coordinate 10,145 downwards.
AATGCCGCTCCATGCGCAGGGCCAGGGTGCGCACGCCCCGGTGCACCAGGTAGGCCTGGTGCGGATCGATCACCCCGCCCAACTGGTTCAACTCCTTGCGGCAGGCCAGGTAGTCGTCCTCGCTTTGTGTCACGATGATTCCCGCCACCACGTCGGCGTGTCCGTTCAGGAATTTCGTCATGCTGTGCACCACAAGGTCCGCGCCCAGGGCGAATGGCTGCTGCAGCACGGGACTCATGAAGGTGTTGTCCACGATCAGCCGGGCGCCCGCCTCGCGGGCCAGGGAAGCGATGGCGGCGATGTCGAGTACGCAGAGCGTGGGGTTGCCGGGGCTTTCCAGGAAGACCGCCCGCGTGTTCGGCCGCAGGGCGCGTCTCACGTTCTCCAGCTCGGTCATGTCCGTGAATGTGGACTGCACGCCGAACTTGCTGAAGATGCCCGAGAGCAGCGTGGTGGTGGGCCCGTAGACCGCACCCGAGCAGAGCACGTGGTCGCCCTGTTTGAGCGTGGCGGCCAGCGCGGTGCTGATGGCCGCCATGCCTGAGGAGCAGGCCAGGGCCTTGTGGCCGCCCTCGAGCTGGGCCACCGCGTTTTCCAGGGCTTCCACGGTGGGATTGAGCATTCGGCTGTAGATGTAGCCCCGTTCCCGGCCGGCGAAGAGGTCGGCGCCGTGATCGGCGTCGCGGAAGGCGAAGGTGCTCACCTGGTAGATCGGCGGGACCACCGCGCCGTGCTGGTCCTCGGTCGATCCCGCGTGCACGGATTGCGTATCGGGATGCAGATCGCGGATGTGATCCATAGCTTCCACTCCATTTATCCTCGGTGAGACGAGAACCGCCTCGCTCGGGTCCGCGGGTCTCGTCGTGGAGCACAAAGCAAACAATTCGCGGTTGAGCATCCAAGCGCGGGGCGGCCTTTCCAAAGCGCCCGGACCTTCCCATGTAGCGGAAATTGCTACAATGCTGTGGATTCCAACTGGAGGAGTACATGAAAGCTCAGGTTAGTATTGTGGCGGTCCTCGGCTGGCTCGCGGCGGGCATCTGCCTGGCGGATCACAGCGGCACGATCGAGGAAGTCCTGAATTCCGGTGGATATACCTACGTCCTGCTGGAGGAAGACGAGCAGCAGGTCTGGCTGGCCGGTCCCGAGAGTCCGCTGGCGGTGGGTGGAAGCCTGGATTGCGAGCAGGGTTTCGAAATGCTCAATTTCAGCGCCCGGAGCCTCGACCGGACCTTCGAGCGCATCTGGTTCGTCAATTCCTTCGGCCCGGCGCCCGCGGCCGACGCTTACGGAGGGGATCCCCACGCGGGACTGCCCGGTTTCAGCGGGCACGGGAAACAGGACGACGCACACCCCGCCAAGCCTGAGCAAGGCAGCATCTCCAAGGCCGGCTTCACGGTGGAGGAACTGTTCTTCGGCGCCGAGCTGCTCGAGGGCAAGACCGTGGAGCTGCGGGGCCTGGTGGTTAAATACAACAGCGGCATCCTTGGCCGGAACTGGGTCCACGTGATGGACGGCAGCGGAGAGCCGGGCGGTGACGACCTGACGGTCACCAGCATGCAGGAATGCGGCGTGGGCGACCTGGTGCTGGTGGAGGGGAAACTGGCCACCCACCGGGATTTCGGTTCAGGCTACCGCTACCCGGTAATCCTGGAAGACGCCACGATCACCGTGGAACAGGCCGCAGAGGAGCACTGAGGCCGCGGGAGACCATGGGATCCATCGATTTCTTTCCCCGGTACCGGATAATCGCCAGCCGCGTACTGGGGCTGTTGCTCCTGGCGCTGCTGCTCTTTACGCAGCGTCCGTTCAGCGGATCGGAGACGACGCGCCAGGTGCTCTACTGGCTGGGATTCGTCTTGCTGATCGCCTGCACCCTGGGCCGGCTGTGGAGCCTGCAGTACCTGGAAGGCTACAAAACGCGACGCCTGGTGGACGAGGGCCCTTTCAGCGTCGTGCGCAACCCGCTCTACCTGTTCAGCTTCGCCGGCGCCCTGGGCTTCGTGCTGGTGGCCGATCACCTGTGGGTGGCGTTGCTTGTACTGGGCGCCTTCCTGCTCTATTATCCCTTCGTGGTCCTGGCGGAGGAGCGGGGACTGCGCGAAAAGCTGGGCGAGGAATACGCGGAGTACTGCAGCCGCGTGAACCGCTTCCTGCCGCGCTGGCGCGGCTATCGCGAACCGGAGGAAGCTCTGATCCGGGCGCGCCGCTTCAGTCGCAACTACCTGGAAGTGGTCTGGTTCCTGCTGGGTTTCATGCTGCTCAGCATCCTGCTCGGTTTCAAGCGGGCGGGCTTCCCTCCCGACCTTTTCTGATATTGGGACACCGCTCCGCGGTATCCTCCTCGGGGCAGTAATAGAATGGAAAACCATGGTCGAACTGGTCATCGCTCTGCCGGTCCTGCTGTTCTCGGTCATCGTCCACGAGGTGGCCCACGGCTGGATAGCGCTCAAGCTGGGGGATCCCACCGCGGCGCGCATGGGCAGGCTGACGCTGAATCCCGCGCCGCACATCGATCCGGTAATGTCGCTGCTGGTGCCCGTGATGTGCGTCCTGAGCGGCGCGCCGGTTTTCGGCGGGGCACGGCCGGTGCCGGTGAATCCCTACAACTTCCGCAGCCCGAGCCGGGACATGGCACTGGTGGCCGCAGCCGGTCCGCTCTCCAACATTCTGCTGGCCTTTCTGGCGGGCAGCCTGTACAACGCCCTCCCGGGCATGGGTTACTTCGGCGCGGCCATCGCCCCCGTGCTGGAATACGCGGTGATCATCAACCTGGTGCTGGCGGCCTTCAACCTGCTCCCCATCCCGCCCCTGGACGGCTCCCGGGTGGTGGCCCACTTCCTGAGCGGAGAAATCGAGCGGAGCTACCGGCGCATGGACCGCTTCGGCATGCTGCTGATTATGGCCCTGATCATCTTTTTCCGAGGTCCGCTCACCGGCTACCTGCACTGGTTCCTGGTCACGGTGGGCGGATTGATCTTTTAAGCGCGCCTGTAAGCGCGTCGACCGACGACAGGCGACCGATGTTGTTCTTTCGCGGCAGGAAATTCCAGCACAAGTTCCAGTACACGCCCTTCGTTCATCAGGAACCGAAGGGCGACCTGCGCCAGCGGATGAAATTCCGCCGGACCCTGGACACCCGGACCCGCAGGCGCTCTTCGCTGCACTGGCTGATGCTGCTGGTGCTGATCCTGCTGGGGCTGCGCCTGCTCTATCCGCGCATTTTCGACAATCTTAAACTGGGAACCGTGCAGCTGGAAAGCGGCGACCGGCTCGAGCGCGAAGTCCCCGAAGACGCCGCACCCAATCCCTGAGGTTCCCGCCCGATGCAGCTTCGACCCATCCGTCGCCTTCCAGACAACGTGATCAACAAGATCGCCGCCGGTGAAGTCATCGAACGACCCGCTTCCGTGGTCAAGGAACTGGTGGAGAACGCCCTGGACGCAGGCGCGGATACGGTGGAAGTGGCGGTGGAGGCCGGGGGCAAGAATTTCATCCAGGTGCTGGACAACGGCTTCGGCATGGACCGGGACAGCGCCCTGCTGGCGCTGGACCGCCACGCCACGAGCAAGCTGGAACGCTTCGAGGACCTGGAATCCATCGGCACCCTGGGCTTCCGCGGGGAGGCCCTCCCGGCCATCGCTTCCGTGTCGCGACTCGAGCTGCGCAGCCGCCGGCCCGAGGATCCCGAGGGCACGCTGATCCACACGGCGGACGGCCTGCTGGGCGAGGTGGTTCCCGCCGCCTGCGTTCCCGGCACCTGCGTCACCGTGCGCAACCTCTTCTTTTCCACGCCGGCGCGCCGCAAGTTCCTGACCTCGAATCGCAACGAACTCAGGCACATTCTGAACCTGCTGCGCAGGATCGGCCTGGTGCGTCCCGAACTGCGCCTGGTGCTGGTCTCCGACGGCGAGGAACTTCACGACTGGCCCGCCACCGACCTGTCCGGGCGAGTGAACCAGGTCTTCGGCACGCAGATGCTTCCGCGCCTGGTGCCGGTGGAGCTGGCCGAGGACGGCCTGCGTGTCAGCGGTTACGTGGGCAAGGTGAGCACCTTTCGCCGCAGTCACGGCGACCAGTACCTCTTCGTCAACGGCCGGCCGGTGAGCAACCGGATGATCAACCACGCGGTCTTCTCGGCCTATGGACACACTCTCAAGCGCGAGCAGCTCCCCTTCTACCTGCTGTTCGTCGAAGCGCAGGCGGGACTGCTGGACGTGAACGTCCACCCGGCCAAAAAGGAGGTGCGATTTGAAGACGAGCGCCGTACGCACAGGCTGGTGAACCTGGCTGTGCGCAAGGCTCTGGCCACCATGCCCCTGGCGGAATTGGGTCCGCCTTCCACCGCAGGGGCGGGAGTGACCGGTGATCGGCAGCCGGAGGAAACGGCATCCAGCCTCTATCCTGGCCTGCCCGAGGAGCTGGAGGAAGACCTGGAAGGATTCAGCGAGGCCCAGCGACGGTTCATCCGGCAGACCAGCTTCTTCCAGAACCGGGTCCTGGAACGCGGCGCTGAGCAGGCGGTGCGCGAATACCTGGACAGCGCCCGGCTGGCCCGCGACAGGTTCCAGCAGGAGGGCGGGGAACGGTCCACGCCTCCCGGCGAGGACGCCCCGGTCGAGCCTGCGGGCGGGGAGCGGGATCTCGAGCACGACGAAGACCAGGTCCTCTCCGAAGAACAAGCCCGGCGGACGGAGTCCGGCGAGGACAATGCGCCCCTGTTCCAGCTCCACGGAACCTACATCTTCGCAGCGGTGACCAGCGGCATGATCATCGTGGACCAGCACGTGGCGCACGAGCGCGTGCTCTACGAACGCTGCCTGGGTGCCATGCGCGGCGGAGCAGGTCCCAGCCAGCGCCTGCTGTTCCCGCTGGAGCTGGAACTGGATGAGGGCGACCGCCTGATCTTCGAGGAAGTGCTGCAGCACCTGCTGCAGCTGGGTTTCGAAATGGAAATGTCGGGCCCGCGAGTGCAGGTCACGGGCATTCCGATGGAACTGCAGGCGGTGCACCCGGAGGGCCTGGTGCAGGAGATCCTGGACCAGTACCGCATCTATTCCTCCAGCCTGCCCGATCCGCGCGAGGCCCTGGCCGCCGCCGTCTCCTGCAAGGCGGCCATCAAGGCCGGGCAGCCGCTGAACCAGGCCGAGATGCGCAGCCTGCTGGACGACCTTTTCAACTGCCACCAGCCCTTCACCTGTCCCCACGGCCGGCCTGTGGTGGTGAACCTGAGCCTCGCCGAGTTGAACCGGCGCTTCGATCGTGGCTGAAACGCACCGAGTCCGGCCCCTGCTGCCGATCCTCACCGGAGCCACGGCAGCCGGCAAGACCGCCCTGGCCATCGAGCTCGCGGAGCGGCTGGACCTGGAGATCATCTCCGCCGACAGCCGCCAGGTCTATGCCGACCTGCCCGTCTCCACCGCGGCGCCGACCCCGGAAGAGCGGGAGCGCGTGAAACATCACCTGGTGGGCTTCCTGCCGCTTGAGGAAGATTACAGCGCGGGCCGCTTCGTCGCGGACGCCCGGGGCGTGCTGGGCCTCCCGGAACCAGAATTGGATTCGCCGGCGGTGAAGGATCGGGATCCCGATCCGCCATCCGGGGAGTCGCAGGCCGTCGCGGCTAATGCAGGCGAAGGACCGCTCATGCAGGCGCCCTTGCGACCGCCCCGCTTCCTGCTCTGCGGCGGATCGGGATTCTATATCCGCGCCTTTCTCGATCCCGTGCACCCCTCGCTGGGCGCCACTCCGCGGCAGCGCGGCGAGGTCAAGCGGCAGTCCGCCGAGTTGAGCGGCGAAGAACTGAAAGCCCGGCTGCTGGAACTGGATCCGGAATCCCACTGGATTCCCGCCGCCGATCGCAGCAAGCTCGAGCGCTATATCGAGATTTCGCTGGCCACCGGTATGCCGGCCAGCCGGGCCATGCGCGAGCTGCGGCTGCCGCGTCCCGTGGTCCCCGTGGTCTTCGCGCTGGACTGCGGTCTAAACTGGCTGGGCCCGCGGATCCGCAAGCGGGCCTGGAGAATGCTGCGTCACGGGATGCTGGATGAAGTGCGGCGGGCCCTTGATCGGGGCCTGCCCGCCGGCTGCAACGCCCTGCGCAGCGTGGGAGTGGAGGAGGCCGCGGCCCACCTGCGGGGGGAGATCGACCTGCCCCGGTGCCATGAACTTGTGTCACGCAAGACCCGGCAGTACGCCCGCAAGCAGATAACCTGGAGCCGCGGGCTGCCGCGGGTCGAATTCCTCGACCCGCGACTCGAGAGCGCGGAATTGGTGGAAAGGATGGCCGTGTCGATCGACCAGGTTCGCCGCGGAGGAGCTGACACGCGGGAGACCGATGAATAGAACCTCGGGCAGGAACGCGGGCCGGACGGCGGGTCGAAGACCCGGGGAACGGGGCCGCCGCTTCGCCGTCCGTCACCTGCCGTCCGCCCTGCTGCTATTAGGCTTCGCGGCGACCGGTGCCTCGCGGACCGGATTGGCACAGCCCGGGCTGGAGGGACTGCTCGACCTGCCGGCCCGCGTACAGCTGCAGGCCCTCGCCGGCCGGGGCCCTGCGCCGGGATTGCCCGCGGGATCGGAAAGCTCCGGCGACACGCTGCGAGGCTGGATCCTGCATACGGAGCGGAACTGGCGCTGCCCGGCGGAGTTCCGCGGGCGGTTGCGCTTCCACGACGGGGCGGACTGGGTCCTGCGGCTGGGCCCGGGCGAGCTGTCGGCGCTGGTCGGTCGGGGCGGCGTGCTGGGGATTTGCGCCGAGCGGCGGCTCAGGCCCTGCCTGGACATCGCCAGGCAGCTGACCGGTGCGGACCTGGTCCACGATCCGCCGCCCGAGCAGCCGGCCTGGCGCGGCCGGGGAGTGCTGGTGGGCGTGGTGGATACAGGGATCGACCCGGCCCATCCCGATTTCTGGGAGGATGGCCAGCTTCGCGTCCGGGCCTGCTGGGACCAGGAAAGCGACCGCGTATGGAGCCGGGATGTGCTGGCCCAGGGCCTGGCGGGCAACCTCGACCAGGACGGGCACGGAAGCCACGTTTGCGGCATAGCGGCCGGCAACGGGGCCAGCCACCCCGGGGAGACGGACGACGGACCCTTCGTGGGATTTGCCCCGGAGGCCGAGCTGCTGGTGGTGCGCAGCACCCTCTATGAGAGCGACGTACTCAGCGGTGCGGAGTGGATCTTCCAGCACGCGGAGGAACTGGGGCGGCCCTGCGTTGTCAACCTGAGCCTGGAGACCCATCTGGGCGCGCACGACGGGAGTTCGTTCCTCGAGCGGGAACTCTCGGAACTCAGCGGCCCGGGGCGGCTGGTGGTCTGCGCCGCCGGTAATTCCGGCGACGCCGGACAGCATGCCTCGGCCCTCTTCGGCTTCAGTCATCTCCTTATGTTCCGCAACACGCACAACCGGGACCTGAGCTGCGACTGCTGGATCGAGTCCGGCGAAGAGCCCCAGGTGCTCCTGACCCTGCCCGGCGGCAGCGAAGTGGAGCCGCGTTCGCAGGGGATCTACCAGGATGGCTGGCACCTCCAGCTTCCCCCGCCGCAGCAGGAGGGCGGCAAGTGGCGCCTGCTGCTGCAGGTGGAGAGCGGGCCGGACCTGGAGGGCGACTGGGAGCTGCGCTTCGATTTTCAGGGCGCCGGAACGCGGCAGCTGCACGCTTGGGGTTTCAACCTGGTCTTCGAGAATCCCGACAGCCTTTCCACGCTGGGCATCCCGGCCACGGGGGACAGCATGCTGGTGGCCGGTTCGCTGGTCAGCCGCCTCTCCTGGACGGACATGGACGGCAGCTCCTGGTACTACCCGGGCGAGACGGAGGGATCGCCTTCCAGCTTTTCCGGCCGCGGACCCCGGGTGGACGGGCGGCTGGTGCCCCAGGTCCTGATGCCCGGCCAGGGAATTTTCTCGGTCATGAGCTCGGCGCTCGAGGACGATCCCGGACAGCGGCAATGGCGGCATGCGGACGGCTGGCACATCCTGCGCCAGGGAACCAGCATGGCGGCGCCGGGCCTCAGCGGCCTGCTGGCCCTGGCCCTGCAGAAGAATCCCCTGCTCGGGGCGTCGCAGGCCGATTCCCTGCTGCGGGCTGCTGCCGGTCCGCAGTGGACCACCGCCGCGGGCCACGGCCTGCCCCAGGCCGATGCCTTGCTGGAATCCATCCCGGGCGGGCCGGGCGAGATCCTGCTGGAGGCGGACCTGGACTGGATCAGGATCCGCTGGACGCTCGCCGAGGACCTGGCGGGCGGCAGCCAGCGTCTTACGCGCGAGGTGGAGGACTTAGCGGATGAATTCCTGGCCGATCTTCCCGCTGCGGCGGGAGATCAGGTCTTCCTCGATCCGGATCCGCCAGCGGCCCTGCCGCTGCGCTATCGCGTCGACCTGCTGGACGCCTCCGGCCTAACCAGCATGAGCCGCAACAGCGCCTGGATCACGCTGCCCGAGGCCCGGGTGCTGAAACTGCTGGCCTGCTATCCCAATCCCCTGGATTCGGGTCCCCTGCGCTGCGAATTCGTCCTGGAGCACGGGGCGCAGATCGGCTGGCGGCTCTACGACATTCTCGGCCGGCTGTGCGCGAAGGGCGAATTCGCCCCGCTGGACCGCGGCTGGTATCACGAATCCCTGGCCCTGCCGGGAAACCTGGGCTCCGGGATCTACGTCCTGCAGCTCCACGGACCGGACCTGTCGGCGGCGCGGCGCGTGGTTCTGATGGAATAGGGCCTAACTCCAGGAGATCCGGATGCTTCCCGAGTATCACATCGACCACCCGCCCACACTGCCGCTCAGACCCACCAGGATTGAGCTGGATCCGGCGGCGCTCAGGCACAACCTCGGCCTGCTGGGCGAGCGCTGCGGCCTGGGCGTCAAGGGCGTGATGCCCGTGGTCAAGGCCAACGCCTACGGCCACGGCATGCTGGCCGCGGTGCGCGCCCTGATCGAGGGCGGAGCCCGGCGCCTGGCGGTGGGTTTTCTTGAAGAGGGAATTCTACTCAGGCGCGAGGGCGTGGAAGTCCCGATCCTGGTGATGGGCGGCCTGGTGGATTACCAGATCCCCAGCTACCTGGAATACGACCTGGAAATGACCGTCTCCTCGCTGCACAAGGCCCGCCAGGTGGCGCAGCAGGTGGCCCTGATGGAGCGGGAACCCGGCGGGAAGCCGCTGCGCGCGCGGGTGCAGCTCAAGATCGACACCGGCATGGAGCGCATCGGGGTGCACGTTGAAAGCGCCCCGGCCCTGATCCGCGAGGCGCTGCGCCTGCCCCATCTCCACGTCTGCGGAGTCTATTCCCACCTGGCGGGCGCCGACAGCGGGCCGGAGGAGGCCATCCTCGAGCCGCTGGGACAGCTGCAGGCGCTGCGCGAGGAGCACGGCGGCGATCTTCCCGGGGACTGCCTGTGGCACCTGGCCAATTCGGCCGCGGCTGTGCGCCGCCCGGACTGCGCCATGGACCTGGTGCGGCCCGGAATCATGATCTACGGCGTCGATCCCGCGGGAGCGACCGGCCGCTCTGCGCTGCTGCCCGGGCTGCGTCCCGCGCTGAGCTGGAAATCGGCGGTGGTCTATTTCAAGGTCGTCCGCGCCGGGCGGGGAATTTCCTACGGACACGCCTACCGGCCCGGCCGCGACACGCGCGTGGTCACCGTTCCCGTGGGCTACGGCGACGGTTATCCGCGGGGGATGAGCGGCCGGGCGGAGGTGCTGGTCCGGGGGCGCCGCCACCCGGTGGTGGGCGCCATCTGCATGGACCAGCTGATGGTGGACCTGGGACCCACCGGCAGCGCCTACAACGGGGACGAAGTGGTCCTGGTGGGCGAACAGGGCGGCCAGCGGATCCTGGTGGAGGACCTGGCCCGCTGGCAGTCGACCATCCCTTACGAGATACTCACCGGTATCTCGGACCGCGTACCGCGGGTGCTAGTGGACCGATTCACATGCAGCGATGAGTAATGCTTGTCGCAAAGCGGTCAGATTCAAGGCGCATCTGCGCAGATGTAGGTACCTACTTCAAACAGATGCAACACAGAAGATGACCGCTTTGCGGCAAGCCCGAAGGGAGCGCGCACATTGCCCGGAGCACCAGGTCGATTAATCATGTATGGAGTTACCCCGTTTCTGTGGACAGTGTAACGCTTTCGCGAGCAGCTGAGTATT
>CAZMSD010000039.1:0-37800 GCA_964568855.1 uncultured Bacteroidaceae bacterium | reverse complement strand
GCCGGCTGATAGCACGCGAGTTTACGGACTGGAGGCCGGTCACTCCATAAGGTCTTGTATTGTCGTCAGTAGCTTTGCCACGAACCGTCGCCTTCACCCACCTCGGAAGCATCCCCCGCTTCCGAAGTGGAATGGTTTTTGCTTTAACAATTACCAGCAAAATCAACTCTCCTTTCATTGCGTTGCAAAATCAATGGTTTGCGATCGAACAGCCGGCGTTCTCGCCACTGGCGATTGTCCACGCCGCCCGATTCTGACCATCCGCGAGGGGACATAAGGGGGACCACCATGAATACGAGATGCAGGCGACTGTTGCTGGGAGCCCTGGTGCTGGGTCTTGGGGCGGTTTGGAGTCCGGTTTTTGCAGCCGGCGATCCGCTGCAGCGGTTCGAGAGCCTGATGGATGAATACCAGGGGCCGGCCATGCAGGCCGGCATGGGAGAGGAGCTGGATCATCCCGGCGGCTGGGCGGACAAGGTCTCGCCGCTGCGCAACACCAACATCCGGGTGAACTGCATGCCCTCCTTCACCCAGCATACCCGCTACGCCAACGGACACCCGGGCGTTGAGATGGTGATCTGGGGCAACGTGCAGGACGGCACGCCGCCCTACACCTACGAGTGGGACTTCGACGACGGCAGTCCACCTGCCACGGGTACGGTCGACGAGTGGTGGTACATCGACGAACCGCACACCTACCCGGCCATCGGAACCTACACGGCCACGTTGACGGTGACGGACGCCGACGGCGACTCTGATGTGGACGAGACGGAAGTCCGAATTCTGCCCTTCGGGAACCAGGTGGTGGAGGTGAATATCGCCATCGAGAAGGGGCTGCGCTGGCTGTACCTGCAGCAGAGCGCCGACGGATCCTGGTGGGAAAGCAATTATGATCGGCGAATGGGCGCCACGGGCGCCGCTTTGCTGTCCTTCGAAGAGAACGGACATATGCCTTACGGCGATCCGGACACGGACATCTATGCGGAATGGGTCGAGCTGGGGATGAACTGGATCCTGGGACACGCCACGGTCACGACCTTGACCGGCGGTAACGCGGTCTATGATTACAACGGCGACGGCGAGGGAGTGTTCCTGCGGGACAACCAGTACGCCAACGGCATGGCCCTGATGGCTGTGTTGGGCGCCGATACGCCGGAGGAGACGATTCAGACCGGCCCCTACGCGGGGCGGACCTACCGCGTGCTGCTCGAGAATTCTGTGGACCAGTTCTACTACAGCCAGACCGACACCGGCGGCGGGCACGGCGGGTGGCGCTATTCCGTCAATTCACCGAACTACGGGTCTTCGGACAACTCAGCGGTGCAGTGGCCGGTTCTGGTTATGGAACAGGCCGAGCGGGACTGGAGCATGGCGATTCCGCCGGAACTGAAAGTCGAGCTGGAACAGTGGCTCGATTACAGCCAGTGCGGGACGGGGGGCTTCGGATACACCTACGGCTGCGACAACAGCCCCGACTGCTCGAAGACAGGTTCGGCCATCGCCGCATACGCCTTCATCGACAGCAGTTCCACCTGTACATCGGTGATGGCGGCCAGGGATTTCCTGACCAGCAACTGGACCAACAACTACTTCGGCGGCTGGAACGGCCAGTTCAACGGCAACAGCTACGCCCTCTACGCCATGAAGAAGGGCTGCGATCTCTCGGATCCCCAGATCGAGTTCTTCGGCGCCCATGACTGGTACTCGGAATATGCAGAGCACCTGCTGACTCATGGAACCTGGGGCCAGTACGAGGACGGGCATTGGCATGGACACCTGTGCACCTGGGGCGAGTACTTCTACGACCAGGTCAGCACGGGTCTGAACCTGCTGACCTTGACACCCGGCGTGATCACGCAAGTCCCGGTGGGTGTGATCGACGCGCTGGGCGACCAGCCGCCCGACACGCCTTTCACCCTGAACGGCGAGAACTCCTTCCACATGAATCCGGGGCAGGAGATCGTGGACTGGCGCTGGCACTTCGGCCTGGACGAGGAGCGCGACATCGACTGGGACAACCCGGACGCCGTGGGTCCCGTGGTGGAGCACCCCGGCATTCCGCTGCCGCAGGGCGAAGACAGCGCCTCGGTGACCGTGACCCTGCGGGTGGAAGACAACTCCGAGCCGCCGCTGGTGGACTACGCGGCCATGATGGTCCTGGCGCACAACGGCAACCACGAGCCTACCGCGGTACTGAACGGTCCGTGGAGCGCGGACGTGGGCGATCCGATCCTGGTCTCCGGCGCGGGGTCCTGGGATCCGGACACTCTGGCGCTGGGCGATTACATCGCGGTCTACGAATGGGACCTTGACGGGGACGCGGAGTTCGACGATTTCTTCGGTCCCGAGACGACGCTGGTGTACCAGGTTCCCTACTTCGGCGAAATCGGACTCAGGGTCAGCGACAGTTTCGGCGCCTGGAGCGTAACCAGCGAGTACATGGAGATCTACTGGACCTACGTGGATTTTTCGGCGGATTACGCGGCCCTGGATCCGAATCCGGTGGTCACGGGCTATCCGCTGCACTTCGAGGGCCAGATCACGGTGGACGCTGACGCGGCGCAGGTGCTGGACAACGTTGAAGCGCACTTCGAGCTGGATGGAATCCCCATCGGCCCGCCTTTCGCCTTCAGCGGTCTGGTGAACGGCTCGGTGGTGCAGGCGGAGTTCGACGACGTTGCTCCTGGAACGGCGGGCGATTACGCGGTGACCTTCGTTGTGGACACACCCGACGCCTTCGTGGAATACGACGAGGAGAACAACGTTGCGCTGTCCACCCTGGTGGTGGAGGATCCTGCGCCGGAAGCGGTTCTGAGTATCGACGGCATTCCTGTGACGGAGTACGACTTCGGCTGCCTTGCGCTGGGCGAATGCGCTGATGCGGACGTGACGCTGACCAACGCTGGCAACATTCCTGTGGAACTGCTTTCCTGGGCGCTGAATCCGGATGATCCCTCCTTCGCGGTGACGGGTCCGGCGGCTGGAGTTCTGGCGCCTGGAGATCAATACCAGTACAACGTGGAATTCTGCCCTCAGGTGGACAGCTTCTTCGACGTGTTCTTCGAGCTGACCTTCGACTTCGGCGGTCTTTCGCTCGAGTTGCTGGGCTGCGGGGAGTCGCCCCTGGCGGTGGAGCTGGTGAATTTCACAGGTGAGCAGGTATCGGACGGCGTGCTGCTGAGCTGGGAAGCGACGGCGGAGCATTTGGGCTACCGGGTGCTGCGCGCGACGGAGCGCGACGGCGCATACCTGGCGGCGACCGCGGAGATGATCCCCGGCGGTCAGGGCGTCTTCAGCTGGCGTGATACTTCGGTGAATCCCGAAACCTGGTACTACTACCGGGTGCGGATCTACGACCACTCCGGCCTGACGATGGACACGCCGTCGATCGGCATTGAGTCGGGCGAGCTGCTGCCGGCGGTCTTCGAGCTTTCGCAGAACTGGCCCAATCCCTTCAATCCGGCGACGCGGCTGCGCGTGGCGCTTCCCGCGGCGGGCGAGCTGGCCCTGGTGGTCTACAACACGCTGGGCCAGCGGGTGACGGTACTCGCGGATGGTTCGTATGAAGGCGGGCTGCACGAGTTCGTCTGGCACGCGGGCGAGCTTTCCAGCGGGATCTATATTGCGCTTGCGGAATGGGAAGGCGAACGCAGCTTGATCCGGATGACGTTGATCCGCTGATCCGCGCTCGCCGGAGAAGCGCTCCGGCGCGACGCATGCGAGAGTGTGAACAGTCCCTAGATGCGATTCGATTTAGTTACTTGGAAACGGCCCTCTTATGCCAAGGGGCCGTTTTCATTTCCAGACCGGGAGAATCGGAATGCGCCTGCTCCTTGCCTTTCTCGCGTTGTCGTTCTTTCAGTTCTGCGTTTCCTCCGCTGAGACGCCGCCGCCGGGGGATGTGATACAGCTTGAGGAAGTGATCGTCACCGCTACGCGGCTGCCCCAGAGCATCCGCGAAGTGCCCGCCAGCGCCAGTCTGGCCGGCCGCGAGGAAATCGAACGTCTTCCCGCCGCAAGCCTGCCGGAGCTGATCGCCGCCCTGCCGGGCGTGCAGGTGCTGGATCACAACGGCAACGGCGCGGACCCGGCCGTGGTGGTCCGTGGGTTCTACGGAGCAGGAGAGAACGATTACGTGCTGGTGCTCAAGGACGGAGTCCCGCTGAACCGCGCCGGCGACAGCCGCGTGGACTGGAACGCCCTGCCCCTGGAGGAGATCGAATCGCTGGAGCTGGTGCGGGGGCCGGCTTCCGTGCTTTACGGCGACAACGCGCTGGGGGCCACGCTGCAGCTCAGAACCGGCGACGTGGATCACGAGGGACTGGCGGGTTCGGGCTTCCTGCGCGCGGGCAGCCACGAAGCGCTCGAATCCGGCCTGCGACTCGCGCATCGCGTCCGGAACACCGCGCGAAGAATGTATTACAACGACCGGAGCTCCCGGGGCTTCAGGGAGCACGGCGCCTTCGCCCACCGAAGCCTGGGCTTCGAGCTGGAGCAGCGTCCCGAGGGGGGCGGTCTGCTCAACGTCGGCTTCGCCTGGAGCGGCGGCAAGCAGGACCTGCCGGGTCCGCTGCCGGCCTCCGCGATGGATGCGAATCGCCGGGCGGTGCAGGGAATACACTCGGGGGACGTCCGCGATGAGGATTCGGGGCGTTTCGACCTGCGCCTGGACGCCCGGCCCCTGCCCGGGGGCGGACTGCTGGCCCTGACGGGAAGCGTCTCGGTGCGCAGCATCCGTGAGACGTCCACGCTGCTGCTGGATCACGGCGTTCCGCCGGAAGGCTACGTCGATCGCCAGCGGCAGACGGCCGGAGAGCGCGGCCTGCGGGCGAGCTGCGAGCTGCGGATGCCCACGGTGCTCGAAGGGCTGCCCGGTGTTCTGCTCCTGGGCTACGAACTGGGCGCCGTGACCCACCGCAGCCGCTGGCGCAACCTGCTGGTTCCCGCGCTGCTGGACAGCGACGAGCGAAACGGGCGCCTGGCCCAGGCGGGAATCCTGCACCTGCGCCTGGAGCCGCTGCCCGTATTGAAGCTGTACCTCGGCTCGCGCTACGATTTCGTGCAGGACACGCAGGTCCGTCACACGCGGTTCAGTCCGCGGCTGGGCGCGTCTCTCGATCTGCGGGAGCTGGGCTTGCGCGGCGATTTCCTGCGGGGCAGCCTCTGGCTCAACGCATCCCAGGCCTTTAAACTGCCCACCCTGGAGCAACTCTACGACAACCGGGACCTGCTCACGGAATTCGGCATCGTCCGCTTCTCCAACGAACGGCTTCGCCCGCAGAGCGGCCGGAACCTGGAAGCGGGAATGCACCTCGGGGCCGGAGCGGACCTCGCCCTGGACGCCTCCGTGTATCGCATGGAGATGGAGGACGAGATCGATTTCGACCTGCAGCAATACCGCTATCGCAACATCAACCGCAGCATCCACGAAGGCGTCGACCTGGAAGCTACTCTGCGGCTGCCGGCGGCCCACTACCTGAACCTGGGCGCTGCCGTCTGCCGGGCCGTTTGCGACGGCGGTCCCGACGACGGGAATCGGCTGGAGCGGGTGCCCGACCGCTCGCTGTCGCTGGGAGGGGGCGGATCGCTATTCGGCTTGAGCTATCATCTGCAGTTGAATCATACGGGCGAGCAGTTCATTGACCGCGGGAACACCGAAACCATCGAGGCCTGGCAGACCCTGGACCTGAAGCTGGGCTACCGCGCGGGCCGGATTGAACTCGAACTCAGCGTCTACAACCTGCTGGACGTGGAATACTCCAGCTCGGGATACATGGCACTTTCGCAGTTCATCGCGATGACGGATCCCGGCGCCGATCCTGCTCTGCGCCTGGAGTACCCTGGTTCGGGACGGAGAGTGCTGGCGGGCCTGAATTTCGGGATCTGATCGCCGAGTCTGCTCTTCAGCCACAGCGGTAAAACATGAAATCACTCTGGAAACGGACTCTACGCCCACCCCGTAAGTCACGTAGAAGCATAAACCTACCGTAATTCCGTATAAGAAAATCCAGGCTCAATCTGTGCAAATTCCGGCGGTTAGGACACTTTTCTGTCCACTGCGGTAAGCCAAATCATTGAGAATAGGTTAGAAAGGGACGTGTCATGAGTGGCACAGGAATTGCTGTCAAAAATGGCGCATTGGTGGCTTGAACACCAGGCAAGGCAATGGCAAGACATCAGCGGGCCTCGGCCCGCTGATGTGTCATTCCTTCGAAAGCTGGAAGAAATTGAACTGGTTCGGGCACGCTAAGCAGCAGCGTGTACTTCTATACTCTGTCGACGCAGCAGGGCAGGATCACGTACATGAAGCTATTGGTAATGTAGGTCCTGTTGGGTGATGCAGAGGTAGTCCAACCGCCCCGCCGCCAGGGGGGGCGGCTGCAATTTTTCGACTTCCATCACGGGCAAAGCGGGTCTCCGGTCGCTCAGTCCCGCTCCTGCAACCGAAGAGCGACGCGCTGACCAGGCAGACTCCCTTAAGCGAACTCAGGGCTGGATGACCCTGTCCGCCGTGGTCATGACTTGCACGCTCATTTCCGTATTGCCCACCTCGCCGATCAGCAGCTTATCACCGCGACCGTAGTGTTCCAGGCAGACACCGCAGGATGCGATGCGGGCGCCTTTCGCCTCGAGGGCCTGCAGGCTTTCGAGAACTTCGCTGCCCTCGGTGGTGAGGAAGACTCCCGAGTTTGCACAGCCCACCACGTCCACGCGCGTCTCTCCGGCCGCCAGCGCGGCCAGGAAGGACTTCAGCAACTTGCGGCCCAGCTCGGGATCGCCCGTGCCCATCTGGTCGGAGCTCAGGAATAAGAAGGTCATGATTCCTCCTTGGTTGAGTTAGGCCCATATTATCGGAATTCGGGTCCCCATATTCGCGTGACGGCTCTTCCGGCCCCACGGACCTGGATGAACTCCGGGCGTGAGGACCTTTCGCAGCCAGTGCATCGTGCCGCGGTGCCACGTACAAACACCTATCTGTCACTTAACAGTGTGTGCGCTTGCTCCGTGTTCCAGGAACTATTATGCTCTGCAGTAAATAGAACCAATTTAGTACCGAATAAGCGGAGGCAAACTTGCTGCGCCTGACCAAGCAGACCGACTACGGAATAGTCCTGCTTACGCTGTTCGCCGGCGGCGCTCCCGAGAGGCCGCAGAGCGCGAACGAACTGGCGCGGATGACCAACCTGCCGCAGCCCATGGTGGGCAAGATCCTCAAGCTGCTGGCGAGGGCCGGGCTGCTGGAGTCGCAGCGGGGCGCCCACGGGGGCTACCGGCTGAGCCGCGAACCCGGCGAGATCAGCGTGGCGGAGATCATCCGGGCGCTCGAGGGACCCATCGCCATCACCCAGTGTCTGGAGAGCGGCGGCCCTGGCCGGGATTGCAGCGCCAACTGCATGCTCAGCCCCAACTGGCGCAGGATCAACCAGGCGCTGCGCGATGCTCTCGAGCGGGTCAGCCTGCGCGAGATGATGCAGCGCGGCGCGGAAGAGTAGGGAGGAGCGATGACCGGGAAGGAAGCCGAACTGCAGGATCTTGCCGCGCGGGAATACAAGTACGGTTTCGTAACGGACATCGAAACGGATACCGTACCTCCCGGCCTGGACGAGGAGGTCGTCCGAACCATTTCGGCCAAGAAGGAAGAACCGGAGTTCATGCTTAAATGGCGGCTGAAGGCGCTGCGGACCTGGCGGCGCATGGCGGAGCCGAATTGGGCCAAGGTCAACCACCCGCCGATCGACTTCCAGAGTATCATCTACTATTCGGCGCCCCGCGCCAAGGAGGGCCCGCGGAGCCTGGAAGACGTGGATCCCGAGCTGCTGGCCACTTTCGAGAAGCTGGGCATTCCGCTCGAGGAGCGGGAGCGCCTGGCCGGCGTGGCGGTGGACGCCGTTTTCGACAGCCAGTCCGTGGCGACCACCTACAAGGAAGAACTGGCCGCTCTGGGCATCATCTTCTGCTCGATCTCGGAGGCGCTGCGCGAGCACCCGGATCTCGTGAGACGCTACCTGGGCAGCGTGGTGCCCCCCCGGGACAACTTCTACGCGGCGCTCAACTCGGCCGTCTTCAGCGACGGGTCCTTCGTCTATATTCCGAAGGGCGTGCGCTGCCCGATGGAGCTGTCGACCTATTTCCGGATCAACGCGGCCAATACGGGCCAGTTCGAGCGCACGCTGATCGTGGCCGACGAGGACAGCTACGTGAGCTACCTGGAGGGCTGCACCGCCCCGATGCGCGACGAGAACCAGCTCCACGCGGCGGTGGTGGAGCTCGTGACACACGACCGGGCGCGGATAAAGTATTCCACGGTGCAGAACTGGTATCCGGGAGATGCGGAAGGCCGCGGCGGCATCTACAACTTCGTCACCAAGCGGGGACTCTGCGCGGGCCACGACTCGAAGATCTCCTGGACCCAGGTGGAGACCGGGTCCGCCATCACCTGGAAATATCCCGGCTGCATTCTCAAGGGAGACCGCTCGGTAGGGGAATTCTTCTCGGTGGCCATGACCAACAACCTCCAGCAGGCGGACACTGGAACCAAGATGGTCCACCTGGGGCGTGACACGCGCAGCACGATCATCTCCAAGGGCATCTCCGCCGGCCGCAGCCAGAACACCTACCGCGGGCTGGTGCAGGTTTCCGGCGGGGCGCAGGGCGCCCGCAACTACTCGCAGTGCGACAGTCTGCTGATGGGTGACCGCTGCGGCGCCCACACTTTTCCCTACATCGACGTGCGCAACACATCGGCCAGGGTCGAGCACGAAGCGACGACCTCGAAGATCAGCGACGACCAGGTCTTCCTGTGCCGGCAGCGCGGGATCTCCGAGGAGGACGCCGTTTCGATGATCGTCAACGGATTCTGCAAGGAAGTGCTGGCCGAGTTGCCGATGGAGTTCGCCGTGGAAGCGCAGAAGCTGCTGGGAGTAAGCCTGGAAGGAAGCGTGGGCTGACCCGCGCGCGAAGGCGGTCGTCGCGACCGCCGTGGAATCGAGGAAGTCATGCTGATCATCAAGGACCTGCACGCCGGCGTGAAGGGCAAGGAAATCCTGAAGGGCATCGACCTGCATGTCCGCCCGGGTGAAATCCACGCCGTCATGGGACCCAACGGCTCCGGCAAGAGCACCATGGCCAACGTCCTGGCCGGCAGGGAGGGTTACGACGTCACACGGGGGGAAGTGATCTACCGCGGCGCGGACCTGCTGCGAATGGAGCCCGAGGTGCGCGCCTGCGAAGGGATCTTCCTGGCCTTCCAGTACCCGGTTGAGATTCCCGGCGTGCCCAACCTTTACTTCCTGCGCATGGCGCTCAACTCCATCAGGAAGTACCACGAGCGCGCGGAGATATCCGCCGAGGACTTCCTGCGGCTGGTCAGCGAGAAGATGAAGCTCGTGCACCTGGACGAGGGGCTGCACGGCCGCGCGGTCAACGAGGGCTTTTCCGGGGGCGAGAAGAAACGCAACGAGATCTTCCAGATGGCGGTGCTCGAACCGCGGCTGGCGATTCTCGACGAGACCGATTCGGGCCTGGACATCGACGCTCTGAAGATCGTGTCCGACGGGGTCAACGCCATGCGCGGACCGGAATTCGGCGCCATCGTCGTGACGCACTACCAGCGCCTGTTGAATCACATCGTGCCGGATTTCGTTCACGTCCTGGCCGACGGGCGGATCGTCAAGTCGGGCGGGATGGACCTGGCCCTGCACCTGGAAGAGGAAGGCTACGGCTGGATCGAGCTGGAACCCGCCGGATCGTCACCGGCGAGGGCTGCCCAGGCCGGGGCGGAGGCTTGATGGAATCCCGGACCCGCGCATCGTCCGCCACGCTGGCGGAACTGGTGGAGGAGGCCTCCGCGGCGGCGGCCGCTTCCGATGGCTCCCTGCATCCGCGCCTGGCGAAACGGGCGGCGGACATCTTCGCCGCCTCGGGCCTGCCGGGGACCGGCGAGGAGGACTGGCGCTACACCGACCTGGACTTTCTGACCGGGGAGCGCTTCGGTGCGGTGCCCGGCGTAGAGGAGACGGAGCCGGTGGAGGAGTTGATCCGCGGCCTGGTGTTCGAGGCCCTGGATTGTCACACGCTGGTTTTCGTGAACGGCGGTTTCCGTCGCGAACTGTCTCGGATCGACGAGCTGCCTGAAGGCGTGGCGGCCGGAAGCCTGGCGGAACTTGTTCCGACCGAGCGAGAGAACGGGCATGATCGCGATGCTGGTTCCAGCGGCCATCCGCTGCTCGCGGAATACGGCGGACTGGCGCCCCTGGAGGGGTGGCCCTTCGCGGCGCTGAACACCGCCCTGGCCCGCGACGGTTGCGGATTGTGGATCCCCGACGGGGTGAGACTAAAGCGTCCGCTGATGCTGCTGAGTATCACGGCGCCGGGCGCGGAGTCGCTGGCCGTGCAGCAGCGCATCCTCGTTCACGCGGGACGCGAAAGCTCGGCCACCCTGCTGGAGTGCCACGGGGGAACGGAGCGGTCGCCCTGTTTCTGCAACGCGCTAAGCGAGTTCCACGTCGGCGAGGGCGCCGCGTTCGAGCATATTCGCCTGCAGCGGGACGGGCGGCGCGCGACGCGCGTATCCAACCTGTTCGCCCGGATCGAGCGGAAGGCCGGATTCCGGACGCATACGCTGACGTTCGGAGGAGCGACGGCACGTAACCAGGCCGAGGTGCGGCTGGAAGGCCCGGGGGCGCATGCCGAAGTGAACGGCTTGACTATCCTGGACGGCGAGCAGCACGTGGACACCCATACCGCGATCGAGCACCTGGCGCCGGACTGCAGCAGCCGCCAGATCTTCCGCGGGATCCTGGACGACCGGGCGCAGGGCGTTTTCACAGGCAGGATCCGCGTGCACAGGGACGCCCAGCGCACCGACGCGGAGCAGTCCAGCCGCAGCCTGCTGCTGTCGGAACGTGCGCGTTCATGGTCCCGGCCGCAGCTCGAGATCTACGCGGACGACGTGAAATGCACCCACGGGTCCACCGTGGGCAGCCTGCAGGACGAGGCACTGTTCTACCTGCGCTCGCGCGGTATCGAGCTGTCGCACGCCAGGCGTCTGCTGATCCACGCCTTCGCGTCGGATCTGGTCGGGCGCATTCGAACCGTGGAGCTGATTTCCCACCTGGACCGCCTGCTCACCGGACATCTGGCTCGTTGAGCGCGCCGAAGAGATCGCGAGGACGAATGGTGATACAGCACGAACCCCGGGACGCGCCGTCCGTTCATGCCGCCGCTGAAACTCTGGAAGGAAGCGGTCGCGACGCCTCCGCGGAGAGCGCAGCGAACCGGGATGCCACTGCCGCGGAACCGCCGGGCGGAGGATTCGATCCGGAAGTAATCCGCCAGGATTTCCCCGTGCTGGGCCGCAAGGTGCACGGCAAGCCGCTGGTCTACCTGGACAACGCGGCCACCACGCAGAAACCGCTCTCCGTGCTGGAAGCCATGGACCGCTTTTACCGGAACGACTACGCCAACGTGCACCGCGGCGTGCACGAACTCAGCGAGCGCGCCAACCTGCTCTACGAGGGCGCCCGGGAGCGCGTACGGCGTTTCCTGTCCGCGGAGTCGACGGAGGGCCTGGTCTTCACGCGCGGCGCGACCGAGGGTATCAACCTCGTCGCGTACGCCTACGGGGAAGCCTTTCTGCGCGAGGGTGACGAAGTCCTGGTGACCGCGCTCGAGCACCACTCGAACATCGTGCCCTGGCAGATGGCCTGCGAACGGCGCGGGGCCCGGCTCGTGGCTGCGCCCATCGACGAGCGCGGGCAGGTGATTCCCGGTGAATTCGAGCGCCTGCTGGGACCGCGCACCCGGCTGGCGGCGGTCGCCCACGTCTCCAACGCCCTCGGCACCGTGAACGATGTCTCACGCATGGCCCGCGCCGCGCGGGCGGCGGGGGCACACCTGCTGATCGACGGGGCGCAGGCGGTGGCGCACCAGCGTGTGGACCTGCGCGAGCTGGACTGCGATTTCTACGTCTTCTCGGGGCACAAGCTCTACGGACCCACCGGAATCGGCGCGCTCTACGGCAGGCCCGGGCTGCTCGAGCAACTGCCGCCCTGGCAGGGCGGCGGGGACATGATCAGCTCGGTTCGCTTCGAGCGAACCGAGTACAACGAGCTGCCCTTCCGTTTCGAGGCCGGAACTCCCAACATCGCCGGGGCCGTGGGACTCGCCGCCGCCCTGGATTACATCGAGACCATCGGCCTCGAGCGGATAGCCGAGTACGAAAAGGCCCTGATGGAGTATGCAACCAGTCGCCTGGAGGAAATCCCCGGCCTGCGGATCGTGGGCACGGCGGAGCGCAAGTCCGCCGTGATCTCCTTCACCATCGAGGGCACCCATCCCTCGGACCTGGGCACCCTGCTGGACCTGGAGGGCGTGGCCATCCGCAGCGGCCATCACTGCGCGCAGCCTGTGATGGACTTCTTCGGCCTGCCCGGAACGGCCCGCGCCTCCTTCGCGCTGTACAACACCCGGGAAGAGGTCGATGCGCTGGTGCGCGCGCTGGAGAAGGCCGTTGAAATGCTGAGGGTGTAGGAGTCATTCTACGCAGCCGCGCGATACCGCTGGGAGCTTGTATGACACAGGCAGGACAGGAACTGGAGCAGCGGATCGTCGCCGCGCTGAAAACCGTCTACGACCCCGAAATCCCCGTCGACGTCTACGAACTGGGGTTGATCTACAACATCGACATCGGCGAGGACCGCGCGGTGACGATTCGGATGACGCTCACCGCGCCCAACTGTCCCGAGGCGGAGGCCTTGCCCCGCCGCGTAGAGGATAACGTATCACGCGTCCCGGGCGTGAGGGACGCGAAGGTCGAACTGGTCTGGGATCCGGCCTGGACCCGCGGGATGATGTCCGAGGCGGCCAAGTTGCAGTTGGGGTTTTTCTGAACGACAGCCGGGAATGGAAAGTGTAACACGCCGCTGTTCCCTGCACCGGGAAACGGCGGGGAAGGGATAATCGATTGTGGGCGAAGCGTCCTCCGGCAAGATTTCCGTGACGCTCGAACTGGATCCCGAACTCGAAGGCCGCGTCCTGCTGGGCGCGCTGGTGATGGACGGAGTCCGCGTGGGCGGGCCGGGTTCCGCGCAGCAGGATGATATCGGCCGCCTGCAGGAGGAACTCAGGCGACGCCACGCCGGGACGGCTCCCGCGGGGATCGACGGGCTCCAGGCGGCCCGGCGGCTGTACCGGGCCGTGGGCATCGATCCCACCAAGATTCGGCCATCCTCGGAGGCGCTGCTGCGGCGGGTGCTCAAGGGCGGTTCGCTCTACCGGATCAACAACCTCGTCGACGCGGCCAACCAGGCCTCGCTGGAATTCCTGCTGCCACTGGGCCTCTACGATCGGGACCGCATAAAGGGAAGTGCGAAGGCCCGCCTGGGCTGCCCCGGGGAAGGCTTTCCCGGGATCCGCAAGGACCGCGTCCGCCTCGAGAAACGGCTGGGCCTGTTCGACGAAGAAGGCGCCTTCGGGTCGCCCACCAGCGATTCACCCCGCACCTGTATCACTGAAAGGACGAAGGACATCCTGTCGGTGGTCTTCGTCCCCGGAGATTATCCGCTCGACCGGCTGCGCGCCCACCTGGAGCGGCTCGCCGAGTTGTTCGGCCGCTGGTGCGGCGCGGAATCCCCCGTGATCCGAATCCTGCCGCGGGATCGATAGCGGATGTCGGAGCGCGGGCCGGAGCAGGAGTCAGGATTGATCCATCGCAACCCGGATCTGTACCGCGGGCGCTTTATCGCGGACATCCGTTCTTGAGGCGGCTGCGGGAAAGCCTTCGCCGGATGGCCGAAGCGCCCGACCTGCTGCGCCTGTGGCTGGGCGAGGTCGTCTCCCAGCTGGGCGATTCCGTGTTCCAGATCGCCCTGCTGTGGCTGATGCTGGAGCTCACGGGATCGAAATCGGCCACCGGTCTGGTGGCCATGAGTATCTACCTGCCGACCCTGCTCTTCGGACTGTTCGCCGGGGCCCTGGCCGATCGACTCGATAGACGCCGGATGATGCTGGGCGCCGATCTTGCCCGGGCTCTGCTCGTGCTGCTGGTTCCCGCGCTCTACTACGCCGGCGGGTTGAACGGACTGCTGCTGGGTTGTATCACATTCGCGATGGCCATGTTCAACGCAGCGTTCAACCCGGCGCGCGACGCGATCATTCCTCAACTGGTTCCGCGGCAGGACCTGCTGAAAGCCAACTCGATGATCCAGTCGGGCTGGCAGTTCGCCCTGCTGTTAGGACCCGCCCTGGCGGGACTGCTGATCCCGCTGGTGGGCGAGGTCCATCTCTTCACGGTGGACGCGCTGACGTTCATGGTGTCTTTCGTGCTGATCATGGGAATTCATCGCACGACCGGCAGTCCCGGCGCCGTCCAGGGACAGGGAAAGACGCGCGACACGACCGCCATCAGGGACGTTCGCGAGGGTTTGAGTTACGCCCGTGGTAATCGCTGCCTCTGGGCCCTGCTGATGATCACCGCCGTGGACAACCTGTTCATCATGGGACCGGCCATCGTGGGCACGCCGATCTTCGTTCGCGAGATACTGCACGGCGGGGCGGCGGAGTACGCATTCCTGCTCTCCGCTTATGCCGTGGGTACGCTCACGGGAACCGTGCTGCTCAATATCTTCGGACGTGGCGCGCGGAACAGCCACCTGCTGCTCTGGGGCATCCTGCTGGACGGCTTGACCTTCCTGCCCCTGATGTGGGTGAAGAGTTTCGCCGGGGCCTACCTGACGCTCGTGATCCATTCGCTGGTGATCCCCATGATCATCGTCCCGCGACCGACACTGGTGCAGAAAATCGTACCCGCTGAATTCCAGGGACGGATCTTCAGCATGATCTCGGTGGCCGTTGTGGGTTTGAGCGCCGTCTCCGCGGCCCTGACCGGGCTGGTGAGTGAGTGGCTGCCGATCAACGAAGTTTACGGGCTGATCGCCCTTCTGGCCGCGGGCTGCGGGGTGGCGGGCTGGGCGATCCGCGAATTCAGGGAAGCGCCGTGATACGCAGCAGTAATGCCGGATTAGGAAAGGAGTACGAATGAATCTCCTGCATGCGGGAATCCTGGCCGTCGCGCTGGCCGGCGTGACGGCGTGCTGCACGAAGAAGGAGCAGAGTATGCCCGAGAACCATGCGATCGCAACTTTCGCCGGAGGCTGCTTCTGGTGCATGCAGCCGCCCTACGACAAGTTGCCGGGAGTCGTTTCCACAACCGTGGGCTACACGGGCGGCACGGTGGAGAATCCCACGTACCAGGAAGTCTGCGAGGGCGAGACGGGTCACCTGGAGGTTGTGCGGATCGTCTTCGACCCCGCCGGGACGAGCTACCGCGAGCTGCTGGAAGTCTTCTGGTACAATATCGATCCCACGGACCTGGATGGCCAGTTCGTCGACCGCGGATCTCAGTACCGCACGGCCGTGTTCTATCACGACGCCGATCAGCGCCGGACGGCCCTGGAATCCAAGAGCGCTCTCGAAGCATCCGGACGATTCGAACATCCCATCGCGACAGAGGTTCTTCCCGCCGCGGAGTTCTATCCCGCCGAGGAGTATCACCAGATGTACTACAGGAAGAAACCCCAGCAATACGGGGCCTACAAGGCGGGTTCCGGAAGGTCGGCCTTCATCGACCGCGCCTGGAAGGAGAAGTGAACCGCTCCACTACTCGACCGCCTGCTCGATCTTGATCCATTTCTCTTCGCTGGCGAAGGGGTCGCTCAGGTCCAGGCGCTTCGACGCTGCCTTGTCCGTAATACTCGACCAGCTGCAGGCGACTTCTCCCGCGGGGCGGCGCGAAAAGCGCCGAATGACTTCCCCGCGGATTCTGGCCCGGCCCTCAGGGGGAGGACGTCGCAGCGGCTCTTCACCGAGATCCACTTCCGGGATCCTGTGGTTCAGAACACCGGCACGGTCGAGGGCGTTGAAGATTCCGCGCTCGCCCAGCTGCCCGAAACACTTGTCGATCTCGTGGATCCGCTGCCGGAATTCTAGCACGGAGGGCAGCATTTCCAGGCGCATGCCGTGCTTTTCCAGCCTCCGACCCAGCGCCTGCTTCAAGAGCTTGCGATCATCCCGGGAGAGGATTTCGCGCCACGCCCGCAGGCCGGCGTTCGCGCGACTCGGCGAGAGGTCCTCCAGGGCGGATCCCACGAAATTGAGCAGCATGTGCCACGTGGACAACGCTTCCCAGTCGATGCCCCACTCGGCCGCCTGGCGCTTGTACAACGACTGCTTGATCATCCAGTCGAGCGCGCCCGCCAGCGAGGCGGGATCATGCTCGAGGGAATCCAGGATCCGGCGCCAGCGGCGGCAGGCCGTTTCGGCCCATGCGGGCATGCAGGGCGCGTCCAGGTTCGCTTCGGCCTGCTCCAGGTAGCAGCGCTGTACGGCCAGAGCCGTCATGAATCCGGAGGCCGTGGAAATTCGGGACTGCAGGGTGGTGTCGGCGGCCAGGATCCGCATGGACAGCAGCGGCGAGCTCAGTTCGAGCCCGCTCCCCGGCTCGAGGCCCGCGTCGATCATCTTGACTATCAGCGCCGTCGTTGCCGCCCTGAGCCAGGCGCCGGTGTCGGAGCAGAGACTTTCTCCGCAGAGCAGGTGGAGCCGGCTGTAGCCCTTGCACAGGGCCTCGTCCTTGGTGTGCACGATCCCGCGACCGTTGGTGGAAGAACCAGACAGGACGTGCTCGAGGAAGCCCACGCGAGGCGAGATCGAGAACACCAGGCCGTGAGAGCGAGGGTCGAAGCCCCCCGCTCCCGTGTACAGGATGCGTGTTACGAGGTGCGGCAGCAGGTGCGGCACGATCCGTTGGTGGGTGCTGGTGCACAAGTAGGACTCGTGGCTTCCCCAGGTCGTGTTCGCGTCGTAGTCCACGTTGCAGCGGGAGACCCAGGCCTCGTGGATCACCCCCCAGGTGCGCTGGGGCAGCGCGTCGGCGAGTCGTTCCAACAGGCGGTCGCCGGCACGGATGTAGCACACCAGTTGGTCGGGATCGGCGCATTCGGGAGTGCAGAACTCCGGGTGGTCGCCCGTGTCCTTGTAGAGCAGCGCCGAGTTCTCCAGGAAAAAGCGCCGGGGTCCCGAGGCGAGATGCCGGCCCCTGCGTACCCCGTCGATCAGCCACTCCGCGGCGGTGGACTGGTCGATCCGCTCCCCGCGGGAATCCATCGCGGCCATCGCGTATTCCGTTTCCACGCCCATCAAGGTGCGGTGCATCACGGAAACCCTCCCTTTGCATGAAGTCTGCCGGCGGCCTGAAGTACAGCATGCGGCCGGCCAGTCGACGGGCCGGTAATTCCGGCTATTGCCCGCCGGACTGCCTGGTGGCGCCGAGGAATCGCTCGCTGTCCTTGGAGAGCGCCTTCCTGATCGCTTCGTCCCCGGCCGCCAGCAACTCGGCGGCGGCCGCGCGCGTGGCGGCCAGATTTTCGGAGGGCGTTTGCTGCCGACTCGCGTGATTCTCGGTCCCGTCCTGCAGCGGGAGGCGTCTGGTTGTTTCGTTCATGTCTTCGATTCCTTATTGAACGGGTACGTGTTTTCCAATGTGCTCCAGGGCGTCCAGGATCTCGGTCAACGAATCCAGTGAGAAGATCTCCCGGGTCTCCGCCCTGGTGTATGACAGGGGATCGTGCATCTGCAGGGTCCGGTAATCCGGCCAGCGCCCGGAACCCTTGATCTTGAAGCGCATGGAATCCCAGTCCACCGCGGAGATCCCCTCGGCGCCGGCGCGGCGCAGCAGGTGCGCCCTGGCGTAGGCCCTGGTGTCTTCCGGGGGCGCGGCCATCAAGTCCAGGATCTCCTCTTCGGAGACCACGCGCTCCATGAACCCTGCGTTGTACTTCCAGAACAGGCCGTCCTCGTCCAGCGAGGAATAGAGATGATCCAGCACTTTCAGTTCCGGCGATTTCCAGTCAAGGTCCTTCCGCTGGTCCAGGACGCCCTGGAGAATGCTGTACTTCAGTGTCCAGTCCAGCCTCGGCGCCAGGGCTTCGATGTCCCTGCGCTGCAGCTTGTTCAGCGTATCACCCCACAACTCGATGATCTCCGCGGCGCCCGGGACGAAACCCTCGCAGCCTCCGCCCTCGACGAAGTCGGCCGCGGCCTCGTAGAACCTCGATTGCAGATCCACCGCCGTCAACTGTGATCCGTCCACCGTGCGCGCCGTGTGCGACAGGCCGGGATCGTGGCTCCAGGTGTGCAGGGCGGCCAGCGGATCCTCCAGCGCCAGGCTCTCGAAGGGCAGGGGGACCTCCGCCTCGAGCATGCAGAGCAGGATCTGCATCAGGCCCACTTTCAGCAGGCAGGCCGCCTCGGACAGCGAGGCATCGTGGAAGATGCAGTGCACCCTGGCATGCGTGGAATCCAGCACTTCGCCCAGGTCGCGATCAGTCCCGTAGCCGCCGTACTGGTTTCCCACCAGCGCTTCGTTGCGGCTGTTGACCAGCGGGCGGTTGTGCGTAGTCCAGGCGGCGACGATGCAGGTGAAGAAATCCGCGCGCTGGGACAACTGGAAGGGCGTCCAGGGCGCTCCGTCTTCGCTGCCCACCTTGCCCTGGCCGGTGATGACGATCATCGACACCTGGAAGGAACCCAGGAGCAACAGCAGGTGCAGTCTCCTGTTGAAGATGTTGTCGTAACACCTGCGCGTGATCAGGACGTTCAGGTGCGCTCCGTAGGAGTGGTCCTGCCCGTCGCTGGAATTCACCAGCACCCGGATCCGGCGGTCCGCGGACCTTTCTTGGTTGGCGGCGTGAAGGGCCTCCCCGGCCAGGCGCAGCATGGCGTGATACGCGGCCACGTGCCCGCGCGCCGACAGAACCTCGGGAATGCAGAGTTCCAGGTGACTCAGATCGATGTATGCGCAGCCGCCGTTGGCGGGCAGGAACTTGCGGCCGTAGTCCTGCGAAGTGCAGCCCCAGGCCCAGGAACCGGAATAGCCATAGGCGCCGTCGCCGTAGGCATAGCCGTCCTGGTACGGGCTCGAGCTGTACCCGGACGCGTACGGTGTCGATCGGGCGCTCGAGCGATGGCCGCCGGCACTCAGGATCCGGGATCCCGAACCGGTATCATGCCCCGGTGACCCGTCCCCGCCATTGTTCGAGTCCAGCGGCACCAGGGCCGTGGAGGAATCATCCTCCAGCGTCGATCCTTCGTCCGAAGCGCGCCAGCTTCGTTCCGTGTACCACGTGTGACCGGGGAGACCGTCGAAACGCTTCAGCAGCTCACCGGAGGCTTCCCGACCGCTGCCGTAGAGGCTGTCGGAATCCTCGACGAAGTTGGCAACTTCCACGTCCGCGCCCGTCAGCTTGGGCAGCCGGAGCGGTCCCTTCCTCAATGGTCCGGCGGAATCGGTTCTCGTGCTACGTTTCATAACCATTGTCCTTAGAAGTGTTCTTCCGGCCTGCTCAAGCCACCTTGAAGTAGCGATGGACCCTGCCCACCTTGCGCTCGTTCCGGGTCAGCGAGACCACGTCCAGGTCCTGCGGCAGGTCGTCCAGGTAGACGTGACAGTTCCTCCTGCTCAGGTTGCCCCAGAGGGTCTCGCATTCGGCGGCGACGGCGTCCAGCACGTCCTCCATGGTGATCCCTTCCTCGCCCGTCCTGGCTTCGCGCAGGCAGGCCGCCTGCTTCGCGCGATTGGCGATGTTGGCGATCGAGGCGCCGCTGATCAGGTCGGAGGAGAGGACCGGGCGCTCGCTGTCGTCCCGGAACTTCAGCCTGCCCAGCTCGTTGTCGCCGTTGGGCGAGAAGATCCGTGACACGGCACTCTCGATGATCAGACTGCGGTTCTCGTCGGAACTTCCGCTGCGATGGCGGTAGGGTACCTGCGCGCGGAAGTGCACGCCGAAAATCGCCCGGGCTCCCTCGATGTTGGGTTTCTGGACCACGATCACCTCGTCGCCCAGCCTGCCCGGGCGCATCAGCGCGCTGTCCAGCAGGTCGCGCCTGTTGGTGGCGGCAAGTACGAAGAGCTTCTCGCGCTTCTTGAAGCCGGAGAGTTCGGTCAGGAACGTGGCGATCACTCGGTCGTCGATGGCCGTGGAAATCGAGGATCCGCGCTGGCTGCCGATGGAATCGATCTCGTCGTAGAACAGGATCACGGGACGCTCGGGGACCTCGTCCAGGGCCTTGCGCGCGGCCTGGAAGGGCTGGCGAAGGTTGCGCTCGCTGTTGCCGTACAAGGGATCGCGATGATCCCCGGGCCCCTGGTTGCTGAAGAGGCAATTCCCGGTCGGTGATACGCTTGCCGCCCAGTTGGCGAGGGCCTGGGCCATCATGGTCTTGCCGTTGCCGGGCGGGCCCACTTCCATGCAGGAGATCAGGCCCTTGAGGCTGTACTTGTCCGACAGATCGGGATTGACCAGCGGAGCGAAGAAGGCGTCCTGCATCTTCCTGATGGCCTCGTCCTGCCCGCCGATGTCGTCGAAGGTGACATCGGGAGTGTCCTCCAGGCCGAGTTCCTCCTCCGGCCTGCGTGACACTCGGTCGAAGGCCATCAGGCAGTGGTTGTTCCAGAGCACCTTGTCGCCGGATCCCAGCTCCAGCTCCCTCAGGCCGAGGGCCGGCTCCACCAGCACCTCCGCCCCGTGCTGGGTGGACAAAACCAGCCGCCCGTCATCGGTGTAACGCTCGAAGGTCGCCGTCTCGCCGCATGTCGTCACGGGGCGCTTCAGATGGGCGACGATCACGTTCTTCGCCTCGGGGAGCAGCACCTCGTCGCCGGGATGCAGCGAATCGAAGAACTCGGTTTCGCCGCAACCGACCACGTGCCTGCCTCCGCCGAATCCCACCAGCGCCTGGGGAGGAACGGCGTCACCGACATAGTCGATGAAGACCGCCGGGTACTGGGGCGGGGAGGTCAGCCTCTCGACGATCGCCTTCAGTTCCTGCTTCACTTCCTCCGCCTGGCTCAGGCTTTCCCGGTAGATGGCGATCTTGTGCAGCAAGTGATTTAGGATCGGCAGCACGCGGGGATCCACTGCGCCCGGCCCCAGCACTTCCTGCAGCTCCATCATGGACTCTTCGTCTCCCTGCAGGGATCCGTCACCCAGGGAGCTGAGCAACTCCGCAAGGCCGTTCGGGATCCTCCGCGGGCGGTCGTCGTTCGGCATCGTTCCCTCCTTGTTCGCTTCTCGGAAATTCCGGTCGCCAGTTGCCGGCACTTCCCCCGCCGTCCAGCACACGGATGCCGCGGGCTTCGATTCTGCCTTCACGCCAGCCGAAAGCTGAAAGCGTGATCGCCTCCGGATCCGGATCGTTGACCACGATGGCCGTGTGATACGGCAGGGGAAACACCGTGCGGTGCAGCACGCGGTCCTGCTCCGAGAAATAGTCGCTGGCGTAGCTGCATTCGCTGCGTTTCCGCGGCGGGCATGCTTCGCACCAGGCGCGGATCGGGTGCGAGTGGTACCAGCCAAGCAGCAACTCGTCCCGGTTCCTCAGCTCCACGGCGGCGCGCATGTCCGTCCAGGTCTCCGGGGTGAAGGTCAGGCGGTCTCTCTCGCCGACCGTGTGACGGGCAGGGATCTGCGCCGTGATTCCGGCGAACACGTCGGGCAGTCCTGAGTCGCGGTGCAGGTGCCCGATCAGCATGCCCCCGGCCTCCTGGCCGCGATCGCCCGCCCGGCGACAAATGTCGACGAGCTCGTCAAGCACAGCCCCGGGCGCGAAGACCTGGAAATCGACCTCGTGCCGCAGACCGGCCTGCGCCGAGCGCTCCAGGAAATCCGCCAGCAAGGCTTCCTTCAGCGGCGCCGCCTCCTCCAGTCTCCTCACCTGCGACATGCCGCGGGAGTCGCTCTCCGCGTCCCGCTGTGATTCATAGGCCACCACGACGCTGCGATAGGTTTCACCGCCTTCCAGGATTCCCTTTTCCACCATGGCTGTGGCGGCTTTGGCAGAAAGGTCCGCGAAGTAAGCGGTGGTGAAAGCCCGACTCGCGCCGTTTCCCTGGTCGACGCCGGTTTCACAGGTGCGACGGATCCGGAAGCCTTCCACGTAGGGCGGACCTGTGTTGCGGTGCCAGATCGGTTGAATGGAGCAGGCCTCCCCGGCCGCCGGCTCTCTGCCGGAGCGCAGCTCGGAGAATCGGAAGCACTCTAGGGCGGGATTCCAGTCCACCCGCACGGAGGCCTGCCCCGCCTGCTCGCCGTTCTTTCGGCAGATGATCAGCGCATACTGGTAGTCGTTTCGCATGGTCTTCCGCTCACCCTTCGGCGTGTTACAGGATTCCGGCGTCGACGTTCGGCAGGAGCGTCAGGAGGTCGTCTTCCTCGAGAACGTCGCCTACGCGCTCGTTCGATTGGAGATTTCTACCTTCCCGCTCCAGTCTTACCGTATAGCTGAGCGGTCTCCCACTCGCATCCTCGACGGCCATGTTGAGATCGCCCAGCAACTCCCTGACCACTTCCGCCACCGTGGCGTCCGTGTCCAGGTCGGAGACCTTGAATCTCTGCTGCTGTGAGACATCCTGCACCTCGACGGCGAGGGGTTTTTCCTGACTGTTCATGATTCACTCCCGTTTTGATACTCGGCGGGGGACTTCCATTCCTCCGCCTGGTGAAGGGCCAGGAAATACCCGGCCAGTTTCGAGTCGTTCAGGGCCGCGAGTTCACGCCGGCAGCAGCGGGCGGCCACGGAGAGGGCCAGCAGCGCGTGATCCAGCTCCTCCGCGCTGGGCGGGGTTCCGAAAGCCACTTCGAAGAAGGCGACCTCCTCCTCGCCCGTGCGCTGGATTCCCGGTCTGGCGAAGCGGATCGCCGCGGCCGAGTTCGTCAGCAGGTACTGGGTCGCCCGTCGCTGCAGGTGGTCGCCGCGGTTCAGCCGACCGAGTTCCAGTACCAGGCGGACGGAACCGCCGCCGTTCAGGACAACTCTGACTCGGCTCACGACATCGGCGGCGTCCAGCTCGACGAGCAGCCTGCCGTCCGGGCGCTCGTGATACTGCCAGCCCGCTTCCTTCAGCACCATGGTCAGCATGGCGCCCGTCAGAAGACCGGCCTGCTGTTCCCCGGAATCGGCCTTTCCGGGTGTGCCCGCCGCGGGATCCTCGATGCCCGGCAGCACGAAAGCCTCGTCCGTCCTGGTGCTGCGGATCACCTCGGGAAGGTCGTTCAGGCCTTCCAGCAATTCGCGGGTCCGCTGCTCGAGCCGGCCGTTACCGGGCAATGGCACCTCGCCGTTCCAGCCGATGGAGCTCCGCGACCGCCGCGGAAGCAGCCTGGCCGATCCTTTCAACAGGGGATTGGCCCGCAGCAGGTGGCCGGGCTGCATGGCAGATCCCGTCCGATGGATGGCTTCGAGTTCGAGCCAGCTCCCTTTCACGCGCGCGGAAATCCGGTACCTGCGGTTCGGTCCGCCCTGCAGGCGCCAGGCCTGCGGTCCGACCTGGCGCAGGTCCGCGTCCAGCTGCTCGAGAACCGCCTGCGGATGATGGTTCTGATCGGTGTGCATCTCAGGCGCTCCCCTCGCTTTCAGCTCCTTGAGCCTGGATCTTCAGCCCCAGCCGCCTGCGCTTCAGAGGCCGTCGGTCCACGGGTCGAAGCCGCGGGTTGTTGCGTGCCCAGACGCAGGCGTCCGGGTTCAGGGCGTCGTCCTCCCGCGGAGTGACTTTCCTCCAGGTCAGGATCTCATGGACCTGGTGGAGGATGTCCACCAGGCTGGTGCCCTCGCGGATTCGGCCCAGGCAGCAGCTGTGGCCGATCACGTTGGGGTGCCACACGGCGGGGGTGAGGATCTGCACGATCGAGCCCGGTTCGACCCGTCTCAGGTAATCGTCCGGCAGGTGAATGCCGACCATGAAGTTGTCGGTCTCAACGACGCGTCCATGACGATCCTTCACCAGGCCGTTGCACCTGAATCGGCACAGGTAGCTGCGCGGCGGGTCGGCGTCGATCGCCTTGAGGCTCAGGATGTCCGAGTCGCCGGCGAGCCTCAGCGCCGTTTCATATTGCCGCTCGAAGAACGAGCGTGATACCTTGTCCATGCCTTGTTCTCCCTGCCTGCCCGGCGGTCGATTCGCCACCGGGAATGGGTCGCCATTCTAAGGCTCCGCTGGAGTTGCGATCAGTTATTGAAGCTCGATCAGGACCGCCGCGCGCGGCAAGCGGTTGATTTTCTTGGGGATCGGGTGGGGGTCGTTTTTTCGATCAAGTTCGATCAACGTGCAAGCTGGAAAGATACCGACGCATCGCCCGACTGGATGCGCAGAAGATCTCCGGGACGGATTCCCAGGCGGGAGAGCGGTCCGCGGCGCAAGACGGCGGGAAGGTCCCTCAGCGGCAGGCTGTCGAAACGGTCCATGGCTCCGTAGCTCAGCACGACTCCGCAGTCGGTGCAGTGGTCCTCGCGCAGGGAGTTCAGCAGCTTCCAGAAGGGCCGGCTTCCGTCACACGCCGGGCAGCGGAGCTCGCGGATGAAAGGTTCGCCCTGGACGCTGATGGACCAGGCGCGGGGATCCCCGGAAAGCCTTGAGCGCGCCGATTTCAGCAGCTCGTCCAACCTGATTCGCGCCGGGCGCCGGGGCAACTCCTCGTAGGGCCAGACCTGGTGGTCGAAGAGGCAGTCTGGATTCCGGCGGTAGCGTGAAGCGTAGAGATGATGGCCCCGGGCGTCGAGCAGGATCTCCAGGCCTCCCTCGAGGGATCCCGGGTCCTCGAGGAATTTCCGCGCTTCAATGGCCTGCAACGCGGCGGCCAGGGCGCCGAGTTGCGACGGTGCGGCCGTGGGTGGTATCGCCGGTCGCTCGTGAGACACCGCGGTCATTGGCGGTGACACCAGCTTCGCGGCTGCGGTGGAGGACTGGTCTTGGCCCTCGACCGGTGTTGCGAAATCGGACCGGGTCCCGTTTCCGGCGGCATCGCAGGGATAGACGTGCTCAAGCAGACGGTAATCCTCCGCTCCCCAGCCGCATTCCATGCAGGGGGCCTCCGGGGCGGGCATGTACACGCTCACCCTGGCCAGGAGCTGTTCCGGCCGGACGCCGGCGTCGATCAGCGGCACCCCCAGCCGCCAGGCCCGCTCGTGCAGGTTTTGGCGGGCCCGGCGCGAGTCGAGGCAGGCAAGGATCAGGTCCGCACTGAGCTCGCCGGCCGGCAGCCGCTCCATGAGTGCGTAATGCGCCCGCACTTCCAGGCCGGGGTCGATACGCCGGGCCCGCCGGGCCTGCACCTTGGCTTTGCTGCGGCCCAGGTCCCCGGGGAGGATGTCCTGGCCGCGCAGGTTGGATTCCTCGTAAACGTCGCCGTCCACCAGGATCAGTCGGTCCACCTGCGGCATGCGGGCCAGGAGCGGCACGAGCGGGGAGCCGATGTTCCCCAGGCCCACCACGCAGATCTCGCCGCCGCGGCTCACAGTTCCTCGGGCGACCAGGCGAAGCCGGCCTCCAGATCGGTGGACTGGTTGCACAGGGCGCACTGCTCCGTGTACGTCCAGCACACCAGGCCCTGTTCCTCGTCCTGGTGATGCAGGATGCCGCAGGCCGCGCAGCGGACTACCGTGTCGCCGGGCTTGATGGGCGTGTGACAGCGCGGGCAGGCGCCCGCGGAGCCCTGCTGATGGTCCTCCACCTCGGCCTCGGGCGGCGTGTAGACTTCCAGGCGGGCCTGCTCCTCGGTGGAGAAAAAATACCGCTCGGCGGCGCCCACGCGGATTTCATCCCTGTCCCGCAGGACCCTCATTCCGGCCGCGAGCGGCAGGCCGTTGACCAGGACTTCGGCAGCCGGAGCGGCCACCAGGCACCAGCCGCGCGCGGGACCTTCGCTCGCATCCAGGGGACAGAGGCGGACCGCCGGCCCGGCGTCCTGGTTGCCTTTTCCGCGCGGGACCAGACGCGGAGGATAGCCGTCCAGGGCGCAGTCCGTGTCACGAGCGAGCACGAGCACGGACCAGCCTTCGTCGTCGGGGACCCAGATGTGCGCCATTGTTGCACCTCCAAGTGGTTCATTCGGGATCCGAGAGCAGGCCGGGGATCGAAGCCTGGCTCTCGTCCTTGCCAAGGCGGCGATTGAGGCGATAGCCCCCCGGACTGCGGCGGCTCTCGATGTAATACGGATTGTAGCCGTTCTTCATGAACGCGGCGCGGAGGTTGTGGACCATCATCGCCACGGTGCCCGTCCGGGGAGTCGCGCCCGTCCGTTCCGCGACGTGTTCCCGGATTTCGTCGATCGTCTTCCAGCTAACCTTGCCGTCGCACGCGCTCTCGCCCGTATTCTCGGCCAGGAACCGCAGATAGAGCGCCGGCGTGCCGGAAAGTCTGAAGGATTCCCCGTGGTCCATCCGCACCAGGACGGAACCGTCCGCCCAGGAGTCGAAGAAATCGATTCTCTCGATCCCCGGTTGTGCCAGGCGGATCAGCTCCTCCTTCATCTTGGACTTCATTTCGCGAACAGTCTCCTGGACGGAGATCGCGTCGATGTCGGTTTCGCCATCCTCGAAAGGAACGCAGACCTCCAGGTCGACGCCCTGCTCCCGCAGCGCGGCTTCCAGTTGCCTGAGCACCTGTCCGAGTTCCTTCTGGTCGCCATCGCCGGCGATGGCCAGGTAATTCAATTCCTTCTGCCACTTCTCGATCTTCTGCTTCAACAGTTCGATTCGGCCCATCATCTCGTTGTGTTTGTCGAGGTTCTTCCGGTTCGCTGCGACCAGCTTCCAGGCCCTCTGAAACAGTTCGTTAAGGTTGGTGTTACGAGGTTGCTGCATGTCCTTGACCTCCTCGTTCGGGGATGACGGCTGGTGCCCGGGGGCACTTCTTCCTGCATGGATAGAGATGGGAGAACCGCAGGTTCTCGGAGTTGAATTGGCTGGCTCCTCGTCCATAGGCTGTGTTACGCTACGCCGGAATCATAGCGAATGACAGGCAGGCCTAGGGTTGATCACTAAAGGTCGGACCTGCGCGAAACGCGATCAGAAGCGAATAGTGGATCCACGATGAACCGGACATTGGTCGTAAAAGAATATTGGCTGCGAAACATAGTCTGAGAAGAAATGGTGCAGGGCGTCAAGGCGAGACGGACTTAAATGTCACGCAGACCGGCGCCTGCCGCTGCGACGTGAGGCCTTGAAAGTGTCGGCCGCCTTGAACTTGGAGGTGTTGAGCAGGATCTCCGTCCTCCAGTCCTCGGCGAAACCGAGGTCCACAGGTTGCTCCGGAATGGCCTGGGGATAGATCTCGACCATTACGAAGCGCGGCTTCCGCGTATCGATCTTCAGCTCCTTCCACAGCCGCTTGCGCAGCAGGTAGGCGAAGATCAGCGTCTCGTTGCCGCCTGCGGAGAAGGCGGTCAGCAGTCCATGACGCTTCGCCGTGGATGGAAAGAGGATCAGGAAACCGGCGGTTCTCGGCGGCTTGCCCGCCTTATGCCAGGGATAGGCTTCGCCGTTCCTGCGCATCTCGTGATACGTGGCTCCGCGGTACATCCTGAAGCGGACGTCCGCCCGGTCCTCGTATTCCTTCGGGAGCTGGACCGCCAGGTCTCCGGCCAGTTTAACCTGCGACCGGGTGCAGACTGTGAAACAGGGCCTGAGCCGGTCAAGAGTCTCTACCTCCAGCCGGAAGCCCGTGCGCTTGATCTGGCGCCGGTCCTCGCCTTTCTCGTCGTCCAGGGGCGGCCGGGTGTTCAGTACCAGCAAGTCCTCGGGCGACAACAGGTGCGAATCGACCTGATCCTTTCGTTCCTCCTCGGCGACCTGGCTGTTGAGAATCAGGCCCCCGTAATTATAGCCGCTGGCGCAGAGCAGGGGCGCCAGCTCTCCGTAGGCGTCTCCATCCCGCAGAAGATGCAGGCGGGTCCTTCCGCGCGGATGGATCAGATAGCTGAACCGGTAAACGCGTCGAGTATTCATCGTTCACCTCGCTGGATCTGTGTGTTCCAACCGGTATCGTGTCCGGGTTCGTTCGGGCATATGCGACTCGATCAAAGAGCATATGTTCTGCCGATCAAGACTCCAACAGGATTGTGCAGAGCGGTAAAATTCCACCCTGCCTGCTGCCTCATTCCATAGACTGGCTTGCATACTGATTCGCGAGGAGCCGCGGATTGTTCAGGTCCCTGCCAAATACGATGCTTGGGATCCAACTCCTTCGATCTCAACTCCCGTCTTATCAAGTGTGAGAATCGCCCGCCGCCCCCTCTCTTCCTGTAGAAGGCGGGCGGCTTGGTTTGCCGGCAATTCGGAGCGAAACAAGGTCCCAGCCGGACCCGTGTTTCCACTCGAAGCCCCTGACCGACCGGCGAGCCCGATCTTCCGTGCGGGGCTCATGCCGTGTTCGACGAAGGGAAGGAGGGACCATGCAGAAGATCTTGACCCTTTACCGGCATGACTACGATAATGGCGGACTTGTCAGGGACGAGGTGGAGGAAGGCGCCCGCTGGGTGCCGGCGGGCCAAGGACAGGCCAGCATCAAGCATGACGGCACCTGCTGCCTGGTGACTTCTGGCAGGCTGTACAAGCGTTTCCATTGCCGGGAAGGCCGGGCGCTTCCCGACGGCTTCCTGCAGGTGCAGCGAGTGGACCAGAAGGACCATCGTGGAAAGCGCGTGATCAAGCTCTACGGATGGCTGCCGGTGAGTGATACGCCGGGTGATGTGTATCACCGCGAAGCCTGGGAGAATTGCACCGATCTTCCGGCCGGAACCTACGAGCTGATCGGTCCCAGGATCCAGGGCAACCCCTATGGACTGGCGAAGCACATCCTGGTGCGTCACGGTCTGTGCAGGATCTCGGCGCCCACGTCGTACAACGGCCTGAGAGCCTTTCTGATGAAACACAAGATCGAAGGGATCGTATTCAGGCACGAAGACGGTCGGATGACCAAGATCAAGCGGCGCGATTTCGGTTTGCCCTGGCCCTGTTGAACAACGATGGCGGTGGTCATCCAAATCAACTGCGAGATCGAGCCGGAATCCCATTTTCTAATGAGGTAGCACAAGGCTTTTCAAGGCACCGGTAAATGGGAGAGCGAAAAATGAGGATCACAGCTTCTCTGACAATATTGATCATGGCTTGCGGTTCGATGGCGATTCTGCACGCGCGCGGTCTGGATGAAGTGAACGGACGCCCCGCGCTCGTGGTGACTGCGAGCAACCACACTATCTACACTCCTGAACTGCGGTTTTCACCAGTGTTCGCAGACAAGGGGCCTGGAAAAGGAGAAGAAGTGTGGAAGGTTTCTGACAAGTACAAGTTCGTTGCGTCGATTCCGATCGACTCCGTGGACAGGGTCAGCGTCCTTGGAAGGGCCGATGATGCAATTGAAATGCGGAGAAACGTCAGGCTCGCGACGGTCGATGGAAAGACTTTCGAAGGCATGTCCTACAACGGAAGCACCGTTTCCATCAGTTTGCCTGATACGATCCTGGTGGATGGTATTCACTTTCCGGGTGAGAGTTTCATCGAGATGATCGACCAGTTCATTCCACAAATTCCCGTAGCATGGGGGAAATCGTTCGAGCCTAGGCGGTGGTGCGTGAACGGTGTTCGTCATTATCAGATCTACTTGATCCAGATCAAATCGATCGAATTCTCTATCCCGGAAGGCTACATCCCGTTGCTGCCCGACACGGAATAATCGTCTTCGGTGAATGTATGTACGACAGGGAGCGTTCGGCGCCAGGATCGTTCTCACGGCTCTGTATAGATACACTGCAGGATGCGACCACTCGACGGTGTTTGTGATACGCCGCCTAGCAGACCAATGCGATCCGCCGAGTCTACAAAGGAGCTGATTATTTACAGGAAACGATGGATCATTGCTGTGTGCTCTTTGGTGCTGATGGCGGCCGGTGGTGCCTATCTCGTGTTCGGCCGCACTACGACCGTAGAGGGGTACGTGGTACCAGTTGTCCCGAGTGACGGTCACGGTACGACTC
Organism: uncultured Bacteroidaceae bacterium; assembly: GCA_964568855.1. GTDB lineage: Bacteria > CAIWAD01 > CAIWAD01 > CAIWAD01 > CAIWAD01 > CAZMSD01. The sequence goes on along the minus strand of CAZMSD010000039.1, from coordinate 7,936 downwards.
TCGACGGTTTCGTGCACAACTTCAACTGAATCGGGCGTCTGTTTCTTATTTCCTCGCTTCGTCCCTATCCGAATCGGCTGCCTTGACCCACTTCGAGACGTTAGCATTCGCCCTAAGAAGCTGGATCAGGTTAGTCGTGCCTGGTATAAATAGCGGAGTTCCCGCGGTAGCGACGAATTCCTCGCCGGGCTGCAGGAACTTCGCCTCGAGAGCGGCGCGAACTGCATCCTTGATTGGATCCTGATCGTTCTCTTGTTCAGCTCCAATCCGAACAGGTCTGATACCGAAGCCGAACAGAAGCTTCCTAAAAGTACTCTCGTAGTGCGCGGCACCGATAATCCGACCCGGAACCTTGAAGCGAGAGATCATCATGGCCGTCCGGCCGGAAGTGGTAGGCACGACGATGGTCTTCTGCGACCCTTCCTCTCGCGGCTTATCTTCGCTGAGCGATGTACGTCGCGGCGACTTGGGGGCTTCGCTGAGTAGACACGCGGCCTCGCTGATTCTGTCCGTTGTCGGCTGTTTCTCAATCCGCTTGGCCTTCTCGGCGTAGAGAGACGCCAGCCAGGATAAGTACTTGCGGACCTCCTCCGGGCCATACCTGGATTGCTCGGAAACCTGCCTTTCCTTCGTATCCAGTCTATCTGCGGCAGATTCCAGGAGCTCTGTGCTTGCATGAACCAGATGCTCGAGGGAACGACGATGACCTGGCATGAAGTAGTATCGCTCTGCACGAAGTGCGATCTTGCTCATCGTGCGGATTGCCTTGATGGGATAACAGCCGCTTGATGTCTCCCCGGAGAGCATTACTGCATCAGTTCCATCCAGGATAGCGTTGAACACGTCGGCCGCCTCCGCGCGAGTGGGATTCGGCTTCGTTTCCATCGAGTCCAGCATCTGAGTTGCCGTTATCACGATCTTTCCACGCGCATTGCACTTCCGAATCAAATCCTTCTGGATTTCAGGGACCTCGTCAGCAGGGGCCTGCTCGCCGAGATCTCCTCGTGCGACCATGATCCCATCAGCGATGTCTAGAATTTCATCAATATTTTTCCAACCCTCGGGTGTCTCGATCTTGGCGATAATACCTGGCGACATAACCCGGGCTGTGGGTTGGTTGTTGTTGCGACGATGATCCTCCACTCGAGCTTGGATCACCGGGTGGTTTTCCAAGTAATGCCTGACTTCAAGGATATCGTGCTCGGTCTGTGCAAACGAAACCGCCACATAAGCAAGCAACTCACTTCCGTGCTCCAGCAGGAAGTCCAGTGCTCGCTGATCCGCCTCCTGAAATGCCTTCACATCAAGGGTAGCCCGCTTGATCGTCAGGCCCTTCCGAGGAACAACCTCGTTCACACTGACGAAGTCATTCGTGACGCGACAAACTGCTACGTCACCGTTCTCCGTATACTCGACTCGGAGTTCCAGCTTGCCTTCCGCAACCGAAAGAACGACCTCCTCCTCGGAACGGCTGACGAATCCGGCGAAATCAGGTGCTCCATCGATTCCTCGCACCACCTGGAGGAAGGGATGTTCGTTGACAAGTACCGTTGCCCCAGGTTCTTGGACGGGCGATTCACCGAAGCTCAGATAGAAAAGGTCGTTTCGTCTCAACTCGCTTCGTGATCCAAGGGAAACACTACCCAGGCGAATCTTAGGACCGGCAAGATCGGCGAGCAGCGCGATTTGATCCGCTTTGTCGAATCTGTTCGCCGTGAGCCATGCCAGGTATTGCTGCTGCGTGTAACCGTACGACATGCCGTTCTCTTCATCCAATCCGGCGAAAGCCATGTTCAGTCTTATCACATCGGCACCGGCGTCGATGAAGCGTTCTATAAGTCTTCCATGGGGGATAAGACCTTCTTCGTAATTCCCGAGTTCTGTGGTTGGCTTCGTATCGTTTGCCGCCCTCTGTGCACCGACCGTCGCCACGATCTTTGTTCTTCTGGTGGTGTTTGACGACGAGTTCATGACATCTCCCTTCACTGTGTGCCTGGGACGACCAGGCGTGTGGCAGACGCAACCTTGCTCAAGCCGAAGAAAGCCATCTCCGAAGGTGCTTCATGTGGGAACTCGCGCTGCAAGTCCACGAACTCCTCCCACTCAATCGGCTTCGACCTCGTTGTGGAGTGCTGCTTCCACTCATAGAGATGGGAGGACGTGGCCGTCTCGCAGTTGAACAGGGCCAAATGCGGCCGGGATCGGATGTACAACCGCAACCGATCCCGGCGACCCGACCCAGATCATTAGATCCATCTGACGGAAGCGCGAGGGCTCAACTCTCTAACACGGCCGATTGCGGGGCGATCGATTTGTCCCAATCCGGATAAGTCGCCTTGACGCGCTTCGAGACGCAGAAGTAGGAATACCAGACGGTGAATCCGATCAGAGCGGAGACCAGCGTTTTTGTGGCGCTGACGGCAATAACCTCAGGATCTAACCCCATCAGGAATGCAACCGGAATGCTGAGGATCATCACCGCTAGAGTGATCTTCAGCCATTTCTTCGCTTCCTGCACCGCACCTGGCTCAATGTCGCGCAGATGCATGGCTACCTGGATCCACTTCACGGTGAGCAGGCCCAGCACCCCGGTTTCCAGCAGGCCCACCGGAATGACCATGGGGTAGTCTTCGACTAGGGCGACGAAACCGGCCCAAGCCGCGATTTGTTGTAGCACGAACACGGGCGGCGCCACATACATCTTGACCGCCACGAAGAACTTCAGCCAGCCCTTTACTCCGCACAGGATGTTTGCGCGGACATCGGAATGCTGTAACACAGCGCTGCTTGCTTCACTCATTGTCCTCTCCCTTGGGATACTCAGTTGTTGGTGTTCGCCCGTTTACTAGAAGAGATGGGTGCGGTGGCGGATCTCGCAGTTGATCGTGGGGAAGAATCGGTTTCAGCAGAATCCTGCATTACTTATGATGTACAGATCGACGGAAGGTCGGAGAGTATCGGCGGGGCCGGCGGACTCCGGGAGCAGCTACCGGGAATCCGAAGGGTGAAGCCGGTAGTTGTTGCTTGCTTGTGACCGGTGGGTGAACAGCTGCGTGAACGAGATGCCGGAAGAAAAACATCCATTCGAAGTTGATATCGGCAGTCTGGTAGAAGTCTTACAGGGCAATCTATACAGCAACCCCCGCATCGCATTCCGAGAGATCCTTTCGAACGCCCGCGATTCAATGATCAAGCGATGGGGCACTACCCCGCCACCCGACGCTCGGATCGAACTGCACGTCGACTTGCCCAACAGAAGCCTTTCCATACGCGACAGTGGAACCGGAATGGACGAACAGGAGGTGCGAAACGGCATGGCGCGGGTGGCCGGATCGACCACTCGCCTTCTTCGCAGGCAGTCGAATCACGACAACGGCGCAGCGGATTGGGTTTCGGGCTTTTTCGGACTGGGATTCTTCGCATCCTTCATGCTGGCTAAAGGTGTGGACGTCAAGACAAAAGTTCCTTCTGCAGAAGGAAAAGCTCTCCTTTGGAGATGTTACCCCGGCGGGAATCTTGAAGCACAGAATCAGAGAATCCCCGCCTCTTGGACATTAAAACCTGTCGCTTGGGACGGCCAGGGGACTGAAGTTACGCTGTACCTGAAACCGGAATTCTGGGATGAATTTCTTTCCAGACAGACTATTGAGGCCCATGTGACACACTTTGTCGATCTGGTCGAGTTTCCGATCTGTTTCAAGGATTCCGACCTACCGATCAACGGCAGTCGTCCCCCATGGATGGAAGAGAATACACCACCACAGGGCTATGAAGACTATCTCCGTGGTCGAGGTCTACTGGATGAAGACCACGAGATATTGACCTTGCTCCCCATCAGAGAAAGACGATTTTCGGGTGTTCTGTTCCTGGCCAAACCCGGCGATCCAGTTGGGAAGATTGAACTCCATGTGCGACATATATTTGTGAACCAGGACTCCAACTACCTTGAGGAGCCACTTTCTTTCATTTGTGGAATCATCGATCATCAGGACCTGCCTCTCACCTTGAGCCGCGAGACGGTCATCGAAGGCGATTGCCTGAGTGATTTCCGCGGGGAGCTGCGGGCACTGGTTGTGGATCATCTGACGTCCCTGGCCGATACCAGGCAGGCGGATCTAGAAGCCGTTGTCAGGGCCTACGGACGACACCTCAAGCGAGCGGCCGTGGATGATGAAGAGTTATTGAAAATCCTCGGCTCGCAGTTAAGCGTACCCACAGGATTCAACTCTCGTCCAACCTACCTGAATGAACTGAAAGACCAGCCCCAGGTTATATACATGGACAACCCCGCTCGCCAGGGTCAGTATGCGGCGTTGTGGGAGGCACAGGGTATCCCGGTGGTAAACGCCAGCGACCGTTTGGACCTCATGCTGTTGCATCGGTTTTTCGAAAGCAGTGAAACAAGCGTTGTGCGAGCCGATACGAATCCAAAAATCGACGAGACGCATGAACCAGGCTGGGAGGATGTGGAACACCTGGTGGGGCTGCAGGCTGACAACGCCCAAGTGAAACAGGCCAAACTCCCTGAAGACATCCCGGCGCTTTTCGAACACACTATCGAGGACGTGTTGACAGACTTGGTGAATGAAGTGTCAGAGTCGGGGCGAGAACTCCCGGACAGGATCGCGAAGTTCGCTGAGTTTCATAAGACCATGAGCACGTTAGGTGAGAATCGAAAAGAGCTCTTCCTCAACGTTCGCAACCCTCTGGTGCTTGCTCTCAGGGGATCCATTTGTCAAGGCGAAAGCACTCAAGTGCTTGAATCCGTAGCAAGGGCGCTGGTGGCCATTGCTCAGCTTCTGACGGAGCACGTGGACGCGTCGGAGCGCGCAAAGACACTGCGATATCAGAGTGAAGCCCTTACCGCGCTGCTGGAGAGGCGGGTCACCGGCGGGAGCTGAGATCGATTCCGGCCCTTAGGATAATCGGCGTGGAAGCAAACCCAACATGATGGGAGACACGAGACCATGACGGACGCGAGGCCTCAGTACGAAGAAGTCAATATCACTGTTGAAACCGGGGAGATGCTGAAACGCCTGGCCGACTCGCTTTATCCCAGGCCGGACGTAGCCATCCGCGAACTCCTGGCCAACGCCGTCGACTCCATGCTGATTAAAAGAGACCGTGTGGACCGCGACGAGATCCCGGATGACAAGCGCTGGCATATCGAGATCCATTTCAACCAGATGCAGAGCATTCTCACCGTTGCCGATACCGGCGCCGGCATGACCGACCAGGAAGTCCGCGATTACATCAACAGGATCGGCGCCTCCGGTACCAAACAGTACGCGGACGAATCCAAGTCCCGGGATGTGCTGCGCCAGCTTATCGGGCAGTTCGGCATCGGACTCCTCGCTTGCTTCAAGCTGGGAGACAACCTGACCATCGTCACCCGTTCGGTAACCCAGGGGGACAATATGGGAACCGAGTGGAAGAGCCGTGGAGCGGAACCGAAAGCAAGAATGCGCCGTCTACAGGTTCCACAAACCGGGACGACGATCACACTGCAGGTGTCCTACGAGCCCAACCACGACATGCTCACCAAGGAATTGCATTCCCTGGTCCGTCATTACGGCGACCTGCTCCCCTTTCCCATCATCAATAACTACGGCGATCCGCTGAATTCCTACGGGAAAGTACCTTGGGAAAGCGCTGGCACGGAGCATTCGAAACTTGTCCCGGCACTGAAACGATACATCGTCGAGCGAGCCCGGCCGGAGCGGATCAACGATCCCCTGTGGGTGATTCCCATACGACCAACGGCGAAGATCGCCATGGCAGGCGTGGTCTACGTTCCCGCCGATCCCACCTTCTCCAATATGAACCAGTCGGTGGACCTCTATGTGCGAAGAATGCTGGTGAAGAAAGACCTTCCCGGAATTCTTCCAAAGAGTCTCTTCTTCTGCCAAGGCGTGGTGGACTGCGCCGATCTCACCATGATCATGGCTCGCGAAGACGTGATGCGCGACGCGACCTTCGACAGTTTCAGAACAGAGCTGGAACTTCAAGTCAGGGAAGGCCTCGAGAAGCTGGCCGCCCATCAGGGCGATTTCGAGCAGGTCCAGGCCTGTTTCGACCGTGAAATCAAAGCGGGCGTCCTGCAGAACGACGGGTTGTTCTCCGCAATGGCCGACGCCATCACTTTCCGGATCGTTGGCGAGAGCCAGTGGCAAAGCCTGCGTGAATACTGCGCTGAGGCGGAAAAGAACCGCAGCGATCCTGCGACGAAGAGCTGCATCTACTACATGTCCTCCATCAGCTCTCCATACGAGGGCCACCAGGTCAAGACGCTCCTGCATCAGCAGAAACTGAAAGCCATTGAAATTCAAGCGCTTCCTGCTCGAGTCACGGGGGAGGGCGACGTGGAGGTCCCCGCAAGCCTGGACCGTGTAGTGCTTGAGAAATTCGCAGCGCAGCGTGACAAGGAGCTGGTGCCGGCCACGGATGCCGTGAAGGCCTTCGAGGATACAGGAGATGCCGATTGGCAACAGGTGAAGAACCTGTTCTACAATATCCTGCCTTCGAAAGGGGATATGGAGCTGCGGGTTTCAGGATTCGCCCCTGCCGATCTTCCCGTCCTTCTGCGGACGGAAGACGTCAGCAAGCTGGCGCAGCGTATCAAGGCAATGGAGCATGCGGTCGCACGGTTTCGAACAGACGACGATTCCGACAACGGCGTGGAGGGAGCTGCTGACGTACTGAAGGCGGCGCAACGTCAGGCCGTGAAGGAAGCCCAGCGAGTGCAGGTTGTACTCAACTCCGACAACCAGGTGATGCAGGACCTGATGCAGGCGCTGAACGATGCGGCCTATCGCAGGTACGACAAGCAACTCAAGAAAGCGGCCGACATCGCCGCAGAACTCTACAACCTGGCTCTCCAATACAGCGGATACCAGGCGAGCGGACCCGGCATGCAGCAGATCCTGACCTTGCGCTGCAGCCTTGTCGGGGATTACCTGCGTCTCTTGAGACTGGATTCCGACAGGCAGGCTTGAGATTGGTTGACTCGCTGTTGGAGAAGTCGGATGACCTTCCCTGAATTTCCCTGGCGCCAAGGGCTTGAAGAGTATCTGCGAGCTCTCTTCCCCGAGATGAGTGAAAAAGCTCGGTGCGCTGATTTTCCACTTTTCTCTGCCCCTTTGGGGAATTATCCGAGTGCGGTGTATCACGCATATGCAGCACTGTTTTGGAATCTGGATGAAACACTCCGGAGCGGTTCGGGTTCATGGAGTGCGAAGCCGGTTCGCGTGCTGAAGGTAACTTCGGAGAACTTGGACGATCCGATCGGTAGTGGTGTCGATTGCCGTACGGAATGGGGGCCTGGATATACATCCGCTCGTGTATGTGGGTGGCATTATCTGTGTTTGGATTGAGGCAAGAGACGGAACCTATCGTCCCCCTGGCCAGATTCCGCGACCGGGATGCAGCGATGCGAACTGCATGCAGGATAGAATGGGTTAGCACTCACGAGAAGTAAACAACTACACGGCATCGAACGTGAAAGCTATGAGTATCTAGTACAGGCTCACATGTTTCATATCCCTCACTTGCAGCAGACTTCAGAAAATCCGCTTCCCGACCTCGATCAGACCTCCGGCTTAACATGATGGATGGCCATAAGGACATCGTTCTTCGAATCATGAAGGAGAACCAGTTCCGATACCGAACGAGTATCTCCACGTTCGAAGTCGGTGAAACCCTCCGCATCCTTGCGGAAGCCGAGGTACCGGCCACATCTGTGGATTTCCAGAAGAACTTGAAGCGCCTGGTCGGAGAAGTGGAGAACAGCATCAGGATCGAGCAGCCGCCATCCCGCCGGATGCCTTCGTCACATCAGGAACTGGGCGAGTTGCTGTGGCGTGGATTCTTAAGCAACGATGTGGGCGCCTGCATGCGAGAATCCGGCAATCTGATGGATCGTCGAATCGTTCTCATC
>CAZMSD010000038.1:0-40272 GCA_964568855.1 uncultured Bacteroidaceae bacterium | reverse complement strand
AGGCCAGTAGCTCGAATTGGTAGAGCGGCGGACTCCAAATCCGTAGGTTGGGGGTTCGAGTCCCTCCTGGCCTGTTACACACATTCCGTCGACGGGTTGTAGAATGCGCAAGCTTACCCAGTACATCAATGATGTTTCGGAAGAGATGAAGAAGGTGAGCTGGCCCACCTGGGCGACACTCAAGAGCTCCACCTCCGTAGTCATTTTCGTGTCGGTGCTTCTGGCTTTCACCGTCTACTTATTTGACTGGATCCTTTCCCGCGCTATGGGATTGATCCTGTAATCACTCAGGATGAACGGCATGGTCGAGAATGAAGTCGGGCCGGAAACCCAGGAGCAGCCCGCGGCGCCCGAGCGCAAGTGGTACGCGATCCAGGTCTTCACCGGTCAGGAAGAAAAGGTCAGGCGCTACGTGCTCGAAGAGGCGGAGCGCGTCGGCCTCAGGCACTTGATCAACGACGTCTACATCCCGACCGAGAAGAAAGTCGAGATGCGGGGCGGCAAGCGGAAGGTGAAGGATGTCGTCAACTTCCCGGGCTACATGTTCGTCGAGATGGTGCTCGACCTGCACACCAAGCACTTCATCCTCAATGCCCCCAGCGTGCTGAATTTCGTCGGTCCCAACAACGAACCGCATCCGCTGTCCGACGTGGACGTGAAGCGGATTATCGGCCGCATGCAGGAGACCGACGTTCCTCAGCTGGATCACAAGTTCAAGGTGGGCGACACGGTGAAGGTGATCGACGGTCCCTTCAACGACTTCACGGGAACCCTGCAGGAAATCAACGACGAGAAGAAACGCCTGAAGGTGATGGTATCCATTTTCGGGCGCTCCACGCCCGTGGAACTGGGCTTCGTCCAGGTGGAACCGATCGAGTGATCGGTCCGGCACAAGCGAAGGAAGGGTCATGAAGAAAATCGTCGGATACATCAAGCTGCAACTGCCCGCCGGCGGGGCCACGCCCGCGCCGCCCATCGGCCCGGCCCTGGGCCAGCACGGCGTGAACATCATGGATTTCTGCAAGCAGTACAATACGAAGACGCAGGAACAGAAGGGCATGGTGATCCCGGTGATCATCACAGTCTTCGCCGACCGCTCGTTCACCTTCATCACCAAGACGCCGCCGGCTTCGGCCCTGTTGAAGAAGTACGCCGGCGTCGACAAGGGCAGCGGAGTGCCCAACCGGGACAAGGTGGGTAAAGTCAGCATGGACGACTGCCGCGAAATCGCCAAGCTCAAGATGGAAGATCTGAACGCCAACGACCTCGACATGGGCGCCCGCATCGTGGCGGGCACGGCCCAGTCGATGGGCATCGTCGTTGAAGAATAAACCAGGAACAGCCAAGGCAGAGACATGAAGAGAAGCAAAAGGTACTCGACAGTTCTGTCGAAGGTGGACCGCCGCCGGGAGTACCCACTTGACGATGCAGTCAAACTCGTCAAGGACTGCGGCACCGCCGGATTCGACGAGACCGTCGAAGTCACCATGAACCTCGGCGTCGATCCGCGCCACGCGGATCAGATCGTGCGAGGGACAGTTTCCCTTCCTCATGGAACTGGCAAGAGCATTCGTGTCCTTGTCCTGGCCAAGCCCGAAAGGCAGCAGGAGGCGCTCGATGCGGGCGCCGACTTTGCCGGACTCGAAGACTACGCGGAGAAGATCCAGGGTGGTTGGCTCGAGTTCGATTCGGTGATCGCCGCGCCCGACGTGATGGGTGTGGTGGGCAAGCTTGGCAGGATTCTGGGTCCACGGGGCCTCATGCCGAACCCGAAGGTGGGGACGGTGACACCCAACATTGTGGAGGCGGTGAAGGAAGTCAAGGCGGGTCGCATCGACTTCCGCGTCGACCGTTACGGGATCCTGCACGTGGGTGTGGGTAAGACCTCGTTCCAGGAAGCGCAGCTTGCGGAGAACGTGTACGAATTCGTGCGCACGGTGCTCAAGCTCAAGCCTTCCGGAGCGAAGGGAACCTACGTCAAGAACATCAGCCTGTCCAGCACCATGGGCCCCGGGGTCAAGGTGGACAAGGCCGAGGTTCTGGCCCGGGTGAAGAGCTAAGGAGAAAGCCATGCCCACACCTCAGAAAGAAGCGATCGTCAAGGATCTCAGCGAACGGCTTTCCCGGGCCAGTGTGATCTACCTGGCGGATTACAGCGGCCTGGACGTGGCCTCGGTGACGGTACTGCGCAGCCGCTTGCGCGGGGCCGACGCCGAGATGAAGGTGATCAAGAACAACCTGATCCGCCTCTCGCTTAAGGATACGGCCTGGGAACAGGCCGGCCAGGATCTGCACGGACCCACCTCGATCATGCTGGGCTACGGCGATGCCGCCGGCCCGGCCAAGGTGCTGCGGAAATTCGCCAAGGAGCACGAGAACAAGCCCGCGGTGAAATGCATCGGCTTCGAGGAGGAAGTCCTGGACGGCGAGCACCTGGCTCGCCTGGCGGCCATGCCCACGCGCCAGGAAGCCCTGGGAATGCTGGCCGGAGTGCTGAACTCCATCGTGGCCGGTTTCGCCCGGGCCCTCAACGCGGTGCGCGAGAAGCGTGAACAGGAAGGATCCTCGGAAACGGCCCCGGCGGAGGAGGCCGAAACTCCGGCAGCTGAAGCTCAGGCCTCAGAGGCAACGGAAACGCAGACTGAAGAGACCCCGTAGGAAGCCGAGGCCGACCAGGCCGCTGAGAAAGCCGGGGACAAGGACTGATTCCGCGATCGCGGTTTCTGTCCGGTGGATGAACGGGAAACATAGACAGGAGATATAGACCCATGGCATTCGATACTGCTGCCTTCATCGAGCAGGTCAAGGAAATGACCGTGATGGAGCTCTCGGAGCTCGTCAAGACGATCGAGGAAGAATTCGATGTCTCGGCCGCCGCGCCGGTGGCCGTGGCCGTCGCCGGAGCCGAGGGCGGCGAAGCCGGCGGCGCCGAGCAGACCGAGTTCGACGTGATGCTGGTCTCGGCCGGTCAGAAGAAGATCGCCGTGATCAAGGCCATCAAGGAAATCACCGGGCTGGGATTAAAGGAATCCAAGGCCTTCGTCGACGACATTCCTAAAGCCGTCAAGGAGAAGGTCTCCGAGGCCGAAGCCAACGAGCTCAAGGACAAGCTCGAGGGCGAGGGCGCCTCTGTCGAAATCAAGTAGCACCAAGGCTTCAGTGAGAGTGAGCCGCCGCTCCGCGGGAGCTGCGGCAGATCTCTGTTTTTTTGACCGGCGGGGAATACCCGGCTTCGATCCGCAGAGTTCCAACAGCATTCGGAATGGGTGGAGCGATTGCTTGAGGCATTTCCGCGCCGATCCGGCAGTCCGGGGAAACCCGCCCCGGATCCCGTTGCGGGTAGAGAAGTCCCGCCGGGCAATTCCGCTTCACGTGGGAGGAGGACTCCTTTGAAGGCCCTAAGCACCATCCAACGGCAAACGTTCTCGAACATCCTCAAACTGATCGACCTGCCGGACCTGCTGGACGTTCAGCTTCAGTCCTTCCGGCGCTTCATCCAGGCCGGGGTACGGCCTGAGGAACGGGAGAAGGTCGGCCTCAACGCGGTCTTTCTGAACATCTTTCCGATCATCGACAACCGCGAAGAGCACATCCTCGAATTCGTGCATTACAGCATCGAGTCGCCCAAGTACACGGTGGACGAGTGCAAGGAACGCGGCGTCACCTACTGCGCGCCGCTCAAGGCCCGCCTGCGCCTGTCCCGCAAAACCGGCAGCGACGAGGGCTTCGGCGACACCATCGAATCCGACGTCTACATGGGCACGCTGCCCCTGATGACGTCCACCGGAACCTTCATCATCAACGGCTCCGAGCGGGTGATCGTCAGCCAGCTGCACCGCAGCCCGGGCGTTTTCTTCGGAGTCACCTTCCACCAGAACGGGACTCCGCTTTACGCCGCCCGGATCATTCCCTTCCGCGGATCCTGGGTGGAATTCACCACCGATATCAACGACGTGCTCTTCGTTTACATCGACCGGCGGAAGAAATTCCCGGTCACCACCCTGCTGCGGGCGGTGGGCTTCAACAGCAACCTGGACATCTACCGCCTCTTCGGTTACAGCGAGGAGGTCAGCGTCAACTCCAAGTACATCACGCGGTTCTTCAAGCGCGAGCTGATCGACGACGTGGTGGACGGCGAGACGGGCGAGATCCTGATCGAGAAGGGCACTCCGCTGAACGAAGAGAGCCTGGCGCGCCTCAAGGAACTCAAGGTGGGCCGCATCGCCCTGCTGCGCGGCGAGCAGGACCGCGAAACGGGCTACGATATCATCCGCAACACCCTGGCCAAGGACAGCACCCGCAACCAGGACGAGGCCCTGATGTTCATCTACCGGGAGCTGCGCAACGGCGAGGCCCCGGACCTGGATACGGCCAAGGGCCTGATCGAGAAGCTCTTCTTCGACGAGCGCCGCTACGACCTGGGCGCCGTGGGCCGCTACCGCATGAACGCCAAGCTGACCCTCGACGTGCCCATGGAGGTGACCATCCTCACGGTGGATGACATCACCACCATCGTCAAGTACGTGCTCGAACTCAGGGACGGCAAGCGCCCCACCGACGACATCGACCACCTGGGCAACCGGCGCGTGCGCACGGTTGGCGAGCAGCTGGCCAACCAGTTCAGCGTCGCCCTGACCCGCATGGCGCGCACCATCAAGGAGCGCATGAACCTGCACGACGCGGAGAAGATGACGCCCCAGGACCTGATCAACGTGCGTACGGTGACCTCCGTGGTCAACACTTTCTTCGGCACCAACCAGCTCTCCCAGTTCATGGACCAGGTGAATCCGCTGGCGGAGCTGACGCACAAGCGCCGCCTCTCCGCCCTGGGTCCGGGCGGCCTGACCCGCGAGCGCGCCGGCTTCGAGGTGCGCGACGTGCATTACACCCACTACGGACGCCTTTGTCCCATCGAAACCCCGGAGGGGCCGAACATCGGCCTGATCTCCAGTCTCTGCACATTCGCCCGGATCAACGACCTGGGCTTCGTGGAGACGCCGTATCGCAAGGTCCGCGACGGGCGCGTCACCAAGGTCATCGAGTTCCTCAGCGCCGACGACGAGGACCGCCACACCATCGCCCAGGCCAATGCGCCCTTGGATGAAAAGGGCGGCTTCGTGCGGGATTCGGTCAAGGCTCGAAGCCGGGCCGAGTACCCGGTGGTTGCTCCCGCCGAGACCGATTACATGGACGTCTCCCCGGACCAGATCGTCTCCGCGGCGGCCAGCCTGATTCCCTTCCTGGAACACGACGACGCAAACCGCGCGCTGATGGGCTCCAACATGCAGCGCCAGGCGGTGCCGCTGGTGCGTCCCGCGGCTCCCATCGTGGGAACGGGCCTGGAGCGCAAGGTGGCCATCGACTCCCGTTCAGTGCTCACTTCCGAAGTGGCGGGGACCGTGACCTACGTCTCCGCCGACCGCATCGAGGTCACTCCCGCGGTGCGGGCCAGTATCCAGAGCCGCCTGGCCCAGAAGATCCGTGTATATCCCATGCGCAAGTTCGAGCGCTCGAACCAGGACACCTGCGTCAACCAGAAGCCGCTGGTGAAGGTGGGCGACAAGGTGCGCAAGGGCGACATCCTGGCCGACGGCTGCGCCACCGACCAGGGCGATCTGGCCCTGGGCCGCAACGTGCTGGTGGCCTTCATGCCCTGGAACGGCTACAACTTCGAGGACTCGATCATCCTCTCAGAGCGGATGGTCTCCGACGACATCTTCACCTCGGTCCACATCAAGGAGGAAGTGCTTGAGGTTCGCGAGACCAAGCGCGGCGAGGAAGAGCTGACGGCCGAGATCCCCAACGTCTCGGAAGAAGCCACCCGCGACCTGGACGAGAACGGCATCATCCGAGTGGGCGCCACGGTGAATCCCGGTTCCATCATCATCGGCAAGGTGACGCCCAAGGGCGAAATGGAATCCAGCCCGGAGGACAAGCTGCTCAAGGCCATCTTCGGCGACAAGGCGGGCGACGTGAAGGACGCCTCGAAAACAGTGGGCCCTGGCGAGGCGGGGGTGATCATCGATACCCGTCTGTTCAGCCGCAAGAAGAAAGATCCCAAGTCCAAGCGCTCCGAGAAGAAGCAGATCGACGAAGTGGATCTCAAGCTGAAGGAGGACCTCTCCAACCTGCGCACCGCCCTGGAGGAAGATCTAAAGGACATCCTGCTGGGCCGCAGCGCCAGCGAGATCCGCGACGCCGCCACGGGCAAGCTGCAGATCAAGCCCGGTACCCAGATCAGCGAGAAGCACATCATGAAGCTCGACCTGGACGATCTGAGCGCCGCCGCCGGATGGACCGACGACGAGGAGGTCAATCACGAAGTCGAGTCGATCATCAACAACTACCAGGTGCAGAAGGACATCCTGCAGACCGAAGCGCGCAACCTGCGTCACAAGATCGAAGTGGGGGACGAGCTTCCCGCCGGCATCGTGCAGATCGCCAAGGTCTACCTGGCCAAGAAGCGCAAGATCGCGGTGGGCGACAAGATGGCGGGCCGCCACGGCAACAAGGGCGTGGTGGGCAAGATCGTGCCCATGGAGGACATGCCCTTCCTCGCGGACGGTACTCCGGTGGACATCGTGCTCAACCCGCTGGGCGTGCCCTCGCGCATGAACCTGGGGCAGATCTTCGAGACGGCCCTGGGCTGGGCGGGGCAGAAGCTGGACAAGTACTATTCGAGCCCGGTCTTCGACGGCGCCACCATGGACGACGTGATCAAGGAACTCGAGCAGGCCGAGCTGCCCGTCGCGGGGAAGATTCGTCTCCACGACGGCTGCACCGGTGCGCCCTTCGACCAGCCGGTGACGGTGGGCGTGATCTACATGATGAAGCTGAACCACCTGGTGGACGACAAGCTGCATGCCCGCAGCATCGGCCCCTACAGCCTGATCACGCAACAGCCGCTGGGCGGCAAAGCCCAGTTCGGCGGCCAGCGCTTCGGTGAAATGGAAGTCTGGGCGCTCGAGGCCTACGGGGCCGCCAACATCCTGCAGGAGATCCTGACCACCAAGTCGGACGACGTGCAGGGTCGGGCCAGTTGCTACGAGTCCATCGTCAAGGGCTTGAACATGCCCCGCCCGGGCGTACCCGAATCCTTCAACGTGCTGATCCACGAACTGAAGGGTCTTGGTCTGAACATCCCCGAGTTCGCCAAGACGCAGTTCTTTTTCTAGAAAGTGAGGTCGTTGTGATTCAGCAGGAACAGGCCCGCAGGGAACAGCTGACCATCACCCTCTCCTCGCCGGACATGATCATGTCCGAATCGCGGGGCGAGGTGACCAAACCCGAGACCATCAACTACCGCTCCTACAAGCCCGAGAAGGACGGTCTGTTCTGCGAGAAGATCTTCGGGCCGGTCAAGGACTGGGAATGCCACTGCGGCAAGTACAAGGGGCGCCGCTACAAGGGCATCGTCTGCGACCGCTGCGGCGTCGAGATCACCAAGAAGGAAGTACGCCGCGAGCGCATGGGCCACATTACGCTGGCCGTTCCCGTGGTGCATATCTGGTTCTTCCGCAGCCTGCCCTCGAAAATAGGCTACTTCCTGGGCACCACGGTCAAGGATCTCGAGAAGATCATCTACTACGAGAGCTTCGTGGTGATCCAGCCCGGCTGCTCTGAATTCAGATCGGCCCAGACCATCACCGAGGCCGAAATCGAGGAATTCCACGCCGAGAATCCGGGTAACCGCGACTTGCCGGAGGACGATTCGGACAAGCTGATCACGGGTATCGGGGCGGTGTCCATCAAGGACCTGCTGAACCGCACCAAAGTGGACCAGCTGTCACACGAGCTGCGGGACAAGGTCAAGAAGGAAACCAGCGTCCAGCGGAAGACCGAGGCGCTCAAGCGGCTGAAGGTGATTGAAGCCTTCAAGCTGCGCAACGACATGGGCGAATTCGTCAACCTGCCCGAGTGGATGGTGATGGACGTGGTCCCGGTGATCCCGCCCGACCTGCGTCCCCTGGTTCCGCTCGAGGGCGGCCGCTTCGCCACCAGCGATCTCAACGACCTCTACCGGCGGGTGATCATCCGCAACAACCGCCTCAAGCGGCTGATCGAGATCAAGGCGCCCGAGGTGATCCTGCGCAACGAGAAGCGCATGCTGCAGGAAGCGGTGGACAGCCTCTTCGACAACGGACGCAAGACCACGGCCGTGCGGGCCGACGGCAACCGGCCGCTGAAGTCGCTCTCCGACGTGCTCAAAGGCAAGCAGGGGCGCTTCCGCCAGAACCTGCTGGGCAAGCGAGTGGACTATTCCGGCCGCAGCGTGATCACCGTGGGTCCCGAGCTCAAGCTGCACCAGTGCGGCCTGCCCAAGATGATGGCCGTCGAGCTGCTGAAACCCTTCATCATCCGTCGCCTGCTGGACGAGCTGAAGGCGCCCACCGTCAAGAAGGCCAAGAAGATCATCGAGGAAGGTCCTTCCTACGTCTGGGAGATCCTGGAGGACATCGTCAAGGACCACCCGGTGCTGCTCAACCGGGCGCCGACCCTGCACCGTCTGGGTATCCAGGCCTTCCAGCCGCTGCTGGTGGAAGGCAAGTCGATCCAGTTGCACCCCCTGGTCTGCACGGCCTTCAACGCCGACTTCGACGGCGACCAGATGGCCGTCCACGTGCCGCTCAGCTACGAGGCCCAACTGGAGGCCAAGTACCTGATGATGGCCGACCAGAACATCCTGCACCCGGCCAACGGCCGGCCCATCACCGTGCCCTCGCAGGACATGGTGCTGGGCTGCTACTACCTGACCAAGCATCGACCGGGCCAGCCGGGCGAAGGCCGGATCATCTCAGGCGAGGAGGAGCTGCGCCTGGCGGTGGAGCACGGCTACGTCAGCCTGCACGCCCGGGTGACCGTGCGGCTGCCCGACGGGCGAAAGGTGGAAACCACTCCTGGGCGCGTGTTCTTCAATCGGATCCTGCCCGAGGAAGTGCGCTCAACGGTCTTCTACAATGAGGTGATGAATAAAAAGACGCTCGAGCGGGTGATCTTCGAGATCTTCCACATGGTGGGGCTGAAGATCGCCGCCCAGTTCCTCGACGACCTTAAGGACCTGGGTTTCCGCCATGCCACCCGTTGCGGGGCGTCAATCGGACTCTCGAACATCCTGATTCCCGAGGAAAAGGACCGCATCATCTCCCGGGCCGCCGGTTCCGTGGAAGAGATCCAGAGCGCATTCCAGATGGGCTTCATGCGCGACGGCGAGCGCTACAACAAGGTCATCGACACCTGGCACCAGGCCACCATCAAGGTGGCGCGCTGCCTGATGGACAACCTCCGCGAGGACGAGGACGGCTTCAACCCGCTGTTCATGATGGCCGATTCGGGCGCCCGCGGCTCCAACGACCAGATCAAGCAGCTGGCAGGCATGCGCGGCCTGATGGCCAAGCCCCAGAAGCGTCTCACAGGCGGGAAGGGCGAGATCATCGAATCGCCCATCACCGCCAACTTCAAGGAAGGCCTTTCGGTGCTGGAGTACTTCATCTCCACGCACGGCGCGCGCAAGGGCCTGGCCGACACCGCGCTGAAGACGGCCGACGCCGGGTATCTTACGCGCCGCCTGGTGGACGTGGCCCAGGACGTGATCGTCCGCGAGCACGATTGCGGCACCATCATGGGCATCGACATCGAGGCGCTCCGGGAAGGCGAGGAGGTGACCGAGCACCTGCACGAGCGCATCCACGGCCGCGTGCTGGCGGAGGACCTGATCGATCCGATCACGGGCGAGTTGATCGCCGAGGCCAACGCCATGGTGGACGAGGAGCTGGCGGACAAGATCTCCAACCACGTGGTGGACAAGGTGCGCATCCGCAGCGTGCTCACCTGCGAGCTCGAATCAGGCTGCTGCGCGCTGTGCTACGGCCGCAACCTGACCACCAACAACCTGGTCCACGTGGGCGAGGCCGTGGGCGTGATGGCCGCCCAGTCCATCGGCGAGCCGGGCACCCAGCTCACGCTGCGCACCTTCCACATCGGCGGCACGGCGACGCTGGAAGCCAAGGAAGCCGAAATCAAGGCGCGCTTCGAGGGCACGGTCACGTTCGACAACATCCACACGGACATGCGCGATGATGGAGTAGCGGTGACGGTTCGCCGCAACGGCCAGTTGAGCATCCAGGACGGCAACGGGCGGCCTCTGGCGCGTTACAGCGTGCCCTACGGCGCCGCGCTGCAGTGCAAGGACGGGGCCAAGGTGGTTGTGGGCGACCCGATCTACGAGTGGGACCCGCACAACGTGGCGGTTCTTTCCCCGGCCACCGGCGTCGTTAAGTTCCAGGACCTGATTTCCGACGTGACCTGCCGCGAGGAAATCGACGAGGTCAGCGAGAAGAAATCGCTGGTGATCATCGATTCCCGCAACCGCAAGCTCAATCCGCACCTGTTGATCGAGGATCCAGACTCGGAGGAGAAGCTGGCCGACGTAGTACCGCCCGTGGGCAGCCACCTGACGGTGAACGAGGGGGAGATGATCTCCAAGGGCGCGGCCCTGGTCAAGAAGCCGCGCGAGATGTCCAAGAACCGCGACATCACCGGCGGTCTGCCGCGGGTGGCGGAGCTCTTCGAAGCCCGCAAGCCCAAGGATCCGGCGGTGATCACCGAGATCAGCGGCACGGTGCGCTTCGGCGAGGTCAAGGCGGGCTACCGCGAGATCACCGTCGAACCCGAGTTCGGCGAGCAGCGCACCTACCGCGTGCCGCTGGCCAAGCACATCGAGGTCCATGACGGCGAGTACGTGGAAGTGGGCGAGCGCCTCTCGGAGGGCAACGTGGTGCCGCAGGACATCCTGCGCATCCTGGGTCCGATGAAGGTGCAGGAGTACCTGGTGGACGAGATCCAGGAGGTCTACCGCTTCCAGGGCGTGAAGATCAACGACAAGCACATCGAGGTGATCGTCCGCCAGATGATGCAGAAGGTTCGTATCACGGACCCGGGCGACACCCAGTACCTGGAAGGCGACCTGGTGGACGGCAACAAGTTCAAGCGCCTCAACCAGGAGATTCACAACATGGTGGTGGTGGAGGAACTGGGCGGCAGCGAGTTCCACCAGGGCGAGGTGGTCAGCCGCGAACGGCTGGCCGACGAGCTGACGCGCATTCGCGACGAGAACAAGTCCGCCGAGGAGGCCCTCTCCGAGCCGGAGGTGCGCTCGGCGCAGCCCGCCATCTTCGAGCCGGTGCTGATGGGTATCACGCAGGCGGCCCTGAACACGGACTCCTTCATCTCGGCCGCTTCCTTCCAGGAGACCACCCGCGTGCTGGCTGATGCCTCGATCCACGCCAAGAGCGACATCCTGGTGGGCCTGAAGGAGAACGTGATCATGGGCTACCAGATCCCGGCGGGCACCGGCCTGCGCAAGTACGAGCAGCTGCACGTGGAGGATCCCTACCTGCGCGAGCGGGAGCTGGCCCGCGAGGCCGAGGAAGCCGCCCGCGTCGAGGAGGAAGCCAAAGCCGCCGCGGAGGCCGCAGCCGAAGCGGAGGAATAGACGCTGTAACACTTCCGTTGGCGCTGTGATACGTCATGTGTCACGGAGCCGAACGGTTTTCGAAAACGCGACGCCTGTTTCCGAGGAAGCGGGCGTTTTCTTACGGGCAACCGCAGAAAGTGCCGCGGGAGCGAAATTACCTCGGTTCACAGTAGCACAAATGTTATACTTCACGCGAGAAATTTCTGGAGAGATATATGGTCAAGGAAGTCTCAGCACGTCGCGTTGGCGGATCGCTGGGGGCCACGATACCCAAGGAGATGGCTGAGCGATTGCACATCGAGCCCGGGGATCGTCTCCTGGCGGTGGAGACAGAAGATGGAATCCTGCTCACGCCATACGACCCGGTGACACAGAAAGCGCTGGCACTGGCCGCCAGGGCCGCGAAGAAGTATCGCGGCGCTCTACGCGAGCTGGCGAAGTAGTGAAGCCGATGAAAGAACCGGTCTGGGTTCCACGACTGGTGATCAAGGCTGTTCATATCGACCAGATTCGGGAACATGGCGGCATCCCCGGCATGCGTGACGAGGCCCTGCTCGAGGCCGCAATTGCCAGACCCCGCCACAAATGGACATACAAGCGCAAACCAGATCTCGCCGCACTTGCCGCAGCTTATTGCTTCGGGATCGTCAGGAATCATCCCTTTCGCGATGGGAACAAGCGAGTCGGATTCCTGGCGGCTGTGGTTTTTCTGGGATTGAATGGATACGAATTCACGGCCACAGAGGAGGAAGTTGTAACGGTGATCCTGGAGCTGGCTGCCGGAAAACGAGCCGAATCGAATCTGGCCAAATGGTTCCGGGATCATATCGTTGAGGAAGGAGCCTGAGCTCTTCACCCAAACCTGGAGGGCCGGATGCGCAGCATACTCGTTCCTCTCCTGGGCATCGGAATCCTGCTCCCGATGTGTTCGCGAACGAATCCTATCGATCCATTTATTATGACCGAACTCTACCTGCATGACGATGGCTTCTGGTGGTTGGAGCTCTACAACAACGAGTACACACTGTCCGTCGACAATCTAGACGATTGCGGACTTCGAACGATTGCGGGCGAAAGCCGCTTCCCTCCAGGTATCACATTCGATACAACATTGTTCGAGGAAGTGAAGATCGTCTTCCAATCGGACCTGGTGGAACCACTCGAAATCTGCAGGGAAGGGGATCATATCCGTTTTCTTCACTATTCCGAGTCGGATACAATTGAAGTGGATCGGTTGCACTTTGGCCCTGATCACTATGTTCTCGGCCCACTCGCAAATCACTCATTAGCACGTTTCCGTCAAAACAGGTGGTCAATGGATAACGAACCACTACCGGGTGGTACTTGGCGGACAACCATCTGGGATGGCGACTACGAGGAATTGCATGGCATGTGGAGCATTGTCGAGGGTTATGTTCTCGACCCGCTGGGTTACGGCACACCAGGTGCCATCGTATTTGGAGATTATTACGGCAACCTACAACCTTCCTTCTACGGAAGTGACAACAGATAGTTGCGGATACTATTCGGCTACCGTGTATTCCATACGACATGCCTATACCGCAGGAATATACACGGATGGTGGCTGGCAGTACACCGATGCGGTTTCTTTCTATACCTATACCTATCCCGATTCAACCACGCGGGTTGATTTTGTGCAGAACTTCGTCGATGTAACACCACCCCGGTCGATACAACCCGTGACACAAGCCCTGCTGAGCAACCATCCCAATCCCTTCAATCCATCCACGGCAATTGAGTATCACATTCCGAGTGCGACACATGGAACACCGCGGTTGGAGATCTTCAATCTGCGAGGAGCCTTGGTCCGCGAAATACTCATTCCTTCAGGGACTCGGCGTGGTGTGTTGACCTGGGACGGGCGTGATACGTCGGGGAAGGAAACCTCCAGCGGGATCTGCCTGGCCCTTCTGATGAACGGCGATCGCATGCTGGCGCACCACCGGATGATTCGCCTGCGGTGACACGGAACGAGATCTGCCATTCCGGCTGGACGATCACCTGAACAAGTTATGCGAAATCCGGATGATGCTTGACAGTTCATCGAGTGAGTAGTATAAAGGTAGTATGAAAGTCAAGACATCGGTAACACTATCGGCCGAACTGCTGCGCGCGATCGACAGGCACGGCAAGGTATTCAAGAGTCGTTCGGAGTTTCTCGAAGCGGCGGCCCGCCAGTTCCTCGAGCGACTCGCCAGAACGAAGGCCGATCGGCGGGATCTCGAGCTCATCAACCGGCATGCGGACGAACTCAACGCCGAAGCCGAGGACGCCCTCGCCTACCAGGTGCCGCTGTGAGACGCGGAGAGGTGTACCGCGTCAGGCGCCCCTCGCCGCGCGATCCGAAGAAGTTCCGCATGTTCGTTGTGGTCAGCCGGCAGGTGCTGATTGACTCGCGCTTCTCGACGGTGATTTGCGCACCGGTCTATTCGGCTTGTCAGAGCCTCTCCACGCAGGTGCCGATCGGAATGGACGAGGGCTTGAAGCACGAATCCAGTGTCCATTGCGACGGACTGATTAGCTTACCCAAATCCGTGCTGACGGATTTCGTGTGCATGCTTCCACCCGGGAAAACGCGATTGCTGGACAGCGCCTTGAAAACCGCACTGCAACTCTTCGACGAATAACCCGGCAGATCGATCTCCGCTGCGCGGATTACTGGAGATGATGATTCGTTTGCCCTGATGCGGAAGGCGATGACCGGGCGCCCTGATGAGTCCGCCGGGGCATATCACCCCGGCGAGGTCTCCGCCGCCGGCAGGTGGACGTAGAAGCGACTTCCCACTCCCTCCGTGGATTCCACTTCCACGCGACCGTTGTTGCGGATCAGGATCTTCTGCACGATGGCCAGGCCCAGGCCCTCGCCGTCCACCTCGCCGTGGGGATTGATGCGCTGGAAGATCTTGAAGATCCGCGAGAGCTGGTGCTCCGGGATGCCGCGGCCGTTGTCCTCCACGCAGTAGCGCACGTCCGGCGCCGCCGCCTCGCCGCTGATCCTGATTCTGCAGGTCCGCTCGGGGTGGCGGTACTTGATGGCGTTATCCAGCAGGTTGCTGAAGATCTGGATCACCTGGTCCATGTCGCCCAGACAGGGCGGCAGTTCGCCCAGTTCCACGCCGGCGCCGGCGGTGCCGATCTGGTACTTCATTGAATCCACGATCCCGGCCAGCAGGGTATCCATCTCGAGGAACTTCGAGTCCACGGCCTCCTGTCCCAGGCCCGAGATCTTGAGCATGCCACGGATCAGCTGGTCCATTCGCGTGGCGCTGGCGTGGATGTACTTCAGCGAGCGCGGGATGCGGTTCTTGAGAATGCTGTCCAGGACGCCGCGCCGTCGCTCGTCCATCGGCAGCTCGCCCAGCTCCGTTTCCAGCGAGCTGCAGGACCGGTCCAGTTCGCGGCCGAAGCCCGCGATGTTGATCAGGGGCGAGCGCAGGTCGTGGGAGCTGAAGTAGATGATGCTTTCCAGCTCTTCGTTCTTCTGCGCCAGGTCGCAGAGCAGGCGTTCCCGCTCGGCTTCGGCCCACTTGCGTTCCGTGTTGTCTACCGCGATCACCAGCCGCGCCGGCTGGCCTTCGAAGTTGACCGTCATGGCGGTGATGTCCAGGTGGATCAGTTCGTTGCCGTTGCGCACCAGGCGCAGGCTGCGCCGGTCCACGCGGTGGCTTCCGGCCCCGTGCTGCTCCACGGCGGTCTGGATCTCCGCCCGGTCCTCGGGATGGACGTAGTCCAGCACGTTCCGCCCCACCAGCTCCTCCATCCTGGTGGCGCCGAAGAGGGCCACCGAAGCGGGATTCAGGTACAGAAACTTGCCCCGCCGCTGGACGATGATGGGCACGGGGGCCAGCTCCACCAGGCTGCGGTAGCGCTCCTCGCTCAGCCGCAGCTCGCGGTCGCGCTGCTGGATCTGGGCCAGCATTTCCTCGGAACCGTCAGGGAGCAGTCCGCGGCTCCCCGCGCCCGTGCGTGAACCGGATACGCTGCTGCTCGCTACGACCGAAGTGGCGGCATCCGCTGGTTCGAAAGATGCAGGCTCGGAGATCTTATGCAGGAAGCTCCGGCTGGCCAGCAGGACCAGGCCCAGCGCGAGCAGGCTCAGGCCGAACATGCTCAGGCTGAAGGACAGGGCCAGCGGCCGGTCGCCCAGCAGGGCGATCAGGTGGAATACCGCGAGTCCGGCGAACAGCGAGAGGAGACTCACCATTGTTGCGTAGAGCAGGATTTTCCCGCGGAGATGCATGACAGGACTTTCGGAGGGGATGGACTGCTGCTCTCGATCTGAACCGGCCTGGGTCAACCCTCAGGCGGCGAATCTGCGGACAACCGCTCTCCGGGCAGCGCCGGACGAAAGCACTCACCTCGAGAACCAGGTCGGTTGATCCGCGCCTTAGCGGTGCCGCTCCTGCGGCGTCCGCTCCAGACTCATCATATCGTGATCCGTGTCTGAGCGGTGCCGCTCCTGCGGCGTCCGCTCCAGACTGCTCATATCGTGGTGCGTCTGTGACGCATCCACGATATGACAACTGAATTATCGGCGTAGATGCAAAAGAAATCAAGCATTTATTTGCCTGTGGGGTAATGAATCGAGGCTCAGTGGCTGGCGAAAAAGGAACGATCGCAATGTTCGCAACGATCCAGGAATTCAAGTTCGTTTGGATCGGGAAACGTCTAGCAGTTTTTGTGCGATGTATGCGACCTGCGAACATGGTGCGATGAACATGCATCATAGTAAGATGTTGCCAACAAATGCGAATACATCAACATCATGTTTTAGCTATCCTTGCTTTCTCGACTCCCCGGCCGATTGACTCTGCCCTGCCGCTGTAATACCTTATTGAATTACGTGATTCGTCTTTGAAACGCTTGAAACCAGGTGATTTCTGGGCTTCCGGCGGCGCACTTCGCGGAATCCGGTTCTTTCCTCCGGCAAGGGGGACACCTCCTTTGATGCTGTACACTCCGGACCTGTTGCACATGGATCGTAACACGTTTTCATTGAACTTCGGCGCCTGGTTGTCTTTCCTTGAAGAACAGTGCGGAGAGTTGCGCGGCGCTTCTCCGGAAGGGAAGCCGCGCTTCTTCGGAAAGAAGCGGGCTCGAAGCTGAAGGATAGGTCCACGGTGAGCGATGAGGAACGGCGCTGTTTCTCGATCGAGCTGGCCTACGACGGCTCCGATTTTTACGGCTGGCAGATCCAGCCGGGTCTCCGCACCGTGCAGGGTGTCGTCCAGGACTGGCTGCGGCGGATCCTGGACCAGCCCCTGAGCCTGTCAGGCGCCGGCCGGACGGACACCGGCGTCCATGCCCTCGCCACGCTGGCGAGTTTCCGGGCCCTGACCCGCATGCCGGCCGCCGAACTTAAGCGCGCCCTGCGGCGGGTGCTGCCGGAGGACATTCTCGTCCGGCGGGTGGACGAGCGGGCGGCGAATTTCAGCGCCCGCCACTCGGCCCGCGCCCGCGAGTACGAATACCGCATCCACCGGGGCGGGAATCCTTTCCTGCGCCGGCGGGCCTGGTGCACGGGTTACGCCCTGGACCTCGCCAGGATGCGGCGGGCGCTGCCTCCGCTGAGCGGCCGACTGGACTGCCGGGCCTTCTGCGTCAGCAAGAGTCTGCCGCCCGAAGCCTGGTGCGAGTTCCAGCTCTGCGAACTGGAGGAGCAGGGCCAGGAGATCCGGCTGAGAGTGCGCTGCGACCGCTTCCTGCACAGCATGGTGCGGGTGCTGGCGGGAACCCTGGCGGACATCGGCCGGGGTCGTTTCCCGGTGGAGCGGATGAGCAAGATCCTCGCCGCCGGCGACCGAAGTCTCTGCGGCGTCTGCGCGCCTCCACAGGGACTCTACCTGGTGCGCGTGTATTACGACGATTTCGCCACCGGCGAAGACGTATCCGCGGCGGATGAATCCTGGACTCAAGGTCCGCCGGACTCCCCAAGTGCAAATCGGGAAAGGCAGGCATGAAATTCTTCATCGACACGGCCAACCTGGATGAGATCCGGGAAGCGAATTCCATCGGCATCCTGAACGGCGTGACCACCAACCCGAGCCTGGTGGTCCGGGAGAAGCGCCCCTTCGTGGAGCTGATCACCGAGATCTGCGAGATCGTGGACGGCCCGGTGAACGCCGAGGTGGTCAGCCTCGAGGCGGATGGAATGATCGAGGAAGCCCGGGAGCTGGCCCGGCTGCACAAGAATATCTGCATCAAGATTCCCATGTGCGTGGAAGGGCTCAAGGCGGTCCGGGCGCTTTCCGCCGATGGAATCATGACCAACGTGACCCTGGTCTTCCAGCCCCTGCAGGCCTTGATGGCCGCCCGGGCCGGGGCCAACTTCGTCAGCCCGTTCGTGGGACGCCTGGACGACATCGTGATGCCCGGGATGGACCTGATCGCCGAGATCCGGACGCTCTTCGTGAACTACGCACTCGAGACGGAGATCATCGTGGCCAGCATCCGCAATCCCGTGCACGTGCTCGAGGCCGCGCGGATGGGCGCCGACATCGCCACGATTCCCTTCAAGGTTATCAAGCAGCTTTCAGAGCACCCGCTTACCGAGAAGGGCATCGCGAAATTCCTCGAGGACTGGGAGAAGATCCCCAAGGCTTGATCGGGTAAGGCCTGGCCGGTCCAAGGTCGATCTATGAACAAGATGGCGCGGCGGCTGTTTGAGGGCGTTTGGCTGGCGCTGGGTGTGGCGCTGGGCTTCACGCTCCTGCGCACCTTCCACCCCGGCGGAGCCCAGGAATCCGGCGAGGGCGGCCTCGGGAGCGAGGCCCGAGACCTGCAGGCCCGGCTCAGCCAGGAACTGTACCTGAGTCGCCAGACCGCCATCACCCGGGCCGTGGCCCTCGTGGAGCCCGCCGTGGTGGGCATCAACGTGATCCAGATCCAGCGCTGGATCGAACGCAGTCCCTTCCGCCGGGATCCTTTCTGGGGCCAGTTCTTTCCCGACCGGATCGTGGAGCACCCGGTGGAAAACCTGGGTTCGGGTTTTATCATCTCGGAAGACGGTCTGACCTTGACCAACGAGCACGTGGTCCACAACGCCAAGCGCATCGTAGTGACCCTGCCCGACGGACGGGAAGTGGACGCGGAACTGCTGGGCGCCGATTACAATTCCGACATCGCTCTCCTGGATCTCGAGGGCGAGGGCTACCCATACATCGAAATAGGCGACAGCGAGCGGGCCATGATCGGCGAGTGGGTGATCGCGCTGGGCAATCCTTACGGCCTCTTCGCCAGCAACAAGCCCAGCGTCACGGTGGGAGTGATCAGCGCCGTGGATCGGGATTTCGGCGCCCAGGAGAACGAGCCGACCTACAAGAACATGATCCAGACGGACGCCGCCATCAATCCCGGGAATTCGGGCGGTCCGCTGGTGAACGCGCTGGGCGAAGCGATCGGCATGAACACCATGATCTACAGCCGCAGCGGGGGATCCGTGGGCCTGGGCTTCGCCATCCCGGTCAATCATATCCGGGATATCGTGGCGGATCTGCGCGCCACCGGCCAGGTGGACCGCGACATCTGGACCGGTATCTGGATCCGAGACCTGAACCGGCGTATGGCCATGAACCTGGGTTACCGGGGTGGACAGGGCGTGGTGGTGGTGGAGCTCAACCCGGGCAGCCCGGCCGAGGATGCGGATCTCAGGGTTTCCGACATCATATTGAGCATCAACGGACACGCGGTGGATACATGCTCGAAGGTCAAGCAGATCATCGCCGACGAGGACATCAAGGTGGGCGATCGCATGGTGCTGGAGGTCTTTCGCGGCGGACGCATCCTGACCATCGCCATGACGGCGGGAGCCCGCCGCACGCGCAGTGAATGAGAGGAACGGGGAGTTACCGTGGCGAAGAAGGAAATCGTGGTCAACGGCAGGACGAAGCGGCTGCTCGCTTCCGACGATCAGCACCTGATCCTGGAATTCGGCGACGAGGCGATCACACCGGGCGGCAGAACCAAGAAGCTGTTCAAAGGCAAGGGCGAGCTGTGCTCCAGGTTCTCGGAGACGATCTTCTCCTACCTGGACAGCTACAACATTCCCAATCATTACGTGGAACGCGCCGCCCTCAGCGGCCTCAAGGTGCGCCGCCTGCAGGTCCTGCCCCTCAGCGTGATGGTGCGCAACGTGGCCACGGCGGACCTCGTGGAACGCTTCGAGGTGGAGGAGGGCGCCAACCTCGACTACCCGGTGATCGAGCACTACTTCAAGCGCTCGGGCGGGCAGCTGATCCTGGTCAACGACAGCCACTGCCAGGCCTTCTCTCTGGCCAGCCTCGAGGAGATGCGCGCCATCCGGCGCATGGCCAGCAAGGTCAACGCCATCCTGCGCAGTTTCTTCGATCGGCGGGGAGTGATCCTGATCGATTTCCGGTTGGAATTCGGCAAGGCTGGTGCCAACCTGATGATCGCCGACGAGTTCAGTCCGGACACCTGCCGGCTTTGGGACCGCCGCACCCGGAAGAAGTACGATTTCGACTGCCTGAAGTCGGGTCTGGCCGGCGCCGAAGCCACGTACAAAGAGATCCTGGAACGGATCCTCAATTGAAGCGCTGATATGCGCATCCACGCGGAAGGCAAGCAATACGTCTACACCCTGGTGCCCGCCGGAACACTGATGTGTCTGGCGGTGGTCTGGTGGGGACTCGCGGGATGGACCATGCTCCCGGGAGCGCTGCTGCTGCTGGCGGGCCTGGTCCTGGCCGTCTTCTTCCGCGACCCTGATCGCGCGGTCCCCGAGGACCCCGCGACCCTCGTTGCCGCCGCCGACGGAAGGGTGCTGCGGCTTCGCAGGGAGGATTACTCGCCCGAACTGGACGGACCGGCGCAGGTACTGAGCGTGTTCATGAGTCCCATGAACGTGCACGTGAACCGCTCCAGCCTTGAGGCCCGGGTCAGCGCCGTGAAGTACCGCTCGGGCCGCTACCTGGCCGCTTTCCACGACAAGTCCTCGGACTTGAACGAGGCCTGCACCATCACCCTCTGCGACCAGAGCGGACACAAGGTGGCTCTCAAGCAGATCGCCGGTTTCCTCGCCCGGCGCGTGATCTGCGCGGTCCATGAGGGCGACGAGCTCGAGAAGGGCGAACGCTACGGCATCATCAAGCTGGGCTCGCGGCTGGATCATTTCCTGCCGCCCGAAGTGCGGATCGCCGTCGCCGAGGGCGACAGGGTCCGCGCGGGGGAAACAGTGATTGGAGAATGGACATGAGTCGATTGGACCGCCTGCCCAACCTGCTGACCTATCTCAACATGTTCTTCGGCTTCGCCGCCGTCACCACCCTGATCCGTTTCAGCGCCGGGGTGGGCGGGAGTCCCGCCCAGGCCGCCTGGTTCATCCTCATCGCGGCCGTGCTGGACGCCATGGACGGCAAACTGGCCCGGCGCCTCAAGCACCAGAGCCGCCTGGGCATGGAGCTGGACAGCCTCTCCGACGTGGTCTCCTTCGGCGTGGCGCCTTCGGTGCTGCTCTATACGATTCACTTCGGCGGCTGGGGAGACAAGGGCTCGCTGTGGGGTCTGCTGGGATTGCTCTTCGCCGCCCTGCCGCTGGTCCTGGGCAGTTTCCGCCTGGCCCGCTTCAACGCGGAGACCGGCCTGGAGAGCGGCAAGAGCCCCTTCTTCGCCGGGCTGCCGATCCCCGCGGCGGCGGTCTTCATCGTTTCCTACGTGCTCTTCTGTCTCGATCTATTCGGCAGGGTCTGGGCGCCCGGCCTGGCGGCGGTCACAGCCCTGGGAAGCCTGCTGATGATCAGCAGGGTGCGTTTCGAGGGCATGCCCCTGTTGAGTTTCAAGCGCAGCGGCCACAACCTCAATCGTCTGCTGCTGCTGTTGATGGTGGCGGGCAGTATCCTCTTCCTGCAGTCGCTGGCGCTTTTCCCGGCGGTGGTGGGCTACCTGCTGTACTCGCTGGCGGCGCACCTCAAGCAGGCCAGGCTGGAAGAGCTCGAAGATAAGGACGACCTCAGGGACGGCAGCGCGCTCTAGGAGTCTGTCGGGCCTGGAACGTCTGATGGTATGCGCTGCCACACGGAGTACGTTTTTTCGCCCGTTTTGCAGGCTGTAGTGGTGACTACTGCCAAGAAGCGGGCGGGAAAGGGGGCCCGTGTGGTAGATGCAGACTGCAACGGGCCAAGTCCGACAGACTCCTGGACGCAGACCGGCCGTACCCGCAGCCAAGCGGAGATTTCCATGATCCAGGCGCAGATCCGCATCATGCCTAAGGCTTCGATCCTCGATCCGCAGGGACAGACGGTCCTGGGAGCCCTGAAGAACCTCGGTTTGGAAGGACCCGCCGCCTGCCGCGTGGGCAAGTTCGTGACCCTCGATTTTCCGCGGATGGAGCGCGCCGAGATCGAGCGCGAGGTGGAATCCATCTGCCGCCGCCTGCTGGTCAATCCGAACATCGAGTCCTGGGAAGCGGAATACCGGGAGTTCGAGGACGCCGGCGCGGGTGCAAGCGCGGGTGCAAGCGCGGGTGCAAGCGCGGGTGCCGGCGCGGGTGCGGGCGCGGAAGACGGCGTGATACAATCGGCGGAACCGCGATGAAAGTGGGCATCGTCGTCTTTCCCGGATCCAACTGCGACCGCGACACCCACTGGGTGCTCGAGAACCTGCTGGACTGCGAGTGCGGCTACTTGTGGCACAAGGAGCGCATGGACCGGCGCTGGGACCTGGTGGTGCTGCCGGGCGGCTTCTCCTACGGCGACTACCTGCGCACAGGCGCCATCGCCAGGATCAGCCCCGTGATGCAGGACGTGGCGGAACACGCCTCCCGCGGCGGCCTGCTGCTGGGAATCTGCAACGGCTTCCAGATCCTGACCGAAGCCGGCCTGCTGCCCGGCGCGCTGATGACCAATACCTGCCTGCGCTTCGTCTGCCGCGACGTGATGCTCAAGGTGCAGCGCCGCGATTCCCCCTTCACCGGGGCCGTGGATGATCCCGGGATCCTCAAGATGCCGGTGGCGCATCACGCGGGACGCTACGTGGCCGACGAAGAGACGCTCGAAATGCTCGAATCGGATGAGCGGATCCTCTTCCGCTACTGCGACGCCGAGGGACGCTGCACTCCCCAGGCCAACCCCAACGGCAGCCTGGGCAACATCGCCGGCATCGTCAACGCCCGGGGCAACGTGCTGGGGATGATGCCCCATCCCGAGCGTGCCGCGCATCACAGCCTGGGGGGCAGTGAAGGGATGCAGATCTTCCGCAGCGTGATCGCCTCGCAGGAACTGCTGCGCGAAGTATGAGCGGAAAGGGCGGAAACCGCAAAGGCGAGGGGAAGGCCGGCCTCGAGGGCGAGGGCCGGATGACGTTTCTCGAGCACCTGGGCGAACTGCGCGTGGTGGTCTTCCGGGTGCTGATCACGCTGATCGCGGGCATGGCCGCCTGCCTGGGTTTCGCCCGCTGGATCCAGCAGCTGCTGATCCTGCCTTTCGAATCGGCGGCGGCGCGGCTGGGCGCCGAGGCCGGGCAACTGGCGCT
This sequence comes from uncultured Bacteroidaceae bacterium, assembly GCA_964568855.1. Taxonomy (GTDB): domain Bacteria; phylum CAIWAD01; class CAIWAD01; order CAIWAD01; family CAIWAD01; genus CAZMSD01. The sequence continues at coordinate 17,291 of CAZMSD010000038.1, read as the reverse complement.
GCTTTCGCCCACCGAAGGATTCATCGTCCACCTCAAGATCGCCTTCTTTGCCGGGATCATCGTGGGCAGCCCGGTGATCTTCTATCACATCTGGCGCTTCGTGGCCCCCGGCCTCTATGCCCGTGAGCGCCGAGCCGCCCTGCCGGTGATCCTCTCCGCCACCGTCTGCTTCCTCTCGGGGGTGGTCTTCGGCTTCTACGTGCTCAGTTTCGCCACCGAGTTCTTCCTGCGCTTCTCCACTGCGGAAATCGCCAACCAGTGGTCGCTGACCCGCTACATCGGTTTCGTGACACGCCTGGTTTTCGCTTTCGGCGTCGTCTTCGAGCTCCCGCTGGTGATCTTCATCCTCTCGCGGATGGGCCTGGTCACGCCCGACACGCTCAAGCGCTACCGGCGCCACGCCGCAATCGGCATCGTCGTGCTGGCAGCAGTACTCACGCCGCCGGATCCCATCAGCCAGATGCTGCTGGCCCTGCCGGTCTACCTGCTCTTCGAGTTCTCGATCCTGGTCAGCCGGATGGTCTACCGCAAGCGCATGGAGCCGGAAGAGGAGCAGGCCGGGGAGCGGAGGCCCGCCCCTCGTGACACATCGGAACCGGTGGATCCCGGCGCGCGGAAAAAACACGCGGAGGACGGCGACGCGGCCGGGACCGTCGCGGAAGACGGTGAAACGGAGGCGGACGATGCGGTCTCGCCGGAATCCGCGGCGGACGAACCGCGGGGCGATACGGCGGGCGCGGAGGACGAGGAGGAGCTGCCCCGCGTGAGACGCCGGCCGCCCGGGAAGGATCCCCAGGCGCCTCCGGCCGAGGAGGACGAGGACCGAGGCGACAGGGCCGATGACGACGAATGGGGTTACTACTGAGACCGGCGGCTACGATGAGCTGCTGGAAGCCCTGAGAACCGGCCGCACCAGCTGCCGGCGCCACGTCGAGGAGCGCCTGCGCCGGATCGAGGAGGGCGGTCTGGGCACCTTCGTGCACCTGCGGAGCGAGGCCGTTCTGGCAGAGGCGGAGGAGAGCGACTGCCGCTTCGACGAGGGATGCCCGCGACCGCTTGAAGGTCTCACGGTCGGCCTGAAGGACCTCTTCGCGCAGCGCGGCGAACCGCTCGAGTGTGCCAGCGCAGCGCTCCGCGGCTTCGTCGCGCCCTACGAGGCCACGGTAGTGAGCAGGCTGATCGGCGCGGGCGCGCTGATCCTGGGCCGCAACAACATGGACGAGTTCGCCATGGGCTCCTCCAGCGAGACCGGCGCCTCGGGTTCCGTGTTCAACCCGCTGGACCGGAGGCGCGTGGCCGGCGGCTCATCGGGCGGCGGCGCGGCGGCGGTGGCGGCGGGAGAGGTGCTGGCCGCGCTGGGCACGGACACCGGCGGATCGGTGCGACAACCCGCCAGCTTCACCGGCATCGTCGGACTGAAGCCCACCTACGGCCGGATCAGTCGCTACGGCATGACGGCCTTCGCCTCGAGCCTGGATCACTGCGGGATCCTGACCCGCCGCGTGCGTGACGCGGCGCGGCTGCTCTCCGTGCTCGCGGGCGCGGATTCCCTGGACTCGACCTGCGTGGACCGACCGGCCGGGGACTACCTGGACGGCATCGATAACGGCTTGCGCGGCCTGCGGGTGGCGGTTCCGCGCGAGTACCTGCCCCCGAACCTGGACAGAGGGATCCGCGATTCCATCGAGCGGGCCGCCGGGATTCTCCAGGGCGAGGGGGCGGAGGTGGTCGAGGGCGGGCTGCCGCACACCGCCTACGCCCTGCCGGCCTACTGCATCCTGGCCATGGCCGAGGCGAGTTCCAATCTCTCGCACTACGATGGTATCCGTTACGGACCCGGAACAGCAGGGCTGGAGAGCCCCGGCGAAGAAGGAGTTCCTGAGGATCGCGCGGGAGCCCATTACCGGCGCGCGCGCGGCACCGCCTTCGGCGTCGAGGTGAAGCGCAGGATCATGCTGGGCAGCTTCGTGCTCTCGGCCGGCTACGCCGAGCGCTATTACCGCCGGGCCCAGTGCGTCAGGCGCCTGGTGGCAGGGGATTTCGCGCGGCTGTTCAAGGACGCGCAGCTCCTGCTCTGCCCCACTTCGCCGGAAGCGCCCTTCGAGCTGGGCGCCAAGCTGGACGATCCCCTGAGCATGTACGCCAGCGACCTGCTGACGGTGGGCGCCAATCTGGCGGGGATTCCGGCGCTCAGTCTTCCGGGCCACTCTCTGGAAGGACCCTTCCGCAGCGGGATCCAGCTCATGGCGCCCCACTTCGCTGAAGCCCCGCTGCTCCGCGCGGCGAGGACTCTGGAACGGCGGCTGGAGCATGAGCGTGCGTGATACGTCATACGAGGCGGTGATCGGCCTCGAGATCCACCTGCGGCTGAAAACGGAGAGCAAGGCCTTCTGCGGCTGCTCCGCGGTCTACGGCGCCGAGCCCAACAGCTCCACCTGTCCCGTCTGCCTGGGCTATCCCGGCGCCATGCCCGCCCTCAACCGCGAAATGGTGTCCCGGGCCATGCTCCTGGCACTGGCCCTGGGAGCCCGGATCCACCAGCGCTGCAAGTTCGACCGCAAGCACTATTTCTATCCGGACCTGGCCAAGGGCTACCAGATCAGCATGTACGACGAGCCTCTGGCCCGCGGGGGTTCGCTGAAGCTCGAGTACGACGCGGCCAGGAACCTGCATCGGGCGGAACGCACCGCCGTCGACTTCAATCGGGCGGGGGTTCCCCTGGCGGAACTGGTGACCGAGCCCGACCTGCGCACGCCGCCGGAGGCGGTTGCCCTGGTGGACGAGGTGCGGCGGCTGGTCCGCTGGCTGGGGATCTGCGACGGAGACATGGAACGGGGCAGCCTGCGCTGCAACGCCAACGTGTCGCTGCGCGGGCGCGGATCCGGCGAACCGGGCACCCGGACCGAACTGAAGAACCTCAATTCCCTGCGCGGACTTAGGCGGGCGCTGGATCGGGAAATCCGGCGCCAGGAGGAAATCCTCCGCAGCGGAGGCAAGATCCGCAGGGAAACGCGACTTTTTGACCAGCGCTGCGGCAGGACCGTTCCGGCGCGGGGCAAGGAGGCCGAGCAGGACTATCGTTACTTTCCAGAGCCGGACCTCCCGCTCCTGGAGATCGGCGAAGCGTGGATCGAAGATGTATCACGTCGCCTGCCGGAGCTCCCGCGTCGGCGGCGCCGTAGCTTGATAGACGAGTACGGCCTGAGCTTCCTCCAGGCGGACCGGCTCTGCGCGGACCGCTCCACGGCGGAGTACTTCGAGCGCACGGCCGCGGTCGCGGGCGATCCCGCGGCCGCCGCGGACTGGGTCCTGGGCGAGCTGCGGCGACTGCTGAAGGACCGCGGCGTCTGCATCGAGGACTGCCCGCGCGAGGTGGAGCGCTACCTGGCTGGCCGGCGGAGCCTGCTGGACCATTTCCTGGGCCGCGTCCAGCGGGAGCTGGGGGGCAGTGGAGATCCCGCGATCGTCCGCGAGGCGCTCCTGGAGCGCCTTGACGAGCTCGGCGCGGGGCCGGATCCCGGCTCCTGAGAAGCGCGTTTGTGACACGCGTCCGCCCACTGCATGTAACACGAAAGCGCATAGGACCAGATGTACCTGTCCCGCATCGAACTGTTCGGTTTCAAGTCCTTCGCCCAGAAAACGGTGATCGATTTCAGCAGCGGCGTCACCTGCGTGGTAGGGCCCAACGGCTGCGGCAAGACCAACATCCTGGACGCCGTCCGCTGGGTGCTGGGCGAGCAGCGCAGCACCGCCCTGCGCTCCGACCGCATGGAGAACGTGATCTTCAACGGCTCGCGCCACCGCAGGCCCATGGGCATGTCCGAGATCTCGCTGATCATCCAGAACAGCCGCGACATCCTCCCTGTGGAGTACGGCGAGATCGTGCTCACGCGCCGCCTGTACCGCGCGGGCGAATCGGAATACCTGATGAACCGGGCGCCCTGCCGCCTGAAGGACATCACCGACCTGTTCATGGACACTGGGATGGGACCCGGTTCCTACAGCGTGATCGAACTCAAGATGGTGGAGGAGCTGCTCTCGGATAAGCCCGAGGAGCGGCGCCATCTCTTCGAAGAGGCCGCGGGGATCACCAAGTACAAGCATCGCCGGCGCATGGCGCTGCGCAGGCTGGAAGAGACGCGCGGGCACATCCTGCGGCTGGAGGACATCCTGGGCGAGGCGGAACGCCAGGTGAACCAGCTGCGCCGGCAGGTGCGCCGCACGGAGCGCTACCGCGAATACTCCGGCGAGCTGAAGGAACTCGAAATCCGCCTGGCGCGAGTCGAGTTCGACCAGTACCGCCGGCGGCTTGAACCGCTGCAGGAGCGCCTTGCGGAAGATCGCGGCAAGCTGAAGCGCATGGACTTGGACCTGGTGCGCCGGGAGGCCCGGGGCGCGGAGCTGGAGCGCAGGATCATCGCCGCGGAGAACCGGCAGGCGGATTCCGAGGAAGCCCTGCGCCTGCGCTACGAGGACTGCCGGCGCATCGAGGAGGAGCTGCTGGTCAACCGCGAGCGGGGCGCGGCCCTCGAGCGGGAACTCGAGCGGATGCGGACAGAATCGGAGGACCTGGAACCGCGAATCGCCGCCAGCCGCGAGAGCCTGCTGGAGGCGGAGCGCGGTATCCGGCGATCGTCGGAGCAGTCCGCGAAGCTTAAGGAGCGCGCGGATCGCGCGGCTACGGAGGCCGAGAGCGCGGCGGCCGACCTGGCGCGAGCGAGCGATGAGGCGGCGGCGGCTCGCGATAAAGTACTGGAGGTCCTGGGGCGCCTGTCTCTGAAGCGGTCCGAGCAGGCGCGCGTGGCGGCGGGCATCGAATCCGCTCAGCGCCAGCTCGGGGAGTTGCGCGAGCAGGAAAGCCGGATGCGCGAGGAGCGGGAAGAACGGCTTGGCCGGCGCGGGGAGCTGCAGGGGCGCCAGGAGCTCGCCCTGGCCAGCCGCAGGGAGCACGAGCAGGCGCGGGAGGGCGGAAGCCGGGAGCTCGAGCGCGGCCTGGAGCGTCTGCGGGAGGCCCGGCAGCTCGAGCACGAGCTGGCCGCCGAGTTGAAGGCCGCGCGGGACCGCCGGCGGCTGATCGAGGGCCTGCTGAGCCGCTTCGAGGGAGTTCCCGGCGGTGCGCGGGCCGTGCTGGCTGCGGGCGTCGAAGGAATCGTGGACACCCTGGGCAACCTGATCCACGCCGACCCGGAGCACCTCGCGGCGACCGAGGCCGCCGTGGGCGAGGCGGCGGGCTGGCTGGTGGCCGAGGACCGGGCGGCCGTGGAAGCCGCTTCCGAAGTGCTGGCGGAAGCCGAGCAGGGCGGCTGCACCTTCGTGGTCCTGTCGGGGCTGGAGGCGAGGTCCGTCGCGGATGCGCCGGTCGAGGTCCCCGCGGGCTGCCGCTCCCTGGCCTCGCTGCTCAAGGTGACCGACCGGTTCCGCCCGCTGGTGGAGCACCTGCTGCGGAACTGCTGGCTGTGTGACAACATCGACGAGGCGGCCGCGGGCGAATTGCCCCCGGGAAGTCTTTGTGTGACATGCGAAGGGAACTGGTTTCGCCCGCCGGCCGTCTGGAGGCGCGGGCCGGGAGCGGGCTCCGGCGAGAGTCACCTGGGACTGCGCTACCGCCTGGAATCCCTGGCCGGCGAGGTCGAGGACTTCGGCGAGCGGGGCGCCGCGGCCGCGCGGGCGAGGGAGGACGTGGAGGTCGAGGTCCGGGGACTCGAAGCCCGGCTGAAGGGTGCCGGGGAGAAGCTGGAACGGGCGGACCTGGAATGCCGCCAGTGTGAAATGGAACTCTCGCGGCTGGACTTCGAGGAGGAACGCTGTTCGCGGGATGAGAAGACGCGACGCGGGCTGGCGGCGGAGATCGATGATCGCCTGGCGCGTGAAACGGCCCTGGAACGGGGACTGAAGGTGGAGATCGGCGATCTCGAAGTGGAGCAGGACGGCGCCGGGGGCGACGCCGAAAGCGCGGCGCGCCTGCTGGAGCGCCGCCAGGAGCAGCACCGCCGCGCCTCCGAGTCCGGTGCGGCGGCCCGGCAGGCGGCGGCCGAGCAGCGGATCCGCGTCGAGTCCGAGGAGCAGGAACGCGACCGGCTGGCGAGCTTCATCGACGAGGGAACAGCGAAGCTCCAGGGCCTGGCCGGCGAGCTCGAGCAGGGATCGGCGCGCTGGAAGGAGCTGGGCGCCCGGCGCGAGGAGCTGGAACAGCAGCGGCTGCTGGCGGACGAGGCCCGTGAGCGCGGGCAGCGCGACCTGGACCAGCGCAAGGCGGAGCACCAGGAGCTGGGCGACTCGCGAAGAGAGCACAAGCGCGAGGAGACCGGCTTGCGCGAACAGCGCGAAGCGCTGCTCAAGTCCACGCACGACGGGGAGCTCGAAGTCTCGGAGATCCGGATCCAGCTGGAAAACCTTAAGCGGCGGATCGCAGAGGAATACGGCCTGGAACTTAAGCCCGCGGAGGACGAGGATCCCCGGACGGAGCCGCGGGATTTCGATCCGCAGGCGGCCCGCGAGCGCGTGGCCGAACTGCGCGAAGCGATCCGGCGACTGGGGCCGGTGAACCTGCTGGCCATCGACGAGTACGAGACCGAAAAGGAGCGGCTGGATTTTCAGCGCAAGCAGCTCGGCGACCTGCTCGAGGCCGAGGCCCTGCTCAAGGAGACTATCCAGCGGATCAACCGCGTGGCGCGCGAGCTTTTCGAGGACTGCTTCCGCAAGATCAGGGAAAACTTCGACTACCTCTTCCGCAAGCTGTTCAAGGACGGTCGGGCGGATCTCGGGCTGGGCGAGGACGATCCGCTGGAATCCGACATCCTGGTCAGCGCCACCCCCTCGGGCAAGCGGATCCAGAACCTGAACCTGATGAGCGGCGGCGAGAAGACCATGACGGCCATCGCGCTGCTCTTCGCCATCTACATGGTCAAGCCCAGTCCTTTCTGCATTCTCGACGAGGTGGACGCCCCGCTGGACGACGTGAACATCGCCCGCTTCAACAAGCTGATCCAGGAGTTCAGCGAGATGACCCAGTTCATCATCATCACGCACAACAAGAAGACCATGGGCTACGCCGACCAGCTCCACGGCGTGACCATGGCCGAGGAGGGCGTGAGCTCGATGGTCAGCGTCCAACTCAGCCTTTGAGGTAGCCCGTGCAGCGAGCGCTCCGGAACATGTTGTGTCACGCGGCCTTCGCGGTCCTGGCGGACCTCGCGCTCCCGCCGCCGGCCGCGTCGCAACCGCTGTTCACCTACGACACGGCGCTGTTCCGCGCAGGGCTGCAACAGGACCCCGGCGCGCTGGAGCTCGAGGTCTACGTGATGGTGCAGCGGGCTTCGCTGCAGTTCGCTCTGCTGGAAGAAGGAGCGCAGGGCGGGTACCGCGCCCGGCTGGAGTTGCGTCGCGGACTGCAGACGCTGGCGGACACGAGCTGGGAGCGGCTGGACTTCCTCGAGCCGGGGGAGCGGCCCGAGCCCCACCAGAAACTGCCGGACATGGCCGCACTGCCCGTATCGCCGGGCATGACGCGGATCCGTATCGTGCTGGAGGACCTGCTGAGCGGCCGGGTCCGCGAAATGGGCCGGCGGCTCGACCTGCGCGCGCTGTCGGGAACGCCCGAGCTTTCGGAGCACCGGATATCGGTTATGCCGCCGGAACCAGCCGGCGAAGGTCCCTTCATCCGGCGGGGCTACCGGGTGGTGCCCTACGCGGACGCCCTGTTCGGCAGCGGACTCGACACCATCCACGGCCTGGTCGAGATCTACGACGTCGCCGCCGGGGCCGAGGTGGTTGTGACACACCGCATCCTGGGCGAAATGCAGAACCTGATCGAGAGCCGCAGCCCGGTCCCGGCGGACAGCCTCGAGGAACGGGGAGACATTCGCCTGGCGCGCTTCGCGCTGCCCGTGGAGCACCTGCCCTCGGGAGCCTACTTTCTGGAAACGCTGCTGCTGGACGCCGCGGGAACGGCCCTGGCCGGAAGCCAGCGCACTTTCTGGATGGAGAACCCGGGGGCGGCGCCCCTTCCCGTGCGACACGCGGGGGACGAATACGACCTGCTCTCGGCGGACGAGCTGAGCGAACTCTGGGAGAAGTCGAGGATCCTGGCCAGCCTGGCGGAGGAGCAGAGCTGGGAGAGCCTGGATCACGCCGGGCGCAGGGAGTTCCTGCGCGCCTTCTGGGAGCGGCGCGACCGCGAGCCGCGGACCGCCGTCAACGAGGCCAAGGTGGCCCACCTGCTGCGCATCGAGGAAGCCCTGCGGCGCTTCGGCGATTCCGGGCAGGCGGGCTACGAAACCGACCGGGGGCGGATCTTCGTCCGCTACGGGCCGCCCAGTGCGGTGGAGACCGACTACGGCCTGCTCAGCTCGCGTTTCAGTTTCCAGCTCGACGAATGGAGGAGCACCTGGAACCGCGGCTCCGGCACCGGCGGCGACCTGACGGGCTCCGGGCACCGCGACTTCGAGCTCTGGGTCTACGACCGGCTGGACGGGGGGGCGGAGTTCATCTTCATCGACGTCCAGGGTTTCGGCGCCTACGAGCTGGTGCACTCGACCAAGACCGGGGAGTACTTCGATCCCAACTGGCCCCGGAAACTGTTTCCCTGAAGCGCCTCGCGCGGGAGCGATCCCGCGCCCTGACACACCACAAGCCCGCGGAGGAGCGGATGATCGAGATCGAATCTTTGTGCAAGACTTTCCGCGGCGGGAAACAGGAGGTCCGCGCCGTGTGGGAGGCCGGGCTGAGTGTGCGGCCGGGCAGGATCTACGGTCTGCTGGGCCCCAACGGCGCGGGCAAGACCACCACGCTGCGCATCGTGGCCACCCTGCTCAAGCCGGACCGCGGCTCGGTGCGCGTGGCCGGGCACGACGTGCTCGCGGAACCGCACGCGGTCCGTTCCAGGCTGGGATTCCTGACCGGGGCCACCGCGCTGTACGACAGGCTGACCCCGCGTGAGACGCTGCGCTATTTCGGCCGCCTGCAGGGCATGGAGGAGCAGCGGATCGACCGCCGGATAGGGGAGCTGGCCGCGCTGTTGGACATGGGCGCCTACCTGGATCAGCGCGTCGGCAAGTGCTCCACCGGCCAGAAACAGAAGTGCTCGATCGCCCGGGCGATCCTCCACGAACCCGAAGTGATCGTCCTGGACGAGCCCACCGCCGGGCTGGACGTGATCGCCTCGCGCAGCGTGGTGGAATTCATCCGCCGCTGCGCGGACGAGGGCCGGACGGTCCTGTTCTCCACGCACATCCTGCCCGAGGCGGAGAGCCTCTGCAGCGACCTGGCCTTCATCCACCGCGGCCGGATCGTCGAAAGCGGCTCGCTGGAAGAGATCGTCGAGCGCCACGCGACGCACGACCTGAACCAGGTCTTCCTCAGCGTGGTTGGAGAAAGGCAGGTGAGCGATGGATCGCCGAATTGAACGAGTGCTGGTGCAGTTCCGCGAGCACGGACTGCTGATCCTGGGCGGTTTCCGCGACTACTTCGCCCGGGGCGGCGTCACACGGGCCGCGGCGCTGACCTACACCACCCTGCTCTCGCTGATTCCCCTGCTGGGCCTGGTGGTGATCGTCTTCAAGCAGGTGGGCGGCTTCGAGTGGCTGATGCAGCAGCTCAGCCCGCTGCTCGACCGCTTCCTGACGCCCGACGGCAGCGGCAAGGTCAGCGAGTTCCTGCTGACGCGAGTGGCCCAGCTGGAGCTGGGTACGCTGGGGGTTTTCGGCGTGCTGTTCCTGGGCTTCGGGGTCTATTCCCTGATCAGCACCGTCGAGACCGATTTCAACGGGATCTGGGGCGTCCGCCGTTCGCGAGGCGTCCTGCGGCGTATCACGAGCTACTGGCTGTTGATGACCCTGCTGCCCCTGGTGGCCGCGGTCTCGATCTTCTTCTCCGGCGAGGCCGTGATCACGCGTCTGCTGGACGCGCTGCCCGCCTGGGTCGGCGAAGCTCGCGGGCACCTGCTGCCGATCTTCATCCAGTTCACCGGGTTCTGGTTCCTCTACTGGGCTCTGCCCAACACGCGGGTCCGCTTCCTGCCCGCGGCGGCGGGCGCGCTCTTCGCGGCCCTCGCCTGGGAGCTGGCCAAGATGGGCTTCGCCTTCTACACCGTCCGCGCGGGCAGCTACAACATGGTCTACGGATCGATCGCCGCCCTGCCGCTGTTCATGATCTGGGTCTTCATCTCCTGGGTCCTGATCCTGCTGGGCGCCGAGTTGTCGTTCGTGATACAAAACCGCCGGGCCCTGCTGCAGAAGAAAGCCTACAGCCGAAGCGGCCCGGTGCCCGAGTACCTGACCGCGGTGGCCGTGGCGAACATGGTCACCGAGAGCTTCCGCCGCGGCGAGGCGGTGGATTCCCGGGGGCTCAGCCGCTCGCTGGGCCTGCCCGAGGCGGAGGTCAACGCCGTGCTGGGCCGCCTGAACGAGGCGGGACTGATCTACGCCACCCGCGGCGAGCAGCGGGAGGTCCTGGTGCCGGCCAGGCCGCCGGAGGGGATCAAGGTGGCCGAGGTGGTGGCGCTGTTCCTGCGCAACCCGGCGGACTTCCGCGAGGTGCTCGAATCGGCCGAATTCGAAAGAGTGCTTGACTGGATGGCGCGGCGCCACGAGGAGATGCTCGAGATCTTCCGCGGCGCCGATTTCGGCGGGGAGCTCAAGGTATGAACCTGAAACTGGTGCGGGTGGTGGCGGGCAAGGAGATGGTCGACCTGTTGCGCGACCGGCGGACCATCATCTCGATGGTGGTGATCCCGGTGGTGGCGATTCCGCTGTTGATCGCGGGCATCTCCTGGTTCTCCATCAGTTCCATGGAGAAGCTGCAGGAGAAGCGCTCACCCGTGGCCCTGCTCGGCGCCGAGTACGCCGGGGAGCAGCTGGAGCTGCTGCGAGGGGCGGAGTCCATCGCCCTGCGGGAAGACCTCGCAGGCGGGCGCCCGGCCGACAGCCTGGTCTTCGCCGACGGCGTCAAGCTGGTGGTGGAGTTCGGACCGCGGCTGCCGCTGGCCTTCGAGGGACTTGAGCGCGGCGAGGCTCATCCCGCCGGGGCCGGGGCCGCCACGGAGGAGGGCGTTGCGGAGGATCTCGACGGAGACGAAGCCGGCGACGGGCCCGCGGTCAACCTGTATTACGACAGCACCGACGACGAGGCCCGGGTGGCGACGGAGAAAGTGGTCGCGCTGCTGGTCTCCTACCGCGAGCAACGCGTGCGAGACTGGCTTAGCGAGCGCGGCATCGAAGCTCGGATCGTCAAGCCCTGGACCGTCGAGCGCCGCGACATCGCGCCGCCCAAGCGCAAGGCCGCGGACTTCGTCGCCCGCTTCCTGCCCTACCTGATCCTGATCCTCTGTCTGCAGGGCGCCATGTACCCGGCGATGGACCTCACGGCGGGCGAAAAGGAGCGCAGCACCATCGAGACCCTGCTGGTCAATCCAGTATCACGCCTGGACATCGTGCTCGGCAAGTACATCGCCACTTCGGTCATGGCCCTGGGCAGCGCCCTGTTCACCCTGGTCAGCCAGCTGGTCTTCTTCCGCTGGCTTTCGGGGAACCTGGTGGAGGGGATGATCTCCCTGCGCATCGAGCCCTCCGCCGCGCTGGCGGGACTGCTCCTGCTGCTGCCGGTGGCCCTGATGTTCGCCGCGGTGCTGCTGGCCATCAGCATCTTCGCGCGCTCGATGAAGGAAGCCCAGAGCTACGTGGGGCCGCTGATGATGCTGGTGATCTTTCCCTCGATGGTCAGCCTGATCCCCGGGCTGAAACTGAGCTGGGCCACGGCCTTCATCCCGGTCTTCAACGTGACGCTGGTGATGAAATCCGCCCTGCTCCAGGACTACTCCCAGGTCGCCATGATGGCCGCCGTCTTCCTGATCAACGCGTTCTACGCGGTCCTGGCGCTCCTCGCGGCGTTGCGGATCTTCCAGCGCGAGCAGGTGATTTTCCGCAGTTGAGGTCTCTTTGATACCTTATACAAATGCACCGTGAGCTATTTCTGGAGATCCGGCGCAACTCGGATCGCGTCGGCATCGAGGGGATCCAATTCTACGCCTACCACGGGCACCGCAGCGAGGAGAACACGCTGGGTCAGAGGTTCGAACTCTCGGTGCAGGCCTTCCTGGATCTCTCCCGGGCTGGTAACACGGACGACCTGAACGAGACGCTGAACTATCATCACCTGCATCAGATCGTGGCGGAGTGGGTCACCACACATCGCTTCAAGCTGCTCGAAGCGCTCGTGGAGGGCCTGGCCGGCCGCCTGTTCGAGCTGTACCCGCAGGTGGACGCCCTGCAGCTGTGCGTGCGCAAGCTCAACCCGCCGATCCCCAACTACTTCGGCCACGTGGAGGTGGAGATCACGCGCGTCAATCCCGCACGGCTTAAGGGAGGCGCGGCGTGATCGCCTGGATCGGACTGGGGGCCAACCTGGGCCGGCCGAAGCTCCAGTTGCGCCGCGCGGTCCAACGGATGCCCGAGCTGGGCGTCGAGGTGCGCAGGATCTCCTCGCTGTACCGCAGCGCTCCCCTGGGGCCCCGGGACCAGCCGGAATACCTGAACGCCGCGGTGGAGGCGGAAACGACGCTGCAGCCCGAGGAATTGCTCGACCGCCTGAAGCTCGTCGAGCGGGAGGCCGGCCGCGTCCCGCGCGGGCGCTGGCGCGAGCGGGAGCTGGACCTGGACCTCCTGCTGGCGGCCGATTCCGCGGGATGGATCCTGCGTGACACACCGGAGCTGACGCTGCCGCATCCCGGGCTGGAGCGGCGCGCCTTCGTGCTGCTGCCCCTGCTGGAGATCCGGCCCGGCCTCAAGAGTCCGCTGGGCGGAACGCCGCTGGAGGAACGGCTGGACGCGAAGATACCGGGGCGCCAATCCGTGATACGTATCCATGAGGGTGAGACATGGTGCCACCTCCATACCGTTCGATCGCCGTAGAGGGCGTGATCGGTGTCGGCAAGACCAGTCTGGCCACGCTGCTGGTGGAGCAGTGGGGCGGCAGGCTGGTGCTCGAGGAGCCGCACAAAAATCCCTTCCTCGAAGACTTCTACCGCGATCCGCGGCACTACGCCTTCCAGGTCCAGTTGAACTTCCTTTTCGCGCGCTACAACCAGTTGATGAAGCTCAGGCAGATGCACCTCTTCGACGAGGTGCTGATCAGCGACTACCTCTTCGAGAAGGACCGTATATTCGCCTACATGAACCTCGACGAGCGCGAGTTGCGGCTCTACGAGCGGATCATGGCCTTCATGGAGCGGGACATGCATCATCCCGACCTGGTGATCTACCTGCAATCCAACGTGGAGCGCCTGATGCGCAATATCCGGGTCCGCAACCGCAGCTACGAGCGGGAAATGAACCGCGAGTACATCCGCCAGTTGAACGAAGCCTACAACAGCTTCTTCCTGAGCTACAGGCATACGCCGCTGCTGATCGTCAACGCCAACGAGCTGGACTTCGTGAACAACTTCGACCACCGGGAGGCGCTGCTGAAACGACTGGAAAAACCCATCACCGGCACCATGTTCTTCAATCCATCGCTCTGAAGACGAGTATGCCCGCATGATGATTCGCAACCTGCTCACCATCCTGATCGTGCTTTTCGCGCTGCGCCTGATCCTGCGCGCCTGGAAACGCTGGACCGGCCAGAGAGGGGAGGTCGGCGGCCGAGGCGGCCGGGAAGGAGTGAACGGCCCCGGCGGCTTACACACCCCCGAAGACGGCGAGTTCGAAGTGCTGGAGGATGAAGAGGGAGAAGAGCGGAAGGACGCGGAAGGAGAGACCTCGGACGAGGTTTCCTCGAAAGACGGGCGGAACGCCTCGTGAGCCAGAAGATCGTCATCAATTCCTCCCCCACCGAAACCCGGGTGGCCATCGTCGAGGACGAGCGCCTGGCCGAACTCTTCGTCGAGCGGGGACAGCGCGACCGTACGCTGGGCAGCATCTACGTGGGCCGCGTGGTCAAGCTGGCGCCGTCCATGCAGGCCGCCTTCGTGGACCTGGGCCTGGACTCGGACGGCTTCCTTCCTTTCGCCGACGCGCGCGCCAACCTGCTGGAAGAGGCTTCGGAAAACGGCGAGGAGGAGCGGAAGCGGGGCGCTCCAACCGGACGCCGGGCCGCCAGGCAGGCGGAGCCCAGCCTGAAAGTGGGCCAGGTCCTACCGGTGCAGGTGGTCAAGGAGCCCATCGGCACCAAGGGCGCGCGGCTGACCATGCAGCTCTCCCTGCCGGGCCGGTACATGGTTCTGCTGACCAACGACCGCGCAGCGGGCGTGAGCCGGCGGATCTCGAGCATGCGGGAACGCAGGCGCCTGAAGCAGCTGGCGCGGGAGATGCGTCCCGAGGGAATGGGCGTGATCATTCGCACGGTAGCCGAGAACCACAGCCGCGAGCAACTGGAGTACGACCTCGAGGAGCTGGGCAGCGTCTGGGGGGACATCGAGCACCGGCTGCGGCAGGCCCGGCCGGGCCAGGAGGTGCACCGGGACCTGGGGATGGTCTCCGGCATCATGCGGGACCTGTTCACCCTGGACATCGACCGGGTGGTCTGCGACGATCGTCGCCTGCTCAAGGAGATCCGCGCCTACATCCGCGAGGTGCAGCCGGTCCTGCTGGAGAAGCTGGAGCTTTACCGGGAACGCGAGCCCGTCTTCGATCGGCTGGGCATCGAGGAAGAGATCGAGAAGAGCCTTGAACACCGGGTCTGGCTGAAAGGCGGCGGCTACCTGGTGATCGAGCATACTGAAGCGATGATCTCCGTCGACGTGAATTCCGGCCGCTACACGCGTAAGCGCAACCTCGAGGACAACGCGCTGAAGGTGAACCTGGAAGCCGCCCGGGAACTCTGCCGCCAGTTGCGGCTGCGCGACATCGGCGGACTGGTGGTGATCGACTTCATCGACATGGTCCAGGAAGAGAACCGGCTGAAGCTGCAGTCGGAAATGAAGCAGGAGCTGAAGAAGGACCGCGCCCAGAGCGACATCACCACCATTTCCCGCTTCGGACTGATGGAGATGACGCGCGAGCGTGTGCGCCCGGCCCTGATCCATACCTTGCACGAACCCTGCCAGCGCTGTGGCGGCACGGGCCTGGTGCCCTCGCGCGATACGCTGGTCACGGAGCTTGAGCGCTGGGTGCGGCGCTTCAGGGCGGCCAGCAGCGAACGCCGGCTGAGCATCCATGTATCGCCGGACCTGCACGAGTTCCTTTGCAGCGGCTGGCGCAGCATCCTGCGCGAGATGATGTGGCGTAACCGCCTCCACATCAAGCTGGTGGAGGATGGAGACCTGGATGAAACCGAGTTCCGCTGCTGGTCGGTGAAACGCGACTGCGAAGTGACCGCCCAGTACGCCCGGGGCGTGGGCGCCAACCGCATGATCGAAGCTTCCGAAGAGGAAACGCAACCGGCGCCCGGACCCGCCGCGCCCAAACCTTCCGGGCCCGGGCCGGTTCCCGGGAGGCCGGTCGCGCAGGACGCCGCGGATGAGCGGCCTCGACCGGCCCGGCGCCGCCGTCGCCGTCGCCGCCCCCAGCGGACCGGTCCTGCGAAGGAGCAGGGTGACGGGGGCGATAGCGGCGGCCGCGGCGAAGCATCCCCGGGCGGCTGAGCAGCGGCGCAGGCTTGCTTCTTTCCCGCTTTCACCTTAACATTATTGTCTTTGCTAAGACTCGGAGGATGGCAATGTACGCCATTGCTGAAATCGCCGGCCGGCAGTTCCAGTGCGAGGAAGGCGTCAGGTTGCGCGTTCCCCTGCTCAAAGCGGAAGCCGGCGAGAAGATCACGGTGGACCGCGTGCTGGCGGTCGTGGACGGCGATGTGAGCCGCTTCGGCGATCCCCTGATTGAAGGCGCCGCCGTGGAAACCACGGTAATCCAGCATGGCCGGGCTCCCAAGGTGATCTGCTTCAAAATGAAGCGGCGCAAGGGCTACCGCAGGAAGCTGGGACACCGGCAGTCCTACACCTTGATCAGCGTGGACAAGATCACCAGTTGAGCCGGGATCCTCGCCGGGCAAAGCGGCGATACCTCGGGCGCCGCCGCGGCAACCAGGAAAGGAGTGCGTGATGGCGCACAAGAAGGGACAGAGCAGCTCCAGGAACGGTCGCGATTCCAATCCCCAGAACCTGGGCGTGAAGAAATACGCCGGCGAGCAGGTGATCTCCGGCAACATCATCGTGCGCCAGCGCGGGACTCACTTCCACCCCGGCCGGAACGTCCGCCGGGGAGGCGACGACACGCTTTACTCGACGGCCGAAGGTACCGTCCGCTACCTGCTGGCCCGTGGTCGCCGCATAGTCACGGTTGATGCCGGCTAGCCTGGTAGGGCTCGGCCCGGTTCCCCCAAGCATCGAAAAATGAAAGCCCGTCGCGTTGACGGGCTTTTTCTTTTAATCAGGTACGAAAGTACTCCGGGCTGCTTGCCCGGCGATCCGTCGACCCATTACCGTGGGCTACGATCAGTAGACGTTGGCCGGCCGGCTCCCCTTGTGGATCACTTCCGCGGCGCCCGAGGTTTCGGCGCTCACCCTCTCCGGACTGCCCGTATAGGTCAGGTCGGAGGCCCCGCTCAGGCTGGCCTCGAGGAACTCCTCCACGTGGATCGCCGCGTCGGAAGCTCCGCTCTGCACCAGGCAGGCCCGGGACACGCTGAGCCCGTGGCCCATCAGGTCCGAGGCCCCGCTGAGGCTGGCCTCCAGCATTTCCGCCGTGCCCGAGATCCGCAGGTCGCTGGCACCGCTGAGCGACAGGTCGAGCCTCTCGCAGTCGATCTGGGTGGCCAGCATCTCCGAGGCCCCGCTGATGGAAATGCAGCTCACGCTGGGAGCGAAGACGGTCACCTTCATGGGCAGCCGCGGTGAAATGCATTCCTCGTTGTAGAGCACCAGCTGGTCGCCCTCCACGTCGGCGTGGATCAGCTCCAGCAGGTTCTCGTCTCCACTGAGCCGCAGCCCCGGATCCTCACCGCAGATCAGTTCCACCTCCAGGGCCCCGCTCACCGTCACCCCGCTGAAGTCGGGCAGGTCGATCCGTCGTTCCGCCTTGATCCCGTTGCCCTGGATTCCGGCGATCCGGCTCATGGCGCCGCAGTCCAGGACGCCCGCCAGCAGCAGCGCCAGGCAGGCGATTCCGGCATACCTTTTCATGTTGCGCTCCGTGGTTCCGTGTGACATGCGAGGACCGGGCGGAATCGGAGGTCGATGGCCCCTGGGCCCTCTGAATCCACGTTTGGATGGAAACCGCGCGGGGAGGTTTCATCCTGCGGCGGGGACTATTTAGTCGACCCTGAAAAAAGCGCTCATGCCGCGTCGAGCGCCTGAGTCCGTG
>CAZMSD010000037.1:0-45457 GCA_964568855.1 uncultured Bacteroidaceae bacterium | reverse complement strand
CTACGATATGAACCCGAGAATGCTGGGTCCCGGACGCAACATGCTGGTGACCTTCGGCTACAAGTTCTAGCGGGGCGCGAGAATGAAGAAATACCTGATCTGGCCGCTGTTCGGCCTGACGGCGGCCTTTCTGGCCTGCGACCAGGGCAGCACCACCTCCGATCGCGAGGAGGAAGAGGTAGTGCGGCCCTTCACCACGGAAGTGGCGGACACGCTGGTCAGCGAAGGCTGGATTTGGACCCCGGAGGGCTCGCCGTACTACGTTCCGCAGGACCTCACCATTCCCGCGGACGAGACCCTCACCATCGTGGCGGGCGTGGACGTTCACATGGGGCCCGAAGCCTCGATCTACGTTGAGGGCAAGCTGCTGGCGGTAGGCGAGCTGGGGAACAACATCCGCTTCATGGGGCACTCGGTCCACGAGGACTACGGCCTGTGGCAGGGTATCGTTTTCCGCGCCGGCAGCGACTCCACATCGCACTTGAGCTATTGCATGGTGGCCTACGGCTCCAAGTTCAACAACCTGGATCCCGAGAAGAACGCGGCCATCGTCATCGATGACGCCAGCCCCACCATCGAGCACTGCCTGATCTACCTGAACCAGTACAACGGCCTCAGCCTGAGGCACGGCGCGCTGCCCGTTCTGCACTCCAACATCGTCTACGAGAACGATGGTTCCGGTCTCAGCTTCGATACCTCGCACGTGGGCAATACCGAGGTCATCGACTGGATCAGCGACAGCCTGATCGTGCACAACAACTTCTCCGCCAACAGCTCGCTGCCTATCCGCTACACGGGCACCTTTTCTGCGATGCAGTGGCCCTTGTACGTGGCCGGCGACACGCTGGTCAACGACACCCTGGCCTTCGGCGTGGACGTGCTGGGGGAGGAAGAGGGCAGCAACCTCTATAGGCGCAACTCGAACAACGACAAGGTGGATTACTACGGGAATTCCATCGAGGACGCCTTCTTCGACGAGCTCAGCGCCGATTTCCAGTCCTTCAATTCCTGCAGCCCCTGCATCCAGGCCGCCTTCGACTTCGACGGCCCCTACCGCGCCGACGTGGGTCCAATCCTCTACGTCGAAGCGGAGAACGAGCTGCGCAAGCGGCTCAAGGTCACCGACCTGAGCGGGGCCACCTACACGGTGACCTGTGACGCCTTCAGCCACGATCCCGTGAGTATCACCAACGCCACCGTGGAATTCGCCGGGTACTACGGCATGGATTTCGACGGCGGCCTGACAGTGCAGGGTTCCAGCTTCGGCCCGACTGCGGACCGCGACTTCCTGGCCGCCTGGAAAAGCCTCCGCGTACTGGGCCACGCAGGCGGGACGGCCCTGATCGAGAACTGCACCTTCCGGCAGGGCAGCGAATCCAGCTTCAGCGGCCAGGACTGGATCAACGCGGGCGGCATGCTCGAGCTGCGGGACGGCGCCATCTGCGAAGTCTACGACTGCGACTTCTTCGACGGCAACAACCACGGCGTTTCCGCGCACGGAGCAGGCGCCCTGGCCTACGTCGAGGGCTGCAACTTCGAAGGCATCGGTCTCTCGGCTTTCTATCTGGCCGACGGGGCCCGCGGGAAAATCGCCACCAGCACCATTCTTGGATGCGGATCCTACGGTGTGTTCCTTTATAACACCGGTTACTTCGCGCAGGTGGAGAACAACCTGATCGCCGGCGGCAGCCAGTACGGCGTCAAGCTGCAGGCCTCCCTGGACGCCCAGGTAATCCAGAACACCATCGTGGACAACCTTTACGGCGGCATCAAGCTGAGCGACAACTCCGATCCGGAGATCCGCTACAACCTGATCGCCGACAACGATTACTACGACAGCGACATCGCCACGGGGATCGTGGGCAACACCATCGGCGCCGTCAACGACGCCAACAACCCCACCATCAACGTCAACTGGTTCTCGGGCAACGGCGGCGAAGACGCGGCCGCGTTTCCAGGAAACTGGACCATCGGGGACTGCAACGAATACACTGATGTGAGCCTGCCGGGCGATTACCAGTTCGACGAGGAGATTCCCGACTGCGAGAACGGCGGCGTGATGCATGCCGTGGGCTGGGCGGGCGAAGGCGGTGCGGTCGACAACCCGGGACCCATGCTGGCCTCCATCGGCGACATCGACGTGCTCGAGGACGGGCAGTTCGAGGTCCTGCTGGGCGCCATCAGCTACGAAGAAGATCCGGTTTTCAGCTACGAAGTGGTCTGTGATACTGACAGCATCGAAGTGCTGCTGGAGGATGACCTGCTGATCCTGACGCCCGTGCCCAACTGGAACGGATCCGCCGTCCTGACCGTGACCATGAGCGACGGGGTGGGCGGCGACGCCGAAACCTTCGTCTGCACAGTGGTGCCGGTGAACGATCCGCCGGTGCTTTCACCCATCGGCGACCATTCGATCCTGCTGGGCGAAATCGACCTGGATATCGACCTGGAAGCCACGGACATCGACAACACCAGCTTCGACTTCAGCGCGGAGCTCTTCTTCCTGCGGGAAGACGACTACGGCCGGGTGACCGCCGACATCAGCGGTTCCAGCCTGACCTTGACCCCTGAAGTGGACTGGGTGGGCGAAGTGGACGTGATGGTCACCGTCTCGGACGAAGATGAACTGGATCCGCAGACGGACAGCGAGACCTTCACCTTCAGCGTGCTCGAGGAATAACGCCGGCGGGCCGTCCACGCGGCCTGCCGCCTGCAGCATAGATCCGCCAGGATCAACGCGGCGAACTCGGAGGAGTCACAGATGACCAAGTCCAGCAAAGCGCTGTCGGCACTGTTCCTATGCCTGTTCTGTGCCGGCGGCGCCCTCGGAATCAGCGCGGATCCCGAGCCGCACACGGTGGACAAGAACGATGGCGATCGCCGGACCGATATCTGCATCCCCAATCTGGACAACCGGGTGCACCGCGTCGGCAAGATCTACATGAACTTCACCAACATGGGCTGGTTCGGCAACGACGACCAGTCGCGATCCTCGGCGGTGGACGATCCCTGTCTGCCCGGAATCTGGGCGCCGCAGTGCGAGTACCCGGGCGGCAGCGGCCAGCAGTATCTCTACCAGGGATCGTTGTGGATCGGTGCGCTGATCGTCGACGAGACGGGCAACGAGACCATGCGCGTCTCCTTCGGTTCCGAGGGCTGGAACGCCGACGTCAACGAACTCTACCCCACCTGCAACGATCCGGCCCGGATCCAGGAGGCCTCCCTGCGCAAGACGGCGCTGAGCTGCTACTCGGGCGAGAGCGTCTACGACAGCCTGGCGGTCTCCGAGCAGGACTTCCACGCCGTCTACACGGACACCCTGGTGAGTTTTCCCGTGGGCTACCGCGTGGATCCCGAGGACCGGAACCACATCCCGCTGGGGATCATGATCGAGCAGATCAGCCACTCCTGGTCCTACAGCTACGCCCAGGATTTCATCATCGTCGACTTCAAGATCTCCAACATCGGTTCGAAGTTTCTCAAGAACCTCTACGTGGGTCTCTACGTGGACGCCGACATCGGTCACCAGGACGAGGCCGAGCATCACACCGACGACTTCTGCGGCTTCCGACCCGAGGCCTACGACACGGTGAGCCAGCAGCGGGTCGAGATCAACGCGGCCTACATCGCCGACAACGACGGGCGGCCGCACACCGAGTTCGTGGGCACCAATTTCACCTGCCCCCACGTCATGGGTACGCGCGTGCTGCGGGCGCCCAATCCCATGCTCGAGACCACCTTCAACTGGTGGAACTCCAATTCATCGCCAGGGCAGGATTACGGTCCGGCCTGGCAGTTCTGGGGCCAGAATCCCGAGTACGAGATGATCTGGACCCAGACCCTGGGCACACCCGAGGCCGACATCCACAAGTACCAGGTGATGTCCAACCACGAGTTCGATCCGGACATGTACGAGATCGACCCGGCGGATCCGCCTCCGGCCCAGTACAGTCCTTTCTTCGAACAGGAAATGGAATGGCTGATGCCCGGCCCCAACGAGACGGTCAACCTGGGCGGCGACGACACGCGCTACCTGCTGTCCTGGGGGCCCATGGGCGTCTTCGACTACACCGACGCGGAGGGCATCAACGTCTACCGCCTGAACCCGGGCGAGAGCTTCATCATGACGGTGGCCGTGGTGGCCGGCGAGAACCTGCACGACCGCTCGAACCCGCAGACCAACATCACCGGCGACCTGGCCACCAGCCGCATCGACGGCGACAGGTTCGACTGGACGGACTTCGACTTCAACGCCATCTGGGCCCAGCGGGTCTACGACAACGAGATGTACGACACGCCGATCTACGACGTGGACGGCGACGGCTGGTACGACTACGGCGACGGCTGGGGCGGCGAGGACGTGGGAGTCGACGGCCTCTGGGCGCCCAACCTCGGCGACACGGTCAAGTATTTCGGTTCCGTGATCTACCTGCCGGACGGCAGCCCGGCGATCTACACCGGCCCCGACGAGGACGGGACCGAGGGCAACG
Source organism: uncultured Bacteroidaceae bacterium (assembly GCA_964568855.1). Classification (GTDB taxonomy): domain Bacteria; phylum CAIWAD01; class CAIWAD01; order CAIWAD01; family CAIWAD01; genus CAZMSD01. The sequence goes on along the minus strand of CAZMSD010000037.1, from coordinate 40,967 downwards.
GCCTGCTGGACAGCGCCTACTCGGAGCTGTGGGGCGAGGTGGTGATGGAGGACGACTTCCTGTGGACCTTCCTCTACGCCCGCGGCGTGCAGGAAATGCGCGAAGATTCCTTCATGATCTACGCCGGCCCCAAGTTCTCGACCCACGGCACCGACTGGGACGACTGGTACATCGGCCACTTCAACAACAACGGCTTCCTCGACCTGGGCGACGGCATTCCCGACTTCCAGGGCCCGCCGCCGCCGCCCTGTCCCGACATGCACGTGGAGACGGGGCCGGACTACGTGGAACTGGTCTGGACCCGCAACGCGATGAGCCGCGAGTACCGCGATCCCTTCAGCCACGTGCAGGACTTCGAGGGTTTCCGCGTCTGGGTGGGCAACACCAACCTGGACACGGAATACAGTCTCCTGTCCGAGTACGACAACGTGAACTACGCGTATTACGACGTGGAGAGCGCCCTGCGCACCCTGCCCGATCCCGGCCCGCTGGGCTCCCTGCCCGCGCGCGAAATGAACCTGGGCTGGGAGCGGCAGCCGGTGGGCAACAACTCGGGTTTCGCGGCGATCGCCACTCCCCTGGGCGAACCGGACGAGGCTTTCGTCCTGGACGTCAACGAAGACCAGTGGATCGACGAGGGCTCTGGCTACAACGAGCAGATCGGCGCCATCGTGTCCTCGGTGGCCGTGCGCGACCTGGGCGGCAGCTACGAGTACTACCTGCCCGACGGCAGCCAGTTGATCCAGGACGGCGGCGACGAGGACAATCCGGCCAGCGGTCAGCTCTACCTGCCCGACGGCACGGACATGCCGCAGATCCCGGTGCTGGGCGAGCGTTTCTTCGACGAGCAGGACGGCGGAGTCTACAACAACGTCTGGGACGCCGGCGACTACGACGTGGAGTTCCGCTACCGGGTGACGGGCGTGCACAGCCTGTTCCCGCGGTATTACGCGGTCACGGCCTATGACTTCGGCGACTACCAGACGGGCACGGAGCCCCTGGAGACGGCGCAGAGCTGCAACTCGATCCGGCAGGCGCCCAGCGGGGTTCCGGGGCGCGAGGTGAAGGTGGTGCCCAATCCCTACCGGGTGGACCACGACTACACCCAGGCCTACGAGTACAAGAACAGCCCGCAGGGCCTGCAGTGGGAGAACCAGGACGACGGCACCCTGGAGTTCTATCCCCAGCAGGACCGGCGGATCGAGTTCTTCAACCTGCCAGAGAATTGCCTGATCCGCATTTTCACCGTGGCCGGCGACCTGGTGCAGATCCTGCCGCACAACGTGGACGGCGACAATTCCCGCTGGGGCTCCCTTTATTCCGAGTCCTGGGACCTGAACACCCGCAATTTCCTCCAGGTGGCCAGCGGCCTGTACCTGTTCAGCGTGGAAGATCTGACGCCGCAGAACAACGGCCAGATCTCCACCGGGAAGTTCGTGATCATCAAGTAAGTCCTCCGGAGGATCCGATGCGTATCGTGAAATCGATCCTGGTGTTTGCCCTGGGCTTGATCCTGACCCAGGCCGGCCTGGCCCAGAACAAGGCCGGCACGGCGGGCGGGCAGTTCCTCAAGCTCGGCGCTACGGCGCGCGGACTGGCCATGGCGGATGCCCTGCTGCCCCTGGCGGACGATGTCTCCGCCCTGTATTACAACCCGGCGGGATTGACCCTGCTGGAAGGGCAGCACGCCGCCGTGTCCTACTTCAGTCTCCCGGTGGGCGTCTACAACATGTGGCTCGGCGCGGCCCGGGGATATCCCGAACTGGGCATGACCGTGGGCGCTTCTCTGACCTACCTCAACTCGGGCATGATGGAGGAGACCACGCCGCTGGCACCCACCGGCACCGGTCGCGAATTCAACTGGGTGGACATGGCGGTGGGCGTCACGGTGGCCAAGCGTCTGACCAACAAGTTCTCCACCGGCCTGACGCTCAAGATGATCAACGAGAGCACCATGGAATTCGACGCCACGGGCTGGGCCGCGGACGTGGGCACCTACTACGACACGGGCTGGCGCAGCCTGCGCATTGCCATGATCATCTCGAATTTCGGTTCGGAGCCGAAGTTCATCGAGAAGACCTACCGGCTGCCCATCAACTTCAAGTTCGGCGTCTCCCTGGACCTGATCGGAGCCGCCGGCGATGAACATTTCCTGGTGGGCGCCTTCGAGTTCGGGCATCCCTCGGATAACGTGGAGCAGGTGGACCTCGGACTGGAATACGGTTTCCACGACCGCTTCTTCCTGCGACTGGGCAAGCAGATCAACGGCATCAAACGCGATGAATGGAACGACTACGTGGTGGATCCCGGCCTCGATCCCTTCCTGGAGAAGCCGCTGCTTTCCCTTGACGGCTTCAGCGCCGGCGTTGGCTTCCAATTCGAATTCGCTGGTTTCGACGCCGCCCTGGATTACGCCTTCCTGCCCAACGAGTACCTGGGGAGCTTGCAGATGGTCACCTTTTCCACGTGGCGCTAGGAGGAATGGACATGCTGAAGATGAGAACGATCCAGTTTGGCGCCGCCCTCGGAATCCTGCTGCTGGTCTGGGGCTGCAGCTCCATCAGCGGGGATTTCCTGAGCAACCTGGCGCCCAGCGTCTCCTTCGTCAACAACCAGCAGGACGCCGACAGCGTGGCCCAGGTCTACGAAATCCCGGATTACTCCTTCACCTTCATCGACAGCCTGCTGGGCTTCGAGGAATCGGAGGAAGGCCAGTTCCCCAGCGATACCTCCGGGACCGTCGAAGCCACGTACGAGCTGATCCGCTACCAGTACTTCCAGCTGCTGAGCATCGAAAGTATCGCCGAGTGGGCGCCCAACGAAGAGGGCGACCTCGAATACATTCAGGACGTGCCCGAGGAGAACTACCGGCTGGACGAGAACATCGGACGCTACCTGCACATCAAGCATACCGAGGATTTCCGCTGGCAGTTCGGTCGCTTCTACCGCCTGGAGGGAGTCTTCGAGTACCGCCCGATTTATTCCTACGCGCCCATGGTCTTCTGGCGCGGCAGCGATCCCGACGGCTTCGTCGAGCAGTACCGCTTCATCGACCACAGTTATGAGGAGGAGGACTCGCTGGCGGCCTTCATCGATCGGGTGCTGGCCGACGATCCGACCCTCGAATGGATCACCACGCTCAACACCCAGGCCACGGTGAACCTGACCACCGAGCTGGGGCTGATCCAGAAGCACGTGCTCTTCGTGCAGGCGGTGGACAACGACGGCCTGGTGAGCGAACCGGCCATGCGGGTCTTCAACCGCAGCAACCGCGCGCCCAACACGCCCAGGCTCTCGTATCACAAGGACGGCTATACGCTCAACAGCCAGCCGCAGGAATACACCAGGCACGTGGTGACCTGGTCGGACGTGGAAGTCGATTTCTCCACGATCTACGAGCTTGAAGAGAACCTGGGTTCGATCTACGAGATCCCCATCTATCGTGAACCGCTGCAGAACTGGAACGGTGTGCGCTTCCTCGTTTCGGGCGACGACCCGGACGACGACGATATTCCCGATTTCCTCTCCATCACCCGGGTGCCGCTGCAGTTCCAGTACAACCTGCACCGCATCCCCGAGGACTCGGTGGAGGTCTGGATGAATCCCGACTCCAACTATGTGAACGTCGAGCCGGGCACCTCGGTCTTCGACCTGGACGAGAGCTACCGGGTGGGCCTGGACAACGGCAACATGGTGGACTACGACACCTACGAATTCGTGGACGAGGTCTGGACCGACCGCACCCAGGTCGAGCTCTTCAACCTGCCCACGGGCTCCTACCAGCTCACGGTCTACAGCCGGGACGACGGCTACGAGCGGAGTCCCGGCCCGGCCTGGATGCGTTTCCACGTGCAGGAAGTGACCCTGGACCGGGACCTGCTGCTGATCAATTTCACCCAGCAGAACTCGGCCGCCTACCTGGGAATGGACGACGTGGACCACGCGCAGTACTACCGCGAGCTGGTGGAGGAGAGTCTGCCCATCGCCAAGTCCTTCGCCCTGGAAGTGGAAAGCGACTCGGTGATCTGGATGGACGAAGTCGCCGAAGGCGAAGATTACAGCTGCCGCTACTGGCAGATCGGCGCCGACGCCGAGTATCCCTACCTGCTGCCTTTCTCAGTGCTTTCCGCCTACAAGGCCATCCTCTGCGTGGACGACAAGTGGGCCCAGGGCGCGGGCAGCGGCGCCGGGGCGCAGATCCGGCTGCCCTTCAAGGGCATGGCCATGGACTACCTGGACATGGGCGGAGCCCTGTTCTGGACCGGTTTCTCCAGCCTGGCGGGCACCTTCTACTACAGTCCCAATGAGAACACCACGCTGACCGACGGCTCCATCGCCGAGCGGGCGGGAGACTTCCTGTCGAACTACATGGGCGTGTCCTCGGTCTACGTGGACATCATCCAGACCTTCTTCAACCAGCGTGCCGACGCCATCCTTTCGGGCCTGCCGGAATTCGACGACATGGACACCCTGCGCATCGACCCGGCGATGATCGCCGCGCTGCGCCAGAACGCCAGCTACAATGGTCGCTACGACGACGGCGACTCGCTGACGGCGCCCGATCCTCGCCGCCCGGCTCCGGACAGCAGCCTGATCTACATCGAAGCCCTGGCCCTCAACGAGAGCGCCGGCGCCACGGCTTTCTACACCTACAACAGCTACTCGGCGGGGCTGGATCCCGAGACCACCTTCGACTTCTTCGCAGTGGCCACCGAGGACGAGTTGCCGCCGATCTTCCACACCACCGACGACACCAACTACCCTGCGCAGGATCCCTGGTTCGAGAACCTGAATACGGATCCGGGTCCCGACGGATGCTGGCTGAAGATCATTCCCATGAACTACTGGGACATCACGATTTTCGAGGCCTACGACGTGTACAACGTCTCGCGGCCGGACAGCATGTGGGGCAATCCCCAAGTAATCGCCAAGGCCGTGGAGGGCGTCAACCAGAGGTTGTTCATCTACGTCAACCACCAGACCCTCCAGGATCCGGCCGATTACTGGCAGCCGGGCGACACCGTGCACGTTGACGCGCTCTGGCAGCCGGTGCTGGAGAAGCACCGCAAGCCCGTCATGTGCTTCACGGAGAACCTGGCCTACGAGGCCACCTTCGGCGGCTTCGGCATCAATCCGTACTACACGAATTTCCGCACGGCCTTCAATACGCTGCCGCTGCACCTGGTCGAGCGCGGGGCGACCATCGACATCGGATTCAACGGCCGGGGCTCCCTGGGATTGATGAGCGGCGTGTTCTACCTGTTCTACACGCCCAAGATCCAGGACGTGATCGACTGACGGCGACCATGAAAATCACGAACCCCGTCCGCCGCGCCGAGGCGTCGGACGGGGTTCTCGCGTCTTCCAATTCCGGCGGCGGGCACGCCGGCTGCTTCGTACAGTACTGACACGGGAGACCAGGTGCCGTCGAACGATTTCCACGCCCAGTCGACTTCTCCCGATTCGCGCGCGCTCAGTGCCGGGGCGCTCATTGTCCCCGGGCTGCTGCTGGCCTGCTGCCTGCTGTTCATCCTGGCCCTGCCCCCGCTGCCCTGGTGCCTGGACAACGGATTGCGGACGGCGGTGTTGGAGAACCCGCCCGGCGCCGATTTCCTGCGGCTCGACCATGCTTTCCCCGCAGAGGAAGCGCCCGCCCTGGGGCGCCGGGACTTCCCGGTGGTGGAACCCTGGGCCCACTGGGAGGACCTGCTGCCGCGGCTGGTTTTTCCGCCGCTGCTGAACGCCCTGGCCCGGCCTCTCGCGCGCCTGGGCGGCGCCCTGGGCCTGGACCTGTTCAAGACGTTGGCGGCGGCCCTGCTGCTGCTGGCCCTGCTGCGCTTCCTGCGGGCCGGCGAACCGCCGGCAGGGGCAAATGACCGCAGGTCGATCATCCCGTTCTCTATCCCGCTGCGCACGGCGCTGGTCTTCCTGGCCTGCCCGACCCTGTTCTACGTCGGCGCCTTCTGGGAAGTGGTGCCGCTGGCCGCCCTGGTACTCTGGCTGCTTACCGAACGCCGCCGGCCCACCCCAGTCTGGGGACAGCCGCTGCTGGGCCTGGCGGCCTGGCTGCGTCCCGAGGGTCTGCTGTTCGTGCTGGGCGGGCTGTGGATGCTCAAGGGTCGGCGGCGGCGCCTGGGCGCCCTGGGCGGCCTGCTGGCGGGCTGGCTGCTCAACCGCTGGTGGACGGGAAGCTGGGGCCTGCCCCACGTGGCCGAGAACTTCCGCGTCCACGACCTGCAGCCGCTGAAGAACCTGGGTGAATTCCTCCTGCCCCTTGCCGATCCCGGCGCCGCGGCGGGCGTGGCGGCGCTTTCCATCGTATTGGTCCTGCTGCTGCTCTTCGAGGGCCGGCGGCTGTCCATCGTGCGCGCGGGAACGGCCCTGCTGCTGGCCCTGGTCCTGGCGCTTTTCTGGAGCCGGGTTTTCGCCGCCCAGGACCAGCTGCTGCCCTGCTGGGGGCTGCTGGCCGTCTGTCCGCTGCTCCTGCTGAGTCACGCCGCATTGCGTGACCGGACCCGGCGACCCGAGGCGCTCTACCTGGTAGCGCTGATCCTCGCGCTGGCCCTGCTGGCGCCCGTGGCCACGGGCTTCCACTGGGGGCCGCGGCTGCTGGCGCCTTTCCTGCCGCCGCTGGCGGCCTGGTCGCTGGACTGGACGGGCGCCGGCTTTTTCACGCGACGGAAAGACGGAGGTGGAAACGGCGGCGAAGGGAATCCTGCGGCGGTTTCATCCGCGGCGGCCTCCAGCATCCTGCTGGGCGTACTGCTGGTCTTCAGCCTGGCGCCGCAGCTCGGTTCGCTGGTCCTGCTGCAGCAGCGCAAGGCGCTGGCGGCGGAGCAGCAGACCGAGTTGATCTCCCTGGCGGCTTCACCGATCCTTACCGACCAGATCAGCCTGGCGGGCGACTTCCCCGACCTGGCCCGCGAGCGCAGGATCTTCCTGCCCCTGGGCGAGGGGCCGCTGGAGAACCTGCTTGAGAGCTTCGTGCAGGCCGGGCGGGAGCGGGCATCCATCGTCTGCGCCGACGAGCAGCCCATGGCGGTCTACTTCGACAAGGTCTACCCGGGCCAGCTGCAGTTTCGCGGGCGCACAGCGGGCAACCGTCTCGGACGGCCGCTGCTGGTCTACGAACTGGACCTGGCGGGGATGCGTCCCCGGGGCGGCGGGGAGCAGAGGGTGGTTCTGCCGCTGTCGGTGGATGTGGAGGAAACAGGGGGTGGCGCGGCTGGGGAGTGAGCGTCACAAGTTCCTGACTTCATGCGCGCGAAGAATATCCCACTTGCCAGCCCATCCGCGTACGAAGCAACTTCGGAGGATCCGCCAGGCAGCCTTGCCAGCACAGAATTCCCATGCTGGCTCCGCTTTCCCGTACCTTGATCGCCAGCTTTGACTTCGCTAAATTTCAAAGCTAAATAATTGATTTTCTAAGGTTTGCATGACGAATTCGCAGCCGGAAACCGTGTCGTCCCGGGTGTTACAGGAGATCCCGCGCAGGCAGCGCCGGCTGGCCTGGCTGGTGGTGGCCGGTCTGCTGCTGGTCTCGACGGCCTTTGCGCTGCGTCGGCTTCATCACTGGGTTCTGGACGAGCCCTGCGCGCCGGTTGGCGGCCGGCGCGTAGTGACTCTGCATGTCCGCTCGGGAATGAGCTTTCAGCAAATCATCGACGAGCTGGCAGCGAGCGGAATCCTGGACCGCCCGGCGCGTATGGAATGGGCCGCCCGACTCACCGGCCTCGATCGCGGGATCCAGCAGGGTGATTTCGTGCTTCAGGGGAACATGAGCTGCCGCCAGATCCTGAGCAAGCTGCAGGTCTATTCGATTCCCAGCATCCGCGTGCGGCTAAAGGAAGGCTTGCGCACCGAACTGGTGGCTGCCGAGGTCGCCCGTGCCACCGGGCTGGACAGCACCCGCTTCATGGAGGCCGTGCTCGATTCCGCCTTTACCGCCGCGCTGGGCTTCGACTGCCCGAACCTGGAAGGCCTGCTCTTTCCCGACACCTACCTCTTCAGCAGCCTCGAGAACGAGCGGGAGATCATAGTCCGCATGTGCAACCGCTTCCGGAAAATACTCAGGGAGATCGCCGATCCGGCCGGGCGTGATACACTGGAGCTGCGCCGGCTGGTGATCCTGGCCTCCATCGTGGAAGCCGAGTACCAGGTCGCCTCGGAGGCGGACACCATCGCTTCGGTCTACCTTAACCGCCTCGCCCGCGGAATGCGGCTGCAGGCGGATCCCACGGTGCAGTACGCCCTGCCCGACGGACCCCGCCGGCTGCTCTACCGCGATCTGGAGATCGACTCGCCCTACAACACCTACCGCGTGTACGGACTGCCGCCGGGACCCATCAACTGCCCCGGCCGCAGGGCGCTCGAAGCCACTCTGCGTCCGGCCCGCAGCGAATACCTCTATTTCGTGTCACAGGGCGACGGCACACACGCCTTCGCCCGTAATTACTCCGATCACCTAGAGAATCGCCGGCCGCTGGACGCCCTGCGCCGGCAGCGCAGGCGCGCGGCCCGGTTGTCCGCAGAGGGGGCAGCGGAGCGATTCTCTCCGGAACAGGCGACAGGTGACACTTCGGGGCGGGCGGCGAGTCCAAATCCCGAAGCGCGGATGGTGGAATCAGGCGCGGTGGAGACGTCGCCCGTGGATCCGCCGGAGGCCGACGAGTCCCCGATCAGGGCCGTGGAAACGCCCGTAGCGGAGGAATAGGTGGTGGACCTTTCCATGCTCAATCCCGTGCAGCGGGAAGCGGTCAAGCTGACCGAGGGCCCCGTGCTGATCCTGGCCGGCGCGGGCACGGGCAAGACCCGCGTCCTGACCCACCGCATCGCCTGGATGCTCGACCGGCGCGTCTGCCGTCCCTGGGAGGTGCTGGCGCTCACCTTCACCAACAAGGCCGCCCGCGAGATGAAGGAGCGGATTGCCCGCCTGGTGGGGACTTCCATCGAGGACATCTGGGTGGGCACCTTCCACTCGATCTTCGCCCGGATCCTCAGGCGCGAGGCGGACTTCATCGGCTACGGCCGGAACTTCACCATCTACGACGCGGACGACCAGCTGCGGCTGATCAAGCACTGCATGGAGCAGCTCAAGATCAGCCCCAACCAGCTGAATCCCAAGCGCGTGCGCAGCGAGATCACCTCGGCCAAGAACGCCATGCTCGACCCCGAGCAGTTCGCGGGCCTGGAAACCGGCTTCATCCACGAGCGGATCAGCGAGGTCTACCGCGACTACGCCGGACGGCTCTTCGAAGCCAACGCCATGGATTTCGACGACCTGCTGCTGAAGCCGATCGAGCTCTTCGAGTCCCGCCCCGATCGGCTGGAGGTCTACCGCCGGCGCTTCAGCCACGTCCTGATCGACGAGTACCAGGACACCAATCCCGCCCAGTTCGATGTGACACGCCGGCTCTGCCTTAAGCAGGGCAACATCTGCGTCGTCGGCGACGACGACCAGTCGATCTACGGCTGGCGCGGCGCGGACCTGCGCAACATCCTGGACTTCGAGGAACACTGGCCCGAGGCGCGGGTCTTCAAGCTCGAGCAGAACTACCGCTCCGGCGAGCGGATCCTCGACGCCGCCCACGCGGTGGTCTCGCTCAACGAGGGCCGCAAGCCCAAGAAGCTGTGGACCGAGGCCGGTCCCGGCGAGCCCGTCACCCTGCTCGCCGGCGAGGACGAGCAGATGGAGGCGGCCCAGGTCTGCCAGCGGATCATCGAGGGTCGCGACGAGGGCCGGCCGCTGGGCGACTTCGTGGCGCTCTACCGCACCAACGCCCAGTCGCGCGCCCTGGAGGAGTCCCTCAGGCGCAACGGCCTGCGCTACGACATCGTCGGCGGACTGCGCTTCTACGAGCGGCGCGAGGTGAAGGACGTGCTGGCCTACCTGCGCCTGCTGGCCAATCCCGGCGACGCGGTGAGCCTGCTGCGCGTGATCAACTACCCGCGCCGCGGCATAGGCGACAGTTCGCTCAGGGCGCTGCAGGCCTTCGCCGCCGCCGCCCGCCTGCCGCTGATGGACGCCCTGCCCCGGGCGGGGGAGGCAGAGGGCGTATCACGCGGCGCCGCGAAACGCTGCGCGGCTTTCCACGGCATGCTCGAGCGCTGCCGGACGCGGCTGGCCGAGGCCCCGCCGCAGGAGGTGCTCGAGGAACTGCTCGAGCAGACCAAGCTGGTGGAGGCACTGGAGGCCGAGGGGCCGGAGGGCGTCCCGCGCATCGAGAACGTGCGCGAACTGCAGGCGGCGCTGGCCGCGTACGACGAAAACAGCGAACTGGGGCTCGAGGGCTTCCTCGAGGAAGTGGCGCTGGTGAGCGACGTGGACGCCTGGGAGGACCGCAGCGACCATGTCACGCTGATGACCGTCCACAGCGCCAAGGGGCTGGAGTTCGACACGGTCTTCGTCACCGGACTGGAGGAGGGCCTGTTTCCCCTTGCCGGCGCCTTCGACGACCCGGACGAGCTCGAGGAGGAGCGCCGCCTGTTCTACGTCGCCGCCACCCGCGCAAAGCGCAAGCTGTACCTGTGTTACGCCATGTTCCGGCGGCGCTTCGGTCGCGCCGCGGGCGGCATTCCCAGCTCCTTCCTGGACGCGATTCCCGCCGAAACGCTGGAGGAGTCGCCGGAGCTGAATGCCGCCGTCTTCATTCGCGGCCCGGGAGCGGCCCGCAGGAAGCGCGGGGAATATGGGGGGCGGAGCGTGGAGGTGGCGAGTCCCCCGCGGACCCCCGGGAGAAGGGGAGCGGAAAAGCCGCCGACTCCGCGGGGTTTCGGCCCGGGAGAGTACGAACCCGGTGCGGAACAGGCGGTTCGGCGACAGCCGAAGTCCCCCGGCCGGAGAGCTTCAGCCGGCAGCCGCGGGAAGTCCGGGATCGCCGACCGGCGCCGGGAGGCGATGCTCGACCGCTACAGCCCCTTCCGCGGGGGGAACGAAAACCCCGGCTTCGATCCCGACTCCCAGGAGCCGGAGATCTCGGATCCTTCCGAAATCTACCGGGGCTGCAGCGTCCTGCACCCGCGTTACGGCAGGGGCGTTGTGATACACACCATCGGCTTCGGCGACGAGATGCGCGTATCGGTGCGCTTCGATTCCGTGGGGGTCAAGAAGATGGTGGTCCGGCTGGCGAAACTAAGAGTGGTGGACTAGCAACAGAACCGGTGAGACAAATGAAGAACCCGGCGGGCAGGTTGTTCGAAATCGCGGGCGTGCTCGCCCTGGCCTTCGTGCTCAACGCCGCCGTCGCCTACGCCGGCGAGTCGCGCGAGTTCGAATACCTGCAGCGGCTCTACGACGACGGCGTGTACGACATCGCCGCGGCGCAGTGCGAGAGCTTCCGCGGGCAGTTTCCCGACAGCGACCGGCTGGATGAAATCCTGCGCATCGAGGGCGACTGCTGGTTCGCCCTGGGCCGCTACGAGGAAGCCCGCCGGGCCTGCCAGCGCCTGGCCATCAATCACCCCTCCTCGCCCCTGGCTCCCGAGGCCCTGCGGAGGGTGGCGGACTGCCTGGTCATGCTGGGGCGCAGACCGGAGGCCGCAACGACGCTGAAGCGCGTCGCTGAGTACTACCCGCGTAATCCGCTGGCCGCGCCGAGTCTCCTGCGGGCGGAAGAGCTCTGGGATCCCGAGGACGTGGAGGCCCGGCGAGAAATCCTCGATCGGCTGATCCGGGACTGGCAGAGCAGTGGAGAGGCCCTTGAGGCGCGGCGCCGCATGGCCGGCCTGTATCTCGCGCGCGGAGACCGTGAGCGCGCCCTGCGGGAACTGGACGCGGTGATCCGGCTGGCGCCGGACGGGCCCGTGCGCATCAGAGCGGCGGTGGGCGCGGCCGACCTGCTGGCCCTCGAGAACCGCGTGGACCAGGCGCTTAAGCAGGTGGAACCCCTGCTGGCCGCCCACGCCGGGTCTCCCGAGCGAAGCCTGCTGCGCCGTACCGTCTCGGCGCTGCGGATTCGCGCGGGCGCTTATGGTGAAGCGCGGAAGGACCTGGAACTCTGGCTGGCGGAAGCGGACGCGGAGCTCGACCCGCCGGCGGACCTGGACAGCCTGCGGCTGCTGCTGGGAAACGCGCGAGCCCTCGGGGGGGACTACGACGGAGCGGCGGAGGCCTACCGCGGAATCCTCGAGCCTGGTCCGGCGGCGCTCTACCGGCTGGCCTGGTGCGAGTCCGCCGGCGGGCGCAGGGAGGAGGCCTTCGGCGACTGGCTGCGGGTGGTGGAGAACATCGCCGGGCGCGAGACCGAATCCTTCCCCGAGAGCGAGCTGCGCCTGCTTGCCGGCGCGCTGGCCGAAATGCGGAAACTGGGCTCGGGGATGGACCACGACGCGGTTCCCTGGGCGCGCGTGGGCGAGGCGCTCGCGCTGCTGCCGGCGAGCCGGGCGCTTCCGCTCGAGCTGGTGGACGGCCTGCTCGAGGCCGGAGAGCTGGATGCCGCGGCGCGCCTGCTGGAGACCGCGGGCGGTGAGTCGTCGCCGCTGGCGGACGACTTCGCGCTGCGGCGGATCCGCCTGGCGGCGGCCAGGTCCGATTACCGCCGCGCTGCCGCCTCCACGGCCGAGTTCCGGAAGCGCTATCCCCTCTCGCCCCTGCTGGAGCACGTGGACGAGTATTACAGGCGTCGCATCCTGCGCCACGCGGAGGGCGCCGCCCTCAACGAGCGCCTGCTGGACTTCCTCGTGCGCCAGAACAGCGGCGAGAATCCGCAGCTGCTGGCCTACGAGTTCGGGCGGCTCTACCTGAACAGCCTGCAGGATCCGCGGCAGGCGGAAAACCAGTTTCGGCTGGCGCTCTCGGGGCCCGACGATTCGCTGTGCGCAGAGGCGCGCTGGGGCCTGGTGGAATGCGCCGTGGCCGAAGGCGCCGAGGGCCGGGCGGCCGAGTCGGCTCGAAACTTCCTGCGGGAGCGTCCGTCCTCGGTCCATGCGCTGGAGGCTCTGCTCCTGGGATTCGTCCTGGAGCGCGGCGGGATCGATCCGGACATGACGGACCTGCCGTTTTCCGGCGGCCGGACGGAGGCGGCGCAGGAGGCTCTCAGGGCGGAACGCGAGCGTCTGGCCCGGGAAATCGAACAGCTGCAGGAGTTCCGTGCCGCACGGAAGGCATCCCGGCCGGCCCGGGCCCGGGAGTCCGCGGGCGAGCTGCTGGAGCGCTGGTCCAGGCTGGCCGAGCTCCTGGAGGACAGCCTGGAGGTCGCGCTCGCCGCCGGCAGGGCCCTGGCCTGGAGTGACACACTGGACCTGAAGGGGGGCCATCGCCCGCGGACCATGCTCGCCCTGGGCCGGGTCCGCGAGATCGCGGGGAATGACAGCGCGGCCGCCCGGGTCTACCGGCTGCTGGTGCGCGAGTATTCCACCAGCCCCGCGGCGGTGGACGCAGAACTGCGCCTGGCCGCCCTGCCGGGGACCACCGACGCCGAACGCCTCGAGCTGCTCGAGCGGCTGAGGCGGGAGCGTTACTACCATCCAGCCGCGGTGCCCGCCCGGCAGATGGTGGCCGGACTCTATTCGCGGGAGGGACGCCACACCGAGGCCCTGGAGATCTACCGGCGGCTGATCGCCGAGGCCGAGCGCGGGGATCCCGGGCTCGAGATCGTCCCCGGGACCGCCCAGCCTTTGTATTACAACGCGGGCGTCGCGCTGCACGAGTTGGGCCGGGGCGAGGAGGCCCGCTACGCCTTCCGCCGCTACCTTTCCGGAGCGGGACGGGATCCCCGGGCGGCGGAGGCGCTGTACCGCACCGCCGGCATCTTCCACCAGGACGGCCGGGACGGTGAAGCGCTGCGCTACCTGAAGAACCTGTTGACGGTTTTCGACGAGGATCCGGCGATCGATCGGGCCCTGTGGCTGATGGCCGGAATCTACGAGGAGGACGCCCGGTTCCGCGAGGCGCTGGCGGTCTACGAGCGGCTGGACGCCGCCGCGAGCGCCGACCCGGTCCTGCAGTACCGCTGGATCAGGGCACTCTACCGGCAGGGCCGGCTGACGCAGGGCCGGGAACGGATGAAGACCTACCTTAGGCAGCACCGGGATGCCGTGAACGGCGATACGGTGAAGGCGGCCTTCAACCTGGCCAAGGGGCGCTACCTCTCGTCGGCGGGAAGGCTGGACGAGGCCGAGAAACCCCTGCAGCACGTGCTCAAGTACTTCGAGGATACGCGTTTCGCGCCCCTGGCCAGGCTTGAGCTGGCCAAGGTGCGGATCGCCGCCGGCGACACGGAAACCGCCCTGGTCCTGCTCGAGGAACTGGGAAGGGAGTGGCCCGAGGGCGAGATCGCCGCCCGTAGCTCGTTGCTCAAGGGCGGGCTGTTCCGGCGGGCGGGGGAAGTGCAGCGGGCGGTGATCGAATTCCGCAGGGCGGTGGACACGGCCCCTGACGACGAGACGCGGCGCTTCGCCCTGAACAACCTGATCGTCAGCTACCGCGAACTTGGCTTTCACGACGGCGCCCTGCAGGCCGCGCGCCGCTACGCCGAGGAATTCCCCGAGGCGGAGGACGGCTTCAGCAAGCGGATCGAGATCGGCCTGCTGCTCAAGGAGATCGGCGAGCTGGACCAGGCCGCGGAGCATCTCAGGCGCTTGCTGCCCGAAGCCAATGTTGAGGACGAGGCGGCGATCCAGTTTTATATTGGCGAGTGCCGTTTCCTCAAGGGGGAGTACTCCGCGGCGATTCTCGAGTATATGAAGGTCCCCTACCTGGGCCGGGCCACCAAGCTCGACTGGGACGTGACCGCGATCTACCAGGCGGCCCAGTGCTGGGAGCAGCTGGGTGAGCGCGAGAAGGCCGAGCGCCTCTACCTGCGCATCGTCCGCGAGCGCGGCCCCGGTTCGAGCTACGGCGAAGCGGCGCAGGAGCGGATCAACCGCCTGCGCTTCCTGGATCAGGACCCAGCGGAGGCGGATCATGATTGAGCGACGGCCATGACCGATCCCGTGATACAAGCAGGAGACCTGATCGAGCGGGCCCTGGAGGAGGACCTGGGCGGCGCTGCCAGCCTGGATGGCGACATCACGAGCCTGGCCTGCGTTCCGCGCGGACTGCACGGCCGCGCGCGCATCGAATCCCGGCAGGAGGGCGTCGTCTGCGGCATTCGGGTCGCCGCCGAGGTTTTCCGGCGGTTGGCTGGCGACGATACGCCGAAGATCCGGACTCCCTGCGAAGAGGGACGGCGTGTCACAGACGGGGACCCGTTGATGGAGATCGAAGGCTCCCTGAGGGTGATCCTGGCCGCCGAGCGCACGGCGCTCAATTTCCTGCAGCGTCTCTCGGGCATCGCCACGGCCGTGCGCCGGGTCGTGGATGATGTGCAGCCGCCGCCGTCGATCCTGGACACGCGCAAGACGCCGCCCGGCTGGCGCGCCCTGGACAAGTACGCGGTCCTTAGGGGCGGCGGCCGCAACCATCGCACCGGGCTGCACGACATGTACATGGTCAAGGAGAACCACATCCGCGCGGCCGGCGGCATCACCGAGGCCGTGGAGGCGGTGCTGCGGCACCGGCGGGCCGGGAACCGATCCTGCGCCGTCGAGGTGGAAGTGGAGCGCCCGGACGAGCTTGAGGAAGCACTGGCGGCTGGCGCGGAGATCGTGATGCTGGACAATTTCACTCCCGGCGATATCGCGCGGGCCGTGGAGATCGTGAAGGGACGGGCCAAGATCGAAGTCTCCGGGGGCGTCCATGCCGGTAACCTGGCCGACTACGCCCTGCCGGGCGTGGACTACGTTTCAATCGGCGCCCTTACCCACAGCGTCCGGGCCTTCGACTGCTCCCTGCTGGTGGACGAGGTGAGTCGGTGATACAAGGTCATGACAGGCGAACCGGCGAGCGGCCGGGTGCGCGCGTGTTTCGCTTCGGCAGGCTCGCCGCGTGGCTCATGCTGCTCGCCGCCGTCGCCGGCATGGCCGGCCTGGTGCACAAGGGACGCCTGATGTTCACCGACGCCCTGCTCTCGGAGAGCTTCGAGTCGGACAGCTGGGAGATCGGCTGGAGGACCTTCGATGTTGACAGCTCGGGTTCCGGCTGGCGGAGGCTTTCCGCCGAGGAGTATTACGAAGCTCAGTCGGGCGACTGGTCCCTTGGTTGCCGCTACAACGCCGACGGCAGCCCCAACGACGACTGGCTGATCAGCCCGCTGCTGCGCGTGGACAGCACCCACCAGAGCTTCAGGCTCAAGTACCGCAGCCAGGACGTGGACTACCTGGAGACCGTTGAATTCAGGGTCTGGAACGGTGGTGTCGACGAGGCCGCCGAACTGGCGGCCTTCCTGGACGATCCGGCGACGGGCGAACTGCCGCGCGGCGAGCTGGCGGCCGCGCTGGAAGAGCGCTTCCAGCTGGACCAGCGCGTTGAGAACATCCCCGTGGCCTGGCAGGACTACGTCTACGAGGCGGGGCCGGACACGACGATTCTCTGGTGCTTCGCCGCGCGCTGCGTGTCCGCGGACCGCTTCGTCCTGCTGGTTGACAACGTGCAGGGACTGTACTCCGTGCCCGCCGGCGGCTTCTTCATCGAGCCCGGTTTCCGGCGCCTGGATTTCGGCGTGCATCACGCGGATTCCTCCGTGACGCGCAGCTTCCGCGCCTGGAACCTGGACCAGGACAGCAGCATGTCCTACGTCTTCGACATCGTGGCGCCGCCCTTCTACATCGAGGCCGCGGCCCTGGACACGCAGTCCGTGGATCCCGAGGACAGCCTGTCGATCCTGCTCTGGTTCATCCCCTACGAGGCGGACACGATCAACCAGGACACCCTGCACCAGGTGGGCTTTTTCACCGATTCGCTGGCCCTGCACGTCTTTCCGCGGGACGGCGACACGCTGCACCTGAGCCTGCCCCTGAGCGGAGTCTCCTGGAGCGCCGACACGCTCGAGATGTACCTGCTCGCGCAGGATTTCGAGGGACCCGACGATTCCACGCGCTGGGCCGGCTGGACCTCGCAGCCCGACACCTGCGCCACGAGTCCGCTGGGCTGGCAGCTCGGGGAGTACGTCAGCTCGATCAATTTCACCGTGCCGGCCACCAGCCGATTCGCCTACATCAACAGCGACGGCCAGGGACAATGGAATGAGGGGGGAGACGCGATCGTCCAGTGCGACCTGCTGGTTTCGCCCTTCTTCAGCCTGCTCGAGGTTCCCGGCTCGGGCGAGGACGCCGCCTCCGCGCTGCTGGGCTACAGCCTGTATTACGACGGCCGCAACGGCGGGCGCATCGAGATCCTTGCCGACAGCGCGGGCACGGGCTGGAGGCTGCTTGACGAACCGGAAGGCACGGGCTACTACTGGGAGGAGCGCAGCCTCGACGTCTCCGGACTGGCCGGCGCCGATTCCCTGCGCCTGGCCTTCCGCTTCGAGGGAAGCTGGGCCTACGGTGTGGCCGTGGACGACATCCACGTCGTGGCCGGAGCCCAGGCGCTGCCCGGAGCCGAAATCCCGCCGCCGCCGCAGGTCGTCCGGCGGGATATCGTGGAGATCTTCCCCAATCCCTTCAATCCCGTGACACAGATCCGCTACACGGCCCGGGAGGCGGGCCGACTGCGCTACCGCGTCTTCAACCTTCTGGGACAGGAAGTGTTCGCCTCGCCGCCCCTGCTGGTCCGCAAAGGGGTCAACAGCTTCAGGCTGGACATGAGCTCGCGCGCCGCCGGCCTCTACGTCGTGGAGTTCCTGCTCAGACCGGCCTCCGCGGAACCGGGCGAAATGCGACGCAGCCTGCGCAAGATCACCTTCCTGAAATGAGCCCCGGCCGGTTGCTCCTGTTCTGCCTGCTGGCCTGGAGTCTGTCCCCGGCGCTCGCGGACGCGGCATCGATTCCACCTTGTCGCTCTGAGACAGGCTGCCTCCTCGCGGAGTTCCCGGGAAAGTCCATCCCGGTGGACGAGGACTACGACCAGCTGAGCCTCTCCGAGGACGGCTTCTTCGGCGTGTACTGGAACGAGGAGGGCGATTCTGCCGCGGCTCCCGGCCACGTCGAACGGATACTCGCCGCCCTCGTCCTGGCCCGGCAGACCTTCCTGGCGCTGCCCGGGGCCTGGGAGATCCCCCTGGGCGACCGGGAACACTACCCCGTCTACCTGGCGCCTCTCGGCGCTCCCGGGGGGACCAGTCCACCCTGGGAGAGCGGCGGCTGGGCGGGACTGACCCACATCGTGCTGGACAACGAAATGTCGCCCTGGGGCGGCGACCAGGCTGAGTTGGCTGAAGTGACCGCCGCCCACGAGCTGTTCCACGCCTTTCAGTTCGCGCGGGTCTTCGACTGGCGGGACTTGGCCTTCTACGAAGCCACAGCCGTCTGGGCCGAGGACCTGGTCTTTCCGGCGCACGACGACTGGGTCGACCGCTATGCCCTGTATTACATGCAGGACCCGGGCGCTCCACTGGACGCTCACGACGGTGGTCGCGAGTACGGCGCCGCCGCGGCGGTGAAGTTCCTGCTGGGCGGCAGCGCCACGCCCGCGACCCTCCTGGAATGCCTTGAGGGCCAGGATCCGGCGCTGGAACGGGCCTGGCCGCGCCTGCTCGCCCTGCTGGAGGAGCCACCGGCGGAAGCGCTGAACGCCCTGCTGGCGGAACTGCTGCACGCCGGCTGCCGCGCCGGGTGGGGCGGAGGAGCGTGGCGGATCGAGGAGCTGGACCTGCTGCCCGCGGTGGACCTCTCAGGCCTGCCCGCGCTCTGGGCCCCGGTCGAAGGGGCGGAGGTTCCCCTGCCGGCGGACTTCTCGCAGCTTCCCGGGCTCAGCATGCGCATCGCCCGGATCGCGGCGGGCGGGGAGTATGGCGTCGACCACGCCTTCGGCGCCGCTGCCGCATCCGCCGCGGCCCTGCTGCACTGGCCGGACTGGCAACCGTCGGCGGCCGTTTCCGGGGGAACGACCGAGCTGGATCCCGGCGATTTCCTGCTGCTGGCCAATTCCGGCGCCGAAGCGGTGAACGGCGGCCTGGAAATGCTCTGGATCGGCGCGGGAGTATTCGCGGGAGGCGTTTTCAGGATCTATCCCGATCCGGGCGGTCCGTGGCGCGGGATTCACTTCCAGACCGTTCCGGGCCGGCTGATCCTCTACGACCTGCTGGGCAGGCGTGTGTGGAGCTGGACGCCCGAGCCGCGGACCGGCCTGCAGCGCCTGCTGCTGCCCCAGAAGCTGCGGGGGCCCTTCATTCTCGAGGAGGAGCGTAGCGGATTCTGCAGAAGGATCCTCATACTCTGGTAGATTCGACAATCCTCTGGATCGACATCGTTATCAGGATCGATATCGGGACCGCAATCGGTCTTCTCGCTTCGCGATTTCGAATGCAATCCTGCTTTCGATATAGAATTGGGTATCAATGTGATACTATAAACACTATATTGTTTTGAATCGAAAACACATTAGAAGCAAATTGTTGTTATAACTCAAATAGGAATACCTAAATGAAGATCATTCTTCTGTTTATTGGGATATGGCTTATCAGTAAGCATACATTTGCACTCGAGGCTCCTCAAGTCAGTATTTCTGCAAGCTTTGATGGTAATTTCACCGACATTCACCTCTCATGGAATACTGTTCCAGGAGCGTCCTCATACAAAGTCTATGGAAGTACTTCCAGTGTTTCCCCAGATTCATTGTATTCTATTGTTGAAGAAACAGAGTATTCCGTGTCTGTTCCCTCTGGTTGGGATTGGAATTCACAGCCAACAGTATTTGGTGTATTTATTGTGTATGCTGACAGTGCCGCCGTGTCCATCGGAGAAATGATCAATATCCCATCCGGTACTTTTACAATGGGCCAAACTGGAGTTGCCACTCCAGTGCACGAGGTTACACTTACTGAGGATTTCTTGGTTGGCAGGTACGAAGTGACAAATCAGGAGTTCATGGAAGCTGTCCAATGGGCATATGATAATGGATATGTAACAGTGGATGCCAATTCGGTACAAGCCTACGGCCAAGTGCTCTTAAACTTAGGCAGCAACTTCTGCGAAATCATATTTAGTGAAGGCTTATTCGGTTTACGCAATGCTCCAAATAATTATGCACAATGGGCATATCCAACTGGTTATTATCCGGAAGAACATCCTACGAAAGAAGTGACTTGGTATGGGGCAGCATGTTATTGTGATTGGCTGAGTATGATTAGCGATCTTCCAGTTTATTATAACGGTAATTGGAATCAAAATGAAAGTCATGATCCGTATTTAGCCTCGGGATACCGCTTACCAACTGAAGCCGAATGGGAGTATGCAGCACGGTTTAATAACAGCAGGACATATCCTTGGGGAGACGATTCTCCAAACAGTACTCTAGCAAGTTACAACCAAAACGTGCTTTGGACCACGCCCCTGGGTTCTTATCCACTTGGGGCAAGTCAACAGGGTTTATTTGATGCGGCAGGTAATGTACTGGAGTGGGTGGGTGACATGTATGGCGACTATAGTAGTGATACACAAATAAATCCATATGGAGCAGGCAGCGGGAGCCGCCTGCTTAGGGGTGGAAGCTGGTATGCCAGTGCGGATTATTTGCGCTGTGCGGATCGATATAGTGATGCCCCGTACAGTTCAGGTGCACCAATCGGCTTTCGTATTAGTAAGAGTAATTGATCATAGAGATTAGTGACATAGCTGTACTGCGCAAACAGTGCGGTTCGGCACGGTCCACCAGGAGGAAATCACCGCCCCCGGCACTGCACCTGTGAGGCAGTGCCGGGGACAGACTCCTAGGGAAGGACTTGACGGCAATCCCGCGGATCAGTCGCTCCAGCGCGTCTTGACTTCCAGGATCTCGTCGATGGACTTGAAGAAGGCTTCCACGATGCGAGGATCGAGGAGGGAACCCGAAAGCTCCCGCAGCTTCGCCTGGCAGACGCTTTCGCTCAGCGGCTCCTTGTAGCTGCGGCGGCTGGAAAGAGCGTCGTAGACGTCGGCCACGGTGACGATGCGCGCTTCGAGCGGAATCTCCTCGCCCGTTCTCCCGTGCAGGTAGCCCGAGCCGTCCCAGTGCTCGTGGTGGTTGGCGGCGATCCGGCCTGCCATTTCCAGCAGTGGGGAGTCGCTTCCGCCGAGGATCTGCTGCCCGAAGCGGGTGTGTTCCTGGTAACGCTCGAGCTCTTCTTCTTCCAGGGGCTCGAAAAGCTCCGCCCCGATGATGCAGTGAAGCTGCATGAAGGACCATTCGCGGACGTCCAAGGGTCCCGCCTTGAGCAGGATCTTGTCGGGCACGCCGATCTTGCCGATGTCGTGCATCGGGCTGCTGAGGAAGATCAGCTCCACGGTATCGGCATCCAGGTCCAGCCTCTGCGCCAGGATCCGCGAGTAGTGACTGACCCGGACCACGTGACGCCCGGTCTCGTTGTCCTTGAATTCCGCCGCCTTGCCCAGACGATGGATGATCTGCAGGCTGGTGCGGGCAAGGTCCTGGTTGGCCTTTTCCAGCTGAGCGGTCCGCAAGTGGACCTTCTCCTCGAGCTCCCCCCGGTACTCGCGGTTCTCGATCAGCAGCTCCGCGCGCTCCAGCGCCCGCTCCACGGCGTGACGCAGGATCTTCAGGTTGGTCACTGGCTTCAGCAGGTAGTCCCAGGCTCCCTGGCGCAGGGCTTCCACGGCGTCCGCGACGACGGAGGCCCCGGAGGCCACCACAACGGGCACGTCGGGCGCCTCGGCGGCGATCTGTTCCAGCACCTCGAGCCCGCTCATGGCCGGCATGTGCAGGTCCAGCAGCACCAGGTCGGGCGATTCGCGCCGGAAGACCTTGAGGCCCTCCATTCCGTCCGCCGCCTCCAGGATGGTCCAGTCGCAGGTTTCCAGGTACCTGCGGAAGGTGTTGCGGACAACGGCTTCGTCGTCGATGGTCAGAATGGTAGGCATATGTCCCTGCTGATCTTTATCTATATCACCCGGTCGCCCGAACGCCCGGGCGGAGCGGGACGTCTACAGGTTCCGCTTGCCTTATCGACTGCGCGCGAGACCATCTTGTGCCTGTCTCGCAATCGACAGCGGCTTTGCCGAATAGGGAGCTCATGGGGCCCGCTCTGAACATCTGCATCGAGACCTATGGCTGCCAGATGAACCTGTCCGATACCGAACTGGTGACTCGGCTGCTCGAGGACGAGCGGCACGTTCTCTGCCAGGATCCCTCCCGGGCGGACGTCATCCTGGTCAATACGTGCGCCGTTCGCGAAGGTGCGGAGCAACGGGTGCTGGCCCAGTTGGGGCGCTACAAGACCTACAAGCAGGAGCGCCCCGAGTTGATCATCGGCGTGCTGGGCTGCATGAGCGTGCATCTCAGCGACCTGATCCCGCGCGAACATCCCCACGTGGACCTGGTGGTGGGGCCGGACCAGTACCGCAAGCTGCCGGGAGTGCTGCGCGACCTGCTGGTCAGCCGCGAGGGCCGGCACATCCTGACCCGCCGGGACCGCAGCGAGAACTATGATCGGATCTACCCCAGCCGCCGGTCGGGCACCAATGCCTGGGTCACCATCATGCGCGGCTGCGACAACATGTGCAGCTTCTGCATCGTTCCCTTCACCAGGGGCCGGGAGCGCAGCCGCAGCCTGCCCTCGATTCTCGAGGAATGCCGCAGGCTGGCGGCGGAGGGCTTCCGCGAAGTGACTCTGCTGGGGCAGAACGTCAACAGCTATCGCGATCCTGATTGGCGGGGGGTGGACGAGGCGGGCGGAATCCGGGGGGCCCACTTTCCCGAACTGTTGCGCGCGGTCTCAGGCGTCGAGGGCCTGCGGCGCATCCGCTTCACCAGCCCGCATCCGAAGGATTTCAGCGCGGAGATGGTGCGGGAGATGGCGGAGAATCCCAAGGTCTGCAAGCACATGCACCTGCCCCTGCAGGTGGGCAACGACCGCGTGCTGCGCCGCATGCGACGGGGCTACACGGGGGAGGAATTCCTCCGGCTGGTGGAGCGGGCCCGGGAAGCGATGCCCGAACTCGGCCTGAGCACGGACCTGATCGTGGGCTTCCCGGGGGAGACCAAGGCGGAATTCGAGGACACGCTCCGGCTGGTGGAGCGCATCCGCTTCGACGGCGCCTTCACTTTCGAATACAGCCCGCGGCCGGGAGCGCCCTCCGCCGCCTGGGAGGACGACGTGCCGCCCGCGGAGAAGAACCGCCGCCTGCGCAGGCTGATCGAGGTCCAGCGGCGTATCACAGACGAGCGCTCGGCGGCCTGCCGGGGACGGAGCTTCGAAGTTCTGGTTGAAAGCACAAGCAAAAAGAGCGACAATGAACTGATGGGCCGCTCCTCCTGCAACCGCGTGGTGGTCTTCCCCGCCGACGGGCGCTACGGGCCCGGTTCGCTGGTCCGCGTCGAGGTCGAAGATGTCGTGTCCTTCACTCTTCGCGGGCGTGTGACACACGTGGAGGGGAAGAGTCCGGCCTGATCCTTAACAGCACCGGCCGGTGCGCCCGAGACCCGGCCGGCAAGAGCGCGAGGTACTCTCATGTGGGTAATCCGCTGGTTCCTGACGATCGTGCTGCTCATCTTCGCGGTGCTCTTCGCGGCGATGAACATGGAGCGTGTGACACTCCAGATTCCCTTCCTGGGCAGGCCGCTGGATCTCGAGCTGGCCATCATCACGCTCGTGGCGGTGGGCCTGGGCATCGTCGTCTGGACCGTGGTCTCCTTCTTCGGCTCGCTTGAACTGCGGCGCAAGATCCGCGTCCTGGAGCGGCGGAACCGCGAGCTGCAGGACGAACTGACACGCCTGCGCAACCTCTCCGTGCTGGACGACCACGAACTATTCGCCGAGGACGCCGATCCCCGGAAGGAATCAGGCAGCCTGCCGGCGGTTTCGGAAGGCTCGGGTAAGGGACACGAGGGCCCGCAACCATGATGACTTACAGCATCATCCTGCTTATATGCGCGCTCGTCGTTCTCGTGGCGGTCTACGTGGTGGTCAGCCGCAAGACGGATCGACCCCTGGAAGACCATTTCGTCGACGGTCTCGAGGCCATGCTGCGCGGCGACTGGAAACAGGCGGCGCATCACCTGCGACTGGCGGCGGAGCAGGACAGCGACAACATCAAGGCCTACGACCGCCTGGGCCGCGTCTACCGCGAGCTGGGCGAGCTGTCGCGGGCCATGAAGATCCACCGAGAACTCACCGTGCGCAGCGGCCTCAAGCCGGCCGAAAAGGCGCGGATATACGTGGAACTAAGCCGCGACCTGAAGCTGATGGGCCGGGAGGATGACGCGCTGGAAGCCGCATCCCGCGCGCTGGCCACCGATCGCCGGAACGTGGAAGCCCTGGTGAACCGGCTAGAGCTGCTGGAGGCGCGCGACCGCTGGGAGGAGGCGCTGGACCTGCTCAAGCGCATCGAGAACCTGAGCCAGCGTGAACAGAAACGGCGGCGCAGCCTGATCATGGTGGAGCAGGCCCGCGGCCTGG
Source organism: uncultured Bacteroidaceae bacterium (assembly GCA_964568855.1). Lineage (GTDB taxonomy): Bacteria > CAIWAD01 > CAIWAD01 > CAIWAD01 > CAIWAD01 > CAZMSD01. The sequence goes on along the minus strand of CAZMSD010000037.1, from coordinate 16,596 downwards.
TGAGCGAAGGCAAGGGTCGCCAGGGCCGGATCCTGGTCAAGGACGCCTTGAAGCTGAACCGGGCCTGCGCGCCGGCCTATCTCCTGATGGGTGATTCCTACATGGAGGAGGAGCGTGTGGACGAGGCGGTCTCTTTCTGGGAGCAACTGCCATTCGAGGATCCGCCCCACGCCTGGCTCGTCTTCGAACGCCTGGAGCGCGTGTATTTCGAGAACGGCCGCTTTGGCGAGATGGAGAAATTCTACCAGCGGGTGATCGCCAGCGCCCCCGAGAGCGCCGACGCCTACCTTTCCCTGGCCAGGTTCTACGAGAAGAAGGGCGAGTTCCACCAGGCGCTGCGGACGCTGGAGGAGGGGCTGGCGGCCAACCCCGCCGAGCTCAACCTCAGCCGCATGATGGTCCGCCTGCTGGCGAAGGCGGGTGATACACGGCGCCTGTCGACTTTCACCACCGAGCTGGCGGACAGGCTGCTCGAACGATCCAGCTCGTTCAAGTGCCGACTGTGTTCGCTGGAAACACCCGAGTATTCCTTCCGTTGCCCTTCGTGTCACACCTGGGAAAGCATGGAACGGGTTTCCGCCTGCTGAGGCGGGACGGAAAACCCTGCCGCCGGAGGGGCGCCGCGCTGCGCGGGCCGTGGCTCCGCGCCGTACTCTTAGCGGCGGCGGCGCTATCGGCTGTTACCGCCGCGAGGGCTGCTGAAATCAGCCGGGCGGATTACCTGGCGGGCGACCTGGAGGCGCTGGAGAGATCAGTCGCCGGGGGAGTCAGCCAGGCGGAGCGCCTGCTGGTGCGGACCCTGCGCGTGCGTGACGCGGACGCGGTGCTGAACTTCATGCGCGCCATCGCGAGCCTCGAAGGGCCTGACTGGGTCCGGGGCGAGGCCCTGCGCGCACTCTGCGAATATTTCTGCGTGATGGAAATGCGGGACTCCCTGGAAGCACGGGTCGCCCGGTTGAAGGAACTCAGCGGCGAGGACTACCGCTGCGCCCTGCTGCGGGAACACCGCCCCGTCTGGTGCGTGCAGCTCGGCGCCTTCTCGAGCGCGGCCAACGCCGAGCGTCAACTCGCCGCCCTGGCCGCTACGGGAGCAGTGACGCGCGTGTATTACGACGGCGAGTATTACCGCGCGCTGGCGGGGGAGTACGCGGGGCGCGGGGAGGCCCGCGACGCGGCCCGGGGCTGGGCGGAACGGGGGCTGATCAGCGATTTTCGCCTCTACAGACTGCAACCGGCGGGAGGCGGATGAGCGCCAAGCGGCAAAGCGGCGGGGCCGGGGGACGGCGCGCCGGGCGCAGCCCGGGGGCGACGGAAACGGCGGCCTCGACGCCGATGCTGCGCCAGTACAAGGAGATCAAGGCCCGCTATCCCGGCCACGTGCTCTTCTACCGCATGGGCGACTTCTACGAGATGTTCTACGAGGACGCCCGCATGGCCCACGAAGCGCTGGGCCTGGCGATCACCAGCCGCGGTCAGCAGGGCGGAGAGGACGTGCCGCTGGCGGGATTTCCGTATCACGCGCTGGAGGCGCAGCTGGCCCGGATGGTCCGGGCGGGTTTCCGGGTGGCCATCTGCGAGCAGGTGGAGGATCCCAAGAAGGCCCGCGGGCTGGTGCGCCGCGACGTGGTCGAGGTGGTCACCGCGGGCACCAATTTCACCCAGTCGGTCACTGGCAGCAGCGCCAACAACTTCCTGGCGGCGCTCCTCCGGCGCGGCCCGGGTTTCGCCTGCGCCTGGGCCGACGTGACCACTGGCGAGTTCCGGGCCGGGGAATTCGCAGAGCGCGACCTGCGACTGCTGCTTTCCTCGATCGAGGCCGCGGAGATCCTCGTGCCCCGCTCCCAGGAGCAGGATCTGGCGCCGCTTTGCGGCGGGGCCGTCCGCACCCGGCTCGAGGACTGGTTCTTCGATCCGGAGAACTGCCGGCGAGACCTGCTGGCCCACTTCGGCACGACCTCCCTCAAGGGCTTCGGCATCGAGGACCTGCATGGCGCCCAGGCCTGCGCCGGTGCGCTGCTGTCCTACGCCCGCGAGAACCTGCAGCAGGACCTCGAACACATCAGCGGGATCCGCCGTTACGACATCAGCGAGAACCTCCTGCTGGATCCCGCCACCCGGCGCAACCTGGAGCTGGTGCGCAGCCTGGCCGGCGACGGCGGCCCCACCCTGCTCTCGATCATGGATCACACGGTCACGCCCATGGGAAGGCGCCTGATGACCACCTGGATGTGGACCGTTCCGGGCAGGCCGGGGGAGATACGGGCCCGGCTGGACGCCGTGGAGGAGCTGCTGCGGCCCGGACTGAGGGAGGACCTGGCGCGCCAGCTTTCCGGCGTGGGCGACCTGGAGCGCATGGTTGCGCGCCTGGCGGCGGACAAGGCCAACGCCCGCGACCTGCGCAACCTGGCCGCCGCACTGGAGGTGCTGCCCGGCCTGCGCCTGGCGCTCGAGGACTGCGCCTCTTCGCGGCTGCGCGAGCTGCGGGACGAGCTCGATCCGCTGCCCGAGGCGCTGGCCCTGGTGGACCAGAGCATCGTGGAAAATCCGCCCCTTCAGACGGGCGGCGGGGGGATGATCCGCGACGGCGTGAACTCCGAGCTGGACGAGCTGCGCGAGATCATCGCCTCGGGCAGGGACTGGCTGCGCCGCTTCGAGCAGCGCGAGCGCGAGGCCGCGGGCATCCAAAATCTGAAAGTCAAGTTCAACAAGGTCTTCGGCTACCACATCGAGATCTCAAAGTCCAACCTGGACAAGGTCCCCCAGCGCTACATGCGCCGGCAGACGCTGGTCAACGCCGAGCGCTTCATTACGGATGAACTGAAGGGCTACGAGGAGAAGGTCCTGGGCGCGGAGGAACGAATCGAGAACCTAGAGCTGGAGATCTTCCGCTCCGTGGTGGAACGGCTCAGACCACATTTTCAGGCCCTGCAGACCGACGCGCGGAAGCTGGGAGAACTGGACCTGATGGCGTCTCTGGCGGAGTGCGCCGGGAGGTACGGCTACTGCAAGCCCGTCATGGTGGAAGAGGGCGAGTTCCACCTCAAGGCCGCCCGGCATCCGGTGGTGGAGCGCGTACTGCCGCCGGGAGAAACCTTCGTGCCCAACGACGTGGTGCTGTCCGGCGAGCGAGAACAGCTGCTGCTGATCACCGGACCCAACATGGCGGGCAAGAGCACCTACCTGCGCATGGTGGGCCTGATCACGCTGATGGCGCACATGGGAAGCTTCGTCCCGGCGGAGCAGGCCACGATTCCATTGAGGGACCAGATCTTCACCAGGGTGGGAGCTTCGGATAACCTGGCCCGCGGGGAATCCACTTTCCTGGTGGAAATGAACGAGGCCGCCTTCATCCTCAACAATGCCACTCCGCGCAGCCTGGTGCTGCTGGACGAGATCGGCCGCGGCACCAGCACCTTCGACGGCCTTTCCCTGGCCTGGGCGATCACCGAATACCTGCACAACCATCCTGAAAGCCGCGCCCTGACTCTCTTCGCCACGCACTACCACGAGCTCGTGAACCTGGAGCACAGCCTGGTCCGCCTGCGCAACTACAACATCGTGGTTCGCCGCTACGGCGACCGGATGGTCTTCACCAGGCAGGTGGAACCGGGCGGCTGCAGCCACAGCTACGGGATCGACGTGGCGCGCATGGCCGGCCTGCCGCGTCCCGTGCTGGATCGGGCCCGCCAGGTCCTGCACCAGCTCGAGTCCCAAGAATACACCAGCGACCTGACCCCCCGCCTGCAGAGTCTGCCCGCCGCGGCCGAGCCCCGGGTCAACGAGCAGCTCCTGCTCTTTTCCGCTCCTGACCAGGACCTGCGGGAACAGCTCCGGCAGGCCGACGTGGACCGGATGACGCCGCTTCAGGCCATGGAACTGCTGATCGAGCTGAAGCGGCAGCTGGACTGAATTGATCCACCGGATTCCTCGACCGGCGGAAATCCGTATCCACAAAAACACCGCAGCCAGTCGGGATCGCTCAAGATTCCCATAGCGATGATAACTGCGCATAATGCGTTACGCATCTTGCGTAATTCTATTCAGAATCCTATATTCGAAGCATGCTGGGTTCACCGGCACCCGGGTATGCAGCCGGTGCTGCTGCGGCGCGCCTTGCATTGAACTGCCTGGACGCGCTCAGAACAACTCGATCCAAGTGAATCGGTCCACTGGTCTAATAGGAGCGAACGATGGCCAAGTACGAAGAGATCCGGGCGAAGATCAGGACGGGCGACATCGTGCTGTTTTCCGGCAAGGGCGGCATCAGCCACGGGATCAAACTGGAGACGAACAGCAGGTGGTCGCACGTAGGCATGGCCCTGCGACTCCCGGAGTGGGACACGGTGCTGCTGTGGGAATCAACCACGCTGTCGAACCTGGAGGACATCATCGATGGAAGGAAGAAACGCGGCGTGCAGCTCGTTCTACTGAGTGACAGGATGAAGAAGTACGATGGCGAGGTTACGGTGCGCCATCTCAAGGGCTTGAAGATCGATGAACAACCCGGCCTGAAGAAGAAAAGGATTTCTCGGACAGGGGAAGGCTGGTCCTGCCCAGGGGCATCAGCCTGGGGAAGGAGATTCCCCTGAAGAACTGAAGAAATAAAAGCGCCCGCGGGCGGTTCAGCGCTGGAGTCGTTTCGCAGCAGCTCTACCGGGTGAACGGTCAGATCGGGGGCAAGTAAAATGGACAGCCCCTTCGTTTTCGACAAATCAGTTACGGGAAGGCACTTCTGCGGCCGGAGCGCGGAGCTGTGCGAACTCGGCAAGGCGCTGCGGACGGGGCAGAACCGTCTTGTGGCTGCGCCCCGGGGCTTCGGCAAGACCTCCCTGGTGCTGGAAGCCCTGGATCGTGCCTCCCGGGAAGGCCTGATCTACTGCCGCCTCGATCTCTACCTGGCGGCGAGCAGGGAGGATTTCATCAGGATCTACTGCCGGGCGCTGCTGGAGTTGATTCGCAGCGGGCGCGAGGAGCTCCCGGCCGCGGATGCGGCGGATGAGTTGAAAGGCCTGCTGCCTTCCCTGGCGCCCTGGATCCGCGCACCCGCCGAAGCGGGAGGAGCTGTCCGTATCCAACCGCCGAAGGAATACGGCGCCGGCAGCGCGGAGCGGGCGGAGCTATTCGGCGCCGCGGCCCGCAGCGCGGCCCAGCGCGGTCGTCGGGCGGCAGTGGTCTTCGACGAATTCCAGGAGCTCGCCAACTGCGGCGACCCGCAGCTGGAACTCGACCTGCGCGACGAGCTGCAAAGGCATCACAACGTGGCCTACCTCTTCGTGAGCGGCCGGCGGAACAGGATGGAAGTCCTGGTGTCCCGCCTGGGCGGCGGCCTCTTCCAGTGCGGTCATGCCCTGGAATTGCCGCCCCTGGAGCCGCCCCGGCTTCGCGCGCATCTGCGGCGGGCCTTCCACGCGGGAGGAACGGATGTCGCCGAGAGCGCCCTCGACGAGATCCTCGAGCTGAGCGGAAATCGCCCGGTCTATTGCCAGATGCTGTGTTACATGTGCTGGGAGAGCGCACGCGAGAGGAGGCGGATCGACCGCGAGGATGTGAAGCGGTCCTTGACTACCTTGCTTGAACGACGCGCGCCGGCCTTCCAGTTTCTATGGGACGGGCTGAGCCTCCGCCAGCGGCAGCTCCTGCGGCGTCTGGCCGGCCGGAACGGGGCGCGACTGCTGAGCGCCGAGTTCCTGCAGGAGGCCGGAATGCCCGCCTCGAGCGTCCAGCGCGCCCTGGGCGCCCTGCGCGACAGGGAGCTGATCGTGCGCCGGGGCAGGGAGTACCGCTTCGTCGATTCATTTCTCGAGCGCTGGATCCATAATCCGGGAGGATGAAGGACGGATGACCGAACGGACAATGCTTCGCCGCCTGCTCTTCGTATGCAGCGGTAATATCTGTCGCAGTCCCGCCGCGGAAGCGCTGGCCCGCGACGAGCTGCGGAGGCAGAACCGCGACGACGTGATTGCGGAAAGTTGCGGCACCCTGGGCATCGTGGGCGAGCCCGCCGCTCCCTATACCCTGCGTGCGCTGCGAGAGCGGGGAATCGACCTTGAGACCTTCCGCTCCCGGGCGATGAGCTATTTCCTCCTGCGCGAAGCGGACCTGGTGATCGGCATGGAAACCTACCATCGCGATGCGGCGCGGCACGAGCTGGGCGGCGACCTGGACCTGGTGCCCGGCGGAGTGCGGGTGATCACCGAGTTCCACCCCGACGAGCGCCACCGCGACGACGCCGGGATCTACGACTTCGTCCAGGAACCCTGGCCGGAGTACAGCGAGGGCATCGCGGAACTGGAAGGCTGCGTGCGCTGCCTGGTGAAGGAACTGTTCGGGGAGGTCAGGATCCCGGAAAATCCCGGATAGCCGTCCATCGCAGACCGGGGCTCGTCCGCGGCGAACTCGAAACCAGGATCCTACGAGTTCCATTGGAACCGGGCGGAACCAGGATTTTGTGGTAGATCTCAGATTCGGTCAATATCGCCCGATTCTATTCCGATAGTATTCTCAAAGCTGATTTACGGCAGCGCGGAGGCTGCCGTCGCGATGCGGGATGTATTCGCTGGAGATTCTCCTGGACGACAAGCTGCAACACGTGGAAACCGCCGCCGCCGAAGCGGCGGCCCTACCCCAGGACCTGACTGCCGGTCCCCGGCTCGACGTGAAACTGATCCAGATGGTGCTGCAGGCCAAGATGGAATGGCAGCTCACCATCGACACCCTGCCCTACCCGATGGTTCTGGCGGATCCGGCCGGGCGGATCGTGCGAGCCAACCTGGCCACCGCCGGCGGCGATTCCGAACGAATCCGCCGGATTCCCGGAACCATGGTCTCCGACATTGTACGCACGCACGGCCGCCAGACCGGCGAGCTGGGATGCATGCTGCGCAGCCGCTTCAGGGACTGTCGTTTCCTGGCGCCGCGGGAGAATCCCGCGGAGGACCACACTCGGCGCCTGGCCGGCGAAGCGCCCCCCCCGGAGGATTGGGGACCGTTCTACGAAGCGGCGGAGCTTTTCACCTGGCCCGTGATGGACGGCGAGGGCCGGGTAAGCCGGCTGGTGCACTACCTGGTGGACCAGACCGAGATCTGGAAGCTGGAACAGCAACTGATCGAGAACGGCCGCATGTCCACCATCGGCATGCTGGCCTCGGGCATGGCGCACAACCTGAACAACCCCCTGCAGGCGCTCTACGGGCAGATCCAGCTGCTGGACATGCGCTTCGAAACGCGGGAAGAGACCGCGGAGCGGGATTCCGGGATCGCCTGCGATGTAACACAGCACTCCGGCGATGCGGAACGCGACAAGGGCGAGAGAGGGCGGGCGGAGGAGGCCCGCGTGGCCCTGAAGCGCTCGGAAGTCCTGAACATGCTGGACCAGGTGGAGGAGATGCGCGGCATCGTCCAGAGCCTGTTGATCAAGTTGCGCAGCGAGCACTGCCAGGAGCTCCAGCCCGTGGACGTCAACGCCCTGCTCGAGCGAGAGCTGAGGCTGCTCGACGCCAACCTCCAGTACAAGCACGAAGTGCGCAAGTCCGTGGATTTCGACCCTGAGCTGGAACCCGTGGTGGCGGTCTATTCGGATGTGTCACAGGGCATCATGAACATCGTCAACAACGCCCTGGACTCGATGCACGCCAGCGAGGACAAGGTTCTCACGGTGGCCACTGAACACGCCGCGGAAGGAATGAACCGCCTGCGCGTCCGCGACACGGGCTGCGGCATTCCCGAGGAGCTGCGCGACGAGATCTTCCAGCCCTTCTTTTCCACCAAGCCCAGCCTGGCCGAGCGCGAGAACGACGAGCCCACCGGCACGGGCCTGGGCATGTCCTCCACGTGTTACCTGCTGGGCAAGTACGGTATCGAGATCGAATACCAGAGCGAGGTGGGCGAGGGCACCGAGTTCGTCCTCTCCTGGCACGGGCTGAACGAGAATGTTTGAAGCTCCGGCTACTTGCGCGGCTCTCCCTCGACCGGTATTACACCAGACACGCCTTTCGGCTCCAGCGCCCGGCAGTCCTGCCTCTCGACCACGGCTGTTCCACCCCCCCCGACGAAGCGACGATGAAGCCGTCCTCGTCGGTGGCGGTAACCAGGAAGAACATGTTGACTTGCGCGAGAGTGGCCACGTTGAGGAACTCGCTCTCGGTATTGTTCAAATAGAAGGCCCAATCCTCCGGGAATTCGGCATAAGGATCGAAGGAGTAGTACAGGCTGTAGTAATCCGCTTCGAGCGGATAGCCGTAGATGTCCTGTGTCACGTCGCTGAACTGGAAATCGAAATAGTTGTAGTAGTACGGATCCAGGATCACCGGAATGATCTCCAGGTCGGTGATCGGCCGGGGTTTGCGCTCGCCCACCAGGAAGCGGTACTGTGCATCGATCGTGCGGTCCTCCCAGCCGTGCTTGAAGACCGCCAATCCGTAGCGGCCGCTCGCGGCGGCGGTCAGGGTTCCCGACTCGTCCGATCCCGGCCCGCCGCTGTCCAGCATCAGCAGCGCGTCCGCGTGGTCCGCATAGTCGAGTCCCGCTTCGAAGATCGCCAGGTCCAGGTCCGCGCCGGACAGGTTGAGCAAGGCCACCGGATACTCTCCGGATAAAACGTACAGGTCGTATACGTGCAGGATGTGATCGCTGCCCATGGTGTAGGGCCCGTAGGGGTGGTCGGCCCAGCAGTCGTGGATTTTCTGACAGGCCTCCACCTGGTAGTCGCTGATGGAAGGATAGGACGGCCAGGAGAGGTTGTTGTATACACCGAAATCCCGCTGCAGGTAGTTGCTCACCACGCTGCCGTTGACCATGCAGAAGGTGGTGTTTCCCGCGAACGACCCGGATAAGGTTGTGGAATTCAACAAAGCCGATTCCGGGTCGGTGGAATGATGGTCATAGCCGACTGTGTAGTAATAGTCCTGACTTCCATGCGGCATGCAGGCCACGCCCGTCCAGTAGTAGGTGTAGAAGACATAGCCGTCCTGGTTCCAGCCCGGCAGGCTGAAGGAGTGGCTGGCGTTGGTACGGTTGGGCGGCGGATCGCGGGTCAGCGGCGTCCTGTGGCTCAGTTCAAGGGGCGCCCAGGCGTACTGCGTGTAATACGCGTTGTTCTCCTCGCCCTGGGGAGGCTCCTCCGCCACTTCCTCGTGCAGGTCGATGACGGCGCCCACCTCGTGACGGCCGCCCGTCACGTATCCCAGATCGATGTCGCTGAACTGCCTTTCCTCCCCCGGATCGATGTCGGAGGTGAAATTGCCCGATTCGTGGACCAGCGGGCCGTCCAGGTAGAAGGCGTTGTTGGATCCCTGCAGGAAGGGGCCGCTGCCCTGGTTGAGCAGTCCGTTGTCCACCACGGAGGAGCCCTCGTTCAGAATGACGGGCAGGACCCCGGTGCTGCCCACCCCCGTATTACGGGCCACCACCTCGTGGGTCCAGCCGTCTCGAGCGTGGTGGACCAGGTCGCCCGCGGGAGTGCCCAGGTAGAAGTCGAAGTCAATGTCATGGTGCAAGTCATCGCGCCGGGTCCTGCACAGCACGATCCCGTGATAGCCGGTCGTGTTGACGGTGAAGCTGCCGCTCACCGATTCGCCATATGAATAAGCGCTGAATCCTCCATCGATATCATAGCGGCTGAAGTACTCGTGATCCGGTCCAAAGACACGGACCGACAGGTAACCGATCTCATTGGTTACATCGAAGTACATCCAGGCTTCCTCACCGGCCAAACCATAGAACTCGTAGACGTCGAGAACTTCACCGGCGTCCAACGAACCGCTGGCCACCAGTTCCGGACTGCCGGGAATCCCGCCCAGGTAGGTGCTGGCATCGCCCTCGATCGTGTAGTCCTGATTCAAGCCGGCGAAATTCAGCACGCCCGCCCAGAGGGCGGTGGATACGCCGGCCTGGTGCTGGTTGGCGCCCACGAAATCCACAGCGATTTGTGCGCTGGATACGGCCTCCTCGTATTGAAAGCCGCTGGTGGAGGTGGGGGCCTCGTCGAAGATGTAGATGTCGTAGTCGTTGGTGCTCTCGGGCATCACGCCGTAGACCTCCCAGTAGCCCATCAGGTTCCCGCCGTTGGAGAATCCGTCCATGGCGTAGAAGGTGGAGCCCTCGGGATTCCTCACCGGCGCGGCGGACCAGGTCTGCGGCACGTTTTTCGCCAGCGGAACGCCGTCCCAGACGTACATGTGAACGCTGCGGTTGTCCTCCTCGTTACCCTCCGTCACCTCGTCCGAAGCATCGACTTCCTGCCGCAGGTAGTGCAGGCCGCCGCGTATCACGGCGCCCCAGCCGTCGTAGTGCGTGTAGGTGTAAGGATTGAGATAGTTGCTGCCCACCGCGATCCAGACGTCGTCAAGGTAGATGTTGCTGGAGGTGCTGCAGCCGCCGAAGCGGCTTCAGTTGGCCCAGGCCCACTGGAGGTAGGTGAGGGCCGGGTACGGGCTGAGGTTAGCGGGAATCGTGTGATCGCCGCTGGTGTTGCTGGGTACCAGGTCGGCGTCCCAGCCGGGGGCCTGATATGGCGCCAGGTTGGGCGCCAGGATTCCCCGCAGGTTGGGCATCTCGCCGATGGGAACGGAGCCGGCGTCGTTGTTGGGTGTGGCGTAGGTGCCCAGCCAGGAACGCAGCGTGGTGGGAGCGAGGCTGGCCCCGCCGTTCTGGTCGCGCCAGATGTTGTTCATAACGCCGCCGCAGCCGGCCACGATGGGGCAGGCGGCCGAGGTGCCCTCGAAATCCGAGGTGTAATACTCGTTCGGTCCATTGCCGGACCAGAGGTCACCGTAACCGCTTGTTCTGACATAATCACCCCAGGCGTAGTGATCAACGCGGGATCCGAAACTGGTATAGCAGAGCGCGTCATGCCCTTCGCCCACCACGCTGTTATCAGCGCCACCCACGTAATTGGAACCGGTGTCGGTGGAGTACTGAAAGATGTCGCCGAAGACGGGATCGTCCAGGTCCGTGCAACCGTTGTGGGCGATGATGAAATAGTGGATGCCCTCCGCCACGCCGGCCTGAACCGCCGCCTTGACGGCCGGGTCGTACTCGATGGGCACGGCCCCGTTCTCCCAGGAATGGCAGGGGCATTCCTGGCCGGGCGGCATGGGATCGGAGATGTAGCCCCAGGAGGAATTACTCACCTCCCCGGCCAGCAGGTCGTAGTTTGCCTCGTTGTAGACCTCGGCGATGGATCCGTAGCTCGGGTGGTCGAGCTGGTAGAGCATCATCCGCTGGTCCGCCAGGTAGCCCAGGACTCCCACGTTGTTGTCGTCGCAGCCGCCCAGGACACCCATCACCGCCGTGCCGTGCTCGATCTCGGTGGCGGGCGTACCGCCCAGGGGGAAGACGGCGTCCGTGACGTTCTCATGCGTGATACGCATGGAGTATTCCATGATTCCAGTCCACCTGCCGGCCGTGCCGTCCACCACGTCGGCGTCGAAGGCCGTCCGGGCGTAGTCCAGGTCGGTGCCTTCCGGCGCGGGATCGTGATAACCTTGATACGCTGTGTAATCCGGTGTTACCTGGCCCCAGTCATAGCAGGTCCCCAGCACGGGAATTCCCTCGTAGTACGCCAACTCCACCTCGGGAGCCGCGAGGACTTCCGCCAGCAGACCCTTCGGATCCGCGTCGGGATGCGGCAGCCGGAAACGGACGAAGCTGAAGAGATCCACCAGGTCGACGCCCGACTTCCGCTCGAGTCCGGCCGTGCGGGCCTGGTACCGCTCTTCGGGCTCGGAGAGAATCGTCGCCTCCAACCTAATCTCAGGGTGCTGCTTGAGGAAGACCCTTACGGAGTGCAGGTCCGCGCCGCTGCGTGATACAACCCGATTCCCCTCGACGCGCACCAGGTCCTTGTCGTAGAACTTGACCATCAAGCGGTCCAGGTGGCGGGCCCGGGGATTCACGCCCTCGGCGAAGATGTACTTGTCCCAGGTCAGGCGCGGCAGAACCGGCCGGTCCGGCTCGTCCTGGATCAGTTGCCGGGCGACAGGACGTTCCGCATGATCGAGACCCTGCCTCTCCTCTGCGTCGAGAGTTCCGCCGGCGGCAGCCATCAAGGCGAAGCAGGCGGCGAGTGCAAGTTGCCTGTTCATCGGTTCTCCTTTCACGCACGTGAGCAATTAAGCGGTGGAGGCCGGCGGCCGACCATGCTGTGCTGTGTTGCACTGCTGCGGCTGATCCTGCTGCGATGCCGTGCCCGACGTCTGATTCTCCCCGTCGGGTGAGGGAGCGATTATACAGCCTGTCCGCCGGCGCTCATCGATCCGGTATCACACCGACCGGGCCGTGTGTATTTGTTGGCTTTCCCTCCTGTGGATCCTGGAGGGTCGATTCCAGCTCCTCCGTGGAAGCCACCACGAAGCCGTCCTCGTCCACGGCAGTCACCATGTAGTACAGATCGACCACCGTGGACGCGGGTATGTTGAGGAATTCGCTGACCACGCTGCTTGAATGATAACGCCAGCTTTCCGGAAACGAGGCGTAGGGGTTGTTGGACCAGTACAGGCTGTAGTAATCGACCTCCAAGGCAATCCCGTAGATGTCCTGTGTCACGTCGCTGAACTGGAAGTCGAAATGGTAGTAGTCGATGGGATCCACATCCACCGGGATGATCTCCAGGTCGGTGATGGCCTGCGGTTTCCGACCGCCTATCAGGAAGCGGTACGTCGCTTCTTCCCAGGTGTCCGCATATCCGTGCTTGAAGATCACCAGGCCGTGCCAGCCGCTTGCGCTGGTGGTCAACGTCCCCGTTTCGTCCGCTCCGCTGCCCTCGCTGTCCAGCAGCAGAGCGGCTTCCCAAGCTGCTGCATGGTCGACTCCCGCCTCGAAGACGGCCAGCCCCAGGTCCGCGTAGGAATAGTTGTACAGGTTGACGGGATAGTCGCCCGGGGCTTCCAGGTACAGGTCGTAGATGTGCAGGTTGTCGGTGTAGTACATGTTGTAGAAGCCGTACATGAGATGGGCGAAGCAGTCGTGGATGCTCTGGCAGCCTTTCACCTCGTAATTGCCGATCGATGGAGCGGCCGGCCAGGTATTGTTGTTGTACACGCCGAAATCCAGTTCCTGGCCGTTGCCTACCACATTGCCGTTGGCCACGCAGAAGCTGGCGTTTCCGGGGGCCGCCCAGGACCTGGACACGTGATCCAGCATGGCGGTTTCCGGATCGGTGGAGTGATAGTCATATCCCAGCGTGGCGTAGGCGTCCGAGCCCGACTGCGGCAGACAGCTCACGGCCGTCCAGAAGTATGTGCTGAACGCATAGCCGTCCTGGTTGTCCCCGGGCAGCATGAAGGTGTGCTCCGTGTTCTGATAGTTTGGAGGCGGAGTGCGGACCATGCCCACCTGGTCAACCAGGGGGCAGGGGGCCCAGACGTACTGCGTGTAGAGCTTGTTGTTCCACTCGCCCCAGGGCGGTTCTTCTAACACTTCATCGTACACGTCGATGACGGCGCCCACCTCGTGGCGTCCCCCCTTCACGTATCCCAGGTCCATGTTCCACAGGAATCCATCCTCGCCTGGTTCGATACTCCAGCCGAAATCGCCCGAGACGTCGGTCTGCGGGCCGTCCAGGTAGAAGGCGGCGTTGGTGCCGAGAGTGAAATCGCCGCTGCCCTGGTTGTAGTATGCGTTGTCGGCCACCGAATCGCCCTCGTTCAGGATCGCCGGCAGGACGCCTTCGTCGCCGGTGCCCGTGTTACGGGCCACCAGCTCGTGGGTCCATCCGGCGTGCGTATTGTGGATCAGGTCGCCGGCCGGCTGTCCGAGGTAGAAGTCGTACTCGATGGATTCGTCGATTTCATACTGGTAGGCCTTGCAGACCACGATTCCGTGGTAGCCGATCATGTCTATCGTGAAGAGGCCGCCTTCCGATTCCCCGTCGCCGCCCGAGTCGAATTCGGCGTCGCAGCTCCAGCGGGCGAGGTACTCCGCGTCCGGGCCGTAGACCAGGACCGACAGGTCGCCGCTGCCGCCGGTCACGTGGAAGTGGATCCAGGCATCCTGTCCCGCATAGCCGTTGAACTCGAAGACGTCCAGGATCTCGCCCGTCGCGATCGATCCCGAGGCGACCAATACCGGCTGGGAAGGAAGCGCTCCAACGTAGGTACTGGCGTCTCCCTCGATGATATAATCGCTGTCAGAGTCGTTGTGATTCACCACGCCGGCCCAGAGTGCGTCGGGCACTCCGAACTGGTTCCTATTGGCGCCCACGAAATCCGTGTACGTGGCTTGGATAGAAACGGCCTCGGGAATCTGGAATCCGCTGGTGGCGGTGGGCGCCTCGTCATAGAGGTAGATGTCGTAGTTTCCGGCGCTCTCGCGCATCACGCCGAAGACTTCCCAGTAGCCGCTGAAGCCGCCGCCGTTGGAGAATCCGTCCTTAGCCTGGTAGGTGCTACCCTCGGGATGGGGTTTCGGCCCGCGGCTGAAGGTCTGCGGTACGTCCTCGACCAGCGGCATGCCGTCCCAGACGAACATCTGCACGCTCTCGTTGTTGTCCTCGTTGCTTTCGGTTGCATACTGACCCTCATCCAGTGCATGCCGCAGGTAATGCAGACCGCCCCGGATCGTGACACCTTCGCCATTGACGAAGCCGGAAGAGAAAGGATCCAGCCAGCCGCTCGCGTCCAGGATCCACTGGTCATCCAGGTAGACGATGCTGTGTCCGTAGCAATCACTGAAGTGACTCCAGTTGACCCAGGCCCAGTGGATGTAGGTGACGGCCGGATCGGGGCTGAGATACTCTGGAAAGGTGTGGACGCCATGGGTGTTGTGCGGCACCAGGTCCGCGTCCCAGCCGGTCATCTGGTAGGGGGCCAGGTCGGGCGCCAGGATGCCGAAGAGGTTGGGCATCTCACCGATGGGTGTCGTGGCGGCATCGTTGTTGGGCGTGGCGTTGATCCCCAGCCAGTTGCGCAGGTGGAAGGGCGAGATGTTGGATCCGCCGTTCTGGTCGCGCCAGATGTTGTTCAGCACGCTGCCGCAGCCGGCCGCCGTTGGCGTGGCGCCGGAAGTGCCGCCGAAAGTGCCCGTGTAATACTCGTCGAGTCCGTTGCCGGTCCATACCCCCCCATAGCCAGTGGTGTAGATGTTCTCCGCCCAGGCATAATGGTTGACGCGGGATCCGAAGCCGGTGTAGCAGATGGCGTGATGACCGTTGCCCACCACGGCCGACTGGCTGCCGCCCACGATGTTGGACCCGCTGTCCGTGGAATACTGGAAGATGTCACCGAAAACGGGATCGTCCAGGTCGACGCAACCGTTGCCTGCGCCGATGAAGTGGTAGATCCCCGCGGCCACCGCGGCCTGGATGGCGGCCTTCACGTCAGGATTGTACTCGCAGGGCACGAGGCCGTTCTGCCCGGGATTGCAGGGACATTCCTGGCCGGGCGGCATGGGATCGGCGTAGTAAGCCCACGAGGAATTGCACAGCTCGCCGGCATCAAGCTGGCTGGCGGCCAGGTCATAGATGTCAGCCACCGAACCGTATTCGTCACTGTTGCGTTGGTAGAGCACCATCTGCTGGTCGGCCAGGTAGCCCAGCACGCCCACGCCGTTGTCGTCACAGCCGCCCAGGATGCCCATCACGGAAGTTCCGTGGTCGTTGTCCGCGTCGGGAGTTCCCTCGGTGGCCACTACGGCCGAAGTTACGTCCTCGTGGGTTGTCTGCATCCCGCGCTCGAAAATCGCCGTCCGGGTCGTTTCGATGCCATCCACCAGGTTCGCACCGAAGGCGCTCTGGGCATAGTCCAGGTCCGTGCCCAGCGGCGCTGGATCGTGGTACTGCTGATCGGGTATGTAGTCCGGTGTCACCTGACCCCAGTCCTGGCAGAGAGCGTCCTGGGGAATGCCTTCGTAATACGCCAGTTCCACTTCGGACGCCGCGAGGACCTCCGCCAAGAGGCCCTTCGGGTCCTCGTCCGGCCTGGGCAGCCTGAAGCGTGTGAAGCTGAAGAGGTCCACCAGGTCCACGCCCGACTGCTGTTCGATCCGCGCCGTGCGTTCCTGGTATTCGTCTTCGGTGGTGTGCAGGATGATGAGTTCGAGGTTAATCTCCGGGTGCCGCTTCAGGAAGGCGCTCACTGAACTCAACTCACGACCGGTTCGTGATACCAGCCGATCCCCGTCGATGCGCACAAAGTCATCGTCGTAGAACTTGACCATCAGGCGGTCCAGGTAACGGGCCTCGGGATTCACGCCCTCGGCGAAGATATACTTGTCCCAGGTCAGGCGCGGCAGTGCCGGTTGAGCCGCCGCCTCCAGTGCCTGCTGCTGGACGAGAGGCTGCTCCGGTTGCTCGAGGGCGGCGCCCGCCGCTGTGTCACGAGCCTGTGCAGTATGATCCAGTGTGTAGGCAACCAGGCAGGCGCAGAGCCAGGTCGCGGCGTGCAGCTTGCGCATGGGTTCTCCCTCCCTACACTTCGAAGATGGATGGGAGGTACCCGGCGGCCGCGGCCGCCGGATACCTCCCGACAATCGTGTGTTCGATACCGTGTCTGCTGCGTTTCAACTGGCGCACTCACGGCGAGTGCGCGCACTCATACTGAGTGCGGCCGCTATTTCCTTTGTTGCGGCTGCCCGCCCGGCTTCTCCCGGGACACCGGTCCC